>NZ_BNEL01000003.1:3088473-3776946 GCF_018327685.1 Streptomyces sp. TS71-3 | reverse complement strand
CTCTGGAAGCGGCTGACCGGCCCGCGCCGCGAGGAGGTGGCGAAGATCATCCGGCGTGCCCGGGATCGCGGTGAGGTCAGCCACCCCGACGAGGAGTTCCTCATCGATCTGGTGTTCGGTCCGATGTGGTACCGGCTGCTCTTCGACCGCGTATCGCTGGACCGGGGGTACGCGGCGGCCATCGCCGACACCGTCGCGGTGGCCGCGCGGCTCGACGGCGGGGAAGCGGCCCTCGCCCCCTGACCCCGCGCCGCGCTCCGGACGCCCCTCCGGGCCCCGGCTCCGGACGTCCCCGTCCCGGCCACCCCGCCCGGGACGCCCACCGCCCGGGACACCGCCCGGGACGCCCCTTCCGGGGATCGCGTTCCGGGCGCCCACCACCTCGCACCCGCACGGCCCGCACCACACGTACGACTCGCACCGCGCGCCCGACTCGCATCACGCGCCCGAGGCGCACCACACGTACCACTCGCACCACGTGAACCACGCGACCTCCTGGCGGCCGTACGGGCCGCGTGGGGGCGCGTCATCCACCGGGCAGGGTCCTGCCCGTTACCGGAGGTACGACATGACGTCCATCGCGGACCAGACCATCGTCATCACCGGCGCGACCGACGGGCTCGGCCGTGCGCTCGCCCATGAACTGGCCCCGCTGGGACCCGAACTCGTCCTGCACGGGCGCAGCGAGGAAAAGGGCCAGGAGCTTCTCGCGGAGCTGCGGGCCGCCACGGGCAACGAGCGGCTGAGCTACGAGCGGGCCGACTTCTCCTCGCTCGCCGAGATCCAGTCGCTCGCCGACCGGCTGCTGTCCCGGCCCCGGATCGACGTCCTGGTCAACAACGCGGGCATGGGGGTCGAACTCGACCGCCGGGAGAGCCGGGACGGGCTGGAGCTGACCTTCCAGGTCGACTACCTCTCCACGTACATCCTGAGCTGCCGGCTGGCCCCGCTGCTGGTCGACTCCGCGCCCGCCAGGATCGTCAACGTGACCTCGGCGGGCCAGGCCCCCATCGACTTCGACGACGTCATGCTGCGCAGCGGCTGGAGCGGGGGCCAGGCCTACTGCCAGGCCAAGCTCGCCCAGATCATGCTCACCATGGACCTGGCGGACGTGCTCGACGGCACCGGGGTGACGGTCAACTCCCTGCACCCCGCCTCGTACATGCCGACCAAGATCGTCACGCATCTCTTCACCCCGCAGAGCACGGTCGCGGAGGGCGTGCGGAACACCGCGCGCCTGGTCACGGACCCCGAGTACGCCAGGAACAGCGGCCTCTACGTGAACCGCTCGCAGGTGGCGCGCGCCCACGCGCAGGCGCACGACGAGGGCGCGCGCGCCCGCCTGCGCCGGCTGAGCGAGGAGCTGACGGGCACCCCGATGCCGGCCGTGGGCGCGGACGCCTCTCCGCGCTGACCGTCCGCCGGTCGGCGTTCCGCGCCGACCGCGGGCCGGCCGGACGGCGTAACGGAAGGAGTGCGTTCTGCTGTCGAGAGGCGAGAGCACACGGAGCCGAATCCTCCTCGCGGCCGCGGAAGGCTTCGGCGCACACGGGTACCACAGGACGAGCGTCGCCGACATCAGCGGGAAGCCGGCGTGACCGGCGGGGCGCTCTACTTCCACTTCGACTCGAAGGAGCAGCTGGCCGCCGCCGTCCTGGAACTGGAGGACGACATCTGGCCGGCCCTGGCGATGGCCGTCCGGGTGCGGGAGCGCAGCGGGCTGCGGGGCCTCGTCGAGTTCTCCTACGAGGCCGCGTGCCGCATGGCGCACGACCCCGTCGCCCGGGCCGGGTTCCGCCTCCGGGTGGAGGGCGAGCCCGACGGCGAGGGCAACGCACGGCGCGGAACTGCGGTGGCTCTCCCTGGTCACGGAGTTCCTCGCGCTGGCCCAGCGGCAGCGGGAGATACGGGCGGACCTGCTGCCCGTGGACATCGCCCACGTCTTCGTGGAGGCGCTCACCGGGATGCGGCTGCTCTCCCTCGCGGTGGAGTGGGCCGACCTGGACCCGCGGCTGTGCAGGCTGTGGGACGCCCTGCTGCGGATGGTGCTGGCGGAGGGCAGTACCTTCTCGCTCCGGCCGCCCCGCGAGGTGCCGGCGGCGTGCCCGCCCGGCCGGCCGGAAGACGGACCGGGCACACCCGGCACGACCCCTGGGAAGCACGACCGCCCGGAAGCACGAGCCCTGAGAAACAAGATCGCTGAGAACGGGAGATGCAGATGTCAGCACTGACGCGCCGCGGGTTCCTCGGCGCCGGAGCCGGCGGCACGGTCGCCGCGCTCACCACCGTGGGACCCGCGTACGCGGGCGCGCCGGACACCGCCGGGGAGACGGGCCGGGCGGTGGGCGCCCCGCCCGCGGTCACCGTCACCTCGGACGACGTCCGGTACGGCGACCTGACGGCCCGCGGGTACAACGGCCGCTTCGTCGGGAAGCCGGACTCCGTGCGGATCGTCCACACGACCGAGCAGGTCACGGCCGCCGTCGCGGAGGCGGTGCGGGACGGCGCGCGGATCGCCGTCCGCAGCGGCGGCCACTGCCTGGACGGGCTGGTCGACGACGGGCAGGTACGGATGCTGCTCGACGTGTCCGAGATGGACGCCGTGTACTTCGACGAGGAGCGGCAGGCGTTCGCCGTCGAGGCGGGCGCCCAACTCGGCCACGTGTACCGGACGCTGTACCTGGACTGGGGCGTGACGATACCCGGCGGCACCTGCCCGACCGTGGGCGTCGGCGGCCATGTGCAGGGCGGTGGCTACGGGGCGCTGTGCCGCCAGTACGGAGCGGTCGTCGACCACTTGTACGGGGTGGAGGTGGTGGTCGTCGACGGCGCGGGGAAGGCGCGGGCGGTGATCGCCACCAGCGACGTGGACGACCCGCACCGCGACCTGTGGTGGGCCCACACCGGCGGGGGCGGCGGCAACTTCGGCGTGGTCACCAAGTACTGGTTCAGGACCCCCGGCGCCACCGGGGACCCGGCCGGCCTGCTGCCCAGGCCGCCCGGCGCGCTGCTGAAGGCGTCCGTCAGCTGGAAGTGGAGCGACCTCACCGAGGAGGCGTTCACCCGCATCGTGCGCAACCACGGCCAGTGGCACACGGACAACGACGGCGACGGCGGGCCGTACGCCAGCCTGAACAGCGTCCTACTGCTGCACAACGCGGCCCTCGGGACGGTGGGCCTCAACGTCCAGGTCGACGGCACCCTGGCGAACGCGGCCGACTTGGTGGACGACTACATCGGCGCGGTGACCGTCGGCGTGGACGTGGCGCACACCAGGACCCGGGCGACGGGACCCTGGCTGAAGGAGACCCTCAAGAACCCGTACGAGACCGGGGCCTACGACCGCTCCAAGTCCAAGGGCGCCTACCTGCGCCGGGCCTACTCCGAGGACCAGATCGCCGCCCTGTACCGGCGGCTGTCCGACCCCGGCTACGACGGCCACGCCTCCGTCCTCCTCTACACCTACGGCGGCCGCGCCAACGTGCCCGCCCCCGCCGACACCGCCATGCCGCAGCGGGACTCGGTCCTCAAGGCCAACTTCATCACCTACTGGGCCGACCCCGCCGACGACGCCCGGCACGTCGACTGGATGCGAGGGCTCTACAAGGAGACGTACGCGGCGACCGGCGGCGTCCCGGTCATCGACGGCGACAGCGACGGCTCGTACATCAACTACCCGGACACGGACCTGAAGGACCCGGAGTGGAACGCCTCCGGCACCCCCTGGCAGACCCTCTACTACAAGGACAACTATCCGCGGCTCCAGCGGATCAAGGGCGAGTGGGACCCCGGGAACGTCTTCCACCACGCGCTGTCCATCACCTACTGACACACCCCCTGACACCCACGGGCAGCAGACGCTGACATGCGTGTCCGTGCCCTGGCCGGTATCCGCCGGGCGGGCACGGACAGCCGAACTGGAGGGACTGTGCTTCAAGCGGCTCGATGAGCCGTACCGGCCGACGCGCTCCTGACGGAAGTACAACGTACGGGTCACGACCGACGCCGTCATCGGAGCCGTCACCGGCTCACTCACCGCCAGGTCACTGAGGTAGGCGCGACGCTCAGCCATGACCCGGATGTACCACCGGGCGAGCAGAGGCGCCCAGGCGTGCGGAGACGGTTGCAGAAGCACGCAGGCACGCCCCCGCGCCAGTCACGTTGCGACGAGACAGGCACCAGCAACATCCCGCCCCAGCAGTCACCCCACGCAGCCATCGAAACCCACCCGCATACCCAGCCCTCCCAGCACCGCTGATTCGCACCGCGTAAAACACAAAATGCCTGTACATCAGAGGCGAAAACGACCTCTCAGCTTGTCGTTTAAGGTCCGACATCGAACACGGCTCGAACTTGATCAGAGTTTTCGCAATTCGGCGGATGTATAGGCGGCCCTCGTCTGATCCTGTGCTCCGTCACAGAGATACGGGATCTATCGAAGGCAGCTAGAAGTGAGTCTGCTGCATCACGATGTTCAGCGGGAGCCGTTCGGCTTGCTATCACACTTCCGGAGGGAGTTGTACGCGTCGCTGACCGCGCGTGCGGATGCGCTGTTCGAGCTCACCGACGCGATGCTATGCGCTGACGGGCCTGTGAAGACGCTGGTCAGCCTAGCTCTGGTGCCGGAATACCGCCGCGGGCACGGTTCTCTCTATGCGGGTCTGAACCGGGGGCGGATGGACGTGGGCCGACTGCGGCGGGCGCTGGTCTCCGTGCCATTGCCGAAGGCGGCTGACAGCCGCCTGGTTCTCGCGGTCGACGTCTCGCCCTGGCTCCGCCCGGACGCGGACACCACCCCTGACCGGTGCTTCTGCCACACCTACGGGTACGGCGACAACAAGCACTTGATGATTCCGGGGTGGCCCTACTCGGTCGTGGCCGCACTGGAGACGGGGCGGACGTCGTGGACCGCGATTCTGGACGCTGTCCGGCTTCAGCCCGGCGCCGACGTCGCCGCTGTCACCACCGCGCAGATCCGCGAAGTCGTCGAGCGGCTGGTCGATTCGGCTCAGTGGAAGGACGGCGACCCGGACGTCCTGATTGTGGTCGACGCTGGCTATGACGCTCCGCGGCTCGCTCACCTGCTGGCGGACCTGCCCATTGAGATCCTGGGCCGGACACGGTCGGACCGCGTGATGCGCCGGCCGACACCACCACGTGTCTACGACCCCAAAGGTGGCCGACCGCCCAAGCACGGCGGAGAGTTCGTCTTCGGCCAGCCGGATACCTGGGGTGAGGAGCACGTGGTGACCGTCTGCGACACCCGCCTCTACGGCACAGCCACAGTCCGGGCCTGGGACCGGCTCCACCCGCGGTTGACCCGCCGGGCCGCCTGGATCGACCACAATGCCGAGTTGCCCATCATCGAAGGCACGGTGACCCGCTTGGAGGTCTCCCACCTGCCGTCCGGCGCCGACCCGAAACCGTTGTGGCTGTGGTGGTCCAAGACCGGCGCCACCGCAGCGGACATCAACCGTTGCTGGCAGGCGTTCCTGCGAAGATTCGACGTCGAGCACACCTTCCGCATGATGAAACAGACCCTCGGGTGGACCGCCCCCCAAGCTCCGCAGCCCTGATGCCGCCGACCGCTGGACCTGGCTCGCCATCGCCGCCCACACCCAGCTCCGCCTCGCCCGTCCGCTCGTCCAGGACCTCCGGCATCCCTGGGAGAAGCCGGCCCCGCCCGAACGACTCACCCCTGCCCGGGTCCGGCGGGCCCCGGCCGACCGCCGGGGACGAAGAACCGGCACAGGGCAATCCGCCACGACGTGGGCAGAGTGCTCCGGCTGGGAGGGTTTCGGTGCACCTGCTGGGGATGCTGCCGTCGGACGGAGGTTCCTGAACCCCGGCCACCGGCCAGCCACACCAGCGGCCCACTCACCACAAGGTCGGCACCAAACCCCGACGAACGGGGCAGAACCCGCGACAGGCGGCGTTGTAGGTACAGATACTCATGCGCAGGCCATGGGCACCGCTTACCTTCTGCCGGGTGCCCACGAACTCGACACCACAGCCCGCTGCTACTTCCAGGAAGGGCTGGTGCTGCTGTCTGCTGTTCGCCGCCCCGCCCGTCGCCTGGCTCCTTACCGCCCCGTTCCTGCCGGAGCGGGTGTCCTGGTTCCCGATCTGGCTGGCGGCTACGGTCTGGAACGGCACGGACGGCCAGGGCGGAATCAGCCACATGCTCGGATAGGTGGGGTAGGTAGCCACCAACGAGCAGCGCCTTTAAGCGCCATCCTCAGACCCGACGGACATGAACGTTAAAAGCCAAGCTCAGCTTGGCATTTATCCTCTGAGTCGGTTTCGTTCGATGATGCTTTCTGGTCGTTTCACGGTTTTGCCCACGTCGTAGTGGGCGGCGGGTCGCCGGTTCTTCGAGCCGAGTGGCCTTCCAGGGCCGGGAGTTGAGGGTTTCGGTGCACGGGCCGGACAGAGCAGGTGCGGGCGGAGGTTCCTGAACCCCCGGCGGACCCTGGCCGGGGTAAGCCGGCCGGGCTCGGCCGGTTTCTCCCATGGCCGTCTCAGGTCGGTGGCGGCCTGGCGCAGGAGGCGGAGCTGGGTGTGCGCGGCGATGACGATCCAGGTCCAGCGTTCGCCGGCCTCGGGGGTACGGAGCTTCGGCCGGGTCCAGCCCAGGGTCTGCTTCATCAGCCGGAACGTGTGCTCCAGGTCGAAGCGCCTCAGGAACGCCTGCCAGCGGACGTCGACATCCTCGCTGCTCAGAGCGGTGGCCGACGACCACAGCCAGACGGGCAGCGGGTCGCCTCCGCCGGGCAGGCGGTCGACCTGGAGGCGGATCAGTGTGCCCTCGATGACGGGGAGTTCACCGGTGTGGTCGATCCAGGTCAGCCTCGGGTGGATGCGGTCCCAGGCCATCGCGCGGGCGGTGCCGTACCGGTCGGTGACCTGCACCGTTGCCGCGTCGGGCTCTCCGGTTTGGCGAAGCGGAACTCTCCGCCATGCTTCGGCGGGTGACCGCCGCGGGGGTGGACCCGGTAGTACTCCTCGCGGGAAGGCGCCGGGCGGCGCATGACCCGGTCCGTGCGCATCCGCCCGAGGACCTCGACCGGGAGGCCGGCCAGGAGGTGGGCCATGCGCGGGGCGTCGTAACCGGCGTCGAACACGATGAGGATGTCGCGGTCGCCCGCGTGCCAGCGGCCCATCTCGACCAGGTCGGTGATCACCCGGCGGACCTGGGCGGCAGTGACCTCGGCGACGTCGTCCTCGGGCCCGAGACGGACAGCGTCCAGGAGCTGGCACCAGGACGTCCGGCCCGACTCCAGCGCGGCGACGAAGGAGTAGGGCCAACCGGGAATGAACTGGTCCGAGGTCCGTCCGCTGCGGCCGTAGACGTGGCAGAACAGACGCTCCGCGCTGGTCGGCGCGTCGGGGCGCAGCCAGTTGCTGACGTCGACTGCCAGGACCAGGCGCCCGTCGGCGGCCTGCGGCATCGGCAGGCCGGCGAGCACCTGCCGCAGCCGGGGCACATCGATGGTCCCGTTGTTCAGCGCGTTGTACATCGCGCCGTGCCCGCGCCGGTGCTCGGCCACCAGCGTCAGGTCCACCGGCGTCCTCACCGGACCGTCCGCGCACAGCAGCGCATCGGCGAGCTCGAACAGTTCGTCCCCGCGCACGGCCAGGCAGTCGAATAAGTCCTCTCGGAAGCGTGACGCTTGCGCGAACGCTTCCCCGGGACCGTCGGCAGGCAGCGGACTCACTTCACGGCCTTCGTCTCGATCGGTGCACCTTGGTCGGAGCACATGATCAGACGAAGGCCGCCTTTTTGTTCACTGAACTGCGAAAAAGTTGATCAAGTTCGAGACGATTGTTCGATGTCGCTGCGTGGTTCTTTCCAGGCAGCCGGCTGTCACTCGCTCATGGGCTCTGCGGGCGTATCTAGGTGCTTGTCGAGGAAGCTGTTGATGAACTCCACTCCGAAGGCGTGGGCGTCCGGAGAGACGTCGGAGGGCGACTCGCCGAACCACAAGACGGTCTCCGGGTTGCGCTTGGCTTCATCGAGCCACATACGAAGCTTGCCGAGTCGTCCTCCGCTCAACCGGACCGCAGCCTGATGCACGCGTTCACACTCCGCTCCTGTGTAGAAAACAAGGAGTGACAGGGCGCTCGCAGCGTCATTGTCCGGAAATGTGGCGTCGCAAAGCTGACGTGTTGCAGGTGACACGGTCATGGCCGCCATCCTGCCCATCGAGGAGACCGTAGACAACGGCAAGGTTCGGCGGAGGTTAAACGACAAGCTCAGAAGTCGTACGGCTTCTTGGTGCTCCAGTTCAGCACGTCGGCCTCGTTCCAGCTGAACCGCAGCATCTGACCCTTGGTGTCGACGGAGTGGAAGGGGCCGTCATGACCGTCCACGCCGCGTAACGCGATGGCGAACGACCGGGCCGTGTGGTTCTTCGAGCCGTTGTCCGGCTGACTATTCCGATCCGTCTCGCTCCTCACGCTACAGCCAGATCATCTCACTGTGACCAGGAGTTACAGGACACCTTTAGGTCGCTTTCCCGGGTGCAGGAACTGTAAGTTGTACGACGCGAGCCTCGGGCAGGCGTAGCACTGCTCCAACATCTCCGGTAGTCCATCCCTGGCCCAAGAGGAGACGGGACGCGTGGCGTGCTGCATCTCGCTCTGCCTGTTCTGCTTTGGCTCGAGTGATCCGAGCACTCGTCAGCGCGCGTAGTGCAGCCCGAGCTTCGGGATCAGCCGGCTCCACCGAAACGACGATGCTGGTGCGGTCGGCCTCCAGGTACTTGGCGACGAGCTCTTGGATCTCGTCTTCGGCTTCCAACCAGGTGCCTGCTTGGGCCTGCAGGCTGTGTTTACCGGGGAGATCGTGAACGCTGACGTTCCAGGCGGATCCGGTGTGGACGGCCGTGGCGGGGTACGTGGTGAGCTCGAATGTAAGATCGTCGGGATCCGCGGTGATGTCCGGCTGATCGAAGATCGCGTCGAATGGCATGGGGGCTTCCCGTTCGTGGCGCACTGAGGCGAATGACTCTCGTCTTGAGGCTATACCGGCCCAGACGTTTGTCCGTGTCACTTCGGCCACACGCACGAAGATCATGCTCGGGCGTCCCACCGATCCCGATTGATTTTTCGTTGCTCGCGCGTTCAGAAACGGACAGTGCCCTGCCGAGAGCCTGGGCACTTCTCCTTGTGTCCACGCGCCTTGTGATCTGGAGCTTTCTTGCCGACCGGAACAGGCATGGCCTCCCCGCAGAGTCGGCAGAAGCTCGAAGCAGCCATGATCAGCATCCTTCGGGCGTTGGCGTGGGTCATCCAGGCGGTGGCCCAGCAAGGGCGAGATCACCATGGCTCCCTGGGAGCCTCGTGATCGAGTTCACGGGGTCAGCGCCTGGACGCGGCCGAGGAAATGGGCACCGCTCAGTCGTGAAGCAGCGCGTCGATGGAACGCGGGTTCTATACGGTGAGCATTGCACGCAAACTTGATCAACTAAGACTGCGCCTTATGAGATGACCAAAACAATATGACATAGGTCGCAATTAAGATGGTGGAAGCCTGTCGTCCGTTTTCCAGAAACGGTGACCGTGGACACATCGGAAACTGGAAGAGAAAGGCGTCGCACTAACACTGTTACGGACCATGGGCATCCGATTCCACAGGCGATTCTGCTTAGCCTCGAACTTTCGTGACGGGCCGCCGACGGAGTCGGTGGACCGTTTTGTATCGCGTGCTGGGTGAGGGGTAGGCCGAGAGCCCGACTGTCGTGTCGGGTGGTCGCCGGGTTCCACTGCTCCGGGGTGGGTGGTGCTGTCGTTGGGACGAAAGCGGCTGGTCAGCCGGGGTTCGGAAGCTGGCTGAGGCGTTCGAGGGCTGCGGTGATGTGGCTGGTGTAGGGCCAGTGTCGGGCCAGGCGGAGAATCCGGCGGCGGCTGGTGGTCACGAGTTGCCCGGCTGCGGTGAACAGACGGAGTCGCAGGCGGCGGGGCTCCCAGCATCTGGCCTTGCCGGCCAACGCGAGCATCGGCATCAAGGCCAGCAGGTCCAGCGCGATCTGCACGATCTCCAGCCAGATGCGGTTCTGCGCGGTGTGGTGCAGGGGGAGGTTGCGCAGTCCGGTGGCGCGGGCGGCCCGGATCCGGTCCTCCGCCCGGGCCCGCAGGCGGTGGCGGAGTTCGAGTGCCGCGATCGGCCGGCCGGTGGTGTTCGTCGCGAAGCACGTCAGCCGCATGCCGTCCGCGTCGATCAGCCGCAACTGGGCGCCAGGATACGGTCGTTCTTTCCTGACAATGAGCCGCATGCCCTTGGACCAGCCGTGAAGGACGTCGCCCGTGAGTTCGGCGACCCAGGCCCCGTCACGCATCTCACCGTCCGCCTCGACGGCCGGGGTCCAAGCGGATGCGGGGACCTTCAGTACGTGCTGGTGGATCGCCTCGGTGATCACCATGGCGACCGAGTAGGACAGCCACCGTCCCCGCTGGGTGAGCCAGGCGACGAAGTCATGTGTCCCGCCCGCGGAATCGCTGCGGATCAGGGTCCGGCGTCCCCGCCGGTACTCCTTCGGTAGTTGGGCCAAGGCCAGACGGGTGACCGTCATGTGATCGCCGGCGGTGTTTGATCCCGCGTTGCCCGGCCGTAGCAGGGCAGCAACGGGCTCCCCGGTCCCACCCGCACCGTGGTCGACGAACCCCATCAGCGGGTGATGGCACAAAGGTCCGCTTCCAGGTCGGGGCCGCATCTTCCTTGTCGGAGTGCGCGATCACCAGCACCCCGTCCAGGTCCACGGTCACCGCCCCGCCCCCGTGGGGCGCCCTGTCACCAGACAGTCGCCAGACTCCTTCGCGGACTTCGGCCCGCGCGGCGCGAAGGGCCCGTAGGGCCTTGCCGCCGCTGGAAGCGAGGGCCTCGATCAGACAGGAGACGGTCGGGTCGGAGGCGACCGTCCCGAACACGACCGGCTCGGCCCGCAACATGCCGACATCGGCCAGACAGTCCCCGCCCATCGCGACCATGAGCGCGAGGTCCAGGAGGACCTCCCCGGGATCATGGACGGCTCATGGCTTGCGCCAGGGCTCCAGCGCAACGGATACCGCCTGGTCAAGGCCGATCTTGCGGACCGTTTCCACCAGCAGGACCGCACCAGCCTGCGAGACCACCTGGCGGCCGTCACCCTGGACACAGACACGCGGGTAGGACGCGATACGCTCGCTCACCTGGAAAGTGCTCTATCCCCCGCAGCCAACAGGACCCTCAGCAAGTCCCACCGTTGCAGGTCAAGAGCACTTTCTGCGTTTCTGACCAACCCTTGGACAACCCACCCCGCGAAAGCGCCAGGTTAATTGGACACTCCCGTCCGCCGCCACGGGCTGCTTCGGCTCAGCCCAGCACGTCCATCAGGGCGGTGACATAGGCATCCAGCCGCTCCTCCACAACCCGCGTGGTCAGCTCCGTCCTTCCCGCCTTCCGCCACGGCCGTGCCACCCACTGCACTGCTTCCGAGAACGCCAGCCCGTCCCGGATCCGCCAGTACAGCCGCTCGCTCGCGGTCGCGGCCAGCATCCCGCCGGCCTCCTCGTACGCCTCAGCGAACCGCAGACCCCACGCCGGGCCGTGCAGCAACGCGAGATTGGTGGAGCAGTGCGCCACATCGAGATCCGCCGGGCCCCAGGAAGGCTGCGCCCAGTCGACGACGCCCGTGATCCGGGCACCTGCCGGCCTTGAGGGCAGCACGTCGAACAGCACGTTGCCGGGGTGGAAGTCCCGGTGCAGGAATCGCCCTTCATACGGCGGCGCGGGCCTACGGATCACGGCGATCGCCGCCGCCCATACCGCCGCGTCGGCGCCCTTCGGAACGACGACGGTGTCGGCGGTCGTCCACGCCTCATACTCCCGAGGTCGCTCGGCGGGTCGCAACGCGTGGATCGCCACGAGTTGACGGGCCAGCAGAGGGACACGCGACTCCAATCCCTCTTCCTCAAGGACCGTCCGGCCCGCCAGATGTGTCATCAGGAGCGACGGATACTCGCAATACGCGGCGGTCGGATCAACCGCGACCAGTCCGGGAGCCGGCACGCCGGTACCGGCAAGCAGGGTCAGGGCGCAAGCCTCTCGGTTCAGCCAGTCCTCGGCGTGCTCCACGAAGAACGGTGCGACGAAGCTCCGCAGTACCAGGTCGCGGATATCTCCGTCCAGCGTGCGGATCGTCAGCCTGCGCATCTCGGCGGTGACGCCGCCGTGCAGCACCTCCGATTTGACAATCCGTTCGCCACCCTTCAGATGCCGGCCCACCCAAGCCCTGGTCAACGGACGGACGGACCCCGCCCCATCGTGGTCGATCACCGCGCCACCCCATCATCCAGACGTCGGCACGCGCAAAGCGGACAGAACTCCTGAGCGGACGCCTGCGCAGCGGAGGCACTCTCAGGGTTCAGGGCCGCCGGCCACTCCACTCTTGCGCGTATCCGAGTGGGCCCGGACTCGCTGGTGGCTACGGTCGCGCCAGAAGCATACGTTCGCTCAGACCGCAGGAGCGTCGAGTTCTCCGGTCTTCTTGTTGCGGCTGCGGTAAGCGCGCGCGGCCATACGGGTGCTGCACGCCGCACTGCAATACAAGCCGGAAGAATTGCGTGTCTTGTCGAAGAACCCCGTGTAGCACGAGGGGTTCTTGCATACCTTCAGGCGGGCCCAACCGCCACGTGCGGCCAGGTCGACCGCGGCGGCGAAAAGCGCGGCGAAGCCACCGAGTACTCCGCCGTGTGCCGGGACCAGTCGGTAGCCCTCGGCGCTTAGTCGCGGAACGAGAGGGTAGCGGTCGGCGATGCGCTGGATGTACTCCTCGGCCGCGGGCAGGGCCCTCTCGCCGTCCGCGCATCCCGAGTGCGCTCGGAAGATCATCGTGAACGCGTCACGTAGTTCGCGCGCCGCCAGCACGTCGGCACCGGTCACCGGGCTGCCGGCGCCGGCGAGGCCGGTGCGGTCCAGCCACGCGGACAGGTCCTCTGGGCTGGTCAGCAGGTCCGCCGTGCCGGCCAGGGCCCTGGTGTTCACGAAGCCGAGGAGCAGGTCGGAACTCTCGCACACGGGAGCCTGGCATGTGTCCGCCTCGGGCTGCTGCACGATCACACACCTCCCTTCACGGGCTGCCATCCCACGTCACTCACCGCAGCCTAGTCCGTCATTGTCGTCATTCGTTAGTCAATGACTTTAGCCCATCGAACGGCGATGGCGTCACTATCTAACATGTTACGGTCATAGTCATATGGTGCTGAGACCCCACAGGTCACCGTTGGAGCACCTGTCTATCCGGAGGTAGTCATGCCATCACTGCTCGTGATCCTCACCGGGGCGACGAAGTGGAGCCAGAAGGATGGCTCGCAGCGTCCCACCGGGTTCTGGGGCGAAGAGTTCGTCGAGCCGCACAAGGCGCTCACCGAGGCCGGAGTGAGCCTGACCCTGGCCACGCCGGGCGGCCGGCCTGCCGTAGTGGACGAGTTCAGCCTGACCGCGCAGGCCAACGGCGGAGACGAGAAGAAGGCCGCCGAGCTGCGGTCGTACCTGGACGGGAAACAGGAACTCCTCAAGAACCCGCAGCGGCTGGAGGACATCGATCCGGCTGCGTTCGACGGCGTACTCATCCCGGGCGGGCACGGGCCGATGCAGGACCTGGCGGTCAACGAGGACGTCGCCCGCGTGCTGCAGGCCATGCTCCCCGACACCTCGAAGATCGTGGCAGGGCTCTGCCACGGCCCGGCGGCGTTCCTGTCGGCTGGTGACGCTGAGGGGCAGTGGCTGTTCAAGGGGCGCCGTCTGACGTCCTTCACGGATGAGGAGGAGACGCAGACCGGCCTGGCGGCCAACGCCCCCTGGCTGCTTGGCGAGCGCCTCAGGCTCGCCGGGGCCCGCTACGAGTCAGGGGACGCCTGGTCCTCGTACGTGGTCGTCGACGGCAACCTCGTGACCGGCCAGAACCCCGCGTCGTCGGCCGAGGTGGCCAGCGCGGTCATCACCGGGCTCGCCGCGCGAGACAAGGCCTGAGAGCAGCAGCGTACGGTCGGAGGGGCGCGCCCCACGCCAGACAGGGTGGGAGCTCAGCCCCGGCCGGCGCGTGGTCTTGGGAGTCGACGGAGCCCTCACTACAAGACCAGCACGACCTGCGCGGCCACCGGCCACCGGCACCGCGGCCCGGGGCATCCACATCAACGTCGGCCGACCCTCTGCTCCGCCAGTGAAGGTCATGCGGCTGCCGGAACGGCGGGGCCCTTCTCCAGCAGAGTCCGGTAGCGCTTGGCATGCAGCGCCAGCTCTTCGTCGCTGACGCCTCGCGAGCCGTGCAGGACCAAGGGTTCCGCCCATGCCAGGCCCATGCGGTGAGCGGTCTGTTCGACGGGCCGCAGCAGTTCCTCGATGGTCAAGCGGTGGAAGCCGCCATGGCGGTACATCGTGGCCAGACCGCCCGTGGACAGGGCGGTCAGCAGCGTCTTGCCAGTGAGGAGAGGACCGGTGTCGTAGGCGAAGTCACGCGTCATGACCTCGTCCAGCCACTGCTTGAGGACCGCGGGCAGGGAGTACCAGTGCAGCGGGAACTGCCAGACGATCAGGTCGTGCGCGCTCACCAGTTGCTGTTCCGCCGCGACGTCGATGATCCGGTCGGGGTAGGTGCGGCTGATGTCCCGCACGGTGACGTTGTCCAGGTCCCGGATGGCCTCGGTCATGGCCGCGTTGATGCGTGAGCGGGACAGGTCGGGGTGGCCGACGACGACGAGGGTGCGAGGGGCTCGCGTGGTCAAGGGATACCTCCGGTATGTGCGGGGGCGCGCACCGGCACACCGCCCGCCGAGGGTGTGGACGGGTTCCGGCTGTGGGTGGGGACCCGGCTGTGGTGGGGAGCGGCCAGCGCCGGAGGTTCAGGCCGCGGTGTGCTCGTCGACGAGACGGCGGGCGGCGCCCTTGGCCTCCTCCACCACCGCCCGGTCCTGCAGCAGGCGGCCGGCGGCCATTGCACCGTCGACGAGGAGGCCGATGTGCCACGCCAGGCGCTCCGGCTCCGGAGCGCCCGTAGCGGCGGCCAGTGTTGTCAGCCACTCCTGGCGGCGTCGGGTGTGCGCAATGGCGATCTCCCGAGCCTGGGAGTCGAGGGAGGTCTCGACCGCGGCGCTGATGAACGGGCAGCCGAAGAAGCCGTGCCGCTCGAAGGCATTCAGGAGGGCGTCGAAGAGCCCCACCAGTTGCTCGGCCGGATCCGGGCCCGCCTGCTCCGCCGCGGTCTGGAGCTGGTCCATCCAGGAGTCGTCGGTGGCGGTCAGGTAGGCAGCCACGAGATCGCCCTTGGTCGGGAAATGCGCATACATGGTGGACTTCGCCACGCCGGCTTCGGCGATGACCTGGTCCATGCCCACACCTCGCAGTCCATGGGCGTAGAACAGCGAACGTGCCGCATCGAGGATCTTCTCGACCGACGCGGTCCTTCGTACCCGTGTCACCATGACGACCTCCTTAATCAGACAGACTAGTCCGTCCGATTAAGGAGAGGGAGGGCTTTTGCCGTGAGCTGAGCCACACCACGGCGCATGGCGCTCCCGGGTCGCGGGTCGCGGACGCCTGTCGCAGATCGCAGGGCACCTGTCGCGGGTCGCGGGGTCGCGGGTCGTACCGAGGTCGCAGAGGGGAGCCGAAGGGCGTCGGGGCGGGACCTTCGCGACCCGATCGTCCGGGTCCACATCCAACTGCGCAGCCCGAACGTGCTGGTCCGGGACAACTGCGGAGATGGCCCACCCTGCTCCCCAGCCACTCCCTCCCCGACGTCGCCGCGCCGGCCGGGCACGTTCTCCGTCGAAGCGGCTGCCTTGACGTGCATGGCGAACGGACAAAAGATTGGCGCGATCACGTCACCCATGAGTGAGGTGGAAAGTTCTGTGTTCCGTTCCAAGTTCAAGGCCGCCGCGGTGGTCCTTGCCGTGCTGTCGGCGACGACTCCCCTGTGGGCGGTCGGGCCGGCTTCGGCGCGGAGCGCCGGGCCTCCGTGCGCCGGCTCCACCGCACCCCTGTCGGTCGAGGAGAGCAGGCTGAGCTGGGTCCTGCCCGACGACGCCGACCCCACGACTCCCGCCCCGGCGTCGTTCGCCCAGCAGATGATCGAGGGCGGCGGGTTGCAGGACTACGGCCCGGCGTTCACGCAGGCCCTGTGCCGTACGCCGAGCCTGGCGGCCGCGACGGCATTGGTGAAACGGGAGGGTCAGGACCTCTGGCAGGCAGCCGTGAAACGGGCCCAACGGCGCGGCCAGGTCACCGGCGACCTTCCTTACAGCGACGACCGGCCGCTCTACTGGACCCGCCTGCAGTCGACCGCCACGCTGCGCCGCTGGACACCGGACTTCTCGCTGTCCGACGCGCAACGCTCCACGCTCATCACGGCGTTCGACCGGGCCTCGCGGGGAATGTCCGACATCCGCTTTCCCAGCGGCAAGGGCGTCAAGCGCGTCATCATGAGCGGCTTCGACCCGTACACGCTGGACGGCGGCACCACCGGCAGCGCGGCGGGGACGGTCGGCAACAACATCCGCCATGGCAACCCGTCAGGTGCCACCGCACTCGCGCTCGATGGCACCACGTACAAGACCGAGGATGGCCAGACCGCCTACATCCAGGCGTACACGCTCCCGGTCAACTACACGGAATTCCAGGCGGGTTACCTGGAGGACACCGTCGGGCCGCTCATGCGTCCGGGTGCTCAGCGTGTCGACGCGTCGATCACGGTGAGCCAGGCCGGTGACTCGGTGTTCGACCTCGAGCAGTGGAACGGCCGCTATCACGGAGTCTCGCCGGGCAACGACCACAGCCAGCCCTGCCCGACGGTGAACGGCGCCCCGCAGCTGGCCGTCGACAACCACGGCTGCGACTCCGCGGTCGTCGACCGCTGGGGCGGGCCGAAGGAGTTCAGCCTGACCGATCCGCCGCAGTGGACCACCACGACGCTGCCGATCGCGCAGATGATCAAGGCGAACACCGGTGCCTCGATTCCCCGTCCGCCCGGCGACGAGTGGCCCGACCAGTCCGTGGCGTTCGGCGTGGTCTGGCACACCAACTACACCGAGTTCCCGGACTGCTCCTCGACCCAGCAGGTGACCCGCAACAACCCGCCGCCTACCGACTATCCGCCGACGACCACCCCGACGCCGCCGGACGCCGGCTCGTGCTCCTACAGCGGTGGCGGCGGCAACTACCTCTCCAACGAGAGCGCCTACCGCAACACCCTGCTCCGGGACCGCATGGGCCTGAAGATCCCGGCCGGCCACATCCACACACCGGACATGCAGCGCTTCGAGAGGCCGTTCGACGTGAGCGACACCACCTTCGACGCCTGGCGCCTCGCCATCGTCGCGCAGGCCGGCAACCTCATCCACGTGGTCGCCGACAGCTCCTGAGCGCTTGGCGCGAGCACGGCCAGAGGCACGTCGATCGTCGCGGCCGCCGTACCGGTTCCCTCCGGTGCGGCGGCCGTCGTCGTCGCAGAGGCGGTCCGCGGCCGAGGCGGCCGGTCCTTGATCGAGATGGCCCGTCCTTGTTCAAGACGGCCCGTCCATGGCCGAGACGGCCGCAGTCGGGGGTCGGGCTCGTGCACCGTGAGTGCGCTCGCACCGGGGGTACGCCGTCCGAGGCGCCATTCCTTGGATTTCGTGATGCGGAATTGCTTTTCCATAGACCGTTCAAGTGGTGGTCAACTCAGCGCAAATGGCCGGTATGGCGGTCGTGCCTCGCCCTAGCGTCACGCGTCACAGCCCGTGTTTTCGGCACGGGCGCATCTCACTAGGAGCGACAACGTGACCCTCACCACGCATCGCCGTTCCCTACTCCGCGCCGCCGTCGGCGGCACCGCGGCCATGGCGGCCCTGGCAACGGCATCCTCCGCATCAGCCGCCCTCCGCAGCCGGACGGCCGTCCCCGGGACGCCGGAACGCCCGACCACCCCGGCGGCCGCGCTGCGCACGTTGGCCGCCGGCAACGAGCGCTGGCTGACCCTGCACGAGACGCACCCGGACGAGGACCAGCAGGTGCGCACCTCCCTGCTCTCCAGCCAGCATCCCTTCGCGCTGATACTGGGCTGCATAGACTCCCGGGTGCCCCCGGAGCTGGTCTACGACCAGGGGCTCGGGGATCTCATGACCGTCCGCAGTGCCGGCGAGGTACTGGATGAGGCGGTCCTCGGCAGCGTCGCCTACGGCGTGCTCGAGCTCGACATTCCGCTGGTCGTGGTCCTCGGCCATGCCTCGTGCGGCGCGGTCACCGCGGCCGTGGAGGCCGACGAGACCGGAGAGCCGCTGCCCGCGCACATCTCGTACGTGGCTCGGAGGATCCGTCCCGCCATCGACCACCGGCTGCACGGTCAGGCCCGCATCGACGCGGCCATCTCCGCCAATGTGCGGCTGGTCAGAAGGCAACTGGTGTCCGAGCCCGAGCTGGCGGAGCGGCTGCGAACGGGCAAGCTCGACATCGTCGGGTCGCTCTACGAGCTGAAGACCCAGAAGGTGCACCGGGTCGGCTGAGCACGGGTAGGGGCGTCGAGGGACGCGCTCGTCACCATGCCGACTCGGCCTGTCGTGTCATGGGACGGCGCCGGTTCCTCGCCGCGTCCCCAGCCCCGGCACGCGTTTCGGGCAGCGAGTCCAGCGTGCCGGGGTCCTGCACACGGCGGCGGTGGGACCAGCGGTCGTCTCCGGCGTTCGAACGCGGTAGGCGGTCGAGGGCCCGGGGCGGTTCCCGGGTCAGCAGGGGTAGGGGCAGGGGCGGTGCAGGTGGTTACCTGCACGTCGTCGGCCACAGGGCCGTAGGCGTCGGTGGTGGTGCCGGCGTGATGTCGGACCTGCGAGGCTCCGCCGGCCGGCACGCGGGACGCCCTGGTGCGACTCCCCCGCGAACCGGCCCGGTGGCTGGTCAGTGGACCTTGTTCCCCTTGTGCAGCGCCTTCGCCAACCCGTTGGCCCACAGCTGGTCGACGCGGGCCCGCTCGGCGGCGTTCGGATACCGGTTGGTGCACGACGTGCCGGGCCCATGACCGGACATCAGCTCGCTGCACGGACCCTCGTAGTGGTCCGGCAGCCCGAGCACGTGACCGGTCTCGTGCGCCACGATCCGGACCTGGTCGTACTGCTGGCTCTGGGCGTAGTCGATGAAGATGAAGCCCCTGCCGTGACCGTCCGTGGACGCGTAGGAGCCACGCGGGTCGTTGCCCTCCCGGT
Source organism: Streptomyces sp. TS71-3 (assembly GCF_018327685.1). Taxonomy (NCBI): domain Bacteria; kingdom Bacillati; phylum Actinomycetota; class Actinomycetes; order Kitasatosporales; family Streptomycetaceae; genus Streptomyces; species Streptomyces sp. TS71-3. Next base: position 3,757,737 of record NZ_BNEL01000003.1, on the reverse strand, counting down.
AGGAGAAGTCCGAGCCACTGCCACCCGCGGCGAGCCGCACGTTGGACACCGAGCCGTTCCAGATCTGCACCGCGCTGGAAATCTGCGACCGGAACGTCGGCGCCCCGGACGCGTTGTAGGTGACGGTGACGGCCTTCAGGCTCGGGTTCTCGGCCCGCTTCTCGGCCACCGACTTGACCACGGCCTCGAAGAACGCCCTGGTGCCCGCGGCATCCTCCGCCGAGCCGGCGTACTGCGCATACGAGGGTGCGGTACCGGCGGCCGGCGCACCCGGCTGCGCGACGGCGGGACCGGCGGTCGAGAACCCCGCGGAGACGAGGCCGAGGCCGACCGCCAGGGCAGCAAGTCTCTTGGACAGCTTCTTGCGGGACATGGAGGGCTCCTACTCGTTCGGGGTGTGGGGGCGAAACGAACGGTCGTTAGCAGAAGTCTTATGGAGCCTACCTGTCCGGCGGGTGCTAGCACTTGGGGATAGCGTGATACTCGCACCTCGGAACTGGCCGATTTCCCGCCGAGTGTGATGTCCCGTTTGGTGTTGGGACGACGAACTGCGACGGCCTACAACACCGTCTGGGGGTTCCTGAATGCTCGACGGATATCCGCTCTCGGTGTGAACGCCGCTCCCGGAATGATTGGAGCACTCTGAGCGCCCGGAGCCCTTGATGATGTGGCGCCGCGCGTGTGGCCAGGTCCTCGCCCACCCTCATGCCGCCCTGTGCGGGGGCGGGGTGCCGATGAGGTGGCTGCTGTTGATGAGTCCGGCAGGGATCCCGACCAGTTCGTGGGTGTTCGCAAGAGAGGGAGTCTCGTCTTTCTCGGATCTCTTCCCGTCTGATCGGAGCACTCCGGGTGGGGGCCGGCTCACGAACCGGTGGGCCCCAGGTGTCGAGCCAGGTCCCATTCCAGATCCCCGCGGGTCTGGAACCCTCTGTCCATCAACTCGGTGATCCTGCGCTGCCCCTCGGGCGATCCGAGCAGGCCCTGGAAGGCCTCGGCCGACTCGACCATGTCCGCACCGCCCAGGATCCCGGAGCGCTGGTTGATGAGGCGTTTGGCCGCGGCGACGGCGGAGCGGTTGAAGGAGGCGATCCGGCCGGCCAGGTCGTCGACGAACGCGTCGAGCTGGTCGTCGGGGATGCTCCGGTTGATCCAGCCGTACCGTTCCGCGGTGTCCGCGTCGAAGTCCTGGCCACCGAGCACGATCTCCAGCGCCCGTGAGCGCCCCGTCACCTGCGGCAGCACTTCCAGGCAGCCGCCGCCCGGGACCACTCCGGCCCCGACTTCGAGCTGTGCGAGCACCGCCTTCTCACGGCTGGCGAACCGCATGTCGCACCAGAGCGCGAACTCGCTTCCGACGCCGCGCCCGACCGCGGATCGAGGCGATGGTGATGAAGGGGGCCTTGGTCATGCGGACGGCGATGTCAGCGATCACGGGAAGTCCGGTCGGCCCGGGTTCGGTGGGGAGTTCGGCGGCGCGTGCCACATCGAAGTGCGCGATGAAGTAGTCAGGGTCGGCGCTGTCGAAAACAATCACCTGGAGACGCTCGTCGCGCTCGGCACGGTCGACCAGGGCCCACAGGGACCGTGTCATTTCGGGATCGAGCAGTTGAGCGGCGGATTGTCGAATGTCGCGCGCCACAGTTCGGGAGACACGATATCGACCTTGAGCGGCTCTCGCGTCATCTCGAGGCCTTCCTGTGTGCGAGGGCATATGGCCGGCGTGCCATCCGGGACCTCGGCCCCTCCATCAGATCAGCCACCTTGAACGTTCCGGCGAGAAATGTACCAAAGTCGCCTAAAAATCCTGAAAGGACTGTCCGAGGTGCAGGGCCGTTCAGCAGGACTTGCCCGGGTTCATGGCGGCCCGGCCGCCCGAGGCTCGCTCACGTGCCGGTCAGACCAGGCCTCGGGCCGAGGCCTCGTAGCCGGCCTGGAAGCGGGTCTGGGCGCCCAGCCGGGCCAGGACGGCGGCGATGCGGCGGGTGGCCGTGCGGGTGCTCGTGCCCAGTTGGTGGGCGATGGCCTGGTCCTTCAGGCCGGCTTTCAGCATCGCGAGCAGTACGACCTCCTCGCGGCTGAAGCCTTCACCGCCCGGCGTGCCCGGGGACGGGGGGCCAAGGGGCTCGGCCCGTGCCCAGTAGGCCTCGTACAGCTCCATCAGGGCGTCCAGGAGGCCCGAGGGGTGGACCACGGCCAGGCTGTCGTGGACACCGCCGATGAGCGAGACCAGGGCGATGCGCTTGTCGATGATGTGCAGCTTGAACGGCAGGGTGGGCAGGATCCGGGAGTGCTCGCCCTCGGCGGCCAGTTCCAGCAGGGTCTCGAAGCGCCCGGGCCGCTCCATGGACGCGGGACAGTAGATGGAGCGGATCTCGATCCCACGGGCCAGCCAGGTGCGGGTGACGGCGCGTTCGTCGTCGTTGGTGTGGAGGGCTCCGTCCGACCGGCCGAGGTAGGGCGGCCTGTCCAGCACCCATATGTGGCTGCTCGCCGACCGGGTCAGCTCCTCCACGCGGGCCGTCACCCCGTCACGGCCCGAGAGCACCTCCACCAGGTTGCGCGGGTCGGCGCGCAGCTGGCCCGCCCGGTAGCTGTCGGCGATCTCGTCGACCTGTGCGCGGGCGGCGGTGAAGGTCGCCTCCGCCTCCAGGCGCCGTCTGCTCAGCAGTGGCAGCAGTGCCGTCTGCGGGTTCACGGCCTGATAGGTATCGGGGCGGGTGATGCGCAGCAGCCCGAGGTCACTCAAGCGGGCCAGGCAACCGTGCACCCGGCCGGGTGTCAGGTCGCTCAGCTCCGCGACCTGGCTCGCCGTCAGGTCGGTGCCGTCGAGGAACAAGCGGTAGATCCGCTCGTCCGACGGGGATATCCCGAGGGCTCTCAGCACGCCGTGCCCTCCGCATCGCCCATGCCCATGTGGTGCAGCCTTCCGTCGCACGCAGCCGGCACCGTCCACGCGCCAGGCGAGGGCCTGACGTGCGGTGGCGATCTGCGCCAGTTGACCAAGAACGCCATCACCGTATCTGGACAGCTTTTGGTGGAGGGATGTTCACTTTGCACGCCGCGACGAGGAGGCCGTGGCACCCGCCAGCAGCCCCTTCCCTCCCCCGCTGTTTCCCGTCTCCCCGTCATTCCCGGTTGTTTCCTGTCGTTTCTTGTCGTTTCCTTCCCGGCCCCTCGGCGTCCGCTGCCGCCTGCCCATCCCTCGGTGACTGGATCGCCCTCGGGGTGTGCGGGCGTCACCGAGCGGCCGAAGCGCGGGCCGGGCCGCGCCCACCCCCGAGGAGGACTGCGTGACCTCGACGTCACACAGCAGACCCACCGCAAGAGCCCGCAGCACCGCACAGGGCGTCAGACGGGCAGTCGTGGCGGCGGCAGCCGTCCTGCTCACCCTGGCGGCGGGCGTGCCGGCCCAGGCCGCCGGCCGGCCGGGCACCCCGGTACCGGTCTCCGGCCACCTCGCCACCGGTCGCTACGTCGTCAACCTGGCCGACGCCCCAGTGGCGACCTACAGAGGCGGCACCGACCGCATACCCGCCACCGCCCCCGCGCCCGGCGCGAAGCTGGACACCACCAGCACCGACGCGCACCGCTACCGCGACTACCTCGCCGGACGCCAGAACCAGGCCGCCGCATCGGTGGGAGCGAAGATCGCCAAGCGGTACTCCGTGGCGTCCGACGGCTTCACGGCCACGCTGACCGCGGCGCAGGTGGTGCGCCTGTCGGCCCGCAAGGACGTCCTCTCCGTCGTCCCCGACCGGTTCAACAAGGTCGCCGACGACACCCGCTCCACCGACTTCCTCGGCCTCTCCGGCGCACACGGCCTGTGGTCGGCCCTCGGCGGCACCGCGAAAGCCGGGCGCGGCGTGGTGATCGCCGACCTCGACACCGGTATCTGGCCCGAGAGCGCCTCGTTCGCCGCGCCCAAGCTGGGCACCCAGCCGCCCACCGCGAAGGACCCCTACCGGCCCTACCGCCGGGGTTCGTCCATCGTGATGCGCAAGGCCGACGGCGGCACGTTCACCGGAACCTGCCAGGCCGGCGAGCGGTTCACGGCCGATCTCTGCAACACGAAGATCATCGGTGCCCGGTACTACGGTGACACCTGGCTGTCGGTCTTCCCGCCGGAGAAGCGGGCGGACTACCTCTCCGCGCGCGACGGTGAGGGCCACGGCACGCACACCGCCTCCACGGCCGCGGGCGACGCCGACGTGGATGCCACCGTCAACGGCACCAACTTCGGCAAGGTCAGCGGTGTGGCGCCCGCGGCGAAGATCGCCGTCTACAAGGCCCTGTGGACCGACACCAGCGGCAATGCGGGCGGGTACGACTCCGACATCGTCGCCGCCATCGACCAGGCCGTCGCCGACGGCGTCGACGTCATCAACTACTCGGTCGGCTTCACCAGCGAGACCGCGCTCGACTCACCCGTCCAGCAGGCCTTCCAGGCCGCGGCCGCAGCCGGGATCTTCGTGTCCGCGGCGGCCGGCAACGCGGGCCCTGACGCCGGCAGTCTGGACAACACCGCTCCCTGGACCACCACGGTGGCGGCCAGCACCATCAAGCCCCTGGAAGCCACCGTGAAGCTCGGCGACGGGCGCGGCTTCGTCGGCGTCAGCACCAGCGTGGCGGCGCAGGTCGGCCCCAAGCCCCTGGTCCTCGCGGAGAACCTCAGGACGGCGGACGCGGACATCAGCGACGCGCAACTCTGCATGGACGGCACCCTCGACCCGGCCAAGACGGCGGGCACCATCGTGGTGTGCGACCGCGGGGTCAACGCCCGGGTGAGCAAGTCGCAGGAGGTGGCCCGCGCCGGTGGCGCCGGCATGGTCCTCGTGAACACCTCCGACCTCGACACCGACGCCGACACGCACGCCGTGCCGACCGTGCACCTCAACACCCCCGACGCGACCACCGTGCGCACCTACGCGGCCACCGAGGGCGCCACGGCCACCCTGGTGCCGGGCGGCTCGTCAGGTGAGCCCTACCCGCAGATCGCCGGCTTCTCCTCCCGGGGTCCCTCGACGCAGAATCAGGGCGACCTCATCAAGCCGGACATCGCGGCGCCCGGCGTCGGCATACTCGCCGCGATCGCGCCGCCCACGGCGAACCACCCCGGCTACCCGTTCGACTTCCTGTCCGGCACGTCGATGGCCGCCCCGCACATCTCCGGTCTGGCCGCGCTCTATCTCGGACTGCACCCCACGTGGTCGCCGATGGCCGTCAAGTCGGCCATGATGACGACGGCGGTGGACACCAAGACCGCCGCCGGCACCGCCAACACCGACGTGTTCGCGCAGGGCTCCGGCGAGGTCGACCCGGCCCGGATGCTCCAGCCGGGTCTCGTATACGACTCCTCCCGCACGGACTGGCTGGCCTACGAGGAGGGGCAGGGCATAGACACCGGTTCCGGTGTCAAAGCCGTCGATCCCAGCGATCTCAACTATCCCTCCATCGCGATCGGCCGCCTCCTGGGCACGCAGACGGTGACACGTACCCTCACCGCCGAGCAGCCCGGCACCTACAGCGCCTCCGTCGACCTGCCCGGCATCCGGGCGACGGTCGAACCGGCCACCCTGCACTTCACGCACGCCGGCCAGACGGCGAAGGTCCGCATCACCTTCGAGCAGACCACCGCGGCCTCCGGCAAACTCGTCACCGGGTCACTCACCTGGCAGGGCAGCGGCCACACCACGGTGCGCAGCGCCCTTGCGATCACCCCGCTGACGCTGCTCGCCCCTGACCGCGTGACGGGCAACGGTGCCGAGGGCAGCACGTCGTTCCAGGTGACCCCGGGCAACCTCGACCTCACGATCACGGGCTACGGCCCCGTCGCGGGTCCGAAACTCACCGCGGAACTCTCCGCCTCCGGCACCGCGGAACGTGACATCCGCATCACCGCTCCCGAGGGCACCAAGGCCGGCGAGTTCTTCACCACGACCGACAACCCCGACGCCAGGCTCACCATGCTCATGGCCCGGGACCCCGGCAACGGACAGCCGCTCGAACTCATCGGCGACATCAGCGACAACGCCCACCAGGCCCGAGTCAGCCTGCCCCAGCTGCCACCGGGTGACTACGTCGCCATCGTCGTCGACCTCGGTGACGCCACCGGAACCACGTCCACGCCGTTCACGTTCCAGTCGAACCTCGTGGGCACCGGCTCCACCCCCTCCGGGACCCTCACCATCTCGCCGACCCACCCGCCGAAGGCCCCGGGAATCCCCCTGACGGTCGACGCGTCGTGGACGGGCGTCGACACGAGCGGCCCCGCCACGGCCTACATCGGCTATCCGAACGGCGCCGGCATGCTCCTCACCATCAACTAGCCCGCGCCAAAACCCTGTTCACGCCTCCGGCGCACATCCACCTCCAGCGGACACCCACCGTGCCCGGTGGAGGGGGTATGTGCGCCGGCCGGCCGCCTTCCTCACGGATCATGGTCCCGACTACTTCCTGGCCGAGCCAGCAACCGAACAACCCCCGACAACGCGTCAGTCCGGCAAGCGACCTCGGTCAGCCCGCTCACGGCTCTTGCCGCTCTTCGGTGATCTCCGGGTTGCCGGCCAGGATCTCCTCGGTGACGAGCCACAGCCGGGGCAGGAACCGGGCGACCGCTTCGGCCCGGTCGAGCAGGTCGCGGGTACCGCTGATGCCGAGGTCGGCGAGTGCCGCATGAAAGGCCGGAGCGAGGGACTCATGCAGCCGGGGAGCGTCGGTGGCCAGGATGGTGTGGCAGCGAGCGAAGGTCGCGATGATCCAGAAGACCGCCTCCCGGTGGTCGCCGGCATCGATCAGGGCCTGGCTTCCGGCCACGGCAATGGGACGTGCGGCGGCGGTGATGTCGCTGCTGAAGAAGAACGGTGTCCTCGCCACCTGGGTGGTGGCGTCGAACGTCGCGGCCAGTTCGCGCAGATGATGCTGCACGCGTCGTGCGGGCAGGTGCCCACAGCCCAGGAGGTCGAGGAGCTCGGGGTAGAGGTCGAGATGGCCGTAGTCGGTCAGGACCTTGCGCGCGGCCGGATAGCGCAACCGGATCGTGGGATTGCGCAAGGCCGCGACGAGCAGCACGTGGCATGTCACACCAGTGGGAAACAGCCACCCCGTCACCTGTTCGTGAAACGGTGCCGACGTATCGAGCGCCGCCAAGCGGGTCTCGATCCGCTGGCGGGCATCCAGGCATCGGCGGCGAGCCCAGGGCCGAAGGGCGAACCGCGGTGCGATGTATGTCCGCAGCTCACCGAGACCGCCGGTCGGGTCGTCGATGACCGTGTCGGTGCGGAACGGTCCGGCCAGGTGATAGGAGGCGAGGACGTTCTCCACGGAGTCCACCTCGGCCCAGGGCTGGTAGGTGACCTCCAGCAGGACGCCCTCGTAGCGGAACTTCCCCGGTTTGACCGGCGGGGCATCCGAGGCCGTGACGACGACCACGTCGACATCGGAGGAGGGCGGCAGCTCGTCCTCCTCCGACAGCCCGACGGTTGAGCCGCTGAAGTACGCGCCCCGGTACGCCATCGCCGGCCGCGCCTCTTGCACGACCCAACGGACCGCAGCGGAACGTGCCTCTCCGACCTTCACAGGTACACCCCCGGATGACGAGAACAAGATCTCCATCGTCCCAGCCATCCGCCCGTTACCTGCGCCCGACGGCGCCGATCCCGGCTTCCGGGTGCGCATCCCGCCGTCGCCTCGATGGCCCCTGGGGCCCGGTGATCGGTTCCGTGCCGGCGCACGCCTGCTCTCGGCGCGTCGCTCACTCCGGCTTGCGCAGCAGGAAGACGTGGTAGCCGACGTGGTCGCGGATGAACTCGCGCAGTTGGGGCATGACGGCGTCCATCTCCGCCGTCGCCTCGGGTCCGTAGCGGGCCAGGATCCGCTCGTGGTGGTCGTGGTAGAGCAGATCCATGATGTCGCCGGTGACCCCCATGCTCCGGCTGTGGTTCTCCAGGCCCTCCAGCTCGAAACCTGCCTGCTCCGTCCACTCCAGGACAGTGGCAGGTGTCTCGGGCGGCAGCGACGTCCACACCGCGCGCCAGACCGCGAGCTGCTCGGCACTCGGCTCGCCGCGCCGCGTGAACTCCGTGACCAGCAGCCGTCCGCCGGGACGCAGCACGCGCCAGGCGCCGCGGAACGCGGCCGGCTGGTCGGACATGTGGGCGAACGAGTCGATGGCCCAGGCCGCGTCGTACGCCCCGTCGGCATGCTCCGCGCCCAGATCCATCGCGTCGCCCAGGGCGAAGGACACCCGCTGCGCGAGACCCGCCTCCCGGGCTCTCTGAGCGCAGAGGGCGATCTGTGAACCGCTCACGGTGATCCCGCTCGCCCGTGCGCCGCTCGCACGGCCGAGCCGGACCGCGGGCCCGCCGGTACCGCAGCCGATGTCGAGCAGGTGATCCTCCGGGCCGAGGCCCAGAGCACCGATGTAGTGGTCGGTCTGGCGGTCCATCGCAAGGTTGGCCAGATCACGGAGAGTCGAGGTCGAAGTGCGCGCCCCCGGAGGCACCCACATGCCGACGTGGATGGCCGAGTCACCGAGAATCAAGCCATAGAGGTCGCCGAACAGGTCGTACGACTTGCCGACTTCCTCGGGTGTGGGGGCGGTCTGTGAAGGGACGGTCTGTGCGCTTACAGGGAATTCGTCCGCTACCATGCGATTACGGTAGCGTCGTACCCCGCCTCCGAGGAGAGCGAGAAACGGCCACCCTCAGCGCTCACTTGAACCGGGTTCACACGCGGCGGCGCCCGAGAGCGATCTCCGTCCAGGACGCCCTGCCCCGCGTCGAACCGATGCCTTGTCAGCGGCTCACGGATCCTTTCGCCCGTCCTTCGATGGCCGACCATCCCGCCATGGGGTCATGGATCGACAGCATTCCTGACACCACAATCACTCGATCCGATGATCACCCGATCGGGTAACAAGACGTCATATCAGCAGCAGTACCTACGTAAAGTACCTCTTGAAGGGCGTCCACGCCTCAAGTCGAACGCAGGCCGGACCGGGCGCCCTTCACCCATCGCCGCGACCACGTCGACCGCCTCGGCGCCGAACTCCTCCACCCGGCTCGCCCCCCCGACTCGCAAGGCACGGAAGCCCGATGAGCCGCCGGGAACCGAGCGCACCGCCCCGCCCGAGCCCCGTCAACCCACCTCCTCGCGCCGGTACTCCCACCGCCGCACGGGGTCCACGTGGTCCCACCGCCGCGGGTCGTCCTCCAGCGCCGACCGGTCCCAGTGCCCTCGTTCCGCGGCCGCCTCGTAGGTGGACTGCAGGAACCCCATGAGCGCGCCGTCGGGATCGCTCGCGGTGCGGACCGCCTCGTACGGCAGCAGGAACTGCCCGTTCTCCCTGCTGTAGAAGGCCTCGGACGGGGTGACGGGGCTCTCGGCGAAGCCCTCGGGCTCCGGGTAGGCGTAGGCGTAGAAGGCTCCCTCGTCGCCCCCGCCGGGCCAGAAGCCGCAGCTGCTCAGTTCCTGCGAGTAGCCCTCCACCATCACCCACTCCCCGCAGTGGGGCGCGCCGCCGGGGTGGCGCGGGGCGGAGCGGCCTGAGAAGCGGCTGCAGGCCAGGTCCATGGCGCCCCAGAAGAAGTGCACGGGACTGACCTTGCCGACGAAACGGGAGCGGAAATGCCCCATGACACGGTTGGCGTCCACGAGCTGGCGCCAGAACAGCTGGGCGGCCTCGGGATCGTAGGAGGCGTGCCGGTCGTCCTCCGCGAAGGGAATCGCCGGCTCCACCTCGTTCGGCCGGGCCCGGATGGGTGTCTCGATGCCAAGCTCGTCGAGGGCGTGCATCGTCTGCCGGTAGAACCTGGCCACCGTCTTGGACTCCAGGGGGATCTCACGGGCCGCACCGTCGCTGCTGCGGATGCGCAGCCGGTGGTCGACGAAGTCGAACTCGACGTCGAAGGCTCCGCCGCGGTGGGGGATGGCGGAGGTGGTCAGTCCCCGGGGACTGACGTACAGGGTGACCTGCCACCAGTGGTTGACCAGGGGTGCGTGGGCCAGCCGGATCTTGCCGACGATCTGCGTCCACATGTGCAGGGTGTCCCGTGTGGCGGTCCAGTCCGCTACGCGGAGCCGGGGCCACGGTTGACTCGTGGACATGGTCTGGGATGTCACCGGTCTGCCTCCTGAGCCGACGTCGTCGCTGCTCCGGCCCCGGGGAGGGGCCCCGGCCAGTGTCGCGTGACAGAGGCCCGGCATCGTCGCCTCGCCGCCCCGCCCCCGTGCCGGACCTGCTCTGGCCCCTCCAGCAGGCTCGCCCCTGCCCACCACCGCGGCAACTCGGGCCCTTCGTTTCCCGTGCGCCGGCCATCCCATCACCCGAATGGCCCATCAGGACTCGACACCTCAGCCCCAGCCCCGGCATCGACCGGCGACCGGCGACCGGCGACCGGGGACCGGCGACCGGCGACCGGCGACAGCGGGAGATCCACTCCCCCGCCGCCCACCCCTCCACCTCTGACAGTAATTTACTAATAAAAACGGGCCGATGGATTGACCAGCCCAAGAGCCCCTGCATACGGTCACCCTGCTTCCCCGAGGCGAGGGTCCCTGACGGGCCGCTCGCGCCGGCGCGCCGCCGCACGACGGCTACCGCGCCGTGCTGGCACCCGGCTCCCGCACCCCCGAGCCGCCACCACGGTGGACCGGCCCGGCGCCACGCGCCGTGCACCGCGAACCCGGTGGAGCACCCTCACGCCGTCAGGTAGCCATCCGGGAGAGTGTGCTGTGGCGCAGATCGTGAACGACCGGCAGGCGGGCCCGGGTGGTGCGGCTCCGGGCCGAAGACGAGGGCGCTCCGCCCCGCCGGCCGTCCACCACCGGGGTGACGCGCGGCTGGCCTGGCTGCTCATCACTCCCGCGGTCGCCGGATTCCTGGTGTTCTTCGCCTACCCGGCCGCACGCGGCGTGTACTACAGCTTCACGTCGTTCCACATCCTCGTCCCCGCGCGCTGGGTCGGCCTCGCCAACTGGGACGAGCTGCTCCACGACGGCGTGTTCTGGCACTCGTTGGGCGTCACCGTCTACTTCGTCGCACTGTCCGTGGTCTTCGGCGTGCTGCTGTCGCTGCTCACGGCCGTCGTCATGCACCGGCTGACGCGGTCGACCGTCGTGCGCGGCCTGATCCTGCTTCCGTTCCTGATCTCCGGAGTCGTCACCGCGCTGGTGTGGCAGTGGATGCTCGATCCCCAACTCGGCATCGTCAGCCAGGTCATCGAGAAGGTCACCGGGCTGCATCCGCTGTTCTTCGGTGACGGCGCCTGGGCCGTGCCGTCGCTGGCGGCCGTCAGCGTGTGGAAGTCCCTCGGGTACAACGCGGTTCTGATCTTCGCCGGGCTCGGCACGATACCCCCCACCGTCTACGAGGCCGGCCGCCTGGACGGCGCGAGTGAGATGCAGATGTTCCGCAGGCTGACCGTGCCGCTGCTCCGGCCGATCCTGGTCATGGTCGTGGTGCTGACCGTCGTCGGATCGTTCCAGGTCTTCGACATCGTGCAGGTCACCACGCAGGGCGGGCCCGCGAACGCGTCGCTGGTGCTGCAGATGTACATCTACCGCAAGGGCTTCGGCGAGCTGGACTTCGGCTACGCCTCGACGATGTCGCTCGCGCTCTTCGTGCTGCTCGTCGCCGTCACCTACGCCCAGATGCGGCTGGCGCGCGCCGGCGAGTCCGACCTCAGTTGAGGAGCCCGTCCATGACCTCCGCCACCACACCCCTGCCGCGCCCCGCCGCGATAGCCGGCCGCCGGCGGCGCCCCGCCCCGGGCCGCGTGCTCGCCTGGGCGTACCTCGTCGTCGTGCTCGCCGTCACCGTCTTCCCGTTCTACTGGATCCTGCGCACCGCCCTGTCCAACAACCTCCAACTGCCGAGCAGCCCCTCGTCGCTGCTGCCGGTCGACTTCACCTGGGGCGCCTTCGAACGCGCCCTGGGGCTGGCCTCGCGGGCGCAGGCCCAGGCGCAGGGCGGCTCCGGCGCCTCCCTGGACACTCCGCTGTACCTGCGGAACTCGATCATCTACGCGACCGTCCAGACGGTGCTGGTGGTCTCCTGCTCGGCCGCCGCCGCGTACGCCTTCGCGCGGCTGCGCTGGAGGGGTCGCGACGCCGTCTTCAACGTGCTGCTGAGCGCGCTGATGGTGCCGACCATCCTCACGCTGCTGCCGAACTTCGTCTTCATCCGCGACGTCCACCAGCTGAACGGGTTCACCGGCCTGATCCTGCCCGGCGCCTTCTTCTCCGCGTTCAACGTCTTCTTCCTGCGGCAGTTCATGCTCGGGCTGAGCCGCGAGACGGAAGAGGCCGCGATCATGGACGGCGCCGGCCGGCTGCGGATCTTCTTCAGGATCACGCTGCCGATGTCGGCGGCGCCGATCGCGACGCTGTCGCTGCTGACGTTCATCAACACCTGGAACGAGTACTTCTGGCCGCTGCTCGTCAGCAACAACGACCACGCCCGGCCCCTCACGCTGGCCCTCGGCGTGTTCAAGCAGTCCTCCCCGCAGGCCGCGCCCGACTGGGCCGGCCTGATGGCGGCGACGCTGATCGCGGCGCTGCCGATGCTGGCCCTCTTCATGGCGTTCGGCCGGCGCATCGTCGATTCCATCGGTTTCACCGGCATCAAATAGCGGGCCACCGGGCGCCCCCGGCGCGGCCATCCGGCCCGGCCGATCCCGCCGTCCGGCACCGGTCGCGCCCGGATCCCGCCCCCATCGCTCGACCCACTGAGAAGGGACGACCATGACGACACGGCTCCGCCGCCGGCTGGCCGCCGCAGCAGCAGCCTTCGCCTGTACGGCGGTGGCGAGCGGCTGCGGTGCCGGCGCCGGCTCGGGCGGCGGCACCACCGTCAACTGGTGGACCTGGGACGACAAGCAGGCCGTGGCGTACCAGGAGTGCGCGGACGCCTTCGAGAAGCAGCACCCGGGTGTCACGGTGAAGATCACGCAGTACGACTCCACGGACTACTTCACCAAGCTGCTCTCCGGCTTCGTCGCCGACACGGCACCGGACGCGTTCATGAACAGCGTCCAGTACCTCCAGCAGTACGCGTCCCTGAAGCAGCTCATGCCGCTCGACCCGTTGATCAGGAAGTCCGGGTTCGACATGAGCAGGTTCTCCGTCGGCGTGAACGACTGGAAGTACAGCGACGGGCAGCAGTACGGGCTGCCGATGGACTGGGCGTCCGCGGCCATGTACTACAACGAGGACATGCTCAGGAAGGCGGGTTACACACCCGCCGACGTCGAGCACCTCACCTGGAACCCGAAGGACGGCGGCACCTTCGAGAAGCTGGTCGCCCACCTCACCGTCGACCGGCGCGGGGTCCGCGGCGATCAGGCCGGCTTCGACAAGCGGCACGTCGCCGTGTACGGGATCGGCGCCATGGGGCCGCTCGGGCAGGACTTCAACGGGCTCACCACCTGGCGTCCGTTCGCGTCGTCGCTGGGGTGGCGGATCGGCAACACCGGGAACTGGCCGACCGAGTTCACGTACGACGATCCGCGCTTCGTGGCGACCATGAACTACTTCCGGCGGCTGACCGACAAGGGGTTCGCGCCCACCGCGGGCCAGTTCACCTCCGCGGGGAACGCGCCGAGCGGGTCGCAGCTCCTCGGCTCCCGGAAGATCGCGGTCTACGAGGGCGGTTCCTGGGAGGCGGGGACCCTCCTGAAGCTGCCGGGCACCAAGGTCGGGGTCGGGCCGCTCGTGCAGGGTCCCACCGGCCGGCGCGCGGAGGTCAGCAACGCCAACGGCAACACCATCTGGTCCGGTACCAGACACCCCGAGCTCACCTGGGAGTGGGTCTCCTACATGGGATCCGCCGCGTGCCAGACCCCGGCGTCCCGCACCGGCACCTTCCTGCCGTCCATCCCGTCCGCGGTGAACTCTTCGGTACGGGCGATGGCCGGGCAGGGCGTCGACCTGTCGGTCTTCCAGGCCCAGGAACAGGGCGGGCAGCTCCTCCCGAACATCCCCTACGCCAACGGAACCGCCCTGCAGGGCAGCCTTCTCCCGCTGCTCCAGCAGTTCTTCGCGCACGACCGGGACGACGACGTCTTCCCCCAGATGGCGAAGGAGAGCCGGAAACTCCTCACGGCACAGCAGTAGCGCGCGCCGGCGGCCTGCGGCAGCACACGACGCCACCGCCACGACGCCCCCGGCGGCACGAGCGCCACCCCGCCGCACGACGGACACCATGAGCACCACCCCGACCACACACGGACAGGTATGAGCACGCAGAACCACACCGGACCCATAAAGCACGCCGTCCCGCTCGCCGGCGGGAAGCACGTCGTCCCGCTCGCCGACGGATGGACGCTGCGCCACGGAGCAGAGGCCCTGCCGGCGCAGGTCCCCGGATGCGTCCACACCGACCTGCTGGCCGCGGACCGGATACCGGACCCGTTCATCGGGCAGAACGAGCTGCTGGTGGAGTGGGTCGCGCGGTCCGACTGGCAGTACGACCTGGCCGTGCCGGCCCAGGAGAGCCCGCACGAGCGCACCGACCTGGTCTTCGACGGGCTCGACACGGTCGCCGAGATCCGCCTCGGCGACCGCCTGATCGGCCGGACGGAGAACATGCACCGCGGGTACCGGTTCGACGTGACCGGGCGCCTGGACGCCGGCGCCGCGCTCTGCGTGCGCTTCACCTCCGCCCACTCCGCGGCCGAGGCCGCGCGCGAACGGCTCGGTGCCCGGCTGGAGGCGTATCCGAAGCCGCCGTCCGTGCTGCGGAAGATGGCCTGCTCGTTCGGCTGGGACTGGGGCCCGTCCCTGCCCACCGCCGGCATCTGGCGCCCGGTGCGCCTGGAGCACTGGTCGACCGCCCGGCTGGCACGGGTGCGGCCCCTCGTCACGGTGGACGGGTCGGCGGGCCGCGTGGAGGTGCGGCTCGACGTGGAGCGGACCTCCTCGGCCACCGGGGCGCCGCTGAGGGCTCTTGTGCAGGTCGGCGGAGAGCACACCGCGGAGGTCGCCTTCGACGGTGACACGGCGGTGGCGGTGGTCGACGTGCCCTCGGTGGACCTGTGGTGGCCGCGCGGGTACGGCGAGCAGCCGCTGTACGACTGCGGGGTCACGCTCCTCGACGACCGCGGGGTCGCGCTCGACACCTGGTCCCGGCGGATCGGCTTCCGCACGGCCCTGCTGGACACCTCCGCCGACGAGCACGGCACCGCGTTCACGTTCGCCGTCAACGGCGAGCGCGTCTTCGCCCGCGGCGTCAACTGGATCCCCGACGACGTCTTCCCGTCCCGTCTCACCCCGGAGCGCTACCGCGACCGGCTCACGCAGGCCGCTCGGGCCGGGGTGGACCTGGTGCGGGTGTGGGGCGGCGGCATCTACGAGAGCGACGACTTCTACGACGTCTGCGACGAGCTCGGCCTGATGGTGTGGCAGGACTTCCTCTTCGCCTGTGCGCCCTATCCCGAGCAGCAGCCGCTGCGCTCCGAGGTGGAGGCCGAGGCGCGCGAGAACGTCGCCCGTCTCATGCCGCATCCGAGCCTGGTGCTGTGGTGCGGCAACAACGAGAACCTGTGGGTCTACCGCCTCTGGGACTGGGAGGAGCAACTCGCCGGCGACACCTGGGGAGAGGGCTACTACCTGGCCCTGCTCCCCCGCGTCGTCGCCGAGACCGACCCGACCCGCCCCTACTGGGCCGGCAGCCCGTGGTCCGGCTCCTGGGACCACGAGCCCGACGACCCGGCGCACGGCTGCACCCACCTGTGGGAGGTGTGGAACCAGACCGACTACACCGACTACCTGGACAGCGCCCCGAGGTTCGTGGCGGAGTTCGGCTGGCAGGCCCCGCCCGCGTACGCGACGCTGCGCCGTGCCCTGCCCGGTGAGGAGCCGGCTTCCGACTCGCCGGGGATGCTGCACCACCAGAAGGCGGAGGACGGCAACGGCAAGCTGGAGCGCGGCCTCGCCCGCCACTTCGAGGTGCCCCACGACGACTTCGACCGCTGGCACTACCTCATGCAGGTGAACCAGGTCCGTGCGGTGGCCACCGGCGTGGAGCACTGGCGCTCCCACTGGCCGACGTGTGCCGGAGCCGTCGTCTGGCAGCTCAACGACTGCTGGCCGGTGACCTCGTGGGCCGCCGTCGACGGCGACGGCCGGCTCAAGCCGCTCTGGCACGAGCTGCGCCGGCTGTACGCGGACCGGTTGCTGACGGTGCAGGTACGCGAGGGGCGCCCGGTGGTGTGCGCCGTCAACCAGTCCGGGCGGGACTGGGAGCCGCGGGTGCGCCTGCGGCGCCTCTCCGCGGACGGGGCGCTGATCGCCGACGAGGAGCTGACGGTGCCGGCCGCGGCCCGCACCGTCGGCGTGGCGCCGCTCCCCGCGGCCACCGTCCCGGACGCCGCGTCAGGCGCCGAGTACCTGGTGGCCGACGCCGAAGGGCTGCGCGCCGTCCACTTCCCCGTACGGGACCTGGCGTTCGCCTACCCGGAGCCCCGCTACGACGTCGAGCTGGTGGAGGCCGACGCGACGTACGCGGAGGACACGGCGGAGGGCGCTGCCGTCGTGGTCGTGCGGGCGCACACCCTGCTGCGGGACCTGCTGCTCCAGGCCGACCGGCTGGCGCCCACGGCCGCGGCCGATCGCGGCGTGCTGACCCTGCTGCCCGGCGAGAGCGCCGTGATCAGGGTGACGGGCTGGCCGGCGCCGGATGCCGAGGCGGTGCGGGCGGCGCTGTTCACGGTGGGCGAGGCGGCGGAGCCTGCCTCTCGGGGCTGAGCATGGCGCCGGGGCCCCGGAGCGTCGTGCGGGCCGGGGCCCGGCGCCGCGGGGTCCCGGAACCCGGTGGCCGTCACCCGTCGCCCGGGGGCAGCGGGCGCACGGTGAGCCGGTGGTTCCCGTCGCGGGGCGGGCGGAGCGCGGTGAGGACCAGCCTGTGCAGCGCCGGCCCCCAGACCCGCGTGAACACCGGGTCGTCCAGGGCGACGGCCTCGGCGCTGGCGCTGAAGGCGGTGGCGTCCCAGGCGACGCCGACGCCCCGGCCGCGGGCGGGAGTGACCGTCGCCGAGCCGGTGCCGTCGAGGGTGAGGTCGCCGCTCACGAGGAGGTGAAGTGCGAGGGACGACGGCGTGCCCTCGCTGGACCAGGCGTCGTCGACGGTCACGTGCTCGTCCGGGCCGCGCACCAGCCGGAGCGTCCTGGTCCAGGAACGCAGGCGGGCCTCGTCCGGATAGGCCCCGGCGATGTCGAGGGTGAGCTCGTCGGCTCCGGCGCCGGTGCGTGCCGCCACCTCGGCGGCCCGGAACGGTGGTCCGGCGGCCTGCGCCACGCCGTTCACGACGGGCAGGTTGTGGTAGGGGCTGGTCATCGACCAGATGGTGTACCGGTCGCGGTTGAAGGTCTCCTTGCGGTAGGTGCCGACGCCGGCGTCGACGATCAGCGGCCGGGCGTCGAGCGCCACGATGAAGGAGCCGACGTCGTTGTGGTTGTGGCTCTCGTCGTTGGTGCCTCCCTTGGCGGCCAGCAGCAGGCCCTTGCGGGAGCCGCCCGCGGCCCGGGAGACGAGGACCTGGGTGTCGGGCAGCCAGGTGCCCGCGGGCAGCGGGAAGCCGGTCCGCGGCGCGGTGCGCCACTCGGGGTCGAAGAGGGCGTCGAGGACCCGGCGGAGGTCGAACGGGGCTCCCTCGCCGGGCAGGACGGCGTCGTCGTCACCGCGCAGGGCTCGGGCGTGGGCGCTCACGTCGGGCTGTCCGGTGCGCCGGCCGTAGCGGTGCAGCACCGCGGGGGTGGTCTCCCTCAGCCGGGCGGGGCCGTCCGCGAAGTTCACGACCCAGCCGTCGCCGATCCCCATGGCCAGCGGGTAGCGCGCCATGGCACGGATCAGCGGATGGCCGAACACGCCCGCGTCGGTGCCGAGCATCGAGGTGAGGGTCTCCAGGCACTCGAAGAGGCTGGCGCCGGCCCGCCACCAGTAGTGCGGGCCCTCGTCGCACCCGCCGTCCGCCGGCTGTGCGGCGAGGTAGTTGTCCAGGCCCTCGATGATGCGGCCCACCAGCGCGAGGCGGCGTTCCGGGGACTTAACGGTGAGCGCGGTGCCGAGCAGCAGGTCCGAGTGGATCCAGGGGTTCCAGTTGTTCAGTTTGGCGGTGCTGCCGTCGAACCAGCCCCATTCGGCGCGTTCCATGTAGGGGCGCAGGACGCGGTCGGAGACCTCGTGGCGCAGCCGGCGGCGGACCATCGGGTCGAGCCGGTCGAGTGCGTCTCCGGTGATCGCGTCGGTGAGCGCGAGCAGGCCGCAGGTGCCCGCTGCTCCCAGGTCCAGGGTGGGCCGTTCGGGGTCCGGGAGCAGGGTGCCCGGCTCGCCGAGCACGCGGAAGTCGTGGGCCGGCCAGCACCAGGTGGTCTCCTCGCAGAGCGCCCAGACGCCGTCCATCACTTCTTCGAGGAACGGCTCCGCGCCGTCGCCGGCCACCGCGGCGGCGAGCACGGCCCTCGCGAGCCGGGCGCGGCGGGCGGCCACCGGGCTCTGGTGGGCGGAGCGGTCGCCGTCGCGCGCGAACCGGGCGAACAGGCCGGCCGGAAGGGCGGGCCAGGGCTCGCCGAGCGGGGCCGCCGCGGCGCCAAGGACCCGCTCGCGCACCCCGTCCGCCGGCCGCCAGGCGTCCCGGTCCCCGGCCGGCGGCACGGGGGTCCACTTCCCGATCGCCGGCATGCGGGCCGCCACGAGCTCGGGCGGGAAGAAGCCGGCCAGCCGGCCGCCGGATGCGGAGCCGGGATGGTCGGGTGCGGGAGCCTGGGACGGCTGCATCTGTCCTCCCTGATGCGGGGTCGGATCGTGGGCTCCGGGGACGGGCGGGCATAGCAGGCGGCCAACTGTAAATGTATTTAATGGCCAACAAGTGGGTGCCGGACGCCGCTGCGGGGCGTCGCCCAGCCGTCGCCGCCACGCCGGCCACACTCCGGAAGAACGCGCTTTCCACATACTCTCCGGCCAGAGGGCCGTTCGCAATGGATCGCGCGAACGCGTTTACGTGCCAGAAGCATTGACGTATCGCAATCCATTGGATTTACATGACCCCCGCCGGGCCGCTTGCGGCCGGAGACGCCCGTGTCTCTGCGAAAGGGCTTTCACGATGACGACGCTCGACCATCCGGTCCCCCGACCGGACACAGCGGGCCCGCCCGAGGGCGGCGGCCGCCGGCGTGCCCGGAAGGCGAAACGCGGTCGCAGGGACAAGGCGCTGTTCTGGTTCGCGCTGCCCGGCACCGTGGTGGTGCTGCTCTTCCACTACGTGCCGCTGCTGGGCAACGTCATCGCGTTCCAGGACTACCAGCCGTTCGTCGGCATCATGCACAGCCGCTGGAGCGGGTTCGACAACTTCCGGATCCTGTTCGACGGCGACCCCGCGTTCCTCCACGCGCTGGTCAACACCCTGGAGCTGACGCTCATCCAGGTGGTGTTCGTCTTCCCCGCCCCGATCCTGCTGGCGCTGGCGCTGAACAGCCTGGTCAGCGAGCGGATCAAGCGGAGCATCCAGAACATCCTCTACCTGCCGCACTTCCTGTCCTGGGTGGTGGTGGTCGCCGTCTTCCAGCAGATGCTCGGCAACGGCGGACTGCTCAACGTCTTCCTCCAGGCACACCAGCTGGGCGAGTGGAGCATCATCGGCAACCCGGACCTGTTCAAGCAGGTGCTGACCTCCCAGGTCATCTGGAAGGACACCGGCTGGGGCACGATCCTGTTCCTCGCCGCGCTCTCCCGCGTCGACACCGACCTCTACGAGGCCGCGGCCGTGGACGGCGCGAGCCGCCTGCGGCAGACCTGGCACGTCACGCTGCCGGCCCTGCGGGGCCTGGTGGTCCTGCTGCTCATCCTCCGCCTCGGCGACGCGCTGAGCGTCGGCTTCGAGCAGATCGTGCTCCAGCAGACCGGGCTCGACAAGAGCACCACCGAGGTGCTCGACACCTACGTGTACAACAACGGCCTCGTCGCCGGTCAGTGGGGCGTCAGCGCGGCCGTCGGCCTGGTGAAGGGCCTGGTCGGCGTGGCGCTGGTGCTCGGCGCCAACAAGGTCGCCCATCTCTTCGGCGAGGAAGGTGTCTACCGCGCATGACCACCCTGTCCCCCGCGCACCCGGTGCGCCGAAAGCCCCGGCGCGCGTACAGCTCGATACCCGGCGAGACGCCGGGATCGGCGCCCTGGCGTGCGCTGAAGTCCCTGATCCTGCTGGCGTGCGTGCTGCTGGTGGCCATCCCGTTCCTGGCGGTGCTCGCGACCTCGCTCGCCGGCGCGGCGCAGATCAACGAGACGGGCGGGTACGTGCTGTGGCCGGACCACCCCACGTTCGAAGCCTACCGGGCCATCCTCGGCGGCGGCCTGGTCTCGCGGGCCATGCTGGTCAGCGTCGGCATCACCGTCGTCGGCACCGCGCTCAGCCTGGCCGCGTCGATCTCCCTCGCCTACGGCCTCAGCAGGCCGGGGAGCTGGGGGCACCGGCCGGTCCTGCTGCTGCTCGTCCTTTCGCTGCTGTTCGTGCCCGGTGTGATCCCGAGCTATCTGCTGGTCAAGGAGCTCGGCCTGATCGACAGCTACTGGTCGCTGATCCTGCCCACCATGATCAACGCCTTCAACGTGATCGTGCTGCGGTCGTTCTTCACGAGCCTGCCCGCCGAACTGATCGACGCGGCGCGCATCGACGGCGCCGGCGAGTGGCGGATCCTGACGCGGGTGGTGCTGCCGCTGTCGAAGGCGTCCGTCGCGGTGATCGGACTGTTCTACGCGGTGTCGTACTGGAACGCGTTCTTCAACGCGATGGTCTACATCAACGACTCCGCCAAGTGGCCGATGCAGCTCGTGCTGCGCACCTACGTCGTCAACAA
The DNA here is from genome assembly GCF_018327685.1 of Streptomyces sp. TS71-3. NCBI lineage: Bacteria > Bacillati > Actinomycetota > Actinomycetes > Kitasatosporales > Streptomycetaceae > Streptomyces > Streptomyces sp. TS71-3. The sequence goes on along the minus strand of NZ_BNEL01000003.1, from coordinate 3,736,893 downwards.
CGCCGCGATCAGCCAGGGCCAGACCGCCGACCCGGGGGCCGTCCTCCCGCCGACGGTCTCCCTCCAGGCTGCCATCCTCGTCCTGTCCATCCTCCCGATCGTCGTCATCTACCCCTTCCTCCAGCGGCACATGGGCAAGGGCGTGATGATCGGCGCGGTCAAGGGCTGATCCGCGTCCGGCGGAAGAGTAAGGAGTGCTGGTCCATGGGTGCGTACCTCACCCGCAGAAACCTGCTCGGCGCGGGGCTCGGGGCAGCAGCCGCGGCAGGCCTCGCCTCGTGCGGCGACGGGGGGCCCGCGGTGCCCCTCGCCGACAACAAGGACGTGCGGCTGCCCGACCACGTCCCGTACAGGGGCGTCCACGCCGACCTGCCCGCCACCGACGCGGGCGTGCTCGCCGGGTACTACCACTACCCCCGGGATCCGGTGCCGGCGTCCCCCGGCGGCCCGCCCGCCGAGGGCCCGCCGATCCGGATCATGACGCTGACGTTCCTGCCGGTGCCGCCGCCGGCCGCGAAGAACCCGCTCTGGCGGGGGCTCAACGAGAGCGTGGGCACGGAGCTCGACTACGAGATCGTGCCCGTCGCGGACTACCCCACCAAGTTCTCGCTGACGGTCGCCGGCGGGCAGCTGCCCGACGCCATGCTCGTCCTGCCCACGGCCCCCGAGCAGCCGCCGATGCTCCACGCGCTCTGCGAGGACCTGTCCCCGTACCTGTCAGGCGGCGCGGTGCGCGAGTACCCGTACCTCGCCAACATCCCGCCCGCCTCCTGGCGCACCACCGTCTACGCGGGCGGGCTGTACGGGCTGCCGATGCCGCGGCTCAACAGCGGCTCCGCGATGTTCTACCGGGCCGACATCCTCCGGCAGAAGGGCCTCGACCCGCATCCGGCCGACTTCCGGGAGTTCCTGAAGCTGTGCAAGGACCTCTCCGATCCGCGGCACGCCAGGTACGCCAACGGCGATCCGGTCGTGACCCTGTACTTCGTCCTGGAGATGCTGCACGGCGCCAACCTCTGGCGTGAGCGGGGCGGTCGGTTCACCTGGTGGATGGAGGAGAGCGACATCATGCACCGGGCCCTGGACGCCATGCGCCAGCTGGTCAGGGCCGAGACGGTGCACCCCGACGGCTTCACGACCCAGGGAAAGTTCAAGGACTGGTTCGGCAACGGCCAGATCGCCATCAACTACGACGGCCAGACCGGCTGGAACGGCTACCTGACGCAGTACGGTGCCACCAGCCCTAAGTTCGACGTCGACGCGATGGTCGCGCCGGGCTTCGACGGCGGGCCCGGCAGCCACTGGTCCGGCCTCTCCAACTACGCGATCCTGGCCGTCAAGAAGGCACCCAAGGAGCGGATCGAGCAGATACTCCGCGCGTTCAACCTGCTGGCCTCGCCGTTCGGCACTGACCACTACCTGCTGCGCAAGTTCGGTGTGCGGGGCCACGACTTCGCCTACAAGGGCTCCGACCCGATCCCGACTCCCTCCGGCACCCTCGACTCCGGCCTGCCGACCGCGTTCACCACCGACGCCCCGCAGAGCCTCTACTACCCCCAGGATCCCGGCGTCGTGCGCCGGCAGCACGACTTCCAGAAACGGGCCGTCGCCGTGCTGGTGCCGAACGCCGCCGAGGGCCTCTACTCGGAGACGGACGTCACGCTGGGCGGCACGGCGAAGGACAACCTCATCGAGGGGCCGCTGAAGGGCTACATGCGGGGCAACACGGACTGGGGCGAGTTCCAGGACGCGGTGCGCAACTGGCGGAGGACCGTCGGCGACAAGATGCGTGCCGAGTACGAGAAGTACTGGGAGAGCCTGCACGCGTGAACGCCGGGAGCGCCCGGGCGGTTCGGCGCGTGCAGGTGCCGGTCGCGCCCGGGCTCGCCGCGCCGGTCCGCCGTTCAGGGGCACTTGAGTGCAGGTACGGGGCACGCCAGGACCCCGGCCCGGGTCCGCGGCGGCCGCCGCCTCAGCCGGCACCGGGCCCGGGGCCGGGCGGCTCCGGTGCCGTCGCGGCCAGGCGGGCGAGGGCGGCGGCCTCCGCGCTGCCCTCCTCGGCGCTGAAGACGTGCACGACGAGGCCGGTCTCCCCGGGCGCGACCGGCACGTGCAGGGTCTCGAAGTCCAGGTGCAGCAGCCCGGCCACGGGGTGCCGCAGCCGCTTGCGGCCCGCGCCGCACATCACGACCTCGCCGGTGTCCCAGATCCGCCGGAACTCGGCGCTCCGCGCGGACAGCTCGGTGAGGAGCGCCGCCAGCTCGGCGTCGTCGGGGAAGCGGCCCGCCGAGACCCGCAGCATGCCGACGGCCTCCGCCGCCCTCTCCGGCCAGTCGGGGAACAGGCTCCGGGAGGCAGGGTCGAGGAAGAGGAACCTGGCCTGGTTGGAGTCGCGGCGGACCGGCTCGGTCAGGCCGCCTATCAGCTCGGCGCCCAGCGCGTTCCAGGCCACCACGTCGAGCCGGTGGTTGGTGGCGAACGCGGGCAAGCCCGTCATGGCGGCCATCAGCCGCCGCAGCAGCGGGCTCACGCGGGCGCTGGGCGTGGGGCCGCTGCGGTCGGCGGTCAGCGTGGCGAGGTGCCGGCGCTCGGCCGCGTCCAGTCCGAGCGCCCCGGCCAGTGCCTCCAGCACCTCGTGGGACGGCTGGGTGGCGCGGCCCTGTTCGAGGCGCACGTAGTAGTCCACGCTGATCCCGGCGAGCTGGGCGAGCTCCTCGCGGCGCAGGCCCCGCACCCGCCGGCGGCGGCCGCCCGTGAGCCCCACGTGCTCCGGCGCGACCCGTCCGCGGCGGGCCTTCAGGAAGCTGCCGAGCGCGCGCCGGGCGTCGCCGAACCCGTCGACCGCCGGCGTGCCGCCGTGGCCCGGCGTCCGCGGGGCCCGGTCGTCGGCGCCGGTACTCCCGGTGCCCGCCGCTCCGCCGCCGTCGGCGTTCGGGCCGCGGCCACCCGGGCCTGTCGTGCGTTCGAGGCGGTCCACGGTCTCCATGAGCTCCAGTATGGGTGGTCCGCGCAGTACCAGGATCCGGGTTCCACCGGTCGAACGGGGTTCTGGCTCCCCCCTCGGCGCCCGGGAGAGCGTGACGCCATGACAGAAGCCACACCGAGGAAGAACGTCCTTCTCGTCTCGGTCCACCCGGAACCCCGTTCGCTCAACGCCGCCCTGACCGCCTTCGCCGCCGGCGAACTGCGTGCGGCCGGCCACCAGGTGCAGGTCTCCGACCTGTACGCGATGAAGTGGAAGGCGGCCGTGGACGCCGACGACTTCTCCGGCCACGCCCCGGACCGGCGGCTGGACGTGCTGGCGGCGCAGAGCGCGGCCACCCTGTCCGGGCGGCTGGCGCCGGACATCGCGGCGGAGCAGGAGAAGCTGCTGTGGTCGGACGCGGTGATCCTGCAGTTCCCGATGTGGTGGTTCTCGGTGCCCGCGCTGCTGAAGGGCTGGATCGACCGGGTCTTCACCTTCGGGTTCGCCCACGGTCCGACGCTGCCCCCGCCGTACAGCGAGGGGACGCTGGCCGGTCGGCGCGCCCTGGTGTCGATGACCGCGGGCGCCCGGGGGACCGCGTTCTCCGACCGGGGCATCCACGGCCGGCTCCAGGACCTCCTCCACCCCCTCCAGCACGGCCTGTTCTGGTTCACCGGCATGGCGCCCCTTCAGCCGTTCGTGCTGTACGAGACCGCCGACATGTCCGGCGAGCGATTCGCGGCGGCCAAGGAGGCGTACCGCGCCCGGCTCCAGGGGCTGTTCACCGACGAGCCGGTGCCGTTCCGGCGGCTCGACGGCGGTGACTACGGCCATGACATGCGGCTGCGGGCCGGCGCGGAGACGCCCGGCGCGGCCGGCTCTGACCTCCACCACCGCCCTCGCGACTGACCTGCACGCACCGCCCCTACCGGCCCGTTCCCCGCACCGGCCCCGCCCGCTCCGTCACCGACGCGAGCGGACGGGGCCGGCGCCCGTCCCGGCGCCATCTGCCCGCCCACCGACTCCCGGCCGTCCACCCTGGCGCCTGACGCCGCCAGGGCCCTTCCACCGCCCCCTTCCGGCGGCAAAGGCCGTGCGCACCCCCTTCCCGCCTGAAAGGGCAAATGGTAAGACAGCTAGACGCGCGACAGCAGATCTGGCCGAAAGGAAGGGCAATGCGGACCCGAACGTGCGGCGTGGCCTGCGTTTTCTCTCTTCTGCTCGTGACCGGCTGCGGGGCGGGCGCGGCCGACTCGGGCCAGATCCGAGTGGCCGACGTCTCCTCCCAGGCGGCGCAGAAGGTGTACGACGACATCCAGTCACGACCGCGGGCGCAGCAGCGTGCCAAAGCCGTGCAACTGGCCAAGGACGAGGGGACGCTGAAGGTCTACACATCGCTGACCGACAACGTCGCCGCCGTCGTCCAGAAGAAGTTCCAGAAGCAGTTCGGACTCAAGATCTCGATGTTCCGGGCCAACTCCGAGACGATCCTCCAGCGCATCTTCCAGGAGTCGCAGGCGAGGAAGCTGGACGCCGACGCGGTGGAGAGCGACTTCCTGGAGATGACCGAGCTCGGCGAGCAGAACATCCTGGCCGACTACAGCGGACCGGGCCTCGCCAAGGTCCCCTTCTCGGGCCGCTTCAAGGGCTGGACCGCCGACCGGTTCAACGTCTTCCTGCCGGCCTGGGACACCGACCTCGTCAAGAGCGCCGACATCCCGCACAGCTGGGAGGACCTGGCGGACCCGAAGTACCGGGGCAAGCTCACCCTCGAGCCCACGGACAGCGACTGGTACGAGAACGTCTCGCACTACTGGCTGACGCACGGCAAGTCCCGGCAGCAGGTCGACGCGCTCTGGAAGGGCATCGTCGCCAACGGCAAGGTGACCAAGGGCCACACCACGATCATGTCGCTGCTGGGGGCGGGCCAGACGCCGCTGGACTCGATGAACTACACGTACATCACCCAGCAGGCCGAGGCGAAGGGCGCCCCGGTCTCGTACCGGCTGCCGGACGGCACCAACCCGATCCCCGCCTTCCCGCGCCCCAACGGCGTCGGCATGCTCAAGGGCGCCCAGCACCCGGCGGCCGCCTGGCTGTTCTACGACTGGATGCTGAACGAGGGCCAGAAGGTCCTGGTCTCCCAGCGCATGACGCCGTCGACGAAGGTGCCGGGCGACACCAGCCTCAAGGGCCTCAACCTCGTGCCCTTCGACGTGAAGACCCTCGCCACCTCCAGCGGCTCCTGGGACAAGCGGTACGACGAGCAACTGCGCGGGGTCCTGGCGGACGGCTCGTAACCCGGTTCCCCCCTCCCGCCCCCACGTTCCTTCCGCACGCTCCTGCGCACCCTGAGGTGATCATGTGACCGTCACGACCGACCTGTCCGCCGGGCCCTCGATGCCGGTTCCGGTGTCCGACGAGCCGGCCCGCCTGCGCCGGCTGCTCTCGCCCCAGATCCTCGTCGTGGGCGGTGCCATGCTGGTCGTCGGCTTCCTCGCCCTCGTCCCGCTCGGCTACCTCCTGCACGACACCTTCGTCGGCGACCACGGCCTGTCGCTCAACGCGTTCAGACGCGCATACGGCGGCAACGCCCAGGCCGGCCGGATGATGCTGGACTCCCTGGAATTCGCCGTGGGCGCGGCCGCGTTCGCCCTCGTCGTGGGAACCGTGCTGGCCTACCTCCAGGTCCGCACCGACCTGCCGTTCAAGGGGCTGCTCTTCGCGGCGTCCCTGGTCCCGCTGATCGTGCCGGGCATCCTGTACGCGGCTGCCTGGATCTTCCTCGGCGACCCGTCCATCGGGCTCGTCAACACCCTCTTCTTCAAGCCGCTGTTCGGAGCGAGCCCCTTCGACGTGTACACCGTCTGGGGCATGGTCTGGGTGCAGGGGCTGCATCTCGCCCCGGTGGCGTTCCTGCTGATGGTGGCCGCGTTCCGGGGCATGGACCCCTCCCTGGAGGAGTCCGCCGCGATGTCGGGGGCGTCCCGGCTGACCGTGCTGCGCCGGGTCACCCTGCCGCTGATGCGGCCCGCGCTGATGTCGGCGGCGCTGCTGATGTTCGTGCAGTCCCTGGAGAGCTTCGAGGTGCCGGGCCTGCTCGGGCTCCAGAACGGCATCTACGTGTTCACCAGCCGGATCTACTTCGTGCTGCGGTCGTATCCCATCGACTACGGCAGCGCCGGAGCGTATGCGGTGGGTCTGCTCGCCATCGCGGTCGTCGGGGTGCTGCTGTCGTCGTGGCTGGGGCGCGGCGGGCGCTCGTTCCAGACGGTGACCGGCAAGGCGTTCCGCCCGCAGCCGGTGGCCCTCGGGCGGGCCCGGCCCTGGGTGGGCGCCGGTGTGGTGCTGTACTTCCTGCTGACGGTGGTGCTGCCGGTCGCGGTCCTCGTCTACGCGTCGCTGCTGAAGACGTACACGACCCCGTCGATGAAGGCGCTGCGCGGCATGTCGCTGGAGAACTACTCGACGGTGCTCCACCTGCCGCTCGCCGCCACCGCGCTGAAGAACTCGCTCATCCTCGGCGTCGGCGCGGCCACCATCGTCATGGCGCTGGCCGCCGTGGTCTCCTGGGCCGTGGTGCGCACCCGGATCCCCGGCAGGCGGCTGCTGGACCTGCTGGCGTTCACCCCGATCGTCATCCCCGGACTCGTGCTGGGCCTCGCGCTCGCGTTCGTCTATCTGAGGGTCCCGCTGCCGATCTACGGGACGCTCCTGATCCTGCTGATCTCGTACTGCACCCGCTACCTGCCCTACGGCATGCGGTACGCGACGGCCGCCATGACCCAGATGTCGGGCGAGCTGGAGGAGTCGGCCACCGTGTTCGGCGCGTCGTGGTGGCAGACGTTCCGGCGGATCCTGGTGCCGCTGGCGAGCAGCGGGCTGATCGCCGGATGGATCTACATCCTCGTCGTGTCCTTCCGCGAGCTGTCCAGCACGATCCTGCTGTACAGCCCCGGCACGGAGGTCCTCTCCGTGCTCATCTGGGAGCAGTTCGAGAACGGGCAGCTCACCACGCTCGCGGCGCTCGGCGTCTGCATGGTGCTGATCCTCGTCGTCCTGGTCCTGTTCGCCCAGCGCCTCGGTGCCCGTACGGGCCTGAAGTCCGACACCGCCAACTAGCCCGGAGGAACGGGACATGCTGATCGTGGACAACCTGGTGAAGAGCTACGGCTCCGCCGCGCGCGGACGGCGGGGGTCCGGTACGGAGGGCGCCCGCGTCCACGCGGTCGGGGGCGCGAGTTTCGAGGTGCGGGACGGCGAGCTGTTCACGCTGCTCGGTCCCTCGGGGTGCGGCAAGACCACGACCCTGCGCTCGGTGGCGGGACTGGAGATGCCGGACCGCGGCCGGATCACCCTCTCCGACCGGGTCCTCTTCGATGCGGTGAGACGGGTGAGCGTCCCCGCGAACCGCCGTGCGCTGGGCATGGTGTTCCAGTCGTACGCCATCTGGCCGCACATGACCGTCGCGAAGAACGTGTCGTTCCCGCTGGACGTGCTGCCGCGCGGGCGCAGGCCCGGCCGCTCGGAGATCGGGGAGCGGGTGGCGCGGCTGCTGGAGGTCACGGAGCTGTCGGCCTACGCGTCCCGCCCCGCCACCAAGCTCTCCGGCGGCCAGCAGCAGCGTCTGGCACTCGCCCGGGCGCTGGTCGTGCAGCCGGAACTGCTGCTGCTCGACGAGCCGCTGTCCAACCTCGACGCCAAGCTGCGGGAGAGCATGCGCTTCGAGCTGAAGCGGCTGCAACGCGAACTCGGCCTGACCGCCGTGTACGTCACGCACGACCAGTCCGAGGCGCTGGTGATGTCGAGCCGGATCGCGGTGATGAACGAGGGCGCGATCGAGCAGATCGGCAGCCCGCGGGAGATCTACACCAGGCCGGCGACGAAATTCGTCGCCGAGTTCATCGGCACCTCCAACTTCGTGGCCGGCGTGGTCAGTTCGGTGCGCGGCTACGAGGTGGCCGTGGACACCCCGGACGGCCGGCTGGTCTGCCGGACGGAGAGCGGGACCAGCGGGCCCGCCGTACCACCCGGTTCCGGCACCGACGTGCTGCTGTCCATACGGCCCGAGGCCCTGGACATCGCCACCGAGGAGAGCGCCGAGGCGGTCAACCAGTGGAAGGGCGAGGTGCTGACCCGGGCGTACCTCGGAGACGCCGTCGACCATGTGGTCCGCGTCGGCAAGCGGGAGATGCGCATCCGGTGCCATCCGACGCGCTCCATCGAGCCCGGTACCGCGGTGCATCTGTCGGTGGACCCGTCGAAGGTCACGCTGGTACCGGCCGGGTAGCCCCCGCGCGTGCGGCGGACGGGCGGCCGTGGACCGGCCGCCCGTTCAGCCGCCGGCCCGCACGAGGCCCTCGCCGAACGCGACGGCGTCCGGGTGCCCGAACAGGCCCGCCATGCCGCCGGTGTGGACGAAGACGGTCCGCTCACCGGGGCGGATCGCGCCCTCGCGTACGGCGGCGATCAGGCCCGCCATGGCGCGCCCCGTGTAGATCGGGTCCAGTACGACGCCTTCGGTGCGCGCCGCCAGTTCGAGGGCGGCCTTGACGGGCTCGGTCAGGGTGCCGTAGCCGGCGCCCACCTGGTCGCCCCGTACCCGGATGCGGTCGGGCCCGAGGGGCTCGGAGGTCAGGCCGGCGGCGAAGGACCGGATCACGCCGACCGGGTCGTCGAGGGCTCCGGTGTCGACGCCGAGGACGCGCTCCGTTCCGAGGGAGGCCACCAGTCCGGCCATGGTTCCGCCGGAGCCGACGGCGACGACCGCCGTCCGGGCGTCGGGGACCTGCTCCAGCAGTTCCTGCCCGCAGCGCACGTATCCGCGCGCGCCGAGTGCGCTGGAGCCGCCGAAGGGGATGAGCGCCGGTCGCGCGCCCTCCTCCCGCAGCCGCTCGCAGACGTCCGCGGCGGCCCTGTCGTGGGCTTCCCGGCCGGATGCGCCGGACCAGACGATGCGGGCCCCGAAGAGGCCGTCCAGGACCAGGTTGCCGGACCGGGAGCCGTCCGCGGTCCCGGGGAAGACGAGCACGGAGGCGAGGCCGAGGCGCGCGGCGGCGGCCGCGGTCAGCCGGGCGTGGTTGCTCTGCGGCGCCCCGGTGGTCACCAGCGTGTCGGCGCCGTCGGTGAGCGCGGCGGCCACGGTCCACTCCAGCTTGCGCACCTTGTTGCCTCCCCCGCCGAGGCCGGTGAGGTCGTCACGCTTGACCAGCAGGTCCTCGGGGCCGAGGCCGAGCTCGGCGGCGAGCCTCGGGAGCGGCTCCACGGGCGTCGGCCAGGTGCCGAGCGGTACGCGGGACGGGGATCCGGAGGCGGCGGGTGCGGTGTTCATGGGCGGGGGTCCTTGCCGGTCGGGGCACTCGGTGAACAGTCTGCAACGGCTCCGGGGCGGGCGGCGGGCCGGGGTGCGCGGGGCCGCCAGCCCGGTGGGCGCAGGATGCCGAGGAGCTGGCGGACCAGCTCGTCGACGACCTCGTCGAGCGTGGCCTCCACCCACCCCGCGCTCCAGTCGTGCAGCAGGCCGTTGACGCTGCCGATGAAGGCGGTGGCCGCGAGCCGGTAGTCGCGGGGGGCGGCCTCCCCTTGGGCGGCGGCCTGCTCGGCCGCGGCGCAGATGAGGTCGACCCAGCGGGAGCGGCGCGCCAGGCGGCGGCGCTCCATCCGGGGGCTGACGCCGATGATCTCGACGAAGGTGATGCGGATGCGGCGCGGATCACCCGTGACGTCGGCGGCGTAGGCGCGGAAGACAGCGGCGGCGCGCTCCTGAAGCGGCAGGTCCCCGGCGCCTGCGAGGGCGGCCAGTGCCGCCTGCTCCGCCCAGTCGTTGACCTGGAGGTGCAGCGCGGCGAGCACGTCTTCCAGGGTGCGGAACTGCTCGTAGAACTGCCGGGTCGACAGGCCCGCGGCCTCGCTGAGCGCCGCGACGGTCGTGCCCCGGTAGCCGGGGGCGCTGCCGAAAGGCTGGAGTGCCGCGTCCAGGAAGCGGCGGCGCCGCTCGGCCTGCCGCTCCTCGGCCGACCTGCCGCCGTAGCGGCGGGTCGGCGCCCTGAGTCTGCCCGCCACGGGCCTCCCCCTGTCTGCTCGGCCTTCTCCCCATGCCTCGGTGGCCAATTTTGGCGTGTCCCCGGTCTTGTGGAGCAGGCGGCCCTTCCCTACTTTTCAGTACGTAAATCTGAATGCGTTGCTGTTCAGATTTCTTCACCGCACCTTGACATGTCCCCACCACAGCTGTCACCGAAGAGGAGAGAGCAGTCATGCCTGCCTTCGCCCCCAGGTACCTGTGCTCCATGGCCGCCGCCCTCGTTCTGACCGCCACCGCGCCCGCGACCGCCGCCACGGCCGCCGATGCCCGGCACGCCGCCGGGGACCTCCAGGAGGTGATGTTCGTGGGCAACAACTGGGAAGGCACCGCGGACGTCATCGGGTCCACCGGCGACTTCGCGAAGGTCGGCCGGATCGATGTCGTTCCCGACGAGGAGGAACGCCTCGCGGAGATCCAGGCCGACCCCATCAAGTGGATCTACTTCCAGGCCATCCGGGAGACCGTCGGCGAGGGCCACGACCAGTTCGTCGACGACATGTACTCCACCCCCGACGGCTCCTCGGTGGTCGTCTCCCGGCCGAGCTTCGCCGACGTGGTCTCCATCGACCTGGCCACCGGACGCCTCAACTGGCGCTTTTCCGTGGCGGGTTACCGCGCCGACCACATGGCCCTGTCCCCCGACGGCACCCGGGTCGCCGTCTCGGCCTCCACCGCGAACGAGGTGCAGGTCCTGGACATCGCCACCGGAAAGGAGCTGGGCGAGTTCGCGACCGGCGACAAGCCGCACGAGAACATCTTCACCAGGGACGGGGCGTACCTCTGGAACATGTCCATCGGCGAGGTGAACACCGACCTCGACGCCCCCTGGCTGGACTGGACGAAGGGCGACCGGCACATCACCGTCGTGGACGCCGCCACCTTCCGGCAGGTCAAGGTGATCGACATGCGCGAACGGCTGGACGCCGCCGGGCTGAGCGGCCTCTCGGACGCCGTGCGGCCCGCCGCGTTCTCGCCCGACGAGTCGATGTTCTACTTCCAGGTCTCGTTCTTCAACGGCTTCCTGGAGTACGACGTCGCCAAGGACACCATCACCCGGGTGAAGGCGCTCCCCAAGAACCCGGCCACCAGCGACGACCGCACGACGATGGTCAACGACTCGCGCGACCACGGCATCTCGATGAGCCCGGACGGCGGCAAGCTGTGCGTCGCGGGCACGATGGACGACTACGCGACGGTGGTCGACCGCGGCACCCTCCAGGAGGGCCCGCTCGTCGCAGCGTCCAAGCCCTACTGGGCCACCGTCAGCGGCGACGGCAAGGACTGCGTCATCTCCGAGAGCGGCGCCGACCAGGTCACCGCCATCGATTTCGCCACCGGGCAGAAGCGGGTGTCCGTGCCGGTCGGCGACCACCCGCAGCGCGTGCGGCTGGGCCATGTGCGGGCGGGCTGGACGGGGCCGGCCGGCGGATGAGGCGCCTTCCCGGGCCGGCCGGCGGTACGGCCGGGCGGCCCGGGGCCGGGGCGAAGTGAGCGGTCAGGCCGAGGCCGTCAGGGGGCGGTGGCCGAGCCGCTGCGGGTCAGTTCCTCGGCCATGCGCCGCATGCCCACGCGGTTGGCCCTCAGGATCGCGGCCCTTACGAGCGGGGCCAGCAGGCGGTCGGCGAGCGGGGCCTGAAGCCAGGCGTACTCGAACGAGACACGGCTGCCCCCGGACGGCGACGGCGTGACGCGGTAGGTGCCCCGGGCGCGGCGCCGCCCGCCCGCGCTGGTGTTCCGCTCGACGATGCGGACGGGACGCTCGGCCTCGACGACCTCGATGTCGACGTCGGCCTTCGCACCGGCCAGCGAGGCCGCGACCGTGACGCGCGAGCCCACGCCGCTCGCCGGGCCTTCGTACCGCCAGCGGGTCAGGTAGTGGTCGGTGAAGCGCTCGTGGTTGGCCATGACGTCGAGGAAGTCATAGACCGCCTCGGGCGCCTGCGGTACGTCGATCGACACGGTGACGGGCCTCATGAACCACACGGTACACCCGCCGTGAACCAGTTGGTACAGTCACGGCGTGACGCAAGCACGCGAGGAGAACGGGGGCGGGAACGGCAAGGGCTCCCGGCCCGAGGCCCCAGGACGCGAGCGGGTCCCGCAGGAGCGGCGCGGCGAGCCCGGCCCGGGGCGCGAGCGGGAGGTCCGGGGCGGCGGCGAGGGCGCCGACCGCCGGAGTGAACTGCTGGAGGCGGCCACCGACTACGTGGCCGAGCACGGCATCGCGGAGCTGAGCCTGCGACGCCTGGGGGCGGCGATCGGCACCAGCCACCGGATGCTGATCCACCACTTCGGCTCGAAGGAGCGGCTGTTCGTCGAGATCGTGCGGGCCGCCGAGGAGCGCCAGCGCGACCTGCTGGCGCGGCTGCGGAGCGATCCGGACCTCTCCCCCACCGATGCGGCCCGCCGCCTGTGGCAGCGGCTCGCCGACCCCGGACTGGCGGCCCAGGAGCGACTGTTCTTCGAGATCTGCGGGCAGGCCCTGCAAGGACGACCGGAGGCGGTGCCGGTACTCGACGGGATCGTCACCGACTGGCTGGAGCCGCCGGCCGCGGTGGATGCGGCGCACGGCACCGACCCCGCAACGGCCCGCGCCCGCGCCCGACTCGGGCTCGCCGTCGTACGGGGACTGCTGCTGGACCTCCTCGCCACGGGCGACCGGGCCGGAGTCGACGCCGCGCTGGAGGAGTTCCTGCACCTTCAGCAGGAGCCGAGTCCGCCCGCATCGCACGAGCCGGCGCCGGACGCTCGCACGTGAGGCGGTCCGCGACGCGATCAGAAAAGACTGCATGGATGTACAGTCCCCCGTATGGATATCCGCCGTGTGTCCTTCGCTCACCCCGACGCCGTCGCGCTGAACGACCGCGTGCAGCGCGAGTACGCCGTGCGGTACGGGGACGAGGGTGATGTCACGCCGCTCGAACCGGCCATGTTCGAGCCGCCGTCGGGCCTGTACCTGATCGTCTACGACGACCTGGGCACCCCGCTCTCCACCGGCGGCTGGCGCGCGCAGGACGCGAACGCCGAGGGGTACACCGACGGCGACGCCGAGGTCAAACGCATGTACGTGGTCCCCGAGGCGCGCCGCCGTGGCCTGTCCCGGCTGGTCCTGGCCGCGCTGGAGGACGACGCCCGCACGGCCGGCCGTACCCGCATGGTGCTGGAGACCGGCGTCAGGCTGCCAGAGGCCATCGCCCTGTATGTCTCCAGCGGCTACCAGCTGTGCGCCAGGTTCGGGCCCTACCGCTTCGACGAGCTCAGCCGCTGCTACGCGAAGCCCCTCGTGACCGCCGCGGTGCCCGGGCCGACTACGGCACCCGCCACCACGACGCCCGCCACCACGGCCCCCGGCCCGGATGCCCGGCGCGGGACCGCCACGCGCTGAAACCGCGGGAGCCGCCGGGGCGGTTGCTACGCGGTCGGGGCCGGCGGCGGGCCGGAGATGTTCTTCAGGCCGAGGCTGTGCAGCCTCCGCACCTGCGGGGCGTCGAACTCGGTCCAGAGCCCGGCGGGCACCAGCAGCCAGCCCACGACGGGCGGCCGCGAGTCGGGCTCGGCCACCGTTTCCGGGTCTTGTGGCGACAGGCCTCTACCGGTCGCTGTTTCCGGCTCCTCAGCCGGCGGGGCCACCCCGGCCGGCACGGCGGCCGAAGCGGGGCGCGACCGGCGCGGCGCGGAGGACGGTGAGGCGGGCGGAAGCGCCCTGGCTCCGGCGGACGCGCCTCTCCTCGGGGAATCCCGTCGGTCCGAAGGCGTGGAGGTCCGCGCGGGCACGAGGGCGCGCCCGGATGTGCCGGTGTGCCGCCCTGCTGCGGCCTGGCGGCAGGCCGGGGCGATGCGCGCGATCGCCGCGGGGTGGGGCTGCTGGCGCGAGGGGTGGGATGTATGTGGTGATGACATGATTCCTCCCCGTGCGACCGTGCCGGCCGGCGGTTCACCGGGGCGGCGGACGGGCCGCTGGCCTGCCAGTGTGCGCCGGTGTCCTGGTAGGACGCTCCATTACCGTCACAGTGCTGGCAAGTCAGCGGCCCCACCCTTCGCGCGCGGCCTCCGGTTCCCGGCACGCCGCACGCACGATCACCGCACCACCGGCGCCGCGCCCCGACGCCCCCTTCAGCGCCCCGGCGCCGCGTCAGGCGCCCCTATCGCCATGCCTGGCAGCCCCCTGGCCGCGGCGAGCGCCCTCTCCGGCGTCTGCTCCGAGCACCTTCTCCGGCTGCCCGCGTCCGCGCACGCTTCGGGTGCCGGCGGCCCCGTACGCACCGCCCGGGCGTACGGGGCCAGATGCGGGCCCGCCTCCCCAGGAAGGCCCGCGCCCCGCCGACCTGACCGGTCCGTCGGCCCTGTTGCCGTCAGCCGGCCAGGTCGCCGTACTGGAAGCCGCCACCGTTCGCGTCGACACATGCACCCGCCCGTAGACCCGAGGGTCACTGGTTGTGGAGGCGCCGGTCCAACCCCACTGGCAGGCGACCTCGTTGATGCGCGGCCAGGCCGTGCCGACGTCGCCGGAGCGGTGGATGGCGCGCATCCCGACGCTCTTGGCGCTGGAGTAGAGCGGGATATGCCGCGCCCGGGGCAGCCTTGCCGAATCCGATGGAGTCTGCGGCATCGACGCCCTTGGCCTCGGTGAACGTGGCACCGCGTCGGTCGAGTGCCACAGGCCGTAGGTAAGGACTTCTTCGCATGGGCCCCTTCTCCTCTCCTGCCACCCGAACCCGCACAGTCTTCAGACCAATTAATATGGGAGCGCTCCCATATTATCGACAGCTCGGATGCTAACGGCTCGACGAGGACATGGAAACCCATCACGCGTTGCATGCCTGAACCACCAGGTTGCGCGGGGATTTCGGAGCCGTTGACGCGCGGCGGACGTGCCTCCGTCCGGGCAGATCCGGCCCGACCGCCCGGCGTCGGGGCCATCGAATTCGACATCGAATCGACGTATTGGTCAGGCCACTTTCTCCGGAGCATCCCCAGGGCGTGCACCGGGTCGACGGGCGAGGGACCCGTTCGCGGCGGGGAGAGGGAGGATGATTGGCGATATACCGGGCCGGCGAGGCAGACTCGGGGATGGAAGGATCCCCTCTCCTCTTGCGGTGTCCATGGACCACTCCAGCGACGGCAGCGAACACGCGGCGGCGGGCGTGCGCGCCCTGACGGACGTGGTCGGGCAAGCCCGTGCGGACACGGAACGGCTCATCGCGTCCCTGACGCGGGTGTGGGACAACGTCGTGGAGACCTCGGCGATGGCCGCGGACGACGACGAGCACGATCCGGAAGGGCAGACGGTCGCGTTCGAGCGCGCGCAGCTCCGTGACGCGCTGACGCGGGCACGCTCCGAGCTCGCCGACCTGGACCTCGCAGCAGAGCGGATCCGCGCGGGCACGTACTTCACCTGCGAGCGCTGCGGAGGTCCCATCTCCGCGGAGCGGCTCGCCGCCCGCCTCAGCACCCGGATCTGCATCGCCTGCGCGAGCACCCCCACCAGGTGACCCGTTCCACCGGTGCGGGTACGGCCGGTGGCGGCTACGAGGGGTCACCGGTCCGGTGCGCGGGTGCATGTGACCGGCGTACGGGTGAGAGGCGCGCGGGCGCTCTCCGCGGCGTTTCGGCGGAGCCGCCGAAGGGCACTCGCCGGTGCCGGCACGAGGGCGCCGGGGACGGCACATGCCTGAGCAGCGCTCCGGCCGCCCGGCCACGGAGGGAGGCAGTATGAGGATCGGCATCATCGGGGCGGGGCGCATCGGCGCCACCCTCGCCCGGCATTTCGCCCGGATCGGCCACGAGGTGGCCATCAGCAACTCACGCGGCCCCGAGACGCTCGAGGATCTGGCGGCCCGCATGGGCGGGTCCGTGCAGGCGATGACGCCGCGAGAGGCGGCCGAGTTCGGCCAGGTCGTCGTCGTGTCGATCCCGTACGGCCGCTACCGGGAACTGCCCGCCGCGCAGCTCCGCGGCAAGCTCGTCATCGACACCGTCAACTACTACCCCGAGCGGGACGGGCACGACTCCGACCTGGACGGCGAGGCCACCACGTCCAGCGAGAAGATCAGGGAGTACACCGGCGCGAACCTGGTGAAGGCGTTCAACGCGATCTACTGGGACACCCTGCGCGACGCCGTCCGCCCGAAGGGCGACCCCGAGCGGCTGGCGATCCCCGTCGCCGGCACCGACTCCGAGGCCAAGGCGGTGGTGTCCGGGCTGATCCGGGACATCGGGTTCGACCCGGTGGACGTGGGCGACCTCGGCGAGGGCGGCCGCAAGTACCAGCCGGGCACCAACGTCTACGCGGTCCCGCTGCACGCGGATGAGCTGAGCGGCCTGCTGCACGTGTGAGGAAGCCCCCGGCCGGGTCGCGCCACGGATGTGCCTTAGGGCTTCGCCAGATCCGGTCCAGCCTGCCGCTTGCGGTACGAGCCCGGCCAACCACCGGTGGGGGGCCGTTCGCGCAGTTCCCCGCGCCCCTCGACGCGGGGTCAGCCCGATCCGCCCCCCGGCCCCTTCACAGGCAGGCGGGCAGCGCCGGGGCCCCGGCCCCCCACCGGTCCATGGCCGGGGCCCCGGCCGTCACCGAACGGTGCCGCCTTTCGCACCGGTGGCCGAGAGCGACGTCGCCGCGTCAGGGTCCGAGGGAGCGGCGCCGGTGGAGTCCTCGCTCACCGCGATCGCGATGGCGCTCTCCTCCTCGGGGACCACGAAGACCGGGTCGCCGTGCGCGAGGCCGATCTTCTCCCGGTACATGCGCGAGCGCAGCAGGGTGTCGCCGACGCGCACGTGGTAGTCCCAGCAGTCGCCGTGGTAGATGCTGAACTCGACGGTGCCCTTCCAGCCGCGACCCGACGGGTCCTTGCGGGAGAGCACCAGGCTCTCCGGGCGCAGGAAGACGTTGACGCTAGTGCCCTCGCTCAGCGTGCCCGTGGGCAGGCAGCTCAGCCTGCCCTGAGGGAGGTCGATCTCGACGGTCTTGCCGCCCAGGGACAGGACCGTGCCGGGCAGGCTGTTGGAGATCCCCATGAAGCGCGCGGTGAACTCCTCGCGGGGCGCGGCGTAGATCTCCTGGGCCGCGCCGCGCTCCACGATCCGGCCGCGGTCCATGACGATCACCTCGTCGGAGACCGCGAGCGCCTCGTCCTGGTCGTGGGTGACGAAGACGGTGGTGATGCCGAGGCGCTGCTGCACCCCCCGGATCTCGTCGCGGACCCGGTCACGGAGGCCGGCGTCCAGGTTGCTCAGCGGCTCGTCCAGCAGCAGGACCTCGGGCTCTCTGGTCAGGGCGCGGGCCAGGGAGATGCGCTGCTGCTGGCCGCCGGAGAGCGCGGGCGACGGCCGGTCGGCGAGGTCGGCGAGGCCGACCAGGTCGAGGGCCTCCATGGCACGGCGGCGCGCCTCGGCGCGCGGCAGCCGCTTCTGCCCGGACCGCAGCGGGAACATCACGTTCTCGATGGCGGTCATATGGGGCCAGACCGCGTACGACTGGAAGACCACGCCGATGGGCCGCTGGTGCGCGCCCACGAACACCCCCTCCTCGGGCGCGCACACCAGCTTGCCGCCGATGGTGATCCGGCCCGCGTCGGGCCGTTCCAGCCCGGCGATCAGACGCAGGGTGGTGGTCTTGCCGCAGCCGCTCGGGCCGAGCAAGGTGACGAGTTTTCCCTCGGGGACCTCCAGGTCGATACCGTCGACGGCGTTGCGTGACACCGCCCGTCCCTCGAAACGCTTGACCAGGCCGCGTACCTCGATCACGACACTCTCCTTTGAGTACTCAGGCTCATTGACGGTTCAGCCCGGTCCTGCTGCCCAGCAGGCGGACCAGTGCGACGATCACGGCGAGGAAGACGACGATGGCGACGCCGAGGGCGGCCACGATCGGGTAACTGCCGTTGGACCACTCCTGGTAGATCGTCACCGACACCACTTGGGTGTCCTGGGTGTAGAGGAAGATGGCGGCCGAGATCTCGCGGAACGCGACGATGACCGTGTACAGGAAGGCGGCCAGCAGCGAGGGCACCAGCAGCGGCACGTAGATGCGCCGGAAGGTGCGCAGCCACGTCGCGCCGCTGGCGGCCGCGGCCTCCTCCAACTCGTCCTTGATCTGGGACATGCCGGGCACGATGTACCGCAGCCCGTAGGGCAGCCCGATCGTCACGAAGGCGATCACCAGGATCGTCAGCGTGCCGTACATCTGGAAGGGCATCGGGACGGTCAGGTACCAGTACAGGATGCCGACGCCCATCACGACGCTGGGCACCGCGAGCGGGACCGTGGCGAGCGCGTCGAGCACGCCCCTGCCGCGCACCTTGGTCTTGACGGTGATGTAGGCGACGAGCGAGCTGAGCACGGTGACGATGGCACCGGCGAGCACGGCGGTGATCAGGCTGTTGCGGACCGAGGAGGTGAGGGCGGGGGTGTCGAGGAGCTCACGGTAGTTGGCCAGGGTGAGGTGGTGCAGCGCCGACAGCGACGGCGGCTCGTAGCCGGGCAGCAGCGACGACCAGAGCAGCATCAGCAGCGGCAGCACCACGGCCGCGATGAAGAACAGCACGAAGATGGCGAAGCCCAGCCACCGCCACCGGCCGAGGTCGGTCACGGTGGGCCTGAAGCCCTTGCCGGTGATGGTCTGCGCGGCGGCGCCCGACCCGCTCATCCGCCGCGAGAGCCACAGCCCGAGGGTGGCCACGACGAGGATGAAGATGCCGATGACACCGACGGTTCCGTAGTCGGTCGGGAAGGTCTGCAGGGCCTTGTAGATCCGGCTGACGAACACGAACGTGTGCCCGGGAACGCCGATGAGCTGCGGCACCTCGAACGTCGAGATGGTCTGCACGAACATCAGCAGGGCCGCCGACATGATGGCCGGCCTGATGAGCCGGGCGGTGATGGTGCGGAAGACGCGGAAGGGCGGTGCTCCCGAGCTCAGGGCGGCCTCCTCCAGGGAGGAGTCCATGGAGGTGAAGGCAGCGGTGCCCATCAGGAAGGCCACGGGCGTGACGTGCATGGACTGCACCAGCACCATGCCGGCCAGCGAGTAGATGTCGAACGTCGGCAGGTGCAGGTCGCGCAGCAGAACGTTCAGCGCGCCGGTGTTCGGTGCGAACAGCAGGGCCCAGGCGACGGTGTTGAGGATGCCCGGGATGATCAGCGGGACCAGCGCGGCGACCTGGGCGAAGAACTTCGCCGGGGTGTTGGTCCGGGTCACCAGGTAGGCGAGCCCGAAGCCGATGACGGTGCACAGGACGGCCGTGGCCGCGGCATAGGCGAAGGAGTTGCCCACCAGCACCCAGAAGTCGGAGCTGCCCAGCGTCTCCGTGTAGTGGCGCAGGGTCCACTCGACCGGCCCGGTGTTGAGGAAGGACGACTGGAGGCTGGCGACCAGCATGGTGGCGGCCGGCACCAGTGCCAGGTAGGCGACCACGAGGGCCACCAGGGCCAGCAGGATGTGGCGGGGGTCGCGGAACCACTCCAGGGCGGTGCTCAGTCGGGTGGTGCGGGCGGGGCGCAGCGGGGCTCGGGCCGGTGGTGCACCGGGGCGGGAGCGGCTGATCAGGCTCATGGCGTGGCCGTCCTGGGAGGTCGGTGGGTAGGGCTGGTGTCAGGGCGGGGGTGACGGGGCGAGTCGGGAACGGGAGTGAAGGGGGTGTGCCCGGCGCGGCGGGCCGTGTGGTGGGTGCCGCCGCGTGGGCACGTCAGGCGGCGTGCAGCGCCTTCTGGTACTCGTCCAGGTAGCGGTCGTACGTGTCCGCGGGGATGACCGGCGTCGACCACGCGGGCTTCCACTTGCCCGGGTTCCACACCGAGTCGTCGTTGTGCTCCTGGTCGCTCAGCGACACGTGGTTGCTGATGCTCACGACCTGCTGCTGGCCGGCCTTCGACATGATCCAGTCGATGAAGAGCTTGGCCGCGGCCGGGTGCGGCGGTTTGTTCGCCATCTCCGCGAGGACCGCGGCCGACGGGAGCGGGTCCGTGTTGGCGAACGCGATCCGATCGGGCGTCTTCTTGGCCAGCTTCGCGGCCTTGTAGCCGTAGGCGTTGGCCACGGCGGCCGGTTCGCCCGACTGGACCTCCGTCAGGGACTGGGTGTGGCTCTCCACCAGCCGGGGCGCGTTGTCGCCGAGCTTCTTCACCAGGGCGAGGGCCTTGTCGTGGCCCATGGCCGTGATCAGGCCCTCGTACCAGTTGATGGCGTTGGGGTCGATCGAGAAGCGGCCCTTCCACACCGGCTTGGTGAGGTCCTCGATGGAGCTGGGGACCGGCAGGTGCTGGGAGGCAACCGACTTCGGGTTGTATGCGATGGCGCTGGTGTTGACGTACACGACGTTGCCGTAGCCGTCCGGGAGGCTCTTCAGCTCCTTGGGCAGGTCGGGCGTCTCCGGAACGCGGTACGGGGCGAGCGTGCCCACCTTGATGAGCTGGTAGACGGGCTCGCTGTCCGCGGTGATGACGTCCGCGTTGTACTTGCCGCCGCGCTGCTCGGTGACCAGGCGGGAGGGGAGCTTGTCGGCGCTCAGCCGCAGCGCCTCCACCTTGACCTTCGGGTACTTCTTCTGGAAGGCGGCGATCATGCCGTCCACGTCGTCGTCGGCGAAGGTGGTGTACCAGAGGACCTTGCCCTCCTCGGACGCCTTGGGCAGCAGGTTCTCGGGTTGCTGGGCCGGGGCCACCTCGGTGGTGGTGGCGGCCAGACCGCTGGAACAGGCGGTCAGCATCACGGCCAGCAGCGCCGCTCCCGCCGACTTGGCCGGAATGCGCCGTCTGCGGCGGGCGCCCGGGTGCCGTGACCCGTGCGGCTCCCGCTGTTCCTGCCGCTGGTACTGCTCTTGCGCTTCACGCTCATGGTGCATGCGGTCAACTTCCGGTAGAGGCCCACGGGGAAGACCGGGCAGTGGCTGATATCGATGGGTTACCGCCGCGAAAAATCCCTGTCATTCTGGGCTGACGGTATGACCATTGCAATAGAAGCGGCACGCTTTTCTTCAACACTCCTGCGATTACGGAGCGTATGCGTCCGCACGGGGCACGGCGGGAGGTGTGCCGGGAGTGGTACGACGTGGTGCCACCGCTATGGCGCCCCGCGGGAACCGGCGCTTACATCCCCACGCTGACGTGCAGGGCGTGCACGCCGGTGCGTCCAGCCGCGGTGCGCAGCGCCAAGTCGGTCTCGGCCACCGGGAAGTGATGGGTCGTCAGGAGGTGCAGCGGGTAGCGCCCGGACCTGATGATGTCGAGCGCGCGCTCCACCGACCGGTGGTCGTGCCCCTGCGCGCCGACGAGGCGCAGCTCGCGCCGCACCACGGTCTCGTAGGGGAAGCCGGCCGCCGGCCGGCCCACGTCCGGCGCCGCAAGCACGACCGCGCCACGGGCGGCGGACATCGCGACGGCGTCGGCGACGGTGCCGGCCTCGGGCATGAGGTGCACGACGATGTCCGCGCCGCGCCCGCCGGTCAGCTCCAGCACACCGTCCACCGCGTCCTCCTCGTCGCAGAAGACCACGTGGCCGGCGCCGAGATGCTTGGCGAGGTGGAGCTGCTGCCAGTGGGCGGCCGGGCCCACCGCGACGACGGTGCCGGCGCCCGCGTCATGGGCGGCCAGCACGCACCCCAGGCCCCGCCTGCCCGTGCCGGCGACCACGACGGTGTCCCCGGCGCGCAGCCGCGCCTGCCGCCTGACCCAGCGGATACCGCTCGACAGCGGCGCGAAGAGGGTGGCCGCACGGGCGTCGACGGCATCGCCCACCGGGTGCACGACGGCGCGCGGATGCAGGTAGAGGTACTCACTGAAACCGCCGTACAGGCCGGGCCGGGCGTCCACCGGTGTGCGGCCGTAGCCCGGGGGCGGGGGTGCTCCGCCCTCGCCGGCGGCCCGGCACAGCCGGTAGTCGCCCCGGCGGCAGGGGCGGCAGGCGCCGCACGGCAGGAACTCCTCCACGGCGACCCGGTCGCCGACCGCCACCCCCCAGCGCTCGGCGGCCCGCTCCCCCAGCGCCGACACCCTCCCGACCGTCTCGTGGCCGAGGATGACACCACCCGGCCCGCGGAGGTAGCTCTCCCAGTCGGCCGCGCAGACACCGGTGGCCTCCACCTTCAGCAGGCCCTCGTCCGCCCCGGGCCTGGGCAGCGGGAGATCGCGCAGCCGTGTCGTGCAGGGCTCCTCGGCCACCGCGGCACGGGCTCGCTCGGGCAGTCCTTCGTCCACGCTGGCACCTCGTCGGGGGATCGCCGATACTTACCCACCGCCGGGTGGCGACCGCGGCCGGAGGCCGGGCCGCAGCGCCGCAGCGGCTGCCGCGGGTTTCCCTGTTCTCGCGCGCGCACGCGCGCGTGGATGTCACTGTGGGGACGAGTCGGCCGGCGGGCGGAGGGTAGAACACACCCAGGGACTATTGGTCATACCCTATTCCGCTAAGCTAGACTCGTCAACGCGTAACGAAAGGACCCTTTTATGCCGCCCCGCCGAGCCTCCGCGAACAGTGCGGACGGCCAGTCCGGCCGCCTGCTGAGTCCCGTGAACGACCGGCGGATCTCCGCGCTGATCGTGGACCAGGTGCGCACGCTCATCCACGAGGGCAAGCTCTCACCGGGCGACCGCCTCCCCCCGGAGCGCGAGATGTGCGAGCGGTTCGGGGTCAGCCGAGTCACCGTGCGCGAGGCCCTGCGGGTCCTGGAGGCCGGCGGCCTCGTGGAGATCCGCGTCGGCGCCCACGGCGGCGCCTTCGTCACCCAGCCCACCAGCGACCGGGTGGGCGCCAGCATCGTCGACCTGCTCACCCTGTCGTCGGTGACGGCCACCGAGGTCACCGAGGTACGCCTGGTGCTGGAGGTCGGCATCATCCCGAACCTCTGCGCCCACGCGGACGAGGCGGACATCGCCGCCCTGACGTCCATCTGCGACCGCCAGGAGGCGGCCCTGGCCAGCGGGGAGTACGACGTGTCGCTCTCCGCCGAGTTCCACACCCGGCTCGCCGCGGCCACGCACAACACCGCGTTCGAGATGCTGGTGCGCTCCTTCCACGGCCCGCTGCTGATGTCGCTGCGCACGGCGAAGAGCACGGCCCCCGAGATGGGCCACCGGGGTCTGGAGGAGCACCGCGCGATCCTGGCGGCCATCAAGTCCGGTGACGCGGAGAGCGGTGCGCGGATCATGCGGGAGCACCTGACGCGCACGGCCGACCGGCTCTGCCTGGACGAGCCGGAGCAGGGCGCTGAAGTCGCCGACACCGTGACCCGGGGCTGACCATCCCGCGGGCTGACCGTCCCGTCGCGCTGGGCGTCCCCTCGCGTCGGCGTGCCCACGCTCCGGTGCCCCGGACGGGACCGGGACAGCCCCTTCCGCCGGTGACAACCTGGCGGCCTCGTCAGGGCTTGTCGCGCCGACGCGGCGGAGTCGCATATCGGCCCAGCTCCGCGCCCCTGAAGGGCGGGGCTGGGCCCGGTCAAGGGGCGCGGGGAACTGCGCGCGCAACCCACCACCTGCCGGTGATCCGCACCTGCCGGTGGTCCGAAGACGGCAGAGACTGCCGCTATCGGCCGGTGGCGACCCGCAGGTCGCGTCGTGGCTGGGCGCGCCGTTCCCCGCGCCCCTTCAAGACGGGGCTCCGCCCCGATCAGTCCGGGGGCGCCGGCGTCAGTAGCCCTGCGGGCGCAGCACCAGGCAGCAGCCGAGGGACACCACGACCGAGAAGAACAGCACGCCGAAGCCGGCCGTGTAGGAGCCGGTGGCCGTCAGCAGGGTGCCCATCAGGCCGGGGAGCGCGGCGCCGACCAGGTTGGTCAGCGAGGAGAAGACACTGCTGGAGTACTCGGACTGGCGCGTCGGCATCAGGCTGTGCAGCAGCGTCCAGTTGGTGACGACGCACCAGGCGTTGCCGGCGAGGCCGAGGAAGATGAAGAAGCTGTCGACGCCGGCGTTGCCGAACAGCGCCGTGCCCGCGATCCCGATGCCCTCGATGGCGAACCCCCATGCTGCCCAGCCCGCACGCTTCACCTTCCGGTCGGAGGCGCGGCCCACCAGGACCATCACGATGATCGAGAGCACGTTGGCCACCGTCAGCAGCAGCCCGATGTCGCCCAGGTCGACGTGGCGCTCGTCGCGCAGGTACAGCGGCACCCAGGTCACCAGTCCGTAGAACGGGGCGTTGGTGCCGATGTACATCAGCATGGTGAGCCAGTACCGGTAGTTGCGGAACGGTGACTCGGGGCCCCGCTTCGGGATGACCGTCGTCGACTCGAAACGGCCCTCGACGATGTGCTTCACCTCCTCCTCGCTCACCCCCTGCGAGGAGTCCGGGCGGTCCTGGAGGAGTACCAGCACCACGCAGAAGGCGAACAGTGCGGCCACCACCGCCTGCACGAAGAAGGTGGCGCGCCACCCGGCGGAGGAGAGCATGGTGGTGGTCAGGGAGCTGCCGAGGGCCGACCCCACGAAGATCCCGGACAGCCAGGAGGCGTTGGCGCGGGCCCGTTCGTGCATCGGGAACCAGCGCGCGGTGAGCGTGTGCGCGACCGGATAGAAACAGGCCTCGCCGATGGCGAGCAGGATCCTGGTCCCGTACAGCTGGTTGAGGGTGTTCACGAACGGCGGCAGGGCGAGCGCGACCACCCAGATCGCGGTGCCTATGAGCATCGACTTGCGCGGCCCGATGCGCTTGAGCACGAATCCCCAGAGGAACAGCGCGACCCCGTACGCGTACAGGAAGAGGCTGGTCAGCCAGCCCACCGAGCCGGGGTGCTTGTCCAGGCCGAACTGGTGGCTGAAGGGGCCGTCGGCGACGATGACGCCGATGGAGGACTTGCTCAACTGGGCGACCGAGAAGGCGATCAGCAGGGGCAGGCTGACGTGCAGCCACCTGTGCAGGTGCCGGCCGCGCAGCGCGCGGCGCGGGCCGTGGTCCCGGCCGGTGCCCGGTTCGATGTCGATGGTCATGGTGATCCTTGCGCGGCTCTTGCGGGTGGTGCGGCCGGGCGGCCCGGCGGCGTGAACAGGGCGGTCGCCGGCGGAAAAGGGCCGGCAGGCCTCGCGGGGGGTGAGGGCGGTGAGCACCGGCGGATCTTCCGGCGGGTGCGGCACCTGCGGACGGTGGGGCCGGGTGGGGCCCTGCCCGACGGCCCGTCCGGCGCCGGGTTGAGGTGTGCCGCTGCGCCGTCCGGTGATCCGGGCGCGGGGAGGCCGGCTGTTCGGGGTGCGCGGGCCGGTGGAACGGTGGCCGCCGGCCGCGGGGTGGGGGCCGGTGCGGCGGTGGGGCGGGCGTGCCGGGTCGGTGGCGAGGGCCGGCATGCCCGCCGGTTGCTCAGGCCGGCGGTGTCCGGCCCACGAACAGGCAGGTGTAGAAGGCCTTCCAGGCGATGTCCGCCTCGCTCACCCCGGCGGCGCGGTAGCCGTCGACGTGGTCGCGGACGGTCGGCAGCGGCCCGTCGTGGTGGTGGGCGGTGGCCGAGGGCCGGGGCGGTGTGAAGCGGGTGCGCACCGTCCTGTAGCGGCGGTCCCACACCGCGTCGTCCGGCGCGATGTGGTCGAGGTTGATCAGCCAGCCGCCCGGCCGGAGCAGCCCGGCCGCCTCGCGGTAGAAGCCGTGCAGTTCCTCGCGGCCCAGGTGGTGGCTGGCGCGTGAGGACAGCACGGCACCGGCGCCCTCGGGGACGCCCGCGGCGCGCAGCTGCGTCATGTCGCCGATCCGGAAGTCGACCCGCTCGCCGAACCGTGCGAGGTCCGTCTTGGCACGGTCGAGCATGGTGTCGGAGGCGTCCAGCAAGACTCCCCGGGCCGAGGGGAAGGCGTCGAGCAGGACGGCGAGGAACTTGCCCGCGCCTCCCGCGACATCGACGATCAGCCCCGGCTCCGGCGTGGTCTCGGCGACCAGGGCGGCCGCGATCCCGCGGGGTAGTTCGAGCAGGTCGGCAGCGCCCTGCGGGTCGGCCCCGAGCCAGGCTCGGGCGAAGTCCGGATCGGACCAGACGGCTGCTGCGGTTCGGCTCTGTTCCGGCATCTCGCTCCTCGCTGGCTTCGGGGCCCCTCGTGACTGCGGTGGAACCGGCGGCCGGGAACGGGCGGGTGCCCGCCGGCCGCCTCGCGGTGCTACGCCTGGGCGTCGTACTCGGGGGCGTTCTCCAGGTAGACCACGTTGTCGTAGCCGAGCTGCTTGAACAGCCGGTTCTGACCGGAGATCAGCACCAGCGGCTCGCCGTCGGCGGAGAAGTGCTGCGCGACGGTGTTCTGCGGGACGTAGAGGGTGTCCCCCGGCTTGATCTCGTGCCGGGTGGGCTCCTTGGCGACGCGCGCGTAGTACTTCTCGGCGATCTCCGCCTCCACCTCCCAGTGCAGGCTGTAGCCGGAACCGGAGCGCACGTAGAGCACCTCGTCGGCCATGTGCCAGCGCTTGCCGGACCGGCTGCCCGCGGGGATGTCCAGCACGAAGGCGTCGACGCTGAAGGTGCGCACGTCGTCGCCGGGGCCCGACAGCCTGCGGACCCGGCCGAGCGGCGTGGTCTCCCAGGTGGTGTCCGCGGACTTCACGACCTTGCGGCGCTTCTCCACGTCCGGAGTCCAGATCTGCGACCAGTCCTCGCGGGGACCGAAGCGGTCCTCGTCCTCCACCGGGCCGCTGCGGCCCTGCTGGATCAGGCCGGCGTACATCCACATCGACTTGCCCTTGAAGATCAGGCAGCGGGCCGTCTCGTCATAGGGGTTGAAGTGCCGGTGCACCGAGTCGGTGTGGACGATCACGAGGTCGTCCTTCTCCCACTCGTAGCGCTGGTCGTCGTGGATCTCGTAGCCACGGCCCTCGAGGATGTAGAAGGCGGCCTCGTTCTGGTGGCCGTGGCCGTGGTTGGACGACTGCGGGGGCAGCTCCACGAAGTGGACCTGGAGGGTCTGGGTGAGGAAGGGGTCGTCACCGGGGCCGATGCGCCACCAGGTGCGGGACTTCTCCGAGTCGCCCGAGTGGGCGACCTTCGCGTCGTCGACCACCACCGAGTCGTCGCGGACCCGCGGGGCGTCGAGCTGCTGACGCCGGAACTCCTTCAGCCCGTACGTCTCCGAGGTGATCCCCCTGAGAAAGACCCGGCCCTTTTTGCCGCTCATACAGTTCTGCTCCTCCTGGTCTCGGCGCCGGCCCGGGCCGGCGTTCGCAGTCGACCGTCGGTGTTCCGGTGTGCCGCGCGGGTTCCTCTGTGTCAGCGGGCGCGGCACGCTCCCGGCGGGCGGGCCCGCCGCGTGGCGGGGCGCCCGGGGGTACGCGGTGCGATATTCGATGGGCTTCGCTTCCGGGAAGTGCTGACGGCCGGAAGCCGTCCGCCGCCCGGCGGGGTGACGCGGGCGCGGCGAGCGTGCCCTGTGCTCGAACTGCCGTCTTGTCCACGGTGGTTGACCTGTACGGAACAGACATAACCACCTTCATCCCTAATGGCCTAACCGTTATATCAACGGACCCCTGGACCGTCAACGGATCCACCGGGAGATCCATGCGCCGGTCACCCAGCGTTCCGCGCCCCGCACACCCCCCTCCCGGGCGCCCCCCTGCGCACTCTTTCCGGACACCAGACCCTGATGGTTTAATGGTCCTACATTAATAGCTCTGAGTCAGAGAGATTTGCCGATGCTACGCACAGATCAGCGTCCGGGCCCAGAGCGGGCGACCGCGTCCGGGCCGTCCCCGCACCCCCTGTGCGGCCCGGTGGGCCGGCAGAGGGACCGTATGGCTCGACGCGCTGAGCGGAGGACACGATGAGCGGCGGCACACTGATCGTCGGAGCCAGCCAGGCGGGCCTCCAGCTCTCCGTGTCGCTGCGCGAGCTCGGCGACACGGAGCCGATCACCCTGGTCGGAGAGGAATCCCAGCCGCCCTACCAGCGGCCTCCGCTCTCCAAGGAGTTCCTGACCGGCGAGGCAGAAGCGGAGGCGCTGGCCTTCCGCTCCCCCTCCTTCTACCGGGAGACGGGGATCGAGCTTGTCTCCGGCGAGCGGGTGACCGGGGTGCGGCTCACCGGATCGGGCCCCGCGGGCTCGGGAGTGGCCACCACCGACCAGGACCGGCAGCTCCCCTTCGACCGGCTGGCGCTCACCGTCGGCGCCGCACCCCGGCGGCTCGACGTGCCGGGCGCGGACCTGGACGGTGTCTGCTACCTGCGCGACCACGACGACGCGGCCCGGCTGCGCGGCCTGCTGGCCGGCGGGCCCCGGGTCGCCGTGGTCGGCGGGGGCTTCATCGGCCTGGAGGCCGCGGCGGCGGGGCGCTCCTTCGGGGCGCAGGTGACGGTGCTGGAGGCCGCGGACCGGCTGATGGGCAGGGCCGTGGCCCCCGTCGTCTCGGACTTCTACGCGGCGGCCCACCGGCGGCGCGGCAGCGAGATACGGCTCTCCGCGGGCGTTGCCGGCTTCGAGGGCACCGGTGGCCGGGTGACCGGCGTCCGGCTAAAGGACGGGGTGCTGGTGCCCGCCGACGTGGTGCTGGTCGGCGTGGGCGCGGCGCCGCGCACCGAACTCGCCGAGCAGCTCGGCCTGACCTGCGAGGGCGGCATCGTCGTGGATGCCGCCGCGCGCACCAGCAACCCGGCAGTGGTCGCGGCCGGCGACTGCACCGTGCAACCGCATCCGGTGACGGGGCGGGGCACGGTGCGGCTTGAGTCCGTGCACAATGCCGTGGCACAGGCCCAGGTGGCGGCGGCGAGCCTGCTCGACCGCGAGCCCGCCGGCTCGCCGCAGGTGCCGTGGTTCTGGTCGTTCCAGGGCGACCTGCGGCTCCAGATCGCCGGGCTCTCCCAGGGCCATGACGCGTACGTCCTCCGCGGTGACCCCGAGGACGAGCGGTTCTCGGTGCTCTACTACCGGCAGGGCCGCCTGATCGCGGCCGACGCCGTGAACCGCCCGGCGGACTACATGGCCGTGCGCAGGGCCCTCGACAAGGGCGCCACCATTCCCGCCGACCTCGCCCGTGACTCCGGCACCTCCCTCAAGTCCCTCATCACCGCCCCGTCCGGGGACCCGGCACACGTGGTCTGACCACGCCCCGCAGAACGGCGCCCCCGCTCCCGGTGAACAGACCCGGGGGCGGGGGCACGGCGGTCGGCGGTCGGCGGTCCGCGGTCGGCAACGGCAACGCAACGGCAACGCAACGGCAACGGCAACGGCAACGATGGTGATCGGGAGCGCCGTCGGGCGCACGGCAGGGGCTCCGCCCGTTGGGCGAGAACCCGGTTCCGCCCGTTCGGGGTCACACCCTTCGGCCTTGTTCCCCTGGCCGCCGACGCCGGCCCTGCCCTCAGGCGCCGGGCGCCTGCCGGGACAGCGGGTCCGCGCTGAACACGAGGGACTTGATGGTGACAGGCACGGTGTTGGACGGGTGGCGGAGCTTGCCGATGTCGATGTAGTCGAAGTCGTGCAGGCTCAGCCCGTCGATGACGAGGAGGTCGTTCGTGACTCCGAGTTCCTCGCGGAGCAGCCGGCCGAGCGTCATGGCCACGTCTCCGTCGAGCATCAGGTACACCGGCCGGCCGGCCGAGATCCGCTCGGCGAGGGCGTCCCGGATGCCGCGCGCGAACGCGCTCAGCCGGTCGTATCCGGGCAGTCCGGTGAAGGTCAGGGCGACGGCGACCTCCGCGCCGTCGGGACCGGCGTCCAGGGCGGCCAGGTGGGTGCGCACGGCGGCCGTCAGGGCCCCGGGGTCGACCGTCTCCCCCAGCTCGTACTCGGGCCTGACGACCTGGAGGTTGCGGCGCGGCAGCAGGGCGTCGGGGGCGGTGATGCATCCGGTGTTCCCGCTGAGCTGCACGCTGTACTCGGAGGCGCCCAGCGCCGTGGCGCGGATGCACTCTCCGGCCGGCAGCAGCGGGAAGGGCAGCGCGCCCGAGTCCACCCGGCGGCGCAGCGCGCGCCCGAGCGGCGCGCCGAGGTCGCCGAAGGAGCGCGGCTGGAGGCCGTAGACGTACTCGGCGACGCCGCCCGAGAACATCACTCCGTCGATCGGCCCGAGCGGCGTGAGCGGCTCGGTGAGGTACAGCTTCTCGACCTCGGCGGGCAGCGGCGTGGCGGTGAGGGCGGTGATCAGGGCGTCCGCCATGGTCTCCGCGACGCTCTGAAGTTCCCCGGGGCCGGCCGTGTCGCCGAGCCCCCAGTGGAATCCGGCGCGCTCGGCGTGGTCCCGGCCGGCCGGGTCCAGGCGGACGATCGTGCCCTGATCGTCGACGACCTGGAGCCGGCCGCCGATGTGCAGGGCGGCCGTGCCGGCGACGCGGCCGGCTTCCAGCACGGCCAGCTTGGTGGTGCCGCCTCCGATGTCGACGACGAGGATGCGCCGCCCGGTGTCGTAGGAGGCCTTCGCCGCACCGGAGCCGTAGGCGGCGAGCATGGCCTCCATGTGGTGGCCGGCGGTGGCGTTGACCAGCTCGCCGCCGCGCTCGGCCAGCACCCGGGCGATCGCCTCGGCGTTCCGGCGGCGCAGCGCCTCGCCCGTGAGGATCACCACGCCGGTGTCCACGGCGGAGGGGTCGACCCGGGCCGCGCCGTAGGCCCGGTCGACGATCGAGCCGAGCGCGCGGGCGTCGATGAGCTCGGCGTCGGCGTAGGGGGTGAGCTCGACCGGCGAGCGGTACTCGGTCCGCCGGTCGACGACGATGTAGCGGCTGGTCAGGTCCTCGCTGATCCTGCGCAGGTGCAGCCGCGAGAAGACCACCTGGGTGCCCGAGGAGCCGATGTCGATGCCGACGCTGTGCAGGGTGACGTTGTCCTGCTGCCAGATCGGGTTCTCCTCCAACGGGCTGAGCGCCTCGTCGTCGTGCACGTGGTCGTGGTCGGGGACGTGGGCGGCGTAGACGGTACGCGGCCGGTCGTCACCGGGGTGCTGGGGGTGGTGGTGGGAGTGCGCCCCGTGGGGGTGGTGGTCGGCGGTGTGCGTCACGGGCGTGCTCCTCGTCGTGGTTCGGGGCCGCAGGGGCGGGTGCCGGCTGCCCGGTCGGTCACCCTGCCGGACCGACCGGACCGGACCCGGCCGGTTCCGGGAACGCCGCGTGCGGCCCGCCGGGGAGTAGGCGGGCCGCACGGGCGGCCGTACCGGGGCCGGGCGCTCCGGCTACGGCCTGGGCGGGAGCGTTTCGAGCTCCGCGGCGTAGACGCCGTCCATCTGGGGCTTCATACCGTGCTCGGCCAGCGCCTCGGCGAACAGCTCGCGCACCACGGCCGCCTCGTCGGCGTAGTCGATCTGGTCGCCGCCGATCCGCTGGCTGATCCACGCCTTCGGCACGCCCTGGGCGTTGCGGATGGACACGCCCTCGTGCTTGAACGCGAGGTAGCGGCCGGGCTCGGGACCGGTGTTGAAGTGCTGGTGGTACCACATGTTCGGCGGGACGATCAGGCTGCCGGGGCCCCACTCGTAGCGGCGCGGCTCCTCGCCCTCCGGCCACATCAGGCTGTAGCCGGTGCCGCTGAGGATGATGACGTGCGCGCCGGGACCGTGCCGGTGCCCCTTCTTGTACGTCGCCGTGGGGAACTGCGAGATGTGGCTGTTCATCGAGCCCTTGGCCATCGCGAAGCGGATGTGGCCGCCGCCCGCGCCGCGCTCCTTGGCCTCGACCAGCGGCAGGTTCGCCGCGTCGGCCACGAAGTTGGTGTCGAGCAGCAGGCCCTTCTGCTCACCCTTGGGCGCGAAATAGTCCGGCTCCCCGTCGAAGCGGGCCGGGAAGTCCCGTGCCGTGCCGAAGACGAAGTCGGCGTCGTCGTAGAGGTTGAGGACGGGCGGCAGGTTCGTCGAGGAGACGAAGCGCGCCGTCTTCTGGCCCGAGCCGTTGAAGTGCTGGTGGTTGGTGTTGAGCGGGATCGCGAAGAGCGAGTGCGGCCCCCACTCGAAGGTCACCTCGGCGCCGGAGTCGTTCCACACCTTCGTCGAGCCGTGCCCGTCGAGGACGAGGATCATCTCCTCGAAGAGCTGCCGCTGGGGCGCGAGCCGGCCGCCGGCCGGGATCTCGCACACGTAGCAGTCGTTCGAGGTGCGGGTGGCCTCGTGGTTGACGAAGACACCGCGTCCGCCGCGGCGCTCCCACGGCTTCAGCTCCACGGTGCGCAGGTCGGGCACGTAGTGGGCGGCGATGATGTCGAGCCCCTCGTCGGCCACCCAGCGCGTGTACGGGGAGTCCTTCTCGGTGGCGAACTTCGCCGCCAGGCTGTCGTTGACGATTGCGTCCTTGGCCATGCAGCGGCCCTTCCTGCTCGGACTTGGCGGGGGCCCACACCGGGCCGGCACGGCCGCGGACCGGTCCTTGCGCGGCAGCCCGGCCGGACGGCGGGGGCCGGAAGTGGCGGGCGGCGGGTCGGACGCGGGAAGACCGCGGCGGCACATTGGTAGGACCCTAAGTCCATGAATTTCCCCCTGTCAACGGCACGGGCGTCGTCGCATCCGACGTCACCGGCACCTGCCACGCCCGTCCGCGTGCGGGAGGCGGAGCCGCGCACGCCGTTCCGAGACCGCCAGGCGTCACAGCGGTCGCCGGGCGTCACCGCCGCCCGCGCACGGAGCCCTCCGGGCGCCTGTGGCCCTCCTCGGCCACGGCCGCGGCGCGCCGGGCGGCGATCTCGGGCTCCAGGTACCGGCCGCCGCGCACCAGCGGCACCAGGTCGTCGTCGAGGTCGTAGCGCAGCGGCATGCCGGTGGGGATGTCGAGGGTCATGATCTCGGCATGGTCGAGCCCATCGAGGTGGGCGGCGAGGGCCCGCAGGGAGTTGCTGTGCGCGACCACGAGCACCCGCCGTCCGGTGCGCAGCGCGGGCGCGAGGACGCCGCGCCAGCACGGCTGCAGCCGGGCCGTGACGTCCGCGAGGGACTCGGTGCGCGGCAGCCGTCCCGCCAGCTCGGCATAGCGCGGGTCGTCCGCGAGGGCGCGCTGCTCGGCGGGGTCGATGGGCGGCGGGGTGCCGTCGTAGGAGCGGCGCCAGTGCCGGTAGCGCCGTTCGCCGTAGCGGGCGAGCACCGCGGCGCGGTCCCGGCCCTGGAGCGCGCCGTAGTGGCGTTCGTTCAGCCGCCAGTGCGTGGTGACCGGGACATCCGCCGCCTCCGCCGCCGCCAGCACGAGGCCCGCGCTGCGCACCGCGCGGGTGAGCACCGAGGTGTGCACCTCGTCGGGCAGCAGACCGGCGGCGCGGAGCAGCCGGCCGGCGTGGCGCGCCTGCTCCTCACCCACGCCGGTCAGGCCGATGTCGGCCCATCCGGCGAACAGGTTCCGGGAGTTCCACTCGCTCTCGCCGTGACGGAGGAGGATCAGCGTCTTCATGGCCGCATCCTGACCCACCGAGATAGCGCCGGGCCGCCCAGGGGCTGCCCCGAGGGGCGAAACCGCAGGTCAGCGATGGCGCCTCGGAGGGTCGCGGTAAAGGGTCACGCGGCATGTGCCGCGATCCGGTGCGTACGCGGATGCTTGTTGTCTCCGGAACCGTCTGGTCTAATGGACATACCAACGGACGTCGCTCAGGTGAGCGACATGTCCGCTGCTCCGGGGACCGTCCCAACCGTGAGAGGACATGAGGATCTTGTCCAAAGTGATCTTCATCGGCAGCGCCGGCCGTACGTACACCGTCGATGCCAACGACGGCGAGTCGGTCATGTCGGCCGCGGTCAAGAACGGCGTCCCCGGAATCGTCGCGGAGTGCGGTGGCAACTGCTCCTGTGCGACCTGCCATGTCTGGGTGGGCGAGGAGTTCGCGCCACTCGTCGGCCCTCCGGGGGACATGGAGGAGGACCTGCTCGACATGGCGGTCTCCGAGCGGCGCGACACCAGCCGGCTCGCCTGCCAGATCCGGGTCAGCGAGGCCCTGGAGGGGCTGACCGTCGAGATACCTCCCGAGCAGCCCTGACCTCCGTGCCGCGGGCGGCGCCCGGCTCGGACCGCGCCCGCCCCGCCGGGCCACAGCCCGTCGAACCCCCTGCGCCGACGGGTCATCACGTGAAAGGGAAACGGCCGTGCTGAGAAAAGACATCAATGAGCTGTTGACGCAGACCGGTCCCGGTACGCCGATGGGTGAACTCTTCCGGCAGTACTGGATACCGGCCATGCTCGCCGAGGAGCTTCCCGAGAACGACTCCCCGCCGGTGCGGGTGAAGCTGCTCTCCGAGCGCATGCTCGCCTTCCGCGACAGCGAGGGGCGGTACGGCCTGATCGACGAGTTCTGCGCGCACCGCGGCGCGTCCCTGTGGTTCGGCCGCAACGAGCAGGCCGGGCTGCGCTGCCCCTACCACGGCTGGAAGTACGACTACACGGGGCAGTGCATCGAGGTCCCCTCCGAGGCCGACAACAGCAGCTTCTGCCAGAACGTGAAGCTGACCGCGTACCCGCTGGTCAAGATCGGCGACCTGCTCTGGACCTACATGGGCGACCCGGCGAAGCAGCCCCCGCTGCCGGAGTTCGAGTTCGTGCATGTGCCGGCGGAGCAGACCTACACCTCCAAGCGCTGGCAGCAGTGCAACTGGATGCAGGCCTTCGAGGGCGGCATCGACTCCAGCCACGTGACCTTCCTGCACTCCGGCGGGCTGAAGACGGACCCGCTCTTCAAGGGCGCCAAGGGCAACGAGTACAACATGAAGGACACCAAGCCGTTCTTCGAGGTCGCGGACAGCGAGGGCGGGCTCTTCGTGGGCGCGCGCCGCAACGCCGAGGAGGGCACCTACTACTGGCGTATCACGCCCTGGGTGATGCCCGCCTTCACGATGGTGCCGCCGCGCGGCGACCACCCGGTGCACGGCCACTTCTGGGTGCCGATCGACGACGAGAACTGCTGGACCTACTCGTTCGACTACCACCCCGTGCGCGCCCTCACCGAGACCGAGCGGCAGGCCATGATCGACGGACACGGGGTGCACAGCAAGAACATCCCGGGCACCTACCGGCCGGCGGCCAACATGGACAACGACTACCTGATCGACCGCGAGGCGCAGAAGCGCGGCGAGACCTACTCCGGCGTGGCGGGCATCGCCATGCAGGACGCCTCGCTCCAGGAGAGCATGGGGCCGATCGTCGACCGCAGCAAGGAGCGTCTGGTGCCCGCGGACAGCGGGATCATCAAGGCCCGCCAGAAGCTGCGGAAGGCGGCCGTCGCCCTGCGGGACGAGGGCGTCACCCCGCCCGGTGTCGACCCGGAGCACCACCGCGTGCGCTCGGCGGCGGTGGTGCTGCCGCAGGCCGAGTCCTTCCTGGACTCGTGCCGTGACGCGGTCAGGGCGACCCCCGGCGTCCCGCAGTCCTCGGTCTGACATGGCGGGCACCGACATGCGCGCGCCGTCCGCCTACCCCAGCGAGTGCGCCCGCGCGACCGCTCCCGGCGAGTCGCGGTTCCGGATCGACGTGCCGATCCGGCCGGCCCGCAACGCGCGGGTGATCGGCCTGGACGAGCGGGCCACGGCGATCGCCCAGCGGGTCGCGCACCGGTCCTGGGCGAAGGCGACGTTCTACACCTGCCAGGCCGCCTCTGACGCCGGTACGGGCGACGCACGGATCGTGCTGCACCGGCTGGACGGCCGGCCGGTGCTGCTCGGCGAGGTGCTGACCGGTACCGACGTGGTGGTCGTGCTGGCGACCGAGGACGCCGGCCGGCAGTGGGCGGCGGCCATCGGCCGGCTGTGCGGCGCGGACGGCATCACCACCGCGGGCATCGTGCTCGGGGAGGACTTCGAGGCGGACGACGCGGTGGCCGCGCTGCGCCCGTACGCCCGGGTGCTGCTGCTGTCCGCCGACGAGAGCGATGTGACCGAGTTGCTCACCGCGCTCAGGGTCTAGCCGGTCCCTCCGGCCGTGCCCCACCGCACCCGCGGTGGGGCACGGCCGGAGGCGGTGTGTGGAACGGGATCGAGCGGTTCGAGGAGAGGCGAGAGGCAATGCCCGACAAGGTCAGCGTGCGCGGCCTGCAACGGATGAAGGACGACGGCGAGAAGATCGTCGGCGTGGTGGCCTGGGACTACCAGATCGCCCGCATCGTGGACCGGGCCGGCGTGGACATCGTCTCGGTCGGCGACACCGTCGGCGTGAACCTCTGGGGGCACTCGAACCCCTTCGAGGTGACGATGGACGAGATGGTCACGGTCACCAGGGCGGTGCGGCGCGGGGTGCGCCGGGCACTGCTCAGCGCGGACTTCCCGTTCGGGCCGCTCCAGGAGGGCACGGACAGCGCGGTGCGCGCGGCCATCAGGTTCGTCAAGGAGGCCGGCGTCGACATGGTCAAGGTCGACGCGGCCCCCGACTTCCCGGAGGCCGTCGAGGCGATCACCCGGGCCGGCATTCCGGTCTTCGCGCAGTTCGGGATCACCCCGCAGACCGCGCTGCGGTACGGCGTGGAGTACAACGCGGTCCCGTCGGCCGCCGACCAGGTGCCGGTGGAGATGCGCGACGCGCTGATCGCCGAGGCCAAGCGGCTTGAGGACGCGGGCGCGGTGCTGCTGAACTTCACCAACTCGGGTCCCGTGGTGGGCGCGGCCGTGGCCGGGGCTGTCTCGATACCGGTCGTCGGCGGCTTCGGCGGCGGACCCTGGCTCGACGGGCGGATGCGGATGGCCCACGCGGCCATCGGGTACGCGGCGACCGCGATCGACGATCCGCCGGACACCTACGCCAACGTCGCGCGGATCACCCTCGACGCGATCAGCTCGTACACCGAGGACGTCCGCGCCGGGCGGCAGGTCGCCGGCGGCGTGCCGGTGCCGCCGGCCGCCGCGGACTGAGCAGTGCCGCCGTCAGCCGTCACCCGGCGCCCGGACGTGTTCCACCGTCACCCGCGTTCCAGTAGCACCGAGGAGAGGAGCAGCCAATGCCCACCGCCGTCATCGACGGGTTGGTGACCCGTTACGAGGTGGCGGGTGAGGGGCCGCCGCTGCTGATGTTCTCGCCCGGCGGCTTCGACGCCACCCTGGAGGGCTGGCGTACCGTCGGTGTCTACCGGAGGCTGGGCCTGCTCGACCGGCTCACCCGGGACTACACCTGCGTCACCTTCGACCGGCGCGAGTCGGGCGGCTCGGGCGGGCGGCTCGAACGGGTCTCGTGGGCCGACTACGTCCGCCAGGGCGTGGGCCTGCTCGACCACCTCGGCATCGAACGGGCCCATCTGATGGGCGGCTGCGTCGGCTGCTCCACCGCGGCCGCCCTCGCGGTGGCCCACCCCGAGCGGGTGCTGAGCATGGTGCTCTACTCCCCCGCGGGCGGCGCCCGGTACCGGATGAAGCAGCACGCCCGCTTCACCCGCCACCTCGTCTACGCGGACGCGGAGGGGCTGGAGCAGGTGGTGGCGCTGGCCCGCGGCAGCGACGCCGGCTTCACCGCCGATCCGCGTCTTGGCCCCTGGGTCAACGTGATCCGGCGGGACCCCGAGTTCGCGGACCGCTACGCACGCACCGCCTCCGATCGTTACTACACGATGGTGTCCGGCATGGTGCGGCTGCTCTTCGACCGCGACACCGTCCCCGGGCCCGAGCCGGAGGACCTGATCGGTCTTGACGTGCCCGCGCTGATCGTGCCGGGCCAGGACGACTCGCACGCGACGTCCGCCGCCCGCTTCCTCCAGGAGTGCCTCGGGCACGCCGAGTACTGGGACGTGCCGGTGGCGGAGCAGACCGCCGAGACGGCGCCGGCACGGATCGCCGCGTTCCTGGGCGGGGTGCCGGCCGCGGAGTAGGCAAATCGGCGTCGCCACGCGGGACCCGGGCCCGCCCTTCGGGGTGCGGCCACGGGTCCCGCGTGCGTTCGGCCTGGGTGCGTTCGGCCCGTGCGTGCTGGCCTGGGTGCGTTCGGCCCGTGCGTGTTCGGCCCGCCTGGAGGCCCGTCCGGCCCGCCCCCGCCGCGGGAGAAGGACCCGGCCGGGGCGGGCCGGGTGCGCGATGGTTCAGGCGAGCCCGGCGCCCCGCTCCAGTTCGGCTATCTGCTCCAGGCGCCGCTGGTGGACACCGCCCTTGAAAGCGGTCTCCAGCCAGGCCGCCACGATCTCCTCCGCGGTCTCGGGCGACAGCACCTTGGCGGCCAGGACGAGGACGTTGGAGTCGTTGTTGCCGCGGGAGATGCCGGCGCTCCACACGTCGTGGCAGAGGCCGGCGCGGATGCCGCGGATCTTGTTGCAGGCGACGGTCTCGCCGAGACCGCTGCCGCCGAGCACGATTCCCCGGTCCGCCGTGCCCCCGGTCACCTGCCGGCAGACCGCGGCGCACAGCGGCGGATAGTCCACGGTCCCCGAGCCCTCGTGGGCGCCGAGGTCCTCGACCCGGTG
This sequence comes from Streptomyces sp. TS71-3, assembly GCF_018327685.1. NCBI lineage: Bacteria > Bacillati > Actinomycetota > Actinomycetes > Kitasatosporales > Streptomycetaceae > Streptomyces > Streptomyces sp. TS71-3. Next base: position 3,698,638 of record NZ_BNEL01000003.1, on the reverse strand, counting down.
GCCGTGCTCCGTCAGCCAGAGCGTCAGCCGGGCCTTGAGCTCGATGCCGTTGTGGTCACCGGCGAGTGCGATGCGCATGCCGCCTCCTCCGTCCTTCTCGCCCCGTCCGTCTCTTCCGTTCCCCACTCACGCCGTCAGGTCGTGGGTGTCCTCGGCGAACAGTTCCTCCAGCGCCGGGGCGCGGGTGAGGATCTTCTGGTCCACGGCGCTGTCCAGCAGCGTCTGGAGGGTCTGGCGGTTGGGCTCGATCCCGTACGGCAGCGGATCCGCGCCGCCGGTCAGTTCCAGGACGCGCCGGTACATGCGGTCGGCCGGGCCGGGGTCGGCGATGTCGCCGGCGCGCAGCCGCTCGACGTACTGCAGCTTGGCACGCGCGAAGGCGTCGAAGACGTCCGCGCCGAGGCCCGGGTGCTCCTTCAGCAGCTCGTCCTTGACCACCACCAGATGGTTGATGGGGTACAGGCGGCGCTCGCGGAGGGCTGCGAAGCCGGCTTCCTCGGGGCCGGGGATCAGCGGGGCGAGGTCGGGGGTGTCGTAGCCCGCGCCGATCACCGCCGCCAGGTCCCCGGAGGCCATCAGCTCCTCCAGGGTGCGGCCGGGCTCGATGGACTCCACGTTGGCGGGCGGGCGGTAGGTGCTCACGTGCTCGTCGCCGGAGAGCACCCAGGTGATCCGGCTGAGGTCGACGCCGTGCTCCTCCTGGAGCACCATGCGCGCCCACACGCCGGTGGTGACGGTGTAGCCGCGGCTCACGCCGACCCTGCGGCCTTCGAGGTCCTTGGGGCTCCGGATGCCGGAGGACGGGTCGAAGCGGATCGCCCCGTGGTGGAAGCCGCGGACGAGGAAGGCAGGCACGGCGGTGAAGGGGGCCCCGTGCTCCTTGGCGACCAGGTAGGTGGTGAGCGCCATCTCGCTGATGTCGAACTCGAGGCCGCGCACCATCCGCCGGAAGGCCTGCACCAGCACGGGCACCTCCTCGAAGGCGAAGCGGAAGCCGTGCGGCGTGACCGTTCCGTCCTTCAGTGCGGCGTTGTCGCCCTGCGTGCGGGTCACGGTGGTGAGCCGCGGTACGGAGGTGTCGTGCGGTTCGGCCATGGCGGAAGCCGTCTCCCTTGTGTCGGTGCGGCGGTGCCGGTGGGCGCGTGGTTTTCGGGGCGGCCGGCCGGCCCGGATGGAAGCGGATCGTAGGTGATCGAACGGGATCGAAGCAGCTCGTGGGCGGAAAGGTAGCATGGTCAGTCCATAAGGCCATAGGGTAGGGTGCTGCCTCGCAGACAGCGCCGAGGTGAGGAGAGGTTCATGGCGGAGCAGGTGCTGGCGGCGGTGCGGACGGCGCCGGGTACGACGGAGCTGCGCGAGTTCCCGATGCCGGACATACCCGACGACGGGGCCCTGCTCAAGGTCGAGGTGGCCGGAATCTGCGGCACCGATGTGAAGATGTACGGCAAGCCGCCGTTCGAGGCCCCAGTGATCATGGGCCACGAGAACGTCGGCGTCATCGCGAAGGCCGGCCGTACCTTCACCGAGCGCAAGGGGCTCGCGGAGGGCGACAGGATCTTCGTCGAGCACTACGTGGGCTGCTACCGCTGCGAGTGGTGCCACCAGGGCGAGTACCGCCACTGCGAGGCCACCGACTGGCGCACCAACCCGGACGCCCGGCGCTACGGATACACCTCCGCGGACAACCCGTACCACCTGTGGGGCGGCTTCGCGCAGTACCTGTACCTGCCGTGGAACTCGGTGACCCACCGGGTGCCCGACGGCGTCTCGGCCGAGCTGGCCGGCCTCGTCACCCCGCTGTCGAACGGCATCGAGTGGGCGCTGGTCACCGCGGGCGTCGGCTACGCCTCCACGGTGCTGATCCAGGGCCCGGGGCAGCAGGGCCTCTCGCAGGTGGTGGCCTGCAAGCAGGCGGGCGCGTCCTGCATCATCGTCACCGGCACCACCCGTGACACCGCCCGCCTCGCGCTCGCCAAGGAGCTGGGCGCCGACCACGTCATCGACGTGAGGCAGGAGGACGCCCTGACCCGGGTCCTCGACATCACCGGCGGCCGGGGCGTCGACGTCGTACTGGACTGCACCGCGGGCGCGGGCACGGCACCGGTGCTGCTCGGCGTGGACGCGCTCAAGCGCCGCGAGGGCACGATGGTGGTGCAGGGCGAGGTGGCCGCCTTCCCCGACTTCCCGCTGAAGAAGCTCACCGAGAAATGCATCAGCCTCAAGAGCGCACGCGGGCACAGCTACCGCTCCTGCGAACTCGCCCTGGAGCAGCTCGCCTCGGGCCGCTTCCCGCTGGAGAAGCTCGGCACGCACACCTTCAGCCTGAAGGACGTCGACCGTGCCATCCGCACCGTCGGCGGCGAGAGCGGCGAGGACGCCGTGCACGTGTCCCTGCTGCCCTGGGGGGAGGCGGCATGAGCATCGTCGTCCGCAACCCCCCTCGTACCGATCTGGCCACGGTGGACGCGCTCGGCGCGTTCGGCGTCGCCACCGTCCACGAGGCGCAGGGCCGCACGGGACTGCTCGACCCCGCGCTGCGGCCCGTCTACTCCGGAGCGCGCGTCGCGGGCACCGCCGTCACGGTGAGCGTGCCGCCAGGCGACAACTGGATGATCCACGTGGCGGTCGAACAGTGCCGTGCGGGCGACGTCCTCGTGATTGCCCCCACCTCGCCCTCCGAGGCGGGCTACTTCGGCGACCTGCTGGCCACCTCGGTCGCGTCCCGAGGGGTGCGCGGCGTGGTGATCGACGCGGGCTGCCGGGACATCGCCGAGCTGAAGGCGATGGGCTTTCCCGTCTGGGCCCGGCACGTCTCGGCGTTCGGCACGGTCAAGGAGACGCTCGGCGACGTCAATACCCCGCTGGTCTGCGGCGGACAGCTGATCATGCCCGGCGACGTGGTCGTCGCGGACGACGACGGCGTGGTGACCGTGCCCCGCCCGGCGGCGGCCGAGGTCCTGGAGGCGTCCCGGGCCAGGGAGGCGAGGGAGGCTGGCCTGCGCGAGCGCTATGCGAGCGGCGAACTCGGCCTGGACGTCAACGCGATGCGGGAACGGCTGGCGGACAAGGGGCTCACCTACGTCGACGCCCCGGACGGCGGGTGAGCCGGCCGCGGCACTCGCCGCCGGCCCGCACCCGGGACACTGCCCGGCTCCGTGCATGCCCGCACCGCCCGCCACGCCCAGCAAGGACCCTGCATTCATGATCATCGACTGCCACGGCCACTACACCACCGCGCCGGCGCAGCACCAGGCGTTCCGCGAGGCGCAGCTCGCCCGGCTCGCGGGCGCCTCGCGTCCGATGCCCGAACAGGCTCCCATCAGCGACGACGAGATCCGCGAGAGCGTCGAGAACAACCAGTTGCGGCTGCTGCGCGAGCGCGGCGGCGACCTGATGCTGTTCTCCCCCAAGGCGTCGGGGATGGCCCACCACGTGCCCGACCCGGCCACCGCCCGCGCCTGGGCGGCGGTCTGCAACGACCTGGTGCACCGGGTGACCGAGCTGTTCCCGCGGAACTTCGCGCCGGTCTGCCAGCTGCCGCAGACGCCCGGCGGGGAGCTAGACGACTGCGTCGCCGAACTGCGCCGGTGCGTCGAGCAGCTCGGCTTCGTGGGCTGCAACCTCAACCCCGACCCCTCCGGCGGCCACTGGACGTCCCCGCCGCTCACCGACCCGTACTGGTTCCCCCTCTACGAGACGATGGTGGAGCTGGACGTGCCGGCGATGGTGCACGTCTCGGCGTCCTGCAACCCGAACTTCCACGCGCTCGGCGCCCACTACCTGAACGCGGACACCTCCGCGTTCATGCAGTTCGTCGAGACGGACCTGTTCGACAGGTTCCCCGGGCTGCGGTTCGTGCTGCCGCACGGCGGCGGAGCGGTGCCCTACCACTGGGGCCGGTACCGGGGGCTCGCCACCCGGCTCGGCCGTCCTGACCCGGCCGAGCACCTGATGGACAACGTCTTCTTCGACACCTGCGTCTACCATCAGCCCGGCATCGACCTGCTGCACGAGGTCGTACCGGCCGACAACATCCTGTTCGCCTCGGAGATGCTGGGCGCGGTGCGGGGCACCAACCCGGACACCTCGCGCGCGTGGGACGACACCAAGTACTACATCGACCGGCTGCCGCTCGGTGAGGAGCAGCGCAGCAAGGTGTTCGAGACCAACGCCCGGCGGGTCTACCCGCGCCTGGACGCACGACTGACTTCGGAAGGCAGGTAGCACACCGTGGCCCCACTGCACCTCACCTTCGCCTGCGGCGACTACGACCGCACGCGTGCCCTCCAGGAGGGCACGGTGCGTCCCGACGGCATCGACCTGACGTACCTGCGGCTGCCGGTGGAGGAGACCTTCTTCCGGATGATGCGCCACCAGGAGTTCGAGGTGGCGGAGCTGTCGCTGTCCTCCTACGTGGTGTCATTGCAGCAGGATCCGTCGCCGTTCGTGGCGCTGCCCGTGTTCACCTCGCGGATGTTCCGGCACGGGTCGATGTACCTCAACTCCGCTGCCGGCATCGAGAAGCCGGAGGACCTGCGCGGCAAGGTGGTCGGCACGCCGGAGTTCCAGCTCACCGCCTGCGTGTGGCTGCGGGGCATCCTCGGCGACGAGTACGGGGTGCCGTTCGACTCCGTCAGCTACGTCACCGGCGGCCAGGAGAGCACGGGCCGGGTGGAGAAGGCCGCCCTGAAGCTGCCCGAGTCGGTCCGGATCAGCCGCGCCCCCGAGGACAGGACGCTCTCCCAGATGCTGGCCGACGGGGAGATAGACGCGCTGTGCACGCCCCGCGTGCCGAGCCCGTTCGCCGCCCGCGACCCGCGGGTGCGCCGCCTCTTCCCGGACGTGGTGGCCAGCGAGAAGGAGTACTACGCGGCCACCGGGATCTTCCCCATCATGCACGTGGTGGTGATCCGGCGGGACGTCTACGAGCGCCACCCGTGGGTCGCCCAGTCCCTCTACAAGGCGCTGCTGGCGGCCAAGAACGAGGCGTACGGCACCATCTACGACAGCTCGGCGCTGCGCTTCATGCTGCCCTGGCTGATCCAGGGGGTCGAGGAGGCCCGCGACCTCCTCGGCGGCGACTACTGGAGCTACGGACTCGACGCCAACCGCAAGACTCTTGAGACGTTCCTGCGCTACCACCACGAGCAGGGGCTGTCCGACCGGCTGCGGACCCCGGAGGAGCTGTTCGCGCCCGAGTCGACGGAGGCCGCGGTCATCTGACGGGCCGGCCCGCTGGTCCGACGGGCCGGTGTGCTGACGGACCCGGTCGTCCGGGGCCATCCGTGTCGCGGGCGAACCGCGCACGACGGCAAAGTACTTAACTTCCAATATCGCGTCATACGGGGGATTCAGAGGCCTGACGGAGGGGCCGCGGGGAAGCGAGAGCTCCCGGCGGCTCCTCTTTGTTACACGAGAAATCTCCGCGATGAGCTGGGAGAACAGAGAGGTCTCACGGATCCGTGGAGGGGCATGGCGATGTCCGGAATATTGACACAGGGAAATCCAATGGATTTCATTCAGCGGTACCAGAGGCGTTGGTGACACGCACTCAGGTGAACCGCCCGCCCCGGGGCGGGCCCCTGTGTCAAGCGTCCTTCATTCCCCCACGAGATCGGACGGATCCATGCGCCCTTCACGCTCCACCGTCCTCGCCGCGGCCGCCGCATCGGCGGCGCTCGCCCTCGCCGGCACCTCCACGGCCCACGGCGCCGGTTCGCCCGCCGCGGCCGCCGCCTGCATAGGTTCCGGCAACCAGAACGCCATCAACTCCGCACTCCAGGGCCAGGGCGCGAAGGCCGTGCTCTGCCCCGGCGCCGTCTTCACCCTGGACAGCCCCGTCACGTTCACCGCGCCCAACCAGGTGCTGGAGACCCAGGGCCTGCCGACCGACGGCACCCGCGCCACGCTCCGCGTGAACGGCAGCAACGGCACCGCGATCAACGGCAACGGCCAGAGCGGCGTGGTCGTGCACAACATCCAGGCCGACGGCCGCTTCCCCGAGCTGCCGAGGATCGGTGGCGGCGCGCTGATCGAGATGGGCAACAAGGGCAGCAACCAGACCGTGCAGCACATCTACGCGCACGACACCCGCACCTGGTCCACCCTGCACTTCACCGAGGGCACGGTCACCAACAACACGCCCCAGTGCACGGGCGGGCAGATCCTCGACAACCAGCTCGGTCCCGCCGGCCTCGCGCAGACCAACATGTGGAGCGACGGCATCTCGCTGGCGTGCGCCAGGACCGAGGTGCGCGGCAACACCATCACCGACGCCACCGACGGGGCCATCGTGCTCTTCGGCGCCACCGGGTCCCATGTCGAGAACAACACCGTCGTCGCCAGGACCCGCAACCTGCTCGGCGGGATCAACCTCGTCGACTACGCCCCAGTCAACGGCAACTACAACGGCTCCGTCGTGCAGAACAACACCATCAACGCGCAGAGCGCCCTGATCAAGGTCGGCATCGCGATGGGCCCGGCGGTGTGGACGTGCTCGACGAACATCGTCTACGGCGCGAAGGTCGCCAACAACACCCTCACCGGCGGCCACATGGGCTACGGCTTCCCCGTCAACGGCGTCAAGGACTTCACGGTCACCGGCAACGTCGACAAGTCGACGCACGTCGGCACGCCGGTGGCCGGCTGCGGAGGGCTGCCGGCCAGGCCCGCCGGGTTCCAGGTGGCGCAGCAGACGGCCAGCACGCTCCAGTCCCAGTACGTCAACACCAGCCCGCTCACCTACCTGCTGGGCCTTACAGCCTGACCGCTCCCGCCTTTGGCGACGTGCCCTCGGGGCCGGTGGACGGCCGGGCGCCAGGCCGCCCCCTCCGTCAGCCCGGGTGGCCGGCCGCGCCCGCACCGGCCACCGAGCCCGGCGGCACCGGCCACCGCCACGCCAGCCGGCGCAGGGCCGCGCCGCACAGGCAGAGCCAGGCGAGGGCGAAGAACCAGCCACCGACGACATCGGTGAACCAGTGCACGCCGAGGTAGATCCGGGTCGCCGCGACCGCCACCGCCCAGCAGCCGAGGAAGGCCACCAGCGCGGCACGGCCGGGCGGTGAGCGCAGCAGGACGGCGCTGATCAGCACCCCGGCCACCATGGCGGAGGTGGCGGTGTGGCCCGACGGGAACGACCAGTTCGTCGCGTGGGTCGCCCAGTCGCCCAGGGGCGGCCGGGGACGGGCTATCAGGCTCAGCACGCCGCTGCGCAGTCCCTGGCCGGCACTCAGGAACGCCAGGCAGCAGGCCGCGGCCCACAGCCGACCGCGGGTGTCCCGTCCCATCAGCAGCCCGCCCAGCACCACCAGCGTGTACGGCCACGCGCCCGTGCCGGTGCCGGTGACCACGCGGGCCACCGCGGCCGCGCCGGAAGGCCGGTGCCGCACGCTCCACAGGTGGCTGGAGGCGTCCAGGAGGAGCGGTCGGCCCGAGGCCAGCACGACCGCGGTGGCCAGCCCCGCGAAGAGGACCAGCGCGGCCAGCCCCACCAGCAGGAGCAGGCCGGGGCGCGCGCCGAGCGGGCCCGCCGGGCGTGGGAGCGACGGCGTTTCGGGGACGGTCGGGCCTGCCCGATCGTCGGCGCCGTCAGCGTGGTCGTCGGCTACGTCACCGGGGTTCCGCTCGCTGCCGTCGCCGCCGCCGGACCGGCCGACCCCGTCGGCGCGGAACCGGCCCTGGGACGTCATCGTGTCTTGCCGCCCTCCTGCGCCCGCCGGCGGGACCGCAGCACCTCGGCGCCCAGCGGCAGCAGCGAGAGCACGACGATCAGGACGACGACCGGCAGCAGGTAGCGATCCACGTTCGGCACGGACGACCCGAGCCCGTACCCGGCGAGCACCAGCCCGACCGACCACACGAGGCCGCCCGCGACCTGCCAGAGGGTGAACGTCCGCACCGGCACGTGCAGCGCCCCGGCCAGCGGGTTCAGGACCGTCCTGACCACGGGGACGAAGCGGGCGAGCACGATGGCCTTGGCGTGGCCGTACCGGGCGAGCAGTTCCTCGGCGCGCTCCGCGCCCTCCTTCAGCCGGCGGGAGCGGGTCCGCTCCAGCAGGGCGCCGCCCGCGCGCCGCCCGATCCAGTAGCCGCACTGGGCGCCGATCAGGGCGCCAGCCGCGGAGGCGAGCAGCACCTGGGGCAGCGACAGGACGGTGCCTTGGCCCGCGTGCGCCGTGCACAGCAGGCCCGCCGTGAAGAGCAGGGAGTCGCCGGGGAGGAAGAACCCGATCAGCAGCCCGGTCTCGGCGAACATCACCAGGGCGATGCCCAGCACGCCAAAGGCGGACAGCAGGGACTGGGCGTCCAGGATGTTCACGGCGAGCGTGTCCGCGGCGAACAGGGGTGCGGCCATGGTCGGGGCCCTCTTCATAATGGGGGGCGGGGCAGCGGGTGTGTGCCCCGATGGTTTGCATCGGTCTGTCGTCTACAGCAGTGTAGACAATAGCGCGGAGCACGAGAGGAGGCTCACCGTGTCCGACACGGGTGCGGAGCGACGAGCGGCGGGTGAGCTCGAGGCGAGCGTACTGGCGGCGCTCTGGGCGGCAGGCGGTCCTCGCACGGCCGCCCAGGTGCAGGAGAGCCTCCCGATGCCGCTGGCCAGGACCACCGTCGCCACCATCCTGGCGCGGCTGCACGAGAAGGGCGCGGTGCTCAGGGAGCGCGCCGGCCGCGGCTACGCCTACTCCCCCGCGCAGGACGCGCACGGCCTCACCGCCCGCCGTATGCACCACGAGCTCGACAAGGACAGCGACCGCGAGGTGGTGCTGGCCCGCTTCGTCTCGCAGCTCAGTCCCGACGACGAGCAGGTGCTCAGAGGGCTGCTGGAGGCAGGTGGCCAGTGATCGCGCTGCTCGTCGTCCCGCTGCTCGTGCCGTTCGCCGCCCCGCTGCTCGCGGCGCGGCTGGCCGGCTCGCGCCACCCGATGGCCGCGCTGTGGTCGCTCACGGTCGCCGGCGTCGTCCTCGCCGCGAGCACGCTCGTCTCGCTGGGCGGCCTGCTGCTGTCCGGGGTCCTCGGGCTGCCGCCGGGCGCCGAGCTGGGCGAGCTGGTCCAGCCGCTGGCGGTCGGGCCCGGAGGGCTGCTGTTCCCGGCGATGCTGTTCTCGGCGGGCGCCCTGGCCGTCTGGGGGTGGGCCACCGTGCGTTCCGTCACCCGGCAGTGGCGGCTGTACCGGCTCGCGCGCGCCGCGGTCGACGGCCGGCACGCCGCCGGCGATCTGAGCATCGTCGACGACGCGCGGCCCGACGCCTACGCGCTGCCGGGGCGGCCGGGCAGGGTCGTGGTCACCAGCGGCATGCTGCGCTGCCTCACCCCGCACGAGCACAGCGCGCTCTTCGCCCATGAGCGCGCCCATCTGGCGGGCCGTCACCATCTGTTCCTGGCCGCCGCCGAGCTGTGCGCGCGCTGCCACCCGGGACTGCGTCCGCTGCGCGGCGCCGTGGCCCTTGCCGCCGAGCGGGCCGCGGACGAGGTGGCGGCGCGTGTCACCGGGGACCGGCGGCTGACGGCACAGGCCATCGGTCGGGCCGCGCTGGCGGCCCGTGCCGTCCCCGGTGCCCGCCCGGCGTTCCTGCCCTCGGCCACCACAGGCCCCGTGCCCCAGCGGGTGGCCGCCCTGCTGCGCCACCCGGTGGGGCCCCGCCGGCCGGTGGTGACGCTCGCCGTCCTGCTGCTGCTCTGTGCGGGGATCTCGTTCGCGACGGCCGCCGCCGGGGCCGTCGTACTGCACCACGGCGTCGAGGTGGCGCAGGGGGAATGGCCGCGCTGACCCGCCGGCACGGACACCCGGGAGCGAGCGCCGCCCCAACGGTGGCCGTTCGTTGCCTGACTGGCTCCCCTGGTCGAGGACGCGACCGACCGTCCCGCCCGTCAGCCCAGCACTCCCGTGGCCAGCAGGCCGAGCAGGAGCACCCCGACGACGACGCGGTACACCACGAAGGCGTTGAAGGAGTGCTTCGCCACGAAGCGCAGCAGCCAGGCGATCGAGGCGTAGGCGACGACGAACGAGACCACGGTGCCGGCAGCGAGGGGCGCGACCCCCACACCGGTGCCGAGGGCGTCCTTGAGCTCGTAGAGGCCCGCTCCGGTGAGCGCGGGTATGCCGAGGAAGAACGAGAGCCGGGTGGCCGCCACCCGGTCCAGGTCGAGCACCAGGGCCGTGGACATGGTCGCCCCGGAGCGGGAGAAGCCGGGGAAGAGCAGCGCGAGGATCTGCGAGCAGCCCACCAGCATCGAGTCCCTGAAGGTGACGTCGTCCTCGCCGCGCCTGTGCCGGCCCATCTGGTCCGCCGCCCACATCGCCCCGCTGCCGACGATCAGGGACGTGGCGACCACCCACAGCGACGCCAGCGGCCCCTCGATGAGCGGCTTGGCGACCAGGCCCACGGCCACGATCGGGATCGTGGCCCATATCACCCACCAGGCGAACCGGTAGTCGTGGTGGTACCGCTGGTCCTTGTGGGCCAGGCCGCGGACCCAGGCGGCCACGATCCGTACGATGTCGCGGAAGAAGTAGACCAGCACGGCGGCGATGGCCCCGACCTGGATCACCGCGGAGAAGCCGACCACCGCGTTGTCGTCGACGGGTATGCCCATCAGGCCCTCGGTGATCTTCAGGTGTCCGGTGGAGGAGACCGGCAGGAACTCGGTCACGCCCTCCACGGCCCCGAGTATCACGGCCTGGCCGACGTTGATCACGCTCATCGGTTCTCTTTCGTGCGGTGTGCGGGGGCGGGGAAGCGCGGCTTGCGAGCGGGGGTCCTGGTTCCGTACGGGCGGCCACGGAGGCACCGGGAGACAGACGGCCCACTTCTCGTCTACAGCACTGTAGACGATAGCGGGTGAGGTCAGGAAACGCCCAGCCGGAGCCCGGGCGCGGGGGCAGAGGCCAGAGGCCGGGGGCGGGGCCCGAGGGACGGGCCCGGCAGGGATGCGTCAGCGCTGCGGAGGGCCGCCCACCGCCGGATGCCGCCCTGCGGGCTCCCGGGTGTGGTCGCCGATGTCGCCGGTGGGTGCACGGCCCCCGGTGGTGGGGATGCGGACGAGGCTGCCCTCCTCGGCCAGGTGCTCGTGGACGAGCCGGATCGCCATGGCACCCTCGCCGGCCGCCGAGGCGACACGCTTGACGGAGCCGGACCTGACGTCGCCCGCCGCGAACACGCCCGGCAGCGTGGTCTCCAGCATCATCGGCGAGCGCGCCCGATCCGCCCAGGTGTCCGGGTCGGCCGCCGCCTGCGCGTCGGCTCCCGTCAGCACGAAACCGCTCCGGTCCGTCACCAGGGCACCGGCCAGCCAGTCCGTGTGCGGGCGGGCCCCGATGAAGACGAACAGGGCCCTGGCCGGGACCTCGTGGACGCGGCCGGTGGTGCCGTCCCTGACGGCCACCGAGCGCAGGACGTCGTCGCCGAGCGCCTCGTGCACCTCGTGGTGGAGCAGCACCTGGATGCCCCGGTGGCGATCCACCTGGTCCGCCAGGTACCTCGACATGTTCGCGCCGAGGTCGTCGCCGCGCACGATCAGGTGCACCTGGGGCGTGTACTCGGCGAGGAACAGGGCGGCCTGGCCTCCGGCGTTGCCGCCGCCGACCACGGCCACCGGGTCCTCGCCGCACTGCTGCGCCTCGTGCAGCGTGGCGGCGTAGAAGACGTTGGTGCCCTCGAAGCGGGCGATGCCGGGCGCGTCGAGCTTGCGGTACGACACGCCCGGGGCGAGGACGACGGTGCGGGCCTCGGCGACGCTGCCGTCGGTGAAGCGGACGGCGTAGTGGTCGTCGCGGCGTTCGAGGCCCGCGGCCTGGAGCGGCACGATCATCCGCGCGCCGAACTTGCGGGCCTGGATGACGGCCCGCTCGATGAGCTCGCCGCCGGATATCCCGGAGGGAAAGCCCAGGTAGTTCTCGATCCGCGAGGAGGCCCCGGCCTGGCCGCCGGTGGCGATGGCGTCCACGATCACCGTGTCGAGCCCGTCGGACGCCCCGTACACGGCGCTCGCGAGGCCGGCGGGACCGGCGCCGACCACCACCAGGTCGCTGTCGGCGACGTCGGGCGTGGGCGCGGGCAGGCCGGCGAGCCTGGCGAGGTCCGTGGGGCTGGGGTTGCGCAGCACCTCGCGGCCCTTCCAGATGACGACGGGCGTCTCCTCCGGCCGGATGGAGAACCTCTGCAGCAGCTCCTCGGCCTGCCGGTCCCTCTCCAGGTCGATCCACCGGTGCGGCAGCCGGTTGCGCGCCGCGAACTCGCGCAGCCGCCGGGTCGCCGGCGAGTAGTAGGAGCCCAGGATCCGGAATCCGGCGCCGACCCCGATGAGCAGCGAGCGCCGCCCGAGGTAGGCCCGGAGCACCAGGTCGCCGAGTATCTGGTCGCCCGCGACCAGGTCCCGCTGCTCCTCCCACGGCACCGCGAGCACCTCGCCGGGCTCGCTCACGATGGCCGTGTTGAACGCGGCCTCCCCCTCCAGCAGGCCCAGCTCGCCCAGGAAGCGCCCCGGGCCGTGCACGGCCACGGTGCGCTGCTCCACGTCGCCCAGGTCGTGCACGATCTCCACGACGCAGCTGAGGAGGACGATGAACTCCTCGCACCGCTCCCCCTCGCGGAACAGCACCTCTCCCGCCTCGACCCGGCGGCGCTCGCCGTGCTCGGCCAGGACGTCGAGCTGCTCCTGCGCCAGCCGGGGGAAGGCGCCGCGCCGGTCGGGGGTCTCGGTCAGGCGGCTTCGACCGCGGGGGCCGTCGGGTGCCGTCACACCATCTCCTCGTCGACGAAGCACCACCGCCAGTCCTCGCCCGGCTCGTAGGACTGGACGATGGGGTGCTCGGTGGTGGCCGCGTGCCGCCGGGCGTGCCGGTTCGGTGAGGAGTCGCAGCACCCCACGTGGCCGCAGGTGAGGCACATCCTCAGGTGCACCCAGCCGGATCCCTGGGCCAGGCACTCCTCACAGCCCTCCGGGGTGTTCGGGGTCACCTGGCGCACCATCGACAGGTGCGGGTCGGGTTGCATCGTCATCGTGTCCGTCCCTTCGTCGTCGGGTCATCCTCGTGTCGTGGCGCCGCTCCACGGCGGCCGGCCATGGTCTCCTCGACCCACCGGCGCAGGGTGTCGGCGGGCGCTGCACCCGCCTGCCGGCCGATCTCCTCGCCCCGGTCGAGCAGGAGCAGGGTCGGCACCGCCTGCACCCCGAACTGCTGGGTCAGGCGCGGCGAGGCGTCGACGTCGACCTTGACGAGCTTGATCCGGCCCGCCATCTGCCGGGCGACCTCCTCCAGCGCGGGGCTGACCTTGCGGCAGGGGCCGCACCAGGTGGCCCACAGGTCCACGAGGACGACCGGTTCGGCCGCCTCGGCGATCTCCGCGAAGTCCCCGTCGCCGGCCTCGGCGATCCAGGGCAGCTCCGTGCCGCAGTCCCCGCAGCGCGGGCGCCCCTCGCCCGCCGCTCGGACCCGGTTCCTCCGGCCGCAGTTCTGGCAGGCCACCACCCTGCCCGGTTCGTCGGCCACCGCTCTCACGCTGCCTTTCCGACGTGGGCCCGCCGCTCGGGCCCGTCATAGGTGACGGTCAGTTCTCCGTCCCGGACATCCACCCGGATCGCCGCGCCGTCCTGCACGTCACCGCGGATCAGGGCGCGTCCGATGAGCGTCTCGACCTCGTGCGAGATGTACCGGCGCAGCGGCCGGGCACCGTAGACGGGGTCGAAGCCCTGCTGGGCGATGTGCTCGCGGGCGTCGTCGGTGAGGTCGACGGTGATCTGCCGCTCGGCCAGGCGCTGCCGCAGGTCGTCGAACTGCAACTCGACGATCCGCTTGATCTGGTCCATGGCGAGCGGCTTGAACAGCACGATGTCGTCGATGCGGTTGAGGAACTCGGGCCGGAAGTGGCTCTGCAGCTCTCCCATCACCAGGGCGCGGGCGTCCGCCTTGAGCTCGCCGTCCGCGGTCGCACCGTCGAGCAGATGGGTGGAGCCGATGTTGGAGGTCATGATGAGGACCGTGTTGCGGAAGTCGACCGTGCGGCCCTGGGCGTCGGTGATGCGGCCGTCGTCGAGCACCTGGAGCAGGGTGTTGAACACGTCGGCGTGCGCCTTCTCGATCTCGTCGAAGAGGACCACGGAGTAGGGCCCCCGGCGCACCGCCTCGGTGAGCTGTCCGCCCTCCTCGTAACCGACGTATCCGGGCGGGGCGCCGACCAGCCTGCTGACGGTGTGCCGCTCCTGGTACTCGCTCATGTCCAGGCGCACGATGCTCTCCTCGCTGTCGAACAGCGCGGCGGCGAGCGCCTTGGCCAGCTCGGTCTTCCCGACGCCGGTGGGGCCGAGGAAGATGAACGAGCCGATGGGCCTCGCCGGGTCGCGGATGCCGGAGCGCGCCCGGATGATGGCGTCGCTGACCAGAGCGACGGCCTCCTCCTGGCCGATCACCCGCTCGGCGAGGATCTCGTCGAGGCGCAGCAGCTTCTCCCGCTCGCCCTCCTGCAGCCGGGTCACGGGGATACCGGTCCAGGCCGCCACGATCTCGGCGATCTCGTCCTCCGTGACCACCTCGTGCAGCAGCCGCGTCTCGCCCTGCTTGCCGGCGAGGGCCTCCTCCTCGGCCTCCAGGCGGCGCTGCAACTCCGCGATCCTGCCGTAGCGGAGTTCGGCCGCCCGGTTGAGGTCGTAGCGCCGCTCGGCCTCCTCGGCCTCCTGGCGCACCTGCTCCAGCTCCTGGCGCAGCTCCTGGACACGCCGGATGGCCTGGCGCTCGGCGTCCCACTGGGCGTGCATGGCGTCGGCCTCGGCGCGCAGGTCGGCCAACTCGCGCCTGAGGTCGTCGAGGCGCTGGCGGCTGGCCGGGGCGTCCTCCTTCGCCAGGGCCGCCTCCTCGATCTCCATACGGGTCACCCGGCGGGTGATCTCGTCGAGTTCGGCGGGCATGGAGTCGATCTCGGTGCGCATCCGGGCGCAGGCCTCGTCCACGAGGTCGATGGCCTTGTCCGGGAGGAACCGGTCGGAGATGTAGCGGTGGCTGAGGGTGGCCGCGGCGACCAGAGCGGTGTCCTGGATGCGCACGCCGTGGAACACCTCCAGGCGCTCGCGCAGGCCGCGCAGGATGGAGACGGTGTCCTCGACTCCGGGCTCGTCCACCATCACCTGCTGGAAGCGGCGTTCGAGGGCGGCGTCGGACTCGACGTGCTTGCGGTACTCATCGAGCGTGGTGGCGCCGATCATGTGCAGCTCACCGCGGGCGAGCATGGGCTTGAGCATGTTCCCCGCGTCCATCGCGCCCTCGGGCCCGCCTCCCGCGCCGACGACCGTGTGGAGCTCGTCGATGAAGAGCAGGATCCTGCCCTGCGCCCCCTTGACCTCGCCGAGCACGGCCTGCATGCGCTCCTCGAACTCGCCCCGGTACTTGGCGCCGGCCACCAGGGAGCTCATGTCGAGCGCGAAGACGGTCTTGTCGCGCAGCCCGTCCGGCACGTCGCCGCGGACGATGCGCTGGGCGAGGCCCTCCACGATGGCCGTCTTGCCGACGCCCGGGTCGCCGATCAGCACGGGGTTGTTCTTGGTCTTCCGGCTGAGGATCTGCACCACCCGCCGGATCTCGGCGTCCCGGCCGACCACCGGGTCCGTCCTGCCGGCCTGCGCCTCGGCCACCAGGTCGCGGCCGTACTTCTCCAGCGCCTCGTAGGCGGCCTCGGGGGTCGACGAGGTGACGCGCTGGTTGCCGCGGACCCGGGTCAGGGCGTTCAGGAACGCTTCCTTGGTGAGGCCGTACTCCTTGAGCAGGCGGCCGGCCGCGGTGCGCGAGCCCTCGTCGGCGAGGGCCAGGACGAGGTGTTCGACGGACACGTACTCGTCCTTGAGCCGCCTGGCCTCCTGCTCCGCCGCGTCCAGCACCCCGGCGAGCCGCTGGGTGATGTACACCTGCCCGGGCGCCGCGCCCGGCCCGGTCGTCCCGGGCCGGCGGGCGAGGTCCGCGGACACCGCGGTGCGCAGCCCCTCGGTGTCGACGCCCGCCTGCACGGCCAGCCGGGGCACGAGCCCCTCCGGCTGTTCGAGGAGCGCGAGCAGCAGGTGCTCCCCGTCGACCTCGGACTGGTCGAGCCGACCCGCGACGGTCTGCGCGTCCTGGAGCGCCTGTTGGGACTTGTGGGTGAGGCGGTTCATATCCACGATTCATCACTCCTGCAGCCGGCGTCGCTGCGCCTCAGCTCGGCCTCCAACTCGCCGATCCGCTCCAGCAGGTCCATCACCACCCCGACGGCCGCGTAGTTGAGGTGCAGTCCGGCACGCAGCCGCTGGGCCCGGGCGAGGGCGGCGGGGGCGTCGGGGCTGAACCACAGCCGGCCGCCGGCGTCGCGCGCGGCGTCCACGACACCGAGTGCCGCCATCCGCCGCACGAGGTCCGGATGCAGGCCGGAGCGCCTGGCGGTGACGTCCAGGCTGAGCCGGTCCAGGGGTACGAGGGCGTACCTGCGCACGAGGACGTCCGGTGGGCGTGTGCGCTCTCGCGCCGGCGCCGCGGGCCGCCCGCGGGCGGATGCGGCGGCGCGCCGCGGGTCGTCGGTCATCCTGTCCCCCTCGGGTCGAAGGTGGAGACGGCCGCCAGCTCCTCGAAGAGCTCACGCTCCCGGTCGCTCGGCTCGGGCGGCGCCATGATGCGGACCTCGGCGTACAGGTCGCCGTCGCGGCCGCGCGGGCTGGGCACCCCCTCGCCGCGCAGCCGCAGCCGGCGGCCGCTGGAGGAGCCGGCGGGCACGTTGAGCTTGACGGGGCCGCCCGGGGTGCGCACGGGCACCGTGGCACCGAGCGCCGCCTCCCAGGGGCTCACCGGGACGGCGACGTGGATGTCCCGGCCGTCGAGGCGGTAGCGCGGGTCGGGCTTGATCCGCACCCGCAGGTAGAGGTCGCCCGGCGGGGCGTCGCCGCTGCCCCGGCCGCCCTCTCCGGCGAGCCGGATGCGCTGCCCGTCGATCACCCCGCGCGGCACGTTGACCCCGTAGGTGCGCTCCCCCTCAGGGCCGGAGAGGGTGACGGAGCGCCGGCCGCCGCGGTAGGCGTCCTCGACGCCGAGTGGCAGCTCGGCCTCCTGGTCGGCGCCCGGCACGGGACCCCAGGCCCCGCCCCGGCCCGCGCCCCGCCCGAAGATCCCGCCGAGCAGGTCGTCGATGTCGATGCCCTCGAAACCGCCGCCGAAGCCGGTGCGCGCTCCCGCGCCACCGGGGCCGCCACGCGCTCCCGCACCTGCGGCCACCCGCTCCTCGGGGTCCTCCGGGACGCTCCGGAAGTCCTCTCCGAAGCGGTCGTAGCGGCGCCGGGTCGCCGGATCGGAGAGCACGCCGTAGGCCTCGTTGAGCTCCTTGAAGCGCTCCTCGGCTCCCGGGTCCTTGTTGATGTCGGGGTGGTAGCGGCGCGCCAGCGCCCGGAAGGCCTGCTGGATCTCCTCCTGGCCGGCGTCGCGCGCCACCCCGAGGACGCTGTAGAAGTCCCGTGCCATGGACGTCACTCCCACCGCTTGCTGACCACGACGGACGCGGGGCGCAGCAGGTCCTCGCCCGCGCCGTACCCCGGCCGCACGACCTGGACCACGGTGTTCGGCTCGGTCTCGGCACCGTCGGCGGTGTCGACGGTGCCGACGACCTCGTGCCGGGCCGGGTCGAAGGGCACGCCCGTCTCCTCGAACCGCGGGTAGCCGAGCCCGCCGAACGTCTCGACGGCCTGGTCGCGCACCGCCTCGACGCCCTTGAGGACGGCGGACGGCTCGGATCCGGCGTGTTCCAGGGCCAGTTCCAGGTTGTCGATGACGGGCAGCAGCGCCGCGGCGGTGCGGGCGCGCTCGTCGGCACGCGCGTGCTGGAGCTCCTTGGCGTGCCGCTTGCGGAGGTTGTCCAGGTCGGCGAGGGCGCGGTGCCAGCGGTCCTGGAGCTCGGCGACGTCCGCGGCGCGGCGGTCCCCGGCCCCGGTGGGCTCCTGCTCCACCGGTCCGGGCTCCTGCTCCGCCGAACCGGACGGCTGCTCTTCCGGCTGCCGCACGGGCAGTTCCTCCTGCGCGGCGGCCCGCTCCTGCACGGCTGGCTCCCGTGTCGGCGGCTCCCGGCGCGGTTCGGCCCCCTGGGTGGGCTCCTGCTCGGTGGACATAGGACCTCAGCTCTTGTCGAACTCGGCGTCGATCACGTCGTCGTCGGACCGGCGGGGGCCGCCCTCTCCGCGCTCCTCGCCGGGCTCCGACTGGCCCCTCGCGCCGGCGCCCGCGCCGGAGCGGTGGGCGGCGAGCGAGGCGTACACCTGCTGGAGCTCCGAGGTCAGCGACCTGGCCCGATCCAGCGGAGCCTGCTCCTTGACGGCGCCCCGGGCGTCGGCGACGAGCATCTCGGCGCGGGAGCGCTCGTGGGACGGGGCCGCGTCGCCGAGTTCACCGATCTGGCGCTCGACCTGGTAGGCGGCGGCGTCCAGCTCGTTGCGTGCATCCACGGCCTCCCGCAGGGCCTTGTCCTCGCTGCGGTGCTCCTCGGCCTCCTGGATCATCCGGTCGACCTCGCCGCGCTCCAGGTTCGAGCCCTCGGTGATGGTGATGCTCTGCTCGGCGCCGGTGTCCCTGTCGCGCGCGGTGACGTTGACGATGCCGTTGGCGTCGACGTCGAAGGTGACCTCGACCTGCGGCTCGCCACGCGGCGCGGGCCTGATGTCCTCCAGGCGGAACCTGCCGAGCACGCGGTTGTCCACGGCGAGTTCACGCTCGCCCTGGAGGACCACGATGTCCACGGCGGACTGGTTGTCCTCGGCGGTGGAGAACGTCTCGGTGCGGCGGACCGGGATCGTGGTGTTCCGCTCGATGATCTTCGTCATCACGCCGCCCGCGGTCTCCACGCCCAGCGACAGCGGCGTGACGTCGAGCAGCAGGACGTCCTTGACCTCACCCTTGAGCACCCCGGCCTGGATCCCCGCACCCAGCGCCACGACCTCGTCCGGGTTGACGCTCATGTTGGGTTCCTTGCCGCCGGTGAGGCGGCGCACCACGCTCTGCACGGCCGGCATCCGGGTCGCACCGCCGACGAGGATGACCTCGCCGATGTCGTTCTCACCGATCTTGGCGTCCTCCATCGCCCGCTGGACCGGCTCCATGGTCCGCTCCAGCAGGTCCTGGGTGATCTGCTCGAACGTCGAGCGCATCACCGTCTCGGTGAGGTGCTTGGGGCCGGAGGCGTCGGCCGTGATGAACGGCAGGCTGACCTGCGTCTGGGTGACCGAGCTCAGCTCCGTCTTGGCCTTCTCGGCGGCCTCGAAGAGGCGCTGCAGAGCCTGCGGGTCCTGCCGCAGGTCGATGGCGTTCTCCTGCTGGAACCGGTCCGCCAGGTGGTCCACGAGGCGCCGGTCGAAGTCGTCGCCGCCGAGGTGGCCGTCGCCGGCGGTGGCCCGCACCTCGACGACTCCCTCGCCGACGTCGAGCAGGCTCACGTCGAAGGTGCCGCCGCCGAGGTCGAACACGAGGACCGTCTCGTGGCCCTTCTTGTCCAGGCCGTAGGCGAGCGCGGCAGCCGTCGGCTCGTTGATGATGCGCAGGACCTCCAGGCCGGCGATGCGCCCGGCGTCCCGGGTCGCGGTGCGCTGGGCGTCGTTGAAGTAGGCCGGCACCGTGACGACCGCCTCCGTCACCCGCTCACCGAGCTGCTTGCCGGCGTCGTCGGCGAGCTTGCGCAGCACGAGCGCGCTGATCTCCTCCGGCGCGTAGAGCTTGCCGCGGACCTCGAAGCGGGCATTGCCCTGGTCGTCGGCGGCGACGTCGAAGCCGACCGCCTTCGCCTCCTCGGGGATCTCGTCGAAACGGCGTCCGATGAAGCGCTTGGAGGAATAGACGGTGCCCTTGGGGTTGAGGATCGCCTGGCGGCGGGCGAGCTGGCCGACCAGCCGCTCACCGGTGTCGGTGAAGGCCACCACCGAGGGTGTGGTGCGGCTGCCCTCGGAGTTGGGAAGCACCGTCGCCTCGCCGCCCTCCCAGGCCGCGATCACCGAGTTCGTTGTTCCCAGGTCGATCCCGACTGCCTTGGCCATGAGGTACTCCTTCGTCGAAGCCCGTGTTCGGGTGTGCATGCGTCGAGGCGTTTCGCTCATCGCCGGCCTGGTTGTGGTGCTGCCGCTCCGGCTGCCGGCGCCCCGGGTGGCGAGCCCGGTTCCCCGGTCCGGGCCGGGCGGCCTGCCTCGCACGGTGCGCGGTCGTCACCGTCGACCGGCGACAGGTTCAGCATCGCGACCGGGAGCGCGGGCCGGCCTGCCCCCGCGGGGCCCAAATCCGGCGGATTTCTCGCCACGGCGGGCCGAGAACGATCACTGAGAAAATGGTGCGATACACGCATAAAGCACTACGGTGGAGGGGGGCTCGGCGGAACCGATCCGGTCCACCGGCGCGGATCGGCCCCGGCAGGGCGACCTGGCGGGGCGACCCCGGCGAGGGGCCACGACGAGCAGGGCGACGACGAGCACGGAGCTCACATGACCGCGACCCCGGGGACGGCCGAGAGGTCCCGACGGCGGACCGGGGACCGCGCGCACCTGGCCGATCTGTACAGCGTCCACGTGCTCTCGAAGATCATGAACGGCGAGTGGGACGAGAGCGCCGTCCTGCACCGGGCCCTGTCCGCCGTGGCCGCCCTGGGGCCCTGCCGCGCGGAGGCCGGCTTCCTCGTCGTAGACCGCCTTCCGGTGCGGGCCCCCAGCGACCGGCGGCCTGGCGTGCCCGGCCTGGACAGCCAGGTCAGGGCGCTGTCCGGCCGGGAGGGGCCGATCGAGGTGCGCGGCCGCGCATGGGGCTGGGCCTTCGCGCTGCACACCGGCGACGGCGCCGCCGGCCACGACGGCACCCTGGGCTACCTGGTGTGCAGCGCCCCCGCACCGCCCGATGAGGAAGACCGCTTCGTCCTGCGCGTCCTCGCCCAGCAGACCGCCGCGGCCCTCGCCGGTGCGCGGGCCCGCCGCAGGGACCGCGCCCACGCCCGGGAGCTGGCCCGGCTGGACGAGGAGAGCGCCGCGGTCAGCGCCCGGCTGACCGAGTCGATCTCCGACCTGGAGCACCGGCGGACCGTCCACGAGGCCCTCGGCGAGGCATCCGCGAGCGGTGCCGGCGTGCGGGGCGTCGCCGAGGCGGTCCACCGGCTCACCGGGCGTCCCGTGGCGGTCGAGGACCGGTTCGGCAACCTTGAGGCCTGGGCGGGCCCCGGCAGGCCGGAGCCGTATCCGAAACCGGACGCCGCGCAGCACGAGGAACTCCTCCAGGGCGTGGCGCGCGAGCTGCGGCCGGTGCGGGTGGGGGGCCGGCTGGTGGCGCCGGTCCGGCACGGCGGCGAGGTGCTTGGCCTGCTCGCGCTGATCGGCCAGGAGGCCGGTAGCGGCGTTCACGAGGAGTTCGCCCTCGACCACGCGTGCACCGTGCTCGCCCTGGAACTGGCCCATCTGCGCAGCCTCGCCGACGTGGAGCTGCGCCTGCGGCGCGGCCTGGTGGACGACCTGATCGACGGCACCGACGACGACAGCGCCTTCGCGCGGGCCGCCGCGGTCGGCCACGACCTGCACGGCACGCATCGCATCGCCGTGGTGCGGTGGGCGGGCCACGCCGCCGGCGAGGCACTCGTGCGGGTGGTCGGCCGGGCGGCCGCGGGCCTGAGGATGCGGACGCTGGCGGCGGCCCACAGCGACCTGGTGGTCCTGGTGGTCCAGGGCCGCGTGCCGGCGGGGGCCCTCCACCGGGTGCTCGCCCGCGAACTGGGCTCGTCCGGCGGGGCGATCGGTGTCGGCGGCGGCTGCGAAGCCCCCGGCGGCCTTCCGCGGTCGTTCCGGGAGGCGGAGCGGGCCCTGGAGGTGCGGCGGCACTCCCGGGCGCCGGACGGTGCGACGGCCTTCGAGGACCTCGGGCTCTACCGCATCCTGGGACCGGACGCGGGCGACCGGGAGGTCGACGGGTTCGTCCGCGAGTGGCTGGGACCCCTGCTCGACTACGACGGCGCGCACCGCTCGGAGCTGGTGCGCACCCTCTTCCAGTTCTTCGAGTGCGGAGGGAACTACGACAGCGCCGCCGAGGCCCTGGCGATCCACCGCAGCACCCTGCGGTACCGGTTGGGGCGCATCCGCGAGATCAGCGGCAGCGACCTCTCGGACGTCGACAGCCGGCTGAACCTGCACGTCGCCACCCGGGTGTGGCAGGTCCTGGGAGGCCCGGCGTGAGGGGTCGGCGCCACACGGCGGGGCGGCGCCGTGGAGCGGGAGGCGCATGGTGGAGCGGCAGAGGCCGCCGGCCGCGGTGAGCGGGGTGGCCGTGGACCCGGGCGAGCACGTGTGCGTGCTGTACCGGGGCCGCGCGGAACGCGACCGGCTGCTGGCGCCGTTCCTCGCGGACGGCCTGCTGGCCGGGGACGCCTGCCTGCTGCTGGAGGCGGAGGGTGAGGGCCGCACCATCCGGGACGTGCTGGCCCGGCAGGACCCCGCTGCTCGCCCGTACGCGGACGACCTGCGCATCCGGGGTCCGGAACTGTACCTGCGGGACGGCGTCTTCGACGCGGACCGGGCGCTGGCCCTGCTGTCCGCCTGGTCCGACACCGTCCTCGCACCGGATCCGCCTCCGCTCGTCCGGCTGGCCGCCGACATGAGCTGGGCGGGGCCCCTGGTGGCGCCGGACTTCGTCGACGACCTGGTCGGCTACGAGGCGGCGGCCACCCGCTGGCTGGCCGCCCGGCCGGTGGCGGGCATGTGCCTGTACGACCTGGAGCTGTTCGGCAGCGAGGCGGTCGTCCCGCTGGTCAGGGTCCACCCCAAGGTGCTGCTGGGCGGCATGGTGATGGAGAACCCTTGCGCTTGCGGCGGAGGGGAGCCGGGTTAGGCTCCTGACCTGGGCCGGCCGACGGGGCCGGTACCGGTGTGGAGGAGTCACCAGCATGACGGACACGGCCCGGGTCACCCTGGCGGACGTGCGCGCCGCCGCCGAGCGGATCGAGGGCACGGCGCACCGCACGCCGGTCCTGCGCTCGCGCACCCTGGACCGGCTGGCCGGTGCGCACGTGCTCGTCAAGTGCGAGAACTTCCAGCGGATAGGCGCGTTCAAGTTCCGCGGCGCGTACAACGCGGCGTCACGCCTGTCCGAGGAGCAGTTGGCCAGGGGCATCGCCGCCTACTCCTCGGGCAACCACGCGCAGGCGGTCGCGCTGGCCGCCCGGGAGCTGGGCACGACCGCGGTGATCCTGATGCCGGAGGACACGCCCGCCGCCAAGCTGGACGCCACCGTCGGGTACGGCGCCGAGGTCGTCAGCTACGACCGCTACACCGGGGACCGGGTCGCGCTCGGTACGGCGATGGCCGCCGAGCGCGGGCTCACGCTCATCCCGCCGTACGAGCATCCGCATGTGATCGCGGGGCAGGGCACGGCCGCGCTCGAACTGCTCGAAGACGCCGCCGGGCTGGACGCCCTGCTGGTGCCCGTCGGGGGCGGCGGGCTGATGGCCGGCAGCGCCACGGCCGTCAAGGGGGTGTCGGGCGGGACCCGGGTCGTGGGGGTCGAGCCCCAGGCCGGCAACGACACCCAGCAGTCGCTGGCGAAGGGCCGCCGGATCTCGATCCCGGTGCCGCGCACCATCGCCGACGGCCTGGCCGCGGACACCCCCGGCGAGCTCACCTTCTCCATCAACCGGCGGCTGGTGGACGAGGTGGTCACGGTCGCCGAGGACGAGATCCGCGAGGCGATGCGGCTGGCGTTCGAACGGCTGAAGATCGTCGTGGAACCGAGCGGCGCCGTGGGCCTGGCCGCCCTCCTGTTCCACCGGCTCGCACCCGTCCCGCCACGCGTCGGCGTGATCATCTCCGGCGGCAACATCGGTGCCGGGCGCTTCGCCGAGCTGCTGAAGGACTGACCACCGGGGTATTCACCCGGCCGCCACCGGACCCCGGCGCTCCGGCCAACCGGCATGCCCGCGAAGCGGGTTGAACCGGGATCATCCCGCCTCCCGGGCAACCGGGCGCGCGCGCCCGGTCGGGCGCCCTGACATGGTCACCCGAGTCCCAGTACACCCCCGGACAACCATTAATTCTTGACATGCACACTTCCATTGGGCGCCAACGCTTGCTACCAATGAGTAGCTACCCGCGTAGCTACCTCTGTAGCTACCCGTCGCGCCCAAGGAGGCTCTCGTGAGACTCAGATCCGCGCTGTCCGCCCTCGCCACCGCGACCATGGCGACGGTGCTCAGCCTTGTTCTGACAGGTCCGGCACAGGCTGCCGGACCTGCCTATGTGGCACTGGGTGACTCGTACTCGTCCGGCAACGGTGCCGGCAACTACGACAGTTCGAGCGGTGACTGCCACCGCAGCCTGAGCGCGTACCCCTACCTGTGGAAGAACGCCCACCAGCCGTCCTCGTTCAACGACGACGCCTGCTCGGGCGCGGTGACCACGGACGTGACGAACAGCCAGCTCGGTCACCTGAGCGCCTCCACCGGGCTGGTCTCCCTCACCATCGGCGGCAACGACGCGGGCTTCTCCGACGTGATGACCACCTGCGTGACGGGCTCAGACAGCACCTGCGTCAACCGGGTCAACCAGGCCGAGAGCTACGCCCAGAACACGCTTCCCGGCCGCCTGAAGGCCACCTACGACGCGATACGCGCCAAGGCCCCCAACGCCAGGGTGGTCGTGCTGGGCTACCCGCGCATCTACACGCTCAACGTGTTCTGCGTCGGCCTCTCGGACACCAAGCACCGCAAGATCGACGAGGCGGCGGACATGCTCAACAGCGTCATCAGGACGGCCTCGCAGAACCACGGCTTCGTCTACGGCGACGTCAGCTCCACCTTCAGCGGACACGAGCTCTGCTCCGGCGACGACTGGCTGCACTCCCTCGTCGTCTCCCCGAGCTGGGAGTCGTACCACCCCACCGCCACCGGCCACTCCAGCGGCTACTACCCCGTGTTCAACAGCGTCAGCGGCAGCTGAGGGGCCCCGACCACCTCTGAAAGTCCATCATGAACGCACTGGTGCGGCAGAGAGCCTCCGTCAGCGACGGAGGCTCTTCCACGTGCGCCCCGGACACGGTGGTCGGCCTGGACGGCAGTCCTCCCGACCGGCCGGATCCCCGCCTTGTCCGGCGCTCGCGCGCCGGAGGACCATGCATCGAGGGAGCTGATGCGACACACCGGGCACCCTCGCGTCGTCCGAACCGGACCAAGGGAGGATGCCATGAGCAGGACGTCCGCACGCTGCGTGCGCAGGATCGCCGTCGTCTCCGGGCTGCTGGCCGCCGTCGCCGCCATCGCGCCCGTCGCCGTCGCGCAGAACGCCGCCGCTGCCGGGGCGGGCCCGGGCCGGCTCGCGACCGCCGACGCGGCCGTCCGGCGAGCCGACGTGGCGGGCACCGCCTGGTACACCGACCCGGCGCGGGGCACCCTCGTGGTGACCGCGGACCGTACGGTCGGCGCCGGGGACATCGCCCGGATCAGGGCCGCGGCGCGCGTCAAGGCCGGAGCGCTGGAGATCCGCCGCATCCCGGGCCGGCTCGCCGAGCGGGCGGCCGGCGGAGACATCATCACCGGCCCGGGCGGGCTGCGCTGCACGGTGGGCTTCAACGTCAGGGACGCCGGCGGCACCGCGTACGCCCTCACCGCCGGACACTGCACGCAAGGCGGCGGCACGTGGTCCATCGGGCCGGTGACCGCGAGCAGCTTCCCCGGCGACGACTACGGCCTCATCAGATACAGCGACCCGAGCCAGGCGGAGGGCGGGGTGCGCGGTCCCGGCGGGACGCTGATCGACATCATGGACGCCCGGACGCCGTCCGTCGGCCAGAGCGTGTGCCGCACGGGGCCCGCCACGGGAGTGCACTGCGGCACCGTGTCCGCGCTCAACGCGACGGTGAACTACGGCGGCGGCGACGTCGTGACCGGCCTCATCCAGACCACCGTCTGCGCGGAGCCCGGCGACAGCGGCGGCCCGCTCTTCACGGGCCACTCCGCGCTCGGCATCACCTCGGGCGGCAGCGGCACCTGCTCATCGGGCGGCACCACCTTCTTCCAGCCCGTCGTCGAACCCCTGAGCGCCTACGGCCTCTCGCTCCTGTGACCGGCCGATCCGAAGGGCTGGTCTAACCGGCTGACGGCGCGGGGCCCGGCGCCGCGAGGACCTTGCCCGGGTTGAGGATGCCGCCCGGGTCGAGGGCGCGCTTGATGTCGTGGTGGACGCGGAGCCCGACGGGTCCCAGCTCCTTGCGGAGCCAGTCGCGCTTGAGCACCCCGACTCCGTGCTCGCCCGTGATGGTGCCGCCGAGGGCGAGCCCGAGGTCCATCACCGCGCCGAACGCCCGGTGCGCGCGCGCCACCTCGTCGGGATCCGCCGGATCGAAGAGGACATGCGGATGGAGGTTGCCGTCCCCGGCGTGCGCGACGCAGGTGATCCGCACCCCGTGCTCGCGGGCCACGTCCTGCACGCCGTCGACCAGCTCGGCGAGGACGCGGCGGGGCACGCACACGTCGTCCGCGAGGTAGGAGCCGAGCTGCTCGGTGGCCACCGCCACCATGCGCCGGGCGGCCAGCAGCAGCTCGGCCTCCGCGGGGTCCTCGGAGACGATGGCGTCACCGCCGTGCCGGGCCGCGATGTCCGCGAACCGCTTCAGGTCCGCGGGCGCCTGCTCGCCGCGGTCCGACTGGGCGATCAGCACGGCGCCCGCGTCGGGCGGGAAGCCCGGGTCGCGGTAGGCGGAGACGACGTCCATGGTGGGCCGGTCCATCAGCTCCAGCAGGCTGGGCCGGGTGCCGTCCGCCATGTAGTCGGCGACCGCCGCGCACGCGGCCGCCGGTGCCGGGAAGAAGCCGACGGCGGTCAGCGGTGCCTGGGCGGCGGGCCGCAGTGCGAGGGTCACCTCGGTGATGACGCCGAGGGTGCCCTCGGAGCCGACGAACAGGTGGGTGAGGTCGTATCCCGCGACGCCCTTGGCGGTGCGGCGGCCGGTGCGCAGCACCTCGCCGCTCGCGAGCACCACGGTCAGGCCGCGGACGAAGTCGCCGGTGACGCCGTACTTGACGCAGCACAGGCCCCCGGCGTTCGTGGCGGCGTTCCCGCCGAGCGTCGACATCTCCCACGAGGACGGGTCGGGCGGGTAGAACAGGCCGTGTTCGGCGACGGCGCGGGACAAGTCGGCGTTGACGACTCCGGCCTCGACGACCGCCACCTGGTCGACGGTGTCGATGTCGAGGATGCGGTCCATGCGCTCCACCGACAGCAGGATGCAGCCGTCGACGGCGTTGGCGCCGCCGGCCAGGCCGGTCCGGGCGGCCTGCGGCACCACGGGGACGCGGTACCGGTCGGCGGTGCGCAGCACCAGCGACACCTCGTCGGTGCTGCGGGCGCGTACCAGGGCGGCGGGAGTGCCGCTCGGGCAGAACGGGGCGCGGTCACCGCGGTGAGCCTCCAGCACGTCCGGGTCGGTGACCAGGGCGCCGTCCGGGAGGTGCGCGGCCAGCTCGGCCAGTGCGGTGGGCAGGGCCTCGGGGTCAGGGACGAAGGGCTCGGGCCCGGTGGCGGAAGACTCGGGCCCAGTTGGGCAGGACTCGGGTCGGGTGGCGGAGGGCTCAGGCCCGGTCGCGTCGCTCGGGGCCGGGCCTTCGGCGGCGCTCACAGCAGGCCCCGTGCCGCGAGGTTGCGCATCAGCGCGGTGATCCCGAACTCCCACGGCGGCGCGCTCTCGCTGGTGGTGACGGTGTTCACCAGGGCGCCCAGCCGGGGGCTGGAGATCCGGACCACGTCACCGCGCTCGTGGGTGAAGCCCTCGCCCGGCACCGAGCGGTCCTCCGTGGGCGCGAAGAGGGTCCCGGTGAAGAGCACGAAGCCGTCCGGGTGCTGGTGGTGGGGACCGTGCACGGAGGCCACCAGGTCGAGCACGTCCCGGCTGATCTCCCGCATCGAGCTGAGGCCCTGGAGGACGAACCCGTCCGGTCCCTCGACCCGCAGCTCGATGTCGAGCCCCCGGACGTCGTCGAGGGTGAAGCCGTCGTCGAGGAGGCGGAGGAAGGGGCCTATGGCACAGGACGCGTTGTTGTCCTTGGCGCGGGGCAGCAGCAGCGCGCTGCGGCCCTCGACGTCGCGGAGGTTGACGTCGTTGCCGAGGGTGGCGCCGCGCACCCGGCCCCTGGAGTCCACGGCGAGGACGGCCTCGGGCTCCGGGTTGTTCCACACGGACGAGGCCAGGATGCCGATGTCGGCGCCGGTGCCGACCGCGGAGAGCACGGGCGCCTTGGTGAAGACCTCGGGGTCGGGGCCGATGCCGACCTCCAGGTACTGCGACCAGAGCCCCTCGGATATCAGCAGCTCCTTGGCCCTCGCGGCCTCCGGGGAGCCGGGCGTGACGTGGGCGAGGGCGCCTCCGACGGCCTTCGCGACGAGCTCCCGCACCCGCTCGGCGCCCGCCGGGTCGCCGCCGGTGCGCTCCTCGATGACCCGCTCCAGCATGCTGCGCGCGAAGGTGACACCGGCCGCCTTGAGGAGCTGGAGGTCGACGGGGGCGAGCAGGTGGGGCACGTCGCGGCGGCCCTCGGCCGTGGCGGCCAGCAGCTCTCCCAGCCGCCAGGTCCTGCCGCCCTCGGCGCGGCGCACCAGCTCGGCCGCGTCGTCGCGCTCGAGCAGGTCAGAGACGGTGGGGGCGAGCGCGGTCAGGTCGACGACCTCCTCGCCGCGCACGGCGGCCACGCACGGTCCGCCCCACTCCGGCTCCTGCACGCGGGCGACGAGGGCGGCACCGTCCGCGTCCTCGGGGAGCACAGAGCCGGGTGACAGAGCGTTCGGGTCCACCATTCCTCCTGCTGCGTGGTGCGGGTGACGGGTCGCGGCCGTGCCGGTGGGCGTTTCCGGCCGGAGTCCTCCTCATGAGATCACGACGGCGGCTCCGCTCCCAGAGTGCCTGCACTCGTACCTTGTTTAACAGTCAAATAACGTGCCCTCGTGACTTCCGTGTCCTGTTCCGGCCACCGAGAGTAGAAGCAGTTCACGACGCTGCCGTCGTCACGACGGGAAGATGGGACAGGCGCATGTCCGATGAGCAGCACGGCGGTCGACCCCTGACAGCAGCGGAGTGGGCCACGAGGGCCACCATCCGGCTGCGCCGCCGCGGCCCCGGACGGGCGCCGGCTCGCTGAGGGCCCGTCCGCATCCTGCGCGTCGCCCCCCACCGATTCTTCAGGATGGGAATCATTCATGCCTATTGCAGAAGCCGCCATGCAGCAGTTCTCCGTTGTGCTGCTGGTGGATTCAGAGGTGCTCCGCCGGGGTCTGAATTCGCTACTCGCCCAGATCCCCCAGGTCACCTCGGTGACGGAGTGGCCCGAGGACTGGTCCGGCCACGTGAAGGCGGAGGCACGCATCGTCCTGGCGACCCCTCAGCAGTGGAGGCGGTGTGCCGAGGAGGGGCTGTTCGACACCGACCGGGACAGGCCGTTCGTCCTGCTGGTCGGCGACGACGTACGCAGCCGGGAGATCTCGCTGCACGGGGACCTGCCGTGCGACGGTGTCATCTCCCTGGCCGACGCCACCGCCCGGTCGATCGAGACCGCCCTGCACCGGGTGGTCGCCGGCGAGATCCCCATGCCCGCGCGGCTGGCCCGGGAGTTGCTGGCCTCCAGCCGTGGCAAGGTGCACCGCTCGGCCGCGGGCCTGTCGGTCGCGTTCACGGCGCGGAAGAAGGAGACGCTGGGTCTGCTGGCCCAGGGATTCAGCAACAAGCAGATAGCGAAGGCGCTCGGGATCTCCTCGCACGGTGTGAAGCGCCTGGTGGGTGCGGTCCTGCTGAAGCTGGGCGCCCCCAACAGAACCACCGCCGTCATCATGGCGATCAACGAAGGCATCGTATGAGCGCCTCCCGGGCACCGGCGGGCAATCCGGTGCCCCGGTCCTGATCAGGTGCCCCGGTCCTGATCGGATGCCCAGGTCATCCGGGGGCGCGGGACCCGTCGCGAGCGGATCGCGCCGGCGAGGCCCCGCCGGGATGGCCGACACCGTTCCCGTGTCAGGGGACGGTCGACGACGAGTGGAGGAGAACCGAGTGAACGCCTTCGACGATGCGGATGCCGAGTTCCAGGTGCTGATCAACGACGAGGGCCAGCACTCCCTGTGGCCGCTCTCCGTGGAGGCACCCGGGGGGTGGCGCGTCGTGCGCGAGCGCGACAGCCGTGCCGCGTGCCTGGCCTACATCGAGGAGCACTGGACGGACATCCGGCCCCGGAGCACGATCACGGCGACGAAGAGCTGACCCGCTCCGCCGCACGGGTGGCCCTGGCGGACACCGTGTGACGGGCGGAGACAGCCGGTCGCGGCGCCTCGCTGCGGTGCGTGGCGCCCCGCATCCGGCCCTGACCGAGGCCCCACGGATCCCTACCCGAAAGTGCAGGTACTTGGACCGCCCGTGGGCTACTACCCGTGCCACGGCGCCGTCCAGATCCTGTAATGGGCGCATGCCTATTCCAGGAGGCAACCTTGATATCCCTTGCCGCGGTTTCGGCCTATCTGCCTTCCCATAGCGAGTCCGTGGTCGAATATCTCAACCGATTCGGGCTCAGCGAGCGGGAAATAAAAATTCACAAACAGTACTACGGCTTCCGAACGGTCCACAGCGACCCGGATATCGGCATGGCGGGGCAGCTCGTCGCCGCCGGGAGGTCGTTGCCGGAACTGCGGGGGCAGGGGCACCTGGTCCGCTACGTCGTGCAGGCCCGGACCATGCCCGTGGCCGCCCCCTACTCCCTCAACCCGCTGCATGAGGCACGCGAG
Organism: Streptomyces sp. TS71-3; assembly: GCF_018327685.1. Lineage (NCBI taxonomy): Bacteria > Bacillati > Actinomycetota > Actinomycetes > Kitasatosporales > Streptomycetaceae > Streptomyces > Streptomyces sp. TS71-3. The sequence continues at coordinate 3,667,888 of NZ_BNEL01000003.1, read as the reverse complement.
GCTCTGGGGCTCTCCCACGCGCAGACGTTCGCCCTCAACCAGCAGGCCTGCGCCTCGGCGCTCGTCTCCGTGGAGCTCGCCGGCCGGATGCTCGCCGAGGACGGCGACCCGGACGCCCTCGCCCTCGTCCTCGTCGGCGAGAAGACGTTCACCGACGACGCGCTGGTGCTGGGCGTCACCGCGGTCATGGGCGAGGGCGCACGACGGTGACGTCCACCGCGACGGTCCCGGCATGTCGCCATCGGTGTCCGCCGCTGCCGCGACCGCACCGAGGATCCCCTCCCACGTACCGTCCACCCCCGACCCGATCACGTGTTTGCCGGCGGTCCGGAACGGGGAGTTCCGCGAGCAGGGCCCGTGAGAGCGAGCAGATACGGTATCTCCCGGCGATGGCCCCACCGTCCGGCGGTACTCCGACGAGATCCTGGGAGAGACGTGAACGACCAGCATCCACGGCACCCCGCCCGCCCCGCGAACGGCCCCGCCCTATGACGCACTCCACCGAGCCCGAGACCCCCCGGGTGCACTGGGCCAAGCACCCGGTTCCCGGCACCGGCGCGCACGCCGCCCACCTCACCCTGGCCAACCCCCGCCAGCGCAACGCCCTCACGCTGCGGATGTACGACGAGCTGGAGAGCGCCTGCGAGGAGATCGACGCCGACGACGAGGTGCGGCTCACGGTGGTGCGGGGCGCCGGCGAGGCCGCGTTCGCCGCGGGCACCGACATCCGCGAGTTCCGGGCCGTCACCTCGGGGGAAGACGGTGTGGCCTACGAGCACCGCGTCGGCCGCGCGGTGGGCCGCCTGGCCGGCCTGCGGATGCCCGCGGTGGCCGTGGTCCAGGGGCCGGCGGTGGGCGCGGGACTCGTCGTCGCCGCCTCCTGCGACCTGGTGGTGTGCACCCCGGACGCGGTGTTCGGTGCCCCGATCGGACGCTCCCTCGGCAACTGCCTGTCGCCGACCGCCATCGCCCGGCTGTACGCGGGCCTCGGCCGGGCGCGGACGCTGCGCGCCCTGCTCACCGCCCGGCTGATCCCGGCCGCGGAGGCGCACGAGGCGGGCTTCGTCACGGAGGTGGTCGAGCCCGGCCGCCTCGACGACCGGGTCGGCGAACTGGCCGCGGATATCGCCCGCTGCGCCCCGCTGACGCTGGCGGCGATCAAGGAGGCCGACCGGCGCGTGCTGGCCGCGGCCGACCCCGGCCACGGCGACGACCTGTACGAGATGTGCTACGGCAGCCGGGACTTCCACGAGGGCGTCACCGCGTTCCTCGGCAAGCGCGCCCCGCGGTGGCAGGGAAGATAGCCGCTCCGAGCGGCGCCGGCGGACCGGTGCCCGGCCGGCGCTCTGCCGACCCGCAGCGGCAGGCCCGCCGCGCGGGCGCGAGAGCGATGTGCTCGCCGCCGCCTCGGGCCGGACCTGCCTGAGCTGCCTGAGCTGCCTGAGCTGCCTGAGCTGCCTGGGGCCTACATGCTCCTGATCTTCATGTAGCGCACCAGGTCGGGCGCGCTGCACGCCATGGCCGCCAACGTGGTCGCCGCGAGAGCGACCACCATGACGCGGACGGCCCTCGGCGGGATGCGGATGCCGTACTTCATGCGATTCACCTCCTTACCCTGTGGGGGTGGGGCCTTGCGGTGCGCGCCGTGTGCCCTGTGGGACGGGCTCGGCACGGGCCGCGGGGGCGGGCAGGCCGTCCAGGGCCGCCCGCGGGTCCCGCAGCAGGACTCCGGTCACGCGGTCGAGCAGCGCCACCGCCTCGCCGACCGCCGCCCGGACCGGCTCGCTGAGGCCGACGGTGACGTCCGGTTCGTCGCCGCGCACCCGCACCAGGGGCTCGCAACCGAGCACCACGACACGGGGCAGGGGCGTGCACGAGTCCCCCGCGAGACGGCCGGCGAGCGCGAGGACCCGGACCGGGTCCATGCCGTGCGCCTCCGGCGCGGCACCGGCCGCCGGGTCCTCGTCCGGGCCGGCGTCCGGCTCGATCAGGTACAGCGTGCCGGGGCGCCCGCCGCGCGGTGCGGCGTCCACGAGGACGACGGCGTCGTAGCCGTCCAGGAGCCGGTAGGCCAGGTCCAGGCCGCGGATGCCGAAGTCCGCCGCCTGCACCCCGGGCGGCAGCCCCTCGGGGTTCGTGCCCAGCGCGGTGATGACCTCGGGGCCGAACGCGTCGTCGGCGAGGAACACGTTGCCGATCCCGGCCACCAGCAGACGCGTGGGGCGCTCGTCCGGCGGTCCCGCGGGCTCGACCTCCTCGGGTGCGAAGAAGAACCGGTGCCCGAGGCCCGTGGTGAAGTGGCGGCCCTCGTCCGCCTCCAGGGTCACGGCGAGATGGGTGCGGCCCTCCTTGTCCTCCTCGACGGCGTCGACCTCCGCAAGCCGGCCGGTCAGCGCCGAGTCCAGGACGTCGCCCCGCGCGCGGGGACGCAGCCGCACCCGGCTGCCGCGGGTCAGCGGGACACCGTCCACGGTCACGGACCGCGCCGGCCGCTCCCCGGCGTCGGTGCGCCCGGCGGGGGGCTGTGCGCTGCGTGGGGTCATCGTTCCTCCCGGCGGTGTCCCGCCGCCGTGGTGCGGTGCGTTCGACGGGCCGTCATGCGCTTTCTCCCACCGGGCCGAAGCCGCGGATCGTGCCGTGCAGCGCCATCAGATCGTCGGGGGCCAGGCCCGCGCAGCGGTCCAGGATCTCCCGGGCCCGCGGATCGGTGGCGCGGGCCTCGCGCTGCTCCTCGGGGGTGAGGCTGAGCACGTTGAGGATGAGCAGGTGGTCGATCTCCCCGCCGTCGAAGAGGTCGCCGGGGCTCTCCGGGGCGACACCGGGGAAGTCGTAGAGCGTGACCGGCGAGGAGAGCACGGTCGCGGCCCGGTGCGGGTCGTGGCCCGGAGCGCCGGGCGCCTCGCCCACGAGGACCGGCCAGGTGCCCTCGTTGCGGCAGCCGGCCGCCGCCTCGCGCAGCGTCTTGGGCGGGTCGATCAGGGAGGCGAAGGCGGCGCCGCGGGCGGTGAGCACGGTGTGCGTGGAGAGAAGCGCGTACGGGGCGAGCAGGTCGCGGCCGTCCCGCTGCTCGGCCCCGGGCGGCGGAGGGCAGTCGGTGGTGTTCTCGACGGTCACGCAGATCCGGCTCGTGTGCTCGGACAGCGGTACCGCGGACAGCTCGATACGGGCGGTGAGGGGCCGCCAGCTCCGCACCAGCAGCCCGGACTGGCGGCCCCCGGCGTCGTACAGGGGCTCCTCCTCGGAGCCGGCCGGGACCGTCATGGTGTGCCGCCGGCCGGGACCGGTCAGCCAGGGCGAGAGCTTCCAGGTCCGCTCGGTCGCCTCCTGCCAGGTGAGGTAGGTGGTGTCGCCGACGGTCAGCCGGTCCACCGCCTCCCTCCCGTCGGCCGGGTCCGGGCCGCACCGGTACACCTGGCGGTGCACCACGTGCAGGAACCTCACCTGCACGCGGACGGAGGCTCCCGGTCCGGTCTCCAGCGGCACTTCGGTGCGCATCAGGGACGGCTCGCCGAGCTCCCGTGCCACGTCCCGCGGGTAGACGCCGCCGAAGGTCCAGCGCTTGGCGTTCTTCAGGGCGGACCTGCGGTAGGGCCAGAGCAGGTAGCCCTCGTAGAGGCAGGTTCGGGCGATCTTCTCCACCGCGGCTAGCGTGTCCATGCCGCCTCCTCGATCTCGGCGGATGCGGCGGCCGCGTCGAGCAGGGCGGCCACGCCCCGGTCGGCGTCCAGCAGGCCGTGCGCCGCCCCGTAGGCGTCGAGCCGCTCGGCGGTCCGTCCGCCCAGCCGCAGCCACCGCCCGGGGCCGTAGTAGCGCTCCGTCAGGCCGTGCCAGAGCGCGGCGGGCAGCCGGCAGGTGGCTTCCGTGTCCCAGGGGATCCGGGCGGTGGCCAGCCGGCCGGCCCCGTCGGCGTGGAAGACCGTGCCGGTGAACAGCAGCTCCAGCGGTACGTCGGCGTCGTGCACGGCACGGAAGTAGGTGCGCACGGCCTGCTCGGTGTCGCCGGTGCAGGGCACCGGCAGGTCGACCTGGGTCCGCTCGTCGAACGCCGGGACGACGGTGGTGAGCTGGGCCCACGTCAGCGGGCGCATGCTCGTGGCCCACTGCTCGGGCTGCCCGAAGAGCGGGGCGAGGGCTGCCCGGTCGGCGTGCTCGTGCGGGCCCCGGGCGGCGTCGATGCGGATCGCGGTGGTGAGCAGCACGGAGCGCACCGGGCCGCCGCCGGTGCGGGTGAGGGCCAGCCGCAGCGCGAGTGTCGGCACGGCGGCGTGCTCGAGCGGCCGGACACCGGTGACCGCGAACGCCAGGTGCGGGATGTCGGGGCGGGCCCCGGCCGCGGCGGCGCGCGCGTCCGGGGCCCCGGGCCCGCGCTCGGCGGGCCCGGGGCCGGACGTGGTGGGCTGCGGTGCCGTCATGCGGGCGAGAGGTTGGGCATGCCGGGCAGGATGGGGTTCCTGGAGCGCGCGTTGATGCCGGTGGACCGGCGGGCGGTGGAGCGGTTCCGGCGGTGGCCGGGCTGGTGCTTGAAGAGCCCCGCGTGGTTGCCCTGCCGGACGCCGGGGGTGTGCGCCGGGACGTCGACGGCGACGTCCGGCTCTCCGACCCTGATGTCAGTCATGGCCTTTCCCTTCTCCTTCGAGTCCCCTTCGGACCGTGCCGGGGGCGCGGTCGTCCGGTACGGACGGGTCGAGGCCCGCCAGGAAGCGCCGCACGTGCTCCTGCGCCTCCGCTCCCCCGGTGAACCCCTTCCACTGCGTGCGCAGCACGGCGACCAGCCGGTAGCAGTCGTCGAGGGGCACGATCCAGTGCTCGCGCCGGTCCCTTGAGCGGTCGACGAGCAGTGCCTCGGTGCCCGGCGCGAGCGTGGCCAACACCGGGTGGCGGGCGGTGACGCGGGCCCAGGTCTCCGGGTCGACGGCGGACCGGGTGACGCCGAGCGGGCCCGGGTGGCCGACCGTCGCCCCTTGTCCGGGCGGCACGGCGGGCACGAAGAAGGCGAGGGAGACGGGCACGCGCAGGGCGGCCCAGCCGAGGTCGTCCACGGCCGTGTCCGGGAGCCGCAGGCGGCGCCGGGGGATCAGCCGGTAGCGCGGCCCGTGCACCACCCGGCCGCTGGTGCGACCGCCGCTCCCGGCGGGCTCCCGCTCGGTCGTGCCGTCGACGGCACGGTCCGTTGGAGCGGCGGCGGGCACCGGCGCCGGTTCGCCGACGGCGCGCCCCGCCGGCACGTGCTCCTCCGTGCGCGCCGACGCGTCCTCCACCGTGAAGAGCAGGGCGCAGGCCTGGCACGCGCACAGGATCGCGTCGGCCGCCGGGTCCAGAAGGTGGCGGTGCTCGGCCGGCACCTCCTGGGCGCACACGTCGCAGCGCTCCTGCGCCGGGGGCGGGTCCGGGAGCGGCCGGCGGGCGAGGTCGCGCAGGGCCGGAGCGGCGAGCCGTGCGGGTGGCGTCACCGCGCACCGCCGCCCAGGGCCGCCGGGCGCAGCAGTGCCTCCACGGGGATCAGCGTCTCGGTGGTGCGGGACGCCGGTGTGTCCTCGGACAGTTCCACCCGCTCGACCTCCGGGGCGGCCCAGGCGATCGCCGCCTCCACCTGCTCCCGCGTCCCGTCGGTCGTGGAACCGCAGCCGCCCGAACCGCACCCCGAGGCGCGCACCCGCACCCGGGCGGTGGTGCCGTCCAGCTCGGCGAGTTCGGCGCCGGGGTGGCCCGGCAGGTCGGCGAGCGCGCGGCGGATCCGGGTGGCGGGCGGGTCGGGGTGCAGCTCGTGCACCAGGAGCAGGTGGCCGACGAGTTCGTCGGCGGCGAGTGCGCGGGCGGTGTCCTCGCCGGTGTGCCGCAGCATGCGCTCCAGGCAGGCGCCGTAGAGCGTGACCAGGGCGTGCACGGCGTCCAGGGCCCGGGAGCGGGTGGCGAGGTCCGGCAGGTCGTGCAGAGCTGAGAGCAGGGCCTCGGTGCGCGCCACATGGGTGCGCAGCTCGCCGTCGTCGAGGGACATGGGGTGCCCTCCCTCAGGCCAGGGTGCCGAGCGTGGGACTGTGGCTCTGGGTGACGGTCTTCCCGCCGCCGAGGTACATGTGCACGCCGCACGGCAGGCAGGGGTCGAAGCTCCGGACCGTGCGCATGATGTCGATGCCCTTGAAGTTCTCCCGCCCGTTCTCCTCGAAGATCGTCATGCCCTGCACGGCGTCCTCGTAGGGTCCCGGGGTCCCGTAGCTGTCGCGGGGGCTGGCGTTCCAGGGGGTGGGCGGGTACGGGTGGTAGTTGGCGATCTTGCGGTCGCGGATGACGAGGTGGTGCGAGAGGACGCCGCGCACGGCCTCGTGGAAGCCGACGCCGATGGCCTCCTTGGGCACCTTGAAGTCCTCGAAGACCTTGGTGCGCCCGGCGCGCACCTCGGCCAGGGCGCGCTCCACGAAGTAGAGGGCCATGCCGGCGGCGTAGGCCACGAAGTACATCCGGGCGCGGTTGCGCTCCAGCGTGTTGGGGAACGGCGGCGGGGTCCACTTAAGGCGCACCTCGGGGCTGGACGGCGTCTTCGGCAGGTCGATCTCGACGCTGTGCCCGGTGGAGCGCACGTAGGGGGTGCGGACCTTGTTGGACAGCGCCGTCGACCACAGGCGGGCGATGGGGCCGCCGCCGGTGTCGAGGGCGAGATGGTCGCCGCTGCGCCGGTCGTACCAGCGGGGGCTCATCACCCAGCTGTACTTGCCGCCGTCCAGGTCGCGCTTCTGCGGCTTGGGGACGGTGGTCTGGTTCCAGGGGTGGCGCTTGTCGACGGGGTTGCCCAGCGGGTCCTTGTCGACGTAGGTCTCCTCGGCCGTCCAGTCGTCGTAGTAGGAGCTGCCGAGCAGGATGCGCATGCCCAGGTTGATGTCGACGAGGTCGTTGGTGACGATCTCGTTGTCGACGATGATGCCCGGGGTGACGAACATCGCCTTGCCCCAGTCGTTCATGTTCCGGTAGTCGTAGTCGACCACGTCCGGGTCCTGGAACGTGCCCCAGCAGGCCAGCATGGTGCGGCGGCGGCCCACCTGGTCGTAGCCGGGCAGCGCCTCGTACCAGAAGTCGAAGACGTCGTCGTTCATGGCGACGGCGCGCTTGATGAAGTCCATCGCGCGCATCAGGCGCACCAGGTAGTCCGTGAAGACCTGCGGGGTGGCGACCGTGCCCACGCCGCCCGGGTAGAGCGTGGACGGGTGCACGTGCCGGCCCTCCATCAGGCAGCACATCTCCCGGGTGAGCCGGCTCAGCTGGAGGGCCTCCTTGTAGGTCTGGCCCTCGAAGGGGTTGAAGGAGCGCAGGATGTCGGCGATGGTCTTGAACCCGTGCTGGTCGCCGCGCGGGGCCGCGGTGCGCTCGGCCTGTTCGAGGACGCCGGGGTTGGTCTCCCTGACCATCCGCTCGCAGTAGTCGACGAAGACCAGGTTGTCCTGGAAGATCGTGTGGTCGAACATGAACTCTGCGGCCTCGCCGAGGTTGACGATCCACTCGGCGAGCGGCGGGGGCTTGACGCCGTAGGCCATCTGCTGCGCGTACAGCGAGCAGGTGGCGTGGTTGTCACCGCAGATGCCGCAGATGCGGCTGGTGATGAAGTGGGCGTCGCGCGGGTCCTTGCCCTTCATGAAGACGCTGTAGCCGCGGAAGAGGGACGAGGTGCTGCGGCACTCCACGACCTCCCGGGCCGGGAAATCGATCTTGGTGTAGATGCCGAGGTTGCCGATGATCCGGGTGATGGGATCGAACGCAACGTCGGTCAGATCACGGTCGCCGAGGTCGGGCTGCTTGGCCGCGTGGGTGTTCTGGGCGGTCGCCACTTGGTGGTTCCTCTCGCGGATGGCCTTGCGGTTCTGCGGGGCGGGGGTTCAGGGGCGCCGCCCGGGGCGGGGGCGCAGGCGTGCCGCGAAGACGGCCGGCGGGTGGCGAGGGTCAGTCGCGTCCCGTCCAGCGCGGCTGGTATCCGCTGGTGAGCACGGGCTCCCGGTGGCGCCACCTGGGTTCCTTGTTCACGGTGGCGTTGGTGACCGAGCGCAGGGTGCGGATGAAGGGCCCGTAGATGCCCATCAGTCCGGAGGACACGGTGCCGCCGGGCGGCTCGTCCATGAACGGCATGAACTTGTCGGGGAATCCGGGCATGGTGCAGCCGATGCAGATGCCGCCGACGTTGGGGCAGCCGCCGAGGCCGTCCATCCAGCCGCGCTTGGTGACGTTGCAGTTGACCACCGGGCCCCAGCAGCCCACCTTCACCTGGCACTTGGGCGAGTTGTAGTCCTTGGCGAAGTCGCCCTGCTCGTAGTACGCGGCGCGGTCGCAGCCCTCGTGGACGGTCTTGCCGAACAGCCAGGTCGGGCGGAGCTGGTCGTCGAGCGGGATGGTGGGAGCGAGGCCGGCCGCCTGGTGCAGCACCCACAGCAGGGTCTCGGTGAAGTTGTCCGGCTGGACGGGGCAGCCGGGCACGTTGATGATCGGCAGGTCGCCGGCGGAGCGGAAGTCCCAGCCGAGGTAGTCCGCGAGGCCCATGCATCCGGTGGGGTTGCCCGCCATGGCGTGGATGCCGCCGTAGGTGGCGCAGGTCCCGATCGCGACGACCGCCCACGCCTTGGGCGCGAGCATGTCGATCCACCGGTTGAGGGTCATGGGCTCGCCGGTCTCGGGGTCGTTGCCCATCGCCGACCAGTAGCCCTCGCCGTTGATCTCCTCGTTCGGGATGGAGCCCTCGACGACGAGGACGAACGGGCCCAGATTGCCCTCGGCCGCCCGGCGGAACGGGGTGAGGAAGTCCTCGCCCGTCTCGTAGGCGAGGACCTTGTTGTGCAGGTGGACCTTGGGCAGGCCGGGGACGGCGCCGAGCAGGACGTCCTCCAGGCTGGGCAGGGTGGCGGCGGTCACGGAGACGGTGTCGCCGTCGCAGCTCATGCCCTCGGAGGTCCAGAGGATGTGCACTTCGTCCAGGCCGGGGGCCGGCGTGGCGGGTTCGGTCGACGTGGCTTCTTCGGTCTGCATGAGGCGTCCCTTCCGCTGCCACCGGGTCCCGGCCGGCGGGTCACGATGCGTTGCACATCGCTAGATCTCACATACCACCTATATCCCTACAAGATGGACCTCGGCTGCTCGTGCCCCCCGGATGGCGCAACGGCGGCACGGCCCCGCCGGGGCCCCGGCGGGGCCTCCTTGCGGACGAACGCGCGGCGCAGGGCGTGGTAGGGGGCGGAGGGGTCGTAGATGACGCGGCGCATCATGGCCAGTTCCTCGTTCCGGTACGTCACGAGCGGTTTGATGGCCTCGTCGCGCGCCCTGGTCTTCTTCTTGTCGGTGATGCGCTGGTGGGTGCGGGGGTCGTCGGCCAGTTCGGCGGCGCGGGTGGCGACCTGGGCCGCGAACGCGCTCGGCGTGCTGAGAAGGACCTGGTCCACCAGGCCGAGACGGCGCGCGGCGGTGGCGCTGACCGGCTGGGTGTCGCGGGTGAGGTTCTCGGTGGTCTCCGGGCCCACGCGGCGCGGCAGGGTGTAGGTCCAGTACTCGGAGCCGGGCAGGCCCATCAGCTTGTAGTGCGGGTTGAGCACCGTGCCGGACCTGCACCACACCTCGTCGGCGGCGAGGGCGAGCATCACGCCGCCGGCGGCCGCGTTGCCGGGCAGCGCGGCGACGACCAGCCGGTCGGTGGTGGTGAGCACGGCCTCCACCACGTCGTTCATGGCCTGCACGTTGGCCCACGACGCGTCCGCCGGATTGCCCGCGGCCTCGATGACGCCGAGGTGGATGCCGTTGGAGAAGAAGTCCCGGGCGCCGCCGAGCACCAGCACCCGGGTGGGCCGGGTGCAGGCGAACCGGTAGGCGGCGAGCAGCCTGCGGCACTGCACGGTGCTCATGGCGCCGCCGGGGAAGGCGAACCTGACGAAGCCGACGCCGCGGTCCTCGTGGTAGCGGATCTCGCTGAAGGTGCGGCGGCTCGGGGGCATCTCCAGCGGCGCCGGCACCTCCGGCAGCGGCGGCAGCCTGTCGTCCAGCGCCAGGGTGGCGGGCAGCCGGAAGGTGGCGGGGCCGCCGGGCACGCGGCGGGGCCTGAGCTGCGGGATCCACACCGCACCGTCCGCCGTGGCCCGGCAGATCGCCTGCGCGCGGGTGGCCAGCAGGGTGCCGGGCCGGCCGCGCAGCTGGTCCTCCGGGTGGCCGCCGTGCAGGTACCACTCCTCGCCCAGCAGCTCGGTGAGGACGCCCGGCCGCGAGTCGGCGGCACGCAGGGCGCGCAGCACCGAGGCGGTGCTGTCCTCCTTCCAGTCGATGCGGCGCCTGGACTGGCCGAGGGCGGAACGGGTGCGCACCTGAAGGTCCTGCTGCGGGCGCGGCCGGTAGGAGCCGGAGGAGAACCGGCCCACGGCGAGCATCACCGCCTCCAGCGCCGCGTCGGCCACCTCCCCGCGGTAGATGTCGCTCTTGGCCGCCGCCGGCATCGGGAAGGAGGCGGATGCCCAGATGTCTCCGGCGTCGAAGTCGCCGTTCGCCTGGAGCACCGTGACGCCCCACGCGGCCTGCCCCTCCTGGATCGCCCAGTCGAGCGAGGAGGGTCCCCGGTCGCCGGGTGGCCCCGGGTGCACGATCAGGCAGGTGCGGCGGGACCAGACGTCCTCGGGAACGGCGATCCGCAGCATCGGGGCGATGATCAGTTTCGGGTCGTACCGGTCGGCCGCGACCCGGATGGCGCCGGCGTCGTGCACCACGGCGTGGGAGACGGTGTGTCCCCGGTCGCGCAGCTCGGCGTGGACCCGCTGGGTCAGGCTGTTGAACGCGCTTGCGATGAGCAGGATCCGCACCACGACCTCCTGGTGACGTGTGCCGCGTCGGGTTCGGTGTGTACCGGGGCGCCCGCCTGGGCGGCCCCCGGTCGCCCGGCGGGCGGGGCGGCGCCGGGTGGCACCGGTACCACCGCGGCGCACGGAGGGCCGCGGACACCGGGCCGGCCCGCGGCGGTGCGGGCGCGACACAGGGATCGTGCCGTGTGATGAGCCGACTTCCGGTGCGGCCCGGCCGATACGGGAGGCCAGTTGCGCCGGACGGGGGAACACACGCGCGCACCGTGGCGTGCACGCCACTGCGGTGCGCTCGCCGTTCCTAGAGTGAGCGGACGCGGCGCCGCGGAGAGGGACGGGCGCCGTGGAGTGACACGTCGCCGCCCCGCCTGCGCCGGCCGGCGGGTCTCGCGGTGTCGGGCGGTCCCGTGCGACCTCCGGCGGGCCCGCACGGCGGCGCCGGTGAGGCCGTACGGCGACGCCGGCGGGCCGTACCACACACCTCAAGATGCTGCATTCTCTCCATCCCGGCGGGAGCGACGAGCACCATGCACGAGTTGTCGATCGCCACGGCCCTCGTCGATCGGGCCGAGGAGGTGGCGCGGCGGCACGGCGACCGGGCCGTGACGGCGGTGCGGATCAGGGTCGGCGAGCTGGCGGGCGTGGTCCCGGACGCGCTGCGGTTCTCGTTCGGCCTGGCGGCTGCGGGCACGGCGGCCGCCGCTGCGGTGCTGCACGTCGAGGACGTCCGGGCGCGGGCGCGCTGCGAGCCGTGCGACACCACGTTCGCGGTGGGCACTCCCCCGTTCCTGTGGTGCCCACGGTGCGAGCTGCCCGCCTCGGGCGTGGTGAGCGGCCGGGAGCTGGAGATCACCGCCGTCGAACTGGAGCAAGGAGCCCCCTGATGTGCCGAGTCGTCGATGTCCGGCAGGCGGTACTCGCCGAGAACGACACCCTGGCCGCCGCCCTGCGCGCCGATCTCGCCGCCCGCGGAACGGTCCTGGTCAACCTGATGTCGAGCCCCGGCAGCGGCAAGACCGCGCTGCTGGAGTGCCTGCTGCGGCGCTGCACCGAGCGCGGTGCGACGGTCGCCGCGCTCACCGCCGACCTCGCCACGGAGAACGACGCCAAGCGCCTCGCCCGTGCCGGGGCCCCGGTCAAGCAGGTGCTGACCGGCGGGCTGTGCCACCTGGAGTGCGCGCAGTTGCGGGCACATCTCGACGGCTGGCTCCCGGCCGGCACTCAGGTGCTGTTCGTGGAGAACGTCGGCAACCTCGTCTGCCCGGCCGCCTACGACCTCGGTGAGAACCTGCGGGTGGCACTGATGTCGGTCACGGAGGGCGAGGACAAGCCCCTCAAGTACCCGTCCGCCTTCGGCCTCGCCCACCTGGTGGTGCTCGCCAAGACGGACCTGCTGGCCGCGGCCGAGTTCGACACCGCCGCGTTCGAGCGCAACGTCGCGGCCGTCAACCCCGGGGTGGAGATCGTCAGGACGTCGGCCCGCCGCGGCGAGGGGATCGCAGCGCTCGCGGACCGGGTGATGGCGGTGTGCCGGGGCGCGACGCCCCATCAGCCGCTGCTCGCGGAGCGGCACCTGAGCGAGTTCGGGCACGAGCACGGGCACGGGCAGCACGGGGACGGGCGCGAGGACGGGGGCGTGGGCCGCCAGGACGGCCACCTGGACCACGGGCACGGAGACCACGGGCACGAGTATGTCGACGGGCCGGAGCACGGGCACCGCGAGCAGGGTCCCGGCACCACGGGCGCGCCGGCCGGCCCGCGGCGGGCCGAGACCGCGGAGGTCCGGTAGCCGTGGGGCCCTCGCCGGTGTCCGCCCGGGAGCCGGAAGCCGACCCCGAGCCGGCGGACGCTCCCGAGCCGGCGGACGCCCGCGATCTGGCGGACACCGACGAGCCCGGTACCGGCACGGATCCCACCGTCGCCCCGGAGCCCAGGGCCGACCCGGAACCCACGGCCGCCCCGGAGTCCACAGCCGCCTCGGAGTCCACAGCCGCCCCACGGCCGGAGGCGGCCGGTGCGCCGGGGCACGGCTCCAGCGCCGAGCCGCCGGACACCGATGGGCGGATCCGGATGCGGCTCACCATCAGCGGGGTGGTGCAGGGGGTGGGCTTCAGGCCCTTCGTACACGGCCTGGCGGGCAGCCTGGGACTCGGTGGCCATGTCACCAACCACGCCGGCGGCGTGGTGACCGAGGTGGAGGGCGCGCCCGAACGGGTCCGGGCGTTCTGCGAACGGGTGCGGTCGGACGCGCCGCCGCTCGCCTCCGTCACCGCGGTGACCCGTCACGCGCTGCCGCCGCGCGGCGGCGCCCCCGACTTCGCCATCCTGCCGTCCATGCGGGGCAGGGGGCGGACGATGGTCCCGCCCGACGCCGCCGTGTGCGAGGCCTGCGCGGCGGAACTGGCCGACCCCGCCGACCGCAGGTACCGCCACCCGTTCGTGACGTGCACCCACTGCGGCCCGCGCTTCACCATCGTCACCGCACTGCCTTACGACCGCCCGGCCACCACCATGGGGTGCTTCCCGCTCTGCGAGAGGTGTGCCGCCGAGTACGCGGACCCGGGCGACCGCCGCTTCCACGCCCAGCCGGTGTCCTGCCGCGACTGCGGCCCGCGGCTGAACCTGAGCACCGCGGACGGCGGCGGACGCCTGGAAGGCGATGCGGCGCTGGCGCGTGCCAGGGAGTTGCTCGCGCGGGGAGCGGTGCTGGCGGTGAAGGGCATCGGCGGCTACCACCTGGTGTGCAGCGCGGTCGACGAGGCGGCGGTGGCCAGGTTGCGGTCGCGCAAGGAACGCGGCGGCAAGCCGTTCGCCGTGATGGCCGCCGACCTGGCCGCGGCCCGCGCGCTCGCCCCCGTCGGCGAGGCCGAGGCACGGGAGCTGACGAGCAGACGGCGGCCCGTGGTGCTGCTGCGCCGGGCTCCGGAGCCGGGCGCCGATGCGTCCGCAGGCGGGACCGGCCGTCCGGTCCTCGCCGCGAGCGTCTGTCCCGGCAGCCCGGACATCGGCGTGATGCTCCCCTACGCGCCGCTGCACCACCTGCTCTTCGGCCTGCCCGGCGACCCGCCCGGGCCCCGCGTGCTCGTGATGACCAGCGCCAACCGCTCCGGGGAGCCGATCGTCACGGACGACGTGGAGGCACTGACCCGGCTGGCCGGCATCGCCGACGCCTGGCTCCGGCACGACCGCGGCATCAGGACCCCGTGCGACGACTCGGTGCTGCGGGTGCGGGCCGACGGCACGGTCCTGCCGGTGCGCCGGTCGCGGGGGTTCGTGCCCGAGCCGGTGCCGCTGCCGTTCGACGTGCCGCCGTCGCTGGCGGTCGGCGGGGACCTGAAGAACGCGTTCTGCCTGGCCGAGGGCCGTTCGGCGTGGCTCTCCCAGCACATCGGCGACCTGGCGGACCCGGCCGCGGTCCGGACGCTGGAGCAGGCCCTCGGCCACCTCGCCACCCTCACCGGCGTCCGCCCCGAGCTGCTGGCCGTCGACCGCCACCCCGCCTACCACTCGGGCCGCTGGGCGCGCCGCACCGCCCGCGGCCGCCCCCTGTACCCGGTGCAGCACCACCACGCGCACATCGCCTCGGCGATGGCCGACGCGGGCCTCGACGGGGACTCGCCCGTCATCGGCGTGGCGTTCGACGGGACGGGATACGGAGACGACGGCGCGGTGTGGGGCGGGGAGATCATGCTCGCCGACTACGCCGGCTACCGGCGGCTGACCCGGCTGGCCTACGTCCCGCTGCCCGGCGGGGACGCCGCGGTGCGCCGCCCGTACCGGATGGCCCTGTCGCACCTGCGCGCGGCCGGCGTCGACTGGTCCCCGGGTCTGCCGTGCGTGGCGGCCTGCCCGGTCGGCGAGCGGCAGGTGCTGCGGCGCCAGCTGGAGCGCGGCATCGCCTGCGTGCCGACCTCCAGCATGGGCCGGCTGTTCGACGCCGTCTCGTCGCTGCTCGGGATCTGCCACCGCGCGGGCCACGAGGCGCAGGCGGCCGTCGAACTGGAGGCGTGCGCCGTCCCCGAGATGGACCGGTGCGGCCGTGGCCCCGCGTTCGGGCACACCGAGGACGGGCTGCTGGACCCGGCGCCCGTGCTGCGCGGGCTCGCCGACGGCCTGTGCGCCGGCATCCCGGCGGGCGTCCTCGCCGGGCGCTTCCACCACGCCGTCGCCGACGCGGTGGCCGCGGCCTGCCGGGCCGCCCGGCAGGCCACCGACGTCGCCACCGTCGCGCTGACCGGCGGGGTGTTCGCCAACGCCCTGCTGGAGGAGGCGTGCACCCGCCGGCTGCGGGCCGAACGGTTCACCGTGCTGCGGCACCGGACCGTGCCCTGCGGGGACGGCGGCCTGGCGCTCGGACAACTCCTGGTCGCGGCACGGCGGCACCGCACGCCCGGCGCCACCGCGGTCGTTCACCACCCCACACAGCACGCCACACCCCGAGGAGGAGATGCCCATGTGCCTGGCAGTGCCCGGCAAAGTGGTGGCCACTGAGGAACGGGACGGCACACCCATGGCGAAGGTCGACTTCGGCGGTGTGGTCAAGGACGTGTGCCTGGCCTACCTGCCTGACATCAAGGTCGGCGACTACGCCATCGTCCATGTCGGCTTCGCCCTCCAGCGCCTGGACGAGGAGTCGGCGCTCGCGACCCTCGAACTCTTCAGCCGCATCGGTGCGCTGGAGGAGGAGTTCGGCGACGCCTGGCAGCGCGCCGCGGACGAGGCGGGGGCGCCTGCTCCCACGGCGGTGGATCCGGCGGGCTCGCCGGATGTACCCGCGCCTGCCCCCGCCGCACCGTCCGCGGCCGGCCGGCCCGGCCTCGTACCGGAACGGGAGGACGCACGATGAAGTACATCGAGGAGTTCCACGACCCCGGACTCGCGGCGGGGCTGCTGGACGACATCCGGGCCACCGTCACCCGGCCGTGGGCGCTGATGGAGGTGTGCGGCGGCCAGACCCACTCGATCATCCGCCACGGCATCGACCAGCTCCTGCCGGACGGCCTGGAGCTGATCCACGGCCCGGGGTGCCCGGTGTGCGTGACACCGCTGGAGATGATCGACAAGGCGCTGGCGATCGCGTCCCGGCCGGAGGTCGTCTTCTGCTCCTTCGGCGACATGCTGCGCGTGCCCGGCACGGACCGGGACCTGTTCCGGGTCAAGAGCGCGGGCGGGGACGTGCGGGTGGTGTACTCGCCGCTGGACGCGGTGGAGATCGCCCGGCGCACCCCGGACCGCGAGGTGGTGTTCTTCGGCATCGGGTTCGAGACCACCGCACCCGCCAACGTGATGGCGGTGCACCAGGCCCGGCGGCTCGGGCTGCGCAACTTCAGCATGCTCGTCTCGCACGTGCGCGTGCCTCCCGCGATGGAGGCGATCATGCGCTCGCCCGAGTGCCGGGTGCAGGGCTTCCTCGCGGCGGGTCACGTGTGCAGCGTGATGGGTCTGACCGAGTATCCGCCGCTGGCGCAGCGGTACCGGGTGCCGATCGTCGTCACCGGCTTCGAGCCGCTGGACATCCTGGAGGGCATCCGGCGCGCCGTCCACCAGCTGGAGCGGGGCGAGCACCGGGTGGAGAACGCCTATCCGCGTGCGGTGCGCGACGAGGGCAACCCGGCGGCGCTCGCCATGCTGGCGGAGGTGTTCGTGCCGGCCGACCGGGCCTGGCGGGGCATCGGCAGGATCCCGGACAGCGGCTGGAGCCTGGCGCCGGCCTGGCGGTCGTTCGACGCGGAGCACCGCTTCCAGGTCGGCGGGATCACGACCGAGGAGCCCGAGGTGTGCCGCAGCGGCGACGTCCTCCAGGGGCTGCTCAAGCCCCACGAGTGCGAAGCGTTCGGCACCCTGTGCACCCCGCGCACCCCGCTCGGCGCCACCATGGTCTCCAGCGAGGGCGCCTGTGCCGCGTACTACCACTACCGGCGGCTTCAGCCGGCCGGCACCACCGCACGCGCCGCGCAGGCCGCGGCCGGCACCGAGGAGGCGACCCCCGTTGGCTGACACCGTGCTCGACCCGAGCGCCTGGACGTGCCCGGCGCCGCTGCGCGACCAGGGCGTCGTCGTGATGGGCCACGGCGGGGGCGGCGCCCTGTCCGCTGAGTTGATGGAGCACCTGTTCGCGCCGGCCTACGGCAACGACGTGCTCGCGGACCTCACCGACTCGGCGGCCGTGGAACTGGGCGGCGCCCGGATCGCGATGTCCACCGACTCGTACGTCGTACGGCCGCTGTTCTTCCCGGGCGGCTGCATCGGCGACCTCGCGGTGAACGGGACCGTCAACGACCTGGCGATGTCCGGAGCGCGTGCGGCCTTCCTGTCGTGCGCGTTCATCCTGGAGGAGGGCACGGAGCTGGCGGTGGTGGGGCGGATCGCGGACGCCATCGGCGCCGCGGCGCGGGCGGCGGGCGTCACCGTCGTCACCGGCGACACGAAGGTGGTGGACTCCGGGCACGGTGACGGCGTCTACGTCACCACCTCCGGCATCGGGCTGATCCCGCGGGGCGTCGACATCCGCCCGCAGCGCGCGGTTCCCGGCGATGTCGTCCTGGTCAGCGGGCCCGTCGGGATGCACGGCATCGCCATCCTGAGCGTCCGCGAGGGCCTGGAGTTCGGCGCCGACGTCACCAGCGACACGGCTCCGCTCGGCGGACTGGTCAGCAGCATGCTGGAGGTCGCGACCGACCTGCACGCACTGCGCGACCCGACCCGCGGCGGGCTCGCCACCACCCTCAACGAGATCGCCACCGCCTCCGGCACCGGCATCCTCATCGACGAGCACCGGGTCCCCGTGCCGGAAGCGGTGGCCGGCGCCTGCGGGTTCCTGGGGCTCGATCCGCTGTACGTGGCGAACGAGGGGCGCCTGGTCGCCTGCGTGCCGGCCGACGACGCGGACGCCGTGCTGACCGCGATGCGCGCCCACCCGTGCGGGGCGGGCGCGACGGTCATCGGCACGTGTGTGGCGGAGCACCCGGGCGGCGTGCTGGCCCGGTCCCGGTTCGGCGGCACGCGGGTGGTGGATCTGCCGGTGGGTGAGCAGTTGCCGCGGATCTGCTGAGCGCCCCGTTCGGGGCGCGAAGACCCGACACCGCAACCATCCGTCGGCCGGCGGTCCGGACACGACCGGACCAGCCCCTTCCGGCCGGCGGCGGACTGACGCGTTGGTCGTGGCTCGTCGCGCAGTTCCCCGCGCCCCCTATCAAGCGCTACCGCCCCCTCCGGTCGGCGGCGGACTGACGCGTTGGTCGTGGCTCGTCGCGCAGCTCCCCGCGCCCCTATCGAGCGCCACCGCGCCCCCCGTCAGGGCGCTGCCGCGCCGCCCCGCACCGGTCGCTCAGCGCACCGTGGGGATGCCGTGTTCCGCGAGTGGCCCCACGCGCAGGGCCTCGGTGCGGCAGTGGTCGATCAGTTCCGGCAGCATCGCCAGGGTGACCCGCCAGGTGCCGGGGGCCGCGGTGCGGTCCGTGTCGTGGAGGAGGATCGTGCCGCCGCCTCGCAGGTCGCGCCGTACGGTGGTCAGGACGGACTGGGCGGTGGCGTCCGCCTTCCAGTCCCGGCCCCAGGCCGACCAGAGTACCGGCCGCAGGCCGCAGTGGTGCGCGGCGGACCAGCGGCCGCCGGTGAGGATGCCGTACGGCGGGCGGTACCAGCGCGGTTCCGTCTCCGCGACCTGCCGTACGACGTGCTGGGCGCGCGACAGCTCGCGGACGTCGCGGACCGGGGTGGGCAGCCAGGGGCGGCCGTGCGACCAGCCGTGCACGGCGAGCTCGTGGCCCCGGCGGGCGATCTCGCGGGTCAGCTCCGGGTGTTGCCGTACGGCCTCGCCGAGCATGAAGAAGGTGGCGCGCACGCACAGCCGGTCCAGGGTGTCCAGGAAGTACGGGGTGCTGTCCGGGTCGGGTCCGTCGTCGAAGGTCAGGGCCACATGGTCGCGGTCGCCGAGTCCGCTGAGCGCGGGCGACACCGCCCGGCGCACCGCCGGCAGCCAGGTGGCCGCGGGGCCGATGTGCGCTGCCAGGGCGAGCGCGGGCACGGCGGGCAGCACGGAGAGCGCAGCCGGCCGCCCCATGGTCCGTCGCCCGGTTCGCCGCCCCGGCCGTCCGGTGTCTCGAAGACCCGCCTGCCCGCCCGGCCACCGCCCGGAAGCCGGCCCGAGGCGCCCGGCGGACCCGGGTCCCGCGGCGGGCCGCCGCGCGGTCACCGCCGCCACCTGCGCCACCATCCGCCGCGCCGGGGGCGGCGGCGCCGGGTGGGCTGCGGGCGCAGGCGGGCGCGCAGCCGCACGTGAAGCCCGCGCCGGGGGCCGCGGGAGATCGCCCGGGCGCCGCCCTGTACGGTGTCCCACTCCCCGTGGACCGCCGGGGAGCGTGCGAGGCCCGTGGTGCCGGCGGCGATCAGGAGGGCGCCCAGGACGCCGGCCAGCGGGCGGTCGCCGAGGGCGATCCGTTCGCCGAACAGCGCCCAGCCGAGGATGACGCTCACGAGGGCGTCTCCCAGGGTGAGCGCGGGCTGCGAGGCGGCCAGGGTGCCGGCCCGCAGCGTGCTCTGCAGGACGAGGAAGCTGAGCAGGCCCACCGCGCCGGTGGCGTACAGGTATCCGCTGGCGAACACGGCCGAGGCGCCGTCCGGGATACGCCCGGTGACCTCCTTGATCAGCGCGGCCGTGCAGGCGAACCCGACGGCGGTGACGGCGCCGAGCACGGTGGCACGGGGAGTGCCGCGCACCGTGTTGGCGAGGATGGTGAGCCCGGCCACCGCGACGGCCAGGCCGGCGCCCACCGGCAGCCAGTGGCTCGCGTCGGAGGTCGCGTCGCCGCCGCTCGGTGACGCCCCGAACATGAAGAGCCCGAGGCCCACGGCGAGCATCAGGAACGACAGCCAGGTCAGGACGCCCGGCCGGTGCCGGAAGACGAGGCTGCCGAGGAGCAGCGTGAACAGCAGCTCGCTGGCGAGCAGCGGCTGGACCACGGAGAGCTCGCCGACGGTCAGCGCGCCGGCCTGGAACGCGGCGGCGAGCACCATGGCCCCGAAACCCGCAAGCCAGTACCTGCGCCGCAGCAGCGCCAGCAACTCGTGCACCAGTCGCCGCGCGCGCGTGCCGCTGAAGGGGTGGTGTGCGTCCTCGTCCTTCTGCTCCACCGCGGCGCGTCGCTGGAGTACGGACGCGGCGCCGTTGCCCACGGCCGCTAGCAGCGCAAGGGCACCCGTGAGCGCGTCCACATCATCACCCGAATCGTGCGGCCAGCCGGTGGTAGAGGCCCGGGGCTACACCGCGCACGTAGGCCGGCACCCGCAGCCAGGCGGGCACGTACACCTCCCACCGGCCCTGCCGCACCGCCCTGCACACGGCCTCGGCCACCTTCTCCGGTGCCATCGGACGCGGCCTGGTGCGCGTGTAGGGGGTGCCGCGCCGCTCGAAGAAGGGGGTGTCGACGACGCCCGGCAGGATGTGCGTAAGACGCACGCCGGTGCCGTCGAGCTCGTAGCGCAGCGCCTCGGCGAAGGTCGCCACGGCGGCTTTCGCCGCGGAGTAGACGGCTTCGCCGCGCACCCCGAACGTACCCGCGACGGAGCCGATCAGCACGATGTGCCCGCCGCCCTCGGCCAGCATGTGCGGCAGCACCAGGCGGACCAGGCGGACGACGGCGACGAGGTCCACGGAGAGCACCCGTTCGGCCGCGGACAGCGGCATGGCGTGGAAGGGCCCCGCCCAGCCGACGCCCGCGCCGGCGACCAGCAGGTCGATCCGGCCGGCGGCTCGCACCGCCTCGCTCACCAGGTGCTCGGTGTCGTCCTCGGCGGTGAGGTCGGCGCGCAGGACCGTGCCGGAGGTCGCCGCCGCCACCTGCTCAAGGCGGCCCGCGTCCCGGCCGCTGAGCACCAGCCGCCAGCCGCCTTCGGCCGCGAGCCGCCGTGCCACGGCCGCCCCGATGCCCGACGAGGCGCCCGTCACGAGGGCCACGCCGTGCGCGGTGCCGCCGCGGTCGGCCAGTTCCGGAACGGGCCGGTGAGTGATGCCGGTATCCATGCGGGCCATGACATCTGCCTCCGTCCGCCGTGGTCGCGCCGGTGCACCACGAAAGTCGCTGCGGCACGACGTGCGGGGTCGTGTTGGAGTAGCCGTGCCCGGCCCTCCGTAAACCTCTCCCGGGGCCGTCCGCAGCAGCGGAGGAACCCGATACGGGGACATCGGCGGCCGGCGCGTTTGGCGTGGCTGCTCGAAACGCGCCCCTCGTCGGAGCCGCATGCGTCCTGCGAACAGTCTCGGCGGTCCGAGGCTCGCCCGCCTCCGGAACACCGTCCACCGGGCAGGCCGCATCCACCGTTCGAACCGGGCCCGCCGTTTGAGCCCGCCCGACCGCGGATACCCCGGGGCGAGGGCACCCCAGTGGCCGTCCGGACCGACCGGGCCCGGAGCCGCGGGGCAGGACCGGCCACGGGGCCGGGCGCGCCACACGGCACGGAACCGCCCGTGTCCGGCGGGCACCCCACCGACGAACCGGAGGACGGCGGATGCCCGCACGATTCCTCATCCTGAGCGCAAGCATGGGCCGTGGACATGACGCGGTCGCCGCGGAGCTGGCCCGCAGGCTGCGGGCGGCCGGCCACCACACCGCACGTGCCGACGTGCTGGACCTGCTCCCCGGGGGCCTCGGGGCATCAGTGCGCGGTTTCTACCGGACGGCCGTCGGCCGCTTCCCGGCGGTGTACGCGGGCGTGTACGCGACGTTCTTCCGCACCGGCCGCGGGCCACGGCCGGGCAGCGCGCCGCTGGCCGCCCTCGCGGAGCGCGCGTTGCTGGATCTGGTGGCCCGTGAGCGGCCGGACGCGGTGGTGGCGACGTTCCACCTCTCCGCGCAGCTCACCGGTCGGCTGCGGGCCCGTGGCGCGCTGCGGGTACCGAGCGCGGTGGTCATCACGGACTTCGCCGCGCACCGGCAGTGGCTGCACCCGGGCAACGACCTGCACCTGTGCCTCACACCCGAGATCGCGGAGCGGGTGCGCGAGTCGCTGGGGCGGCCCGCCGCGGTGTCGGGGCCGCTGGTGGGCGAGCGGTTCCTCGGGCCGGCGCCCAGCGCGGACGACTGGGCGGCGAGGCTCGCCGGCACGCCAGGCGGCCCGGTGCTGGTGTCGGCGGGCGCCTGGGGAGTGGGCACCAGGGTCGCGCAGACGGCGTGGCTGGTGTCCGCGGCCGGCTATCTGCCGGTGGTGCTGTGCGGGGACAACGAGCGGTTGCGGCGCGAGCTGGCGCGGGAACCGGGAGCGCTGCCCCTGGGCTGGGTGGACGACATGCCGGGGCTGCTGGGCGCCTCGCGCGCGCTGATCGACAACGCGGCCGGGCAGACGTCCCTGGAGGCGTTGGCCGCCGGCGTGCCCGTCATCGGCTACCGGCCCATTCCCGGGCACGGCGTGGAGGGAGTCCGGACGATGGCGCGGCTCGGCCTCAGCGACCACGCCTGGGACTCGTGGTCGATGATCCGCGCCCTGGACACGCTCACCCCACCCGGCGCGGTCCGCGAACGGCGCCTGGAGGCGGGCCGGGCGCTGCTGCGGCCCGACGCGGTGCGGCCGCTCAGGGAGCTGGCCGCGGGCTCGCCGCCTCACGCGCCGGCCTCGGGGTCGCGGTCGGACGCCGGCCACACGTAGGGCAGGTCGTCGGGCACGCCGGGGAACAGTCCCGCGTAGTGCCCCGGGTCCTTGCGGACCAGCGCGGACCGGTGGCTGCGGTGGAAGTCCGGATCGCCCAGCCAGGGCGGCAGCTCGCCGGCGGTCGCGAGCTCCCGCTGCGCGCGCACCCGGCGCCCGGGGGCACGGGCGGCGAAGGAGGCGAGCATCGACGCCGCGCAGGTGTCGGCGCGCCCCTCGGCGGTCCACGCCGCGCAGATGGCGAGGCCGTAGCAGACCAGGGCCTCCTCGTAGCCGTGCCACATCCGCACGGCGGGGTGCCGCCGCCAGCCGTGTCCGGGCACGGTCAGGCCCCGCAGCACCTGAAGGGCCTCCACGCGCTGCTTGCCGAGCCGGCGGGCGTCGAGCACGGCTGCCGTCTCGGCGAAGTCGGGGTACGGCAGGAATGTCTGCATGGTGATGCTTTACCCCCGGTCAGCGGGGCCGTGCGGGACGCGGCGGGGGCGTGCGGTGGCGCAGGAAGGACGGGTCGCCGCGGTTTCGGGTAACCCGTATCCCCATGACAGGGCTGACGCATCTCGAACGCTTGGCGCGTCTGGGCCGTCGCAGGCGGGGCGCCCGCGCGGACGACGGCGAAGGACGGCACGACCGCGCGCAGGACGGTGGTGCCGACGAGCGGCACGGAGCCGCCGCCCCCGGGGACCGTTCCGGGGGCGGCGCGCGCGACCGCCCGGGCGGCGAGGGCCCGGAGGCCTCCGCGGAGGGGACACCGGCCGCTGCCGGGGCGACCGTCGCCGGCGGGCCCTGGGCGTTCGGCAGGCGCTCGTGGTGGGCGGTGCTGCGCAGGACGGCCGGGGAGTTCCGGCAGGACGAGCTGACCGACCGCGCCGCGGCGCTGACGTACTACGCGGTGCTCTCGCTCTTCCCCGCGCTGCTGGTGCTCGTCTCGCTGCTGGGCCTGGCCGGGCATGCGGCGACGGAGCACATCGTGGCCACGCTCAGGAGGTTCGCACCGGCCTCGGCCGGCCGGACCATCACCGACGCGGTGCACCGCCTCCAGGCGGACGCCTCACTGGGTTCCGCCCTCGCCGTGGTGGGCCTGCTGGGCGCGCTGTGGTCGGCGTCGGGGTACGTCGGGGCGTTCATCCGCACCGCCAACGCGGTCTGGGGCATACCGGAGGGCCGTCCGCTGCTGCGGGTGCTGCTGGTGCGGCTCTCGGTGACGGTGGCGCTGGTGCTGCTGGCCTGCGTGAACGCGCTGATCGTGGTGTTCACCGGCGGGATCGCGAAGCGTGCCGGCTCGGCACTGGGCGTCGGCGACACCGCGCTGACGGCCTGGTCGGTGGCCAAGTGGCCGGTGCTGGTGGTCCTGGTGGCCGCGATGATCTCGCTGCTGTACTGGGCGAGCCCCAACGTGAAGGCGCGCGGGCTGCGCTGGGTGGCGCCGGGCAGTTGCCTGGCGCTGGTCATCTGGATGGCCGCCTCGGCGGGCTTCGGGGTCTACGTGGCGAACTTCAGCTCGTACAACAGGACGTACGGCACGCTCGCCGGGGTGATCGTCTTCCTGGTCTGGGTGTGGATCGGCAACCTGGCGCTGCTGCTGGGCCTGGAGTTCGACTCGGAGCTGGCCCGCGAGCGGACGCTCACCGGGAAGGGCAAGGCGCGGCGCGCACGGTATGCCGAGCCCCGGGACACCCGCAAGTGGAGCCGGCGGGATCGGCACCGTGCGGCGGAGTGACACACCGCGGGATTGGCTCCACGGCATCGACGCCCGGCTTGTGGGTACCCCGTGCTGGAACCGAACAACGGCAGGGAAAGGCAGGTGAGGGGCGTGAGCACCGTCTACCACGACCGGCAGGGCA
Source organism: Streptomyces sp. TS71-3 (assembly GCF_018327685.1). NCBI lineage: Bacteria > Bacillati > Actinomycetota > Actinomycetes > Kitasatosporales > Streptomycetaceae > Streptomyces > Streptomyces sp. TS71-3. Next base: position 3,643,602 of record NZ_BNEL01000003.1, on the reverse strand, counting down.
CCGCCGACGAGTCGGTGGGCGTGCTGGTCTCCCGTGCGTCCGAGCAGATGTCCCAGCTTGTGCGCCAGGAGCTCCACCTGGCCCAGGCGGAGATGCGGCAGAAGGGCAAGCGGTTCGGGATCAGCGGAGGCCTGTTCAGCGGGGCGGGGCTGATGGCGTTCCTCGCGATGGAGGCACTGGTGGCCGCGGCGATCGCCGGGGTGACGGTGGCTCTGCCGGTGTGGGCCGCGGCGCTGGTCGTCGTCGGCGCGCTGCTGCTGATCGGGGGCGCCATGGGCCTCGCGGGCAAGCTGGAGATGAGCCGGGCCACGCCCGCCGCGCCACGGCAGACCATCGACAGCGTCAAGACCGACGTGGCCGAGCTGAAGGAGGCGGTACACCGATGAACCGCAACTCGCATCCCGGACCGTCCGCCACGCCCGCCGAACTCCGCGCCCAGGTCGAGGAGCTCAGGGAGGAACTCGGCCACACCATGGAGGCGCTGGCCGCCAAGGCGGACGTCAAGTCCCGTGCCCAGCAGCGAGCGGTCCTGGTCCGAGAGCAGATGCACGACAGGGCCGTGCACGCCAGGGGCAGGGCGCACGACACGGCGTCGCACATGAAGGGGCGGCGCGCCCGGACGTCCCGTGCGCACGGCGGGGGGCACCGGCCGGCGCTCCTGATGAAGGACAAGCGGGTGCTCATCGCGCTCGCCGTACTGGCCGCCGCCGGCACCGTCTTCGCCGTGGGCCGGAACCGCTACTGCCATCGACGGCACCGCTGAGTCCCGCCGGCCGCGGCCGGTAGGCGATCGCGGCCGGGCGCACCGGCACGCCGTTCCCGGCGCATCACCGGGCGCACATCGGCCCCGTGCCCGCCGGCTCCGCGCCGGCGGGCACGCGCCGTGCCGGGACGGTGCCGTCCCTCTCGGCCGCCGGCGCCCCTGGTACGGCCGGGGTGCGGGCGGGATCGGGCCCGGACCGTTAGAGACCCCTCCTCAAGGGCACTCGGGGGCTGCGCTGTTCTTCAGTTGCCACGGACGAAGGACGATGGATGACCATGGACACACCTCGCAAGGAGAAGCCCTCACAATCCCGACCCACTTCCCGGTCCGCCGCGGCGCACGTCACCCGGCGGGCGACCCCGGCGGCCCGCCCGTCCCGTTCCACGGGAACCGGCGGAAGCATCCGCACCTGCATACCGGCCCTGCGCGGCCGGGGCGGCTACCAGGAGCCGGCAGAGGCGGAGCCCGACTCGCACATCGTGCGCGGCGAGGACTGACCGCCGCCCGCCTGCCGCCACGGCGCTCCCGCCGGCTGATTCGCCGGCGAGCGGAGCCGGTGGCGGCAGGACCGCGATTCCCCGGACACGGCCCCTTGACGAGGCGCCGCCGTCCGACGCACTGAACTCGGGCCACCCGCCCACACTCGGCACGAGCCACTGCCGGGGCATCCCTGACAAGCCACCAGGCCCGCGCTGACACGGCACAGCACGGCCGCCGACACCGCCGGGCTACGTCGCCGTGGCTCTTGATGCCGGGGCCCTTGATGCCGCGGCCCTCGCCGCACCCGGACCGGGCCGCCTCGGACGGGAGTCCTGCATGATGTCCGGATGAGCATCCCGACACACCGGACCGCGCCGCTGCCCGCGGCCGTCGACGCCGATGCGCTGCTCGCCCTGGCCGGCGCCCACCACACCCGTGCCGCGCGCGCCTTCGGGACCCGTACGGCCGGCGGTCACCTGGTGAAGGTCTACGGGCTCCAGGCCCCCGGCCGCGAGGTCGGCGAGGCCGAGGTCGCCGGCGCGCTGAGGATCGCCGCCGCCCACCTGGAACTGGGCCCGCTGCGCGGCTCGCTGGGCCTGGCCGTGCTGATCGTGCACGCCGGCGGCGACGGCGACTACGTCCTCGTCCACGACTGGATCGAGGGCCACATGTCCGACCTCGCCGTCTTCACCGGCCCGGCCGGCGAGCCCGAACGGCTGCGGCCGGGGCGCACCGGACTCGCCCCCTGCGTCTGGGAGGCGGCCCTGCTCGCGCACGAGCGTGAGGCGTTCTCACGGCACGTCCTGAGCGGCAGCGGCCCCCTCGCGGACCGGCTGGCCGCATGGGGGGCCGATGTGCTGGAAGGCGAGGTCGGCTAAGGGGCGCCCGGGCCCCCAACATGACCGCCCTGCCCGGCGCCCTCGAGAGGATGGTCAGCAGCTCGCCGCCGTGGGCTCCATGACCACGCGACAATAAACCAACCGCCTGGTTGACAATCTCGCCACGCCTGCACTACCGTCACAACCATCCAGTTGGATTACTTTCCTCCGAAAACAACCAACTAGTTGGAACTTTTCTGAGAGGTTGCACGTACCGCAGACCCGGTTCGACACCGCCGGGCCTCCGGACCCCTCACTCACACCCGCACCCACATCAGCATCCACGAGCAGGAGCCATGTCCACCACCTCGCTTCCCTTCACGGCCGCATCCACAACCGCCGACGTCCTCGAAGGAGCCGACCTCACCGGACGTCGCGCCATCGTCACTGGCGGTGCCTCCGGCATCGGCCTGGTCACCGCCCGCGCCCTCGCCCGAGCCGGCGCCGACGTCACCGTCGCCGTCCGCAACCCGCAGGCCGCGAAGGAGGCCGCCGACGCCATCGGAGCGCACGTGGCCCGCCTCGACCTGGCCGACCGCGCGAGCATCGCCGCGTTCACCGCGGCGTGGCACGGCCCGCTGCACATCCTGGTCAACAACGCCGGCGTCATGGCGCTGCCGGAGCTGACCCGCACCGCCGAGGGGTGGGAGTACCAGTTCGCCGTCAACCACCTCGGCCCGGCGGCTCTCACCCTCGGCCTGCACGACGCGCTCGCCGCCGCCGGTGACGCCCGCGTGGTCCAGGTGGCCTCGTCAGCGCACCTCATGTCGCCCGTCGACCTGGACGACCCGCACTTCGAGCACACCCCCTACGAGCGGTGGGCCGCTTACGCCCGCTCCAAGACGGCCGTGGTGCTGTTCGCCACGGCCCTGGCGAAGCGCTGGGCGGGCGACGGCATCAGCGTCAACGCCCTGCACCCCGGCGGCATCATGACCGAACTCCAGCGCCACCTCGACGACGAGCAGCTGGCGTTCGTCGGCGCCAAGGACGCCGACGGCAACACCCTCGACGTACCGCCGGGCTGGAAGACCCCGGAGCAGGGCGCCTCCACCTCGGTGCTGCTCGCCGCGTCCCCGCTGGTCAGCGGGATCACCGGCCGCTACTTCGAGGACAACGCCGTGGCACCCGTGCGGGCGGAGCCCGATCCCAGGGGGACCGGTGTCGCCGCCTACGCGGTCGACCCCGAGCTGGCCGACCGGATGTGGGAGGCGACCGAGAAGATGCTCGGATGACGCGCGGCGGGTCAGCCCGCCGGCGCCATCGAGGGGTTCGCCGCCGGCGGCCGGGAGGTGTAGCCCGTCGCCCGTCGTGGAACGGTGCGAGCGAGGCCGCCGGGAACACCGGATCGCGGCGGCCCGCCCGTCCCTCGCCGGCCTCACCGGCCTTGCCGGCCTTGCCGCGCGAGACCCCTCCCGCTCCGGCCTAGGCTGCGGTCCAGGTTCGAGTACCTGGAGGTGCGTTCATGTCCGACTGGCGAGCACGCGCGGCCCGCGCCCGCAGGTGGCCCCTGCGCCCGGCCGGCCACAGCAGCCGGAGCGGAGAGGAACCCGCCCCTGAGCACTCGATGGACCCGAGGTCGGAGGTCGAGCCGCGCGCGCCCCTGGAGCGCAGCGTCGTGGACGCCGCCGTCTACCGCGAGGGCAGGCGCATCGACGTGCCGGCCTCGCTGGAGGACATCTACGAGCAGCCGCCCGGCGAGCCCGGCACGGTGGCCTGGATCGGGCTGTACCGCCCCTCCCCCGCCCAGCTCTGGCAGGCGGCGGACCGGTTCGGATTGCACGAGCTGGCCGTGGAGGACGCCATCGTCGCCCACCAGCGCCCCAAGCTGGAACGGTACGACGACACGCTGTTCGTCGTGCTGCGCTCGGCCCGCTACCTGGACGAGACGGAGGAAGTCGACTTCGGCGAGCTCCACATCTTCGTGGGCCCGGACTTCGTGCTCACCGTGCGCCACAGCCAGGCCCCGGACCTCGGGGCCGTACGCTCGCGCCTCGAGGAGACACCCGAGCTGCTGGCGCTGGGCCCGGAGGCGGTGCTCTACGCGATCCTGGACGCCGTCGTCGACGGATACGCGCCCGTGGTGGCCGGACTCCAGAACGACATCGACGAGATCGAGACCGAGGTCTTCGGCGGCGACCCGAAGGTCTCGCGCCGCATCTACGAACTCTCCCGCGAGGTCATCGAGTTCCAGCGCGCCACCCGCCCGCTGCTGACCATCATGCGGGACCTGGAGGCCGGCTTCGAGAAGTACGGCACCGGCGACGAACTCCGCCGCTACCTGCGGGACGTCGCCGACCACGCCACCACCGTCGCGGAGCGTGTGGACGCCTTCCGGCAGATGCTCGGCGACATCCTGACCGTCAACGCCACCCTCGTCTCCCAGGCGCAGAACCAGGAGATGAAGGACCTGGCCGAAGCCGGCCACGCCCAGAACAACGAGATCAAGAAGATCTCCAGCTGGGCCGCCATCCTCTTCGCGCCCACCCTCGTCGGCACGGTATACGGCATGAACTTCGACCACATGCCGGAGCTCCACTGGCTCGTCGGCTATCCCTTCGCGCTGGTCCTGATGGCGCTGGTCTGCCTCGGCCTGTATCTGGTGTTCAAACACCGGGACTGGCTGTAGCGGCCAGGCCCACTCTGCCCCGCTGAGGCCGTCCGGGGCACACGTTCCACTTCACGGCAGCGGCAGCGGCAGCGGCAGCGGCAGCGGCAGCCCGGACGGTCGGCTCGGCGGGTCCGGTGGGAACCGGGCACCGCCAGGCCCCACCGGCTGCTCCGTCGGCACTCCGCACCTCCCGGCGACGGTGCACAACGCGGCGTGACGGTGCGGGAGCCGCGCCGAGACGGGGCAGGCAGTGTGTCTCACGTGCTGGAACGAATCAGCCCACGTCTTGAAGGCGGCCCGCCCCCGTGCACAGAATGCCTGCATGACCGCTGCTGGAGACCTGCTCGTGGAACGCCTCCACGTCGACCTGTGTCGCCGCTCCAGCGCCGCTTGTCGCAGCTGACCGCTCCCCGCACCGGTCCGGCCTCCCGCTTTCGCCCTCGCCGCTTTCCCGTGCCCGTCCGATCCGGATGCGCTCCGGGCGGCTTCCACGGTCCTTCCGCGTTCTTGCGGGGCCGGTAGCGGGTCGGCGGCGGCCGGCCGTGCTCGCTCCCGACGGCCTCTGCGGCCCTGAGGTGTCCTGCCTCCCCATGCTCTGAATGCCCGGGGCCGGACTTCTTCGGGCTGCCGTCATCCCCCCTTCTCCCCCGTCCACCGCGCCCTTGCGGTTTCTGGAGTGCCTTGTGTCCGCACTGACGTTCCACTGGTTCCTGCCCACCACCGGCGACAGCCGCCACATCGTGGGCGGCGGCCACGGCTCCGTGCCTGGCGCGGCCCGCGGCGACCGGCCCGCCGGCGTCGAGTACCTGGGGCAGATCGCCCGTTCCGCCGAACAGCTCGGCTTCGTCGGCGCCCTGACCCCGACGGGGGCCTGGTGCGAGGACGCCTGGGTGACCACGGCGATGCTCACGCAGGTCACCGAGCGGCTGAAGTTCCTGGTGGCCTTCCGGCCCGGCCAGGTCAGCTCGACGCTCTCCGCGCAGATGGCCGCCACCTACCAGCGCCAGTCCCACGGGCGTCTCCTGCTGAACGTGGTGACCGGCGGCGAGTCGCAGGAGCAGCGCGCGTACGGCGACTTCCTGAGCAAGGACGAACGGTACGCGCGCACCGGCGAGTTCCTCGACATCGTGCGGCGCCTGTGGGCCGGGGAGAGGGTCGACCACGACGGCCCGCATCTGCGCGTCGAGGGTGCCGGGCTGAACCGGCTGCCCGACCCGGCGCCGGAGGTCTACTTCGGCGGTTCCTCGAAGGCCGCCGGAGACGTCGCGGCCCGTTACGCCGACGTGTACCTCACCTGGGGCGAACCGCCGGAGCAGGTACGGCAGAAGATCGAGTGGATACGCTCGCTCGCCGCCGAGCAGGGCCGCGAGGTGCGGTTCGGCATCCGTCTGCACGCCATCACCCGGGACACGTCGGCGCAGGCCTGGGCCGAGGCCACCCGGCTGCTGGAGGGCATGGACCCCGAGCGGATCGCCGCCGTGCAGCGAGGGCTGGCCGGCAGCGAGTCGGAGGGGCAGCGGCGGATGCGGGAGCTGCACGGCGGCGGCACCGACGGCCTGGAGATCTACCCCAACCTGTGGGCGGGGGTCGGGCTGGTGCGGGGCGGGGCCGGCACGGCGCTGGTCGGCAGCCACGAGGAGGTGGCCGACCGGATCGAGGAGTACCACCGCCTGGGCATCGACGAGTTCATCCTCTCCGGGGTGCCGCACCTGGAGGAGGCGTACTGGGTCGGCGAGGGCGTACTGCCCCTCCTGGAGCGGCGCGGCCTGTGGCGGCACCCTGCCACGGCCGGCGCGCCCGACGGGACGGCCGGAACGCCGGCGGCCGCCGCCGAGCCGGGCCTCGTCCCCTTCATGGCCCGATGAGCGCGGCGCAGACGGCGCACGCCGAGCCACCGCCGTCCCGATCGCGTGCGGACATCCGGCGGCTGCGCACCGTGGTGCTCTCCAGCCTCGCCGGGACGACCATCGAGTGGTACGACTTCTTCCTCTACTCCACGGCCGCGGGGCTCGTCTTCGGCAAGCTGTTCTTCCCCACCGCGAACCAGACGGTCGGCACGATGCTGTCCTTCGCGACCTTCGCCGTCGGCTTCCTCGCCCGCCCCCTCGGCGGCCTGCTCTTCGGCCACATCGGCGACCGCATCGGCCGCAAGCGGACCCTGGCGTTCACGATGGGCCTGATGGGCGTCTCCACCGCGCTGATCGGGGTGCTGCCGACCTACCGGCAGGTGGGCCTCCTCGCGCCCGTGCTGCTGCTGGTGCTGCGCGTCGCGCAGGGCGTGGCGCTGGGCGGCGAGTGGGCCGGCGCCGTGCTGCTGGCGGTCGAGCACGGCCCGGCGGGGCGCAAGGGCCGGTACGGCAGCTTCCCGCAGCTCGGTCTCGCCTTCGGGCTCGCCCTGGGCACCGGCGTGTTCGCCCTGCTCAGCAAGGTGCTGAGCGACGCGGCCTTCCTCGGCTACGGCTGGCGGGTCGCCTTCCTCGTCAGCCTGCTGCTGGTGGCCGTCAGCCTGGCCGTACGGCTGCGGGTCGCCGAGACACCGGACTTCGACGCGGTGCGGCGCAGCCGCGAGGAGTCGGGTGAGCGGTCGGCGACGCCGCTGATGGAGCTGGCCCGCGAGCCGATCTCCCGGCGGCACGCGCTGCTGGGCATGGTCGCCCGGTGGGGTGAGGGGGTGTCCTTCAACACCTGGGGCGTCTTCTCCCTCACGTACGCGACGGAGACGCTGCACCATGCGCGTACGCCGGTGCTGCTGGCGGTGACCGCGGCCTCGCTGGTGATGGCGGCGCTGCTGCCGCTGTCCGGTGCGCTGGTGGACCGGGCCGGCCCGCGCCGCGTCTACCTGGCGGGCATGGGGCTCTTCGCCCTCTCCGTCTACCCGGCGTTCTGGCTGTTCGGGGCCGCCGGGAACTGGGCGTTCGCCGTGGCGCTGGTGGCGACGCTGGGCGTGGTGCACGCGTCGTTCTACGGGGCCCAGGGCACCCTCTTCGCGGCGCTGTTCCCCACGTCCGTGCGCTACACCGGCATGTCGGTCGTCTACCAGGTGTCCGGCATCTTCGCCTCCGGCCTGACCCCGCTGATCGTGACGGCACTGATGGCACTCGGCTCCGGCACTCCCTGGCTCGCCTGCGGCTACCTGGTCGCGACCGGGCTGGCGAGCATGTGGGCCACCGTCCGGCTGCGCGACCGCGACCTGCACCTCGGCGCCGCAGGACCCGCCGGGCCCTCGCTCGCGGCGGCTCCGGCCGGCGGCCCCCGGAGCAGCGCGTCGGGGGTCGCCCATGGCACCTGATCGACTCGCTGCGGGAGGGCACTGCAGGGACGGGACTTGCGCGGCTCGGGGTTCAGGTCGCCGCGCCCGCCCTGCGGCCGTGCCCGCTGCCAGGCCGGCCGGAGCCGGGCATCAACGTCGTGGGGGGAGAGCCACCGCCCGCCTGATGTCGACGAGCGTCCACATCGACCGCGTCGAAGCGGTACGGGGGTGGCCCCCACCCATCACGCTCCGGCCGAGGGGCCGGTCACCTGTTGACCGAGTACGAGTGGGCTCCGGCGCCGGCCAGGGCTCCGCCGTCGACGATCAGGTACTCGTCGCGGATCGGCTTGCCCGCGAGCCACGCCTCCAGGATCTCGCGGGTGCCCGCCGCGTAGCGGGCCTGGGCGGAGAGCGAGGAGCCGGAGATGTGCGGGGTCATGCCGTGGTGCGGCATCGTCCGCCAGGGGTGGTCGGACGGCGCCGGCTGGGGGTACCAGACGTCGCCCCCGTAGCCCGCCAGCCGGCCGCTGCGCAGGGCCCGGTCGATGGCGTCCCGGTCGGCGATCCGCGCCCGCGCCGTGTTGATGAGGTAGGCGCCGCGCTTCATCGTCGCGATCAGCTCGTCGCCGAAGAGCCCCTCGGTCTCGGGGTGGAGCGGGGCGTTGATCGTCACGACGTCGCAGAACGGCACCATGTCGCCGGTGCTCTCGTGGAACGTCAGGCCCAGCTCCTCCTCGGTCTCGCGCGGCAGCCGGTACCGGTCGGTGTAGTGCAGCTTGACGTCGAACGGCGCGAGCCGCCGCAGGACCGCCAGGCCGATGCGCCCGGCGGCGACCGTGCCGACGTGCATGCCCTCCAGGTCGTACGACCGGGCCACGCAGTCCGCGATGTTCCAGCCGCCGTCCCGTACGACCTGGTGGGACGGCAGGTAGTTGCGGACGAGGGAGAGGATCGTCATCACGACGTGCTCGGCGACGCTGATGCTGTTGCTGTACGTCACCTCGGCCACCGTCACCCCGTGGGCGATCGCGGCGTCGAGGTCGACGTGGTCGGAGCCGATGCCCGCGGTGATCGCGAGCTTGAGGTTCTTCGCGCCGGCGATCCGCTCGGGCGTCAGGTACGCGGGCCAGAACGGCTGCGAGATGACCACGTCGGCGTCGGCCAGTTCGCGCTCGAACACCGATCCCTCGGCGTCCTTGTCGGAGGTGACGACGAGGGTGTGCCCGGCGGACTCCAGGAAGCTGCGCAGGCCGAGCTCGCCGGAGACGCTGCCCAGGAGATGGCCCGGGGTGAAATCGACCGCGGCGGGGGTCGGGGCGGTCTGGCCGCCGGGGTAGTGGTCGATGACGGGGACGTCGTCGCGGGCGTACGCCGCCGGGTGTCCGTCGGTGGGGTCGTCGTAGAGAACGCAGAGCACCTTTGCCATGTCGCGGCTCCAACTCCTGGGATGCGGAAGAACTCGGCTTCCCTGCGCAGGAAGGATGATTGAACGATCTCCCGCACCGAACGACCCGGTCAAAACGAAGTTCGCTATGCGCTCATAGCCGGCGACTATCAGCGAGCCGGCGCCGTCACGGCCGTTCGAGACGCGCACGGGCAGCCGGTCCCCCGCCTCAGCTCGACCGCCGGCGCGGGCCGAGGACGTCCGCGCCCGCGTAGCGGGCCTGGGCGCCGAGTCCCTCCTCGATGCGGACGAGCTGGTTGTACTTGGCGGTGCGGTCGGAGCGGGAGAGCGAGCCGGTCTTGATCTGACCGCAACCGGTGGCGACGGCGAGGTCGGCGATGGTGGTGTCCTCGGTCTCGCCGGAGCGGTGGGACATGACGACGGTGTAGCCGGCGCGATGGGCGGTGGCGACCGTGGCCAGGGTCTCGGTGAGGGTGCCGATCTGGTTGACCTTGACCAGGATCGAGTTGGCGATGCCGTCACGGATCCCGGCGCGCAGCAGGCTCTCGTTGGTGCAGAACACGTCGTCGCCGGTGAGCTGGCAGCGGTCGCCCAGCTGGGCGGTCAGGGCACGCCAGCCGTCGTGGTCGTCCTCGGCCATCGGGTCCTCGATGGAGGCGACGGGGTAGCGGTCGACGAGCGAGGCGAGGTGGTCGGCGTGTTCGGCGGGGGTGCGCCGGACGCCCTCGCCCGCGTAGTCGTAGACGCCGTCGTGGAAGAACTCCGAGGCGGCCGGGTCCATGACGACCGTGATGTCGGTGCCGGGCTTGTAGCCGGTCTTCTCGATGGCGCCCACGACGAAGTCCAGGGCCTCCTCGGCGGTGCGCAGGTCGGGGGCGAACCCGCCCTCGTCGCCGACGTTCACGCTGTGGCCCGCGGCGACCAGGTCGGCGCGCAGGGTGTGGAAGACCTCGGAGCCCATGCGCACGGCTTCGGCGAAGGTGGCCGCGCCGATGGGGGCGATCATGAACTCCTGGAAGTCGAGCGGGTTGTCCGCGTGGGCGCCGCCGTTGACGATGTTCATCATCGGCAACGGCAGCAGGCGGGCGTCGACTCCGCCGACGTAGCGGTACAGCGGCAGGCGGTGGGCGGCAGCGGCGGCCTTGGCGGTGGCCAGGGAGACGCCGAGCAGGGCGTTGGCGCCCAGCCGCGACTTGTCGCTCGTACCGTCCAGTTCGATCATCGCCATGTCGACCCGCGCCTGGTCCTCCGCGTCGAGCCCGACAACGGCGTCGGCGATGCTCTCGTTGACGGCGTCGACGGCGCGCCGTACTCCCTTGCCGTGGAACCGGGCCGGGTCGCCGTCGCGCAGTTCCACGGCCTCCCGGGCCCCGGTGGAGGCGCCCGAGGGCACGGCGGCGCGGCCGAGCGAGCCGTCCCCCAGTTCGACGTCGACCTCGACGGTGGGGTTGCCCCGGCTGTCGATGATCTCCCGTGCGACGACTCGTCTGATGGCGGTCACGGTGTGTCTCCTCACGCTGGGCCCGCGTGGCGGGTGTCAGTAAGTTTCGTTCTGAAACAAAGTGAGTTCCGGAAGGGAACTTACTATGGGCCGATGAGGATGCACAACGCTGACGAGAGCTGTGGCACCGCCCAGGCCGCGAAGGTGCTGGGAGACTGGTGGAACGTGCTGGTGTTGCGGGAGATCGCCCGCGGGCGCGTGCGCTTCGACGCACTCGCCTCCGAGATAGGGCTGTCCCGCAAGGTCCTGACCGAGCGTCTCGGCCGCCTCGTCACCCAGGGCGTCCTGCACCGGAGCCTCTACCAGCGGCGCCCCGTGCGCTACGAGTACCTCCTGACGGAGGCCGGAGCCGCGCTGCTGCCCCTGCTGGTCGCGATGCAGGAATGGGGCGACCGGTGGATGCTGGGCGACGGGAGCGTCACCGCGACCGCCTCCGCGGACGGCGCCGAGCACACCCGGGTGCACGCTCTGACCGGCACGCGGTTGCCGGACGGCCTCGACCTGCCCGGCGCCGGCGGCGAGGAACTGCCCCTCGTCTCGCCGGACGCCGCGGCGACCGTGGTCTTCGCCTATCCGGGCACGGGGGTCGCGTGGGAGGAGCAGATCCCCGGGGCCGACGGATGCACCCAGGAGAACCGCCTCTTCAGGGACGCCTGGCCCGACTTCCGCAGGGCAGGGGTGGACGTGCGGGGGCTGAGCACGCAACTGGTGGACGAGCAGGCGGACTTCGCCCGCGCCGAGGCGATCCCGTTCCCGCTCCTCTCCGACGCGTCCCACCGCCTCGCGGCGGCTCTGCGGCTGCCGACGTTCCGGGGCGCCGGGCGCCTGCGGCACAAGCGCGTGATCGTGGTCGTCGATGCCGGACGGACGGTGCGGCACGTGCTGTTCCCGGTGGTCGACATTCCCCGTGCCGTCACCGAGAGCCTGCACCTGGCCGCACGGTGCGCCCGCACCGCTTGAGTTCCCGCCTCCGGGAGGACCTCACGGGAGCCACCGCATTCGGGCGCCCACGGCCGCGGCCGTCATCGGATGCCGCCGACTTGCCCGCAGGGGCACCCTGTCGGACCCTGATGAGGATTCCGGGGGGAATGCCATGGAAAGCGGGGCATACGTCATGCAGATGCAAGCGGCCGTCATGCACGGATATCAGCAGCCCCTTCGGATCGAAGAGGTTCCCGTACCCGAGATCGGCGCATCCGAGATTCTGGTGAAGGTCGCCGCCGCCGGCATGTGCCGGAGTGATTACCAGCTCGTGGACGGCTATTTCAAGGAAGCCTTCCCCCTGGACTTCCCCTATATCCCCGGGCATGAGATCGCAGGGTATGTCCAGGAGTTGGGCAGCGGCGTTCCGGCGACGGTCGGATATGCGGAGGGCGACCTGGTCGTCATCAACCCGAGCTGGGGTGACGGTACGTGCCGGCAGTGCCATGAGGGGAACGAGCAGCTGTGCAGCGGTAACGGCAGGTGGGTGGGTTTCGGGCCCCCCGGGGGTTTCGCCGAATACATCGCCGTGGAAGCCCGCCATGCGATCCGGGTTTCGGCGGCCGGCGCGGAATCGCCCGAAATTCTCGCGCCGATGACGGACGCCGGCCTCACCCCCTACCGCGGGCTCCGGAAACTGAGGGATGCCGGCAAACTCGGGGCCGACAGGACCGTCGGAGTCACCGGTATCGGCGGCCTGGGCAGCTATGCCGTCCAATACGCCGGCCTGCTCGGAGGCGGGGCCACCGTGGTGGCCCTCGACCGCACCGACAGCAAACTGGATCTCGCGGTGGAGAACGGCGCGGACCACGGAATCAACACGCGGGACAAGTCGGCCGAGGCCGTGCAGGACGAGCTGGAGTCGCTCACCGGCCGGCGGACGATCGACGCGATCCTGGACTGCACCGGCGCCGAGGCGGCGATCTCCATGGACTTCGACGTGCTGGGCCCCGAGGGCGCGCTGGTATCCGTGGGGCTCATGAGCGAGAGCGTCGAGCACCGGCTGTTCCCGCTCGTCGGGACGGAGCTGTCGTACCTCGGTTCGTTCTGGGGCAACCACAACGACCTCGTCGAGGTGCTGGCCCTCGCCGACGCCGGGCTCATCAAGCACAACGTCACCAAGGTGGGGCTGCAGGACGTGAACGAGAACCTTGAGGCGCTGGGCCACGGCGACGTGATCGGACGCCAGGTCATCGTCTTCGAATGACCTGGCGGTTGACGGCGGCTGAGGGATGCGGTGCCCTGGCACGCGCTCCCGGGTCGCCCTGGCGGCTGGCTCCGAGGACCGGAGCAGGCTCGCGCCGGACGCGGCCCGGGGGCCCCGGCCTCAGGAGGTGCCGGAGACGGCGCCGGAGTCCGTCCGCTCCGGACGGTGATCGCCCCTCGCCCCGTCGATGAGTTCGCGGACGATGTCCATGTGCCCGGCGTGCCGCGCGGTCTCCTCGATCATGTGGACGAGCACCCACCGCAGGGAGACCCGCGCGCCGTGCCAGGCCGTGCCGGTCGCGTCCAGGTCGAGTTCCCCGATGACCCCGTCGGCCGCCGCGCGGGCCCGTGCGTAGAAGGCGAGGACGTCGGCCGTGGTCTCACCGGGAGCCACGCGCAGGTCGGCGTTCTCGTCGTCGGGGTCGAACGGAAGGGGCTCCACCTGCCTGCCGAACGTCTCGCAGAACCATCCGTACTCGACGGCCGCAAGGTGTTTGACCAGGCCCAGCAGGTGGGTTCCCGACGGCGTCATCGGCCGCCGCACCTGCTCGTCGTCAAGCCCCTCGACCTTCCAGAGCACCGCTGCGCGGTGCCGCTGGAGGCTGGCATGGAGGATCTCCTTCTCGGCACCGGTGCCCGGCACGTGTGGTGACATGTCCAGGACGTTAACAGCCGCCACGAGCCGTCCGCTCCGCCTTGCGCCCGGGTGACGGCGCCGTCGCCGCCGTCATGGATCGCCATGTGCTGGGCACTGGGCAAGGACACAGGTCAGACGGATCCCGGCGACGCGTTGGATCCCCGGCGAGGAGGAGGCTGGACACCATGCCCATGGCAGTGCGGATGGACCGCTACGGCGGCCGTGAGGTGCTGTACACAGCGGACGTCGACCGACCCGTTCCCGGGCCCGACGAGGTCCTGGTCCAGGTCAGGGCGGCAGGCACCAACCCGGCCGAGACGAAGATACGCGAGGGGGCCATGAGCGGCATGTGGCCGGCCGACTTCCCGCAGGGACAGGGCAGCGACCTGGCCGGCACCGTGGTCGAGCTCGGCCCGGACGTCGACTCGCTCTCCGAGGGCGACGAGGTCCTCGGATACGTCGACAACCGCTCCGGCCAGGCCGAGTTCGCCGCCGTGCCCACCGCCCACCTCACCCCCCGGCCCCAAGGGATGCCGTGGGAGGTGGCGGGGTCCCTGAAGGTCGCGGGGACGACCGCCTGGGCCGGCCTGGACGCTCTGGGCATCAGGCCGGGCGACACGCTGGTGATCGCCGGCGCCACCGGCGGGGTGGGTTCCTTCGCGGTGCAACTGGCCAAGCGCGCCGGGGCCACCGTCATCGGGATCGCCGGCGAGGAGCACCAGGGCTGGCTGGTGGAGCACGGGGCCATCCCGATCGCCTACGGCCCCGGCGTGGCGGACCGCATCCACGATGCGGCGCCGGGCGGCGTGGACGCGTTCCTCGACGCCTTCGGCGCGGACTACGTCCAGCTCGCGGTGGAGCTCGGGGTGCGGCCCGAGCGCGTGGCGACCATCGTCGACCGCGCCGGCGCGGACAGGTACGGTGCGCGGTTCGCGACCGGCGGGATGGTCCCGATGCCGGAGACCCTGCGGGACCTCGCCGATCTGGTCGTCACCGGGGAGGTGGAGGCGCCCGTGGCGGGCACCTACCCGCTGGACCAGGTCGCCGACGCCTACCGGCAACTGGAGCAGGGGCACCCGCAGGGCAAGATCGTTCTGGTTCCCTGAGGCGGCGCCCGGGCGGCCCATGAGGAACCGGGCGGCACTGGGTCCGGGAACCGGGCGGCACCCGGCCCAGGAACCGCGCGGCACCCGGCCCAGCTCCTCCAGAGCCGGGCGGCACGCGGTCGCCGCCCGTGGCACAGGGCAGGATCGTCACCGCGGCCGGGGTGTCCTCGGGCATCGACATGGCCCTCACCCCCGCCGAACTGATCGCCGGGCGCACCGTCGCCGAAGGGCTGCAACTGCTCATCGAGTACGACCCGAGCCGCCCCTCGACCCGGGCTCCTACGCCAAGGCCTCCCCCGAGGCCGGGGCCTACCTGGCCTCCCGCTCAGACCCCTGGCCGCCGGGCACCGCGAGGCTGCCCAGGATGTCCAGCAGCTCGGCGCTGCGGCTGCCCGGCGCCGCGTGGAAGACGACCAGGACGAGTCCCTCCGTGCCCGTGATGGCGAGCTTGTCGGACTGCAGGTCGATGTCACCGACCTGGGGGTGGGACAGGTGGCTGACCCGGGACTTGTGGAGGCGTACGTCGTGCCGGCCCCACAGGTACCTGAAGCGCTCGCTGTGCAGGGACAGCTCGTCGACCAGCTCGACCAGCCCGGGATCGTCGACCTCGGGGCCCGCACCCGCCCGCAGGCCCGCCACGCCTTCCGCGGTCGTCTCCTCCCAGTCGCGCCGCAGCCGGCGCTCGGCGGGATCGAGGAGGACGGCCCGCAGGAGGTTCACACCGAGGGAGTAGTTCGGCGACAGGGCGCTCGCGAGGGAGTTGACCGCGAGCACGTCGGTGAGACGGTTCTGGACGTAGGCCGGGTTGTGCGTCCAGCCCTGGATGAGCTGGAGGATGCTGGGCGGCACCTCCTCGCGCGGCGGGGCGTGCCGGGCGCCTCCTCCACTCCTGGCCCCACGGGGCCGGGAGGCGGGGCGGGTGCCGGCGAGGCCGATGAGGTGGCCGGTCGCGTCGGCGTCCAGGCGCAGCACCCTGGCGACGGCCTGGAGCACCTGCACCGAGGGGTTGCGGTCGCGGCCCTGCTCCAGGCGGAGGTAGTAGTCGGCGCTGATCCCGGCCAGCGCCGCGACCTCTTCCCGCCGCAGCCCCGGCACCCGCCGCGGTCCGCCCCCGCCGATCCCCACGTCCTCGGGACGGACCAGGTCGCGCCGGGCGCGGAGGAACTCCCCGAGCGCGTTCGTGCTCTCCATGCCTCCACGCTAGTCCCGCCCCGCCGGGGGTGGGCGGGGACGCCCCTGCGGGGCCAGGGGCGCTGGCAGGCCACCGTGCCATGGCGGAGAGTGGGAGCCGGAGCGGTGTGCCGGTAACGGGCGGCGTGCAGCCGGTCATCCGGAACACGGTCATCCGGAGCACGGTCGCCTGGAACGCACGGCCCGCACCGCACGAGCGCTCCGCGACGCACGAGAGAAGGGCACGGCATGCTTCCCTCCGTTCCCGGCGGCACCCTGACGCCGGCCCCCGGCCTCACCCTCAGCCGCATGGGCTACGGCGCGATGCGGCTCACGAGCTCGCGGGCCTCCGGTCCGCCGAAGGACCGCACCGAGGCGCTGGCCGTGCTGCGGGAGGCCGTCGACCTGGGCGTCACCCACATCGACACCGCGGACTTCTACGGCCCCGTCACCGTCAACGAGCTCATCAGGGAGGCCCTCGCCCCGTATCCGGAGGGCCTGTGCATCGCGACCAAGGTGGGAGTGCGGCAGGACACGGACGGGGGCTGGCATTCGGCTCTGGAGCCCGACGACCTGAAGGCCCAGGTCCGCGAGAACCTCCGGCACCTCGGCCTGGACGCCCTCGACCTGTGCTACCTGCGCACCGGCTCGTTCGAGACGATCGGTGAGGGGCGGATCGCCGAGCAGTTCGGCGCGCTCGCCGAGCTCCGGAGGGAAGGCCTCGTCCGCCACCTCGGGCTGAGCGGCGTGTCCCCGGCGCAGCTCAGCGAGGCGCAGTCCATCGCACCGGTCGTCGCCGTGCAGAACCTGTACAACCTCGGCAACCGGCAGGACGACCCGCTCGTCGACCGGTGCGCGGCGGAGAACATCGCCTACGCGGCCTACTTCCCGCTCGGCGGCCTGACCCCCGCCCAGTCCGAGATCCTGCTCGACGTCTCCGCCGACCTGGGCGTCACGCCGCAGCAGACCGCCCTGGCGTGGCTGCTGCGGCGGTCGCCCACGACGGTCCTGATCCCGGGCACCTCCTCGGTGGCCCATCTGCGCCTGAACATCGCCGCGGCGGATGTCCGCCTGCCCGCGGACGTGGTCGCGGAGCTCGACGCCGTCGGCACGTGACACCGCGTCAGGCACCGCCGCCCGGCGGTCGGGGTGTCAGCCCGTCGTACGGCCGGCTCCGCCCTCGACCGCGGCGGAGGCCGCCGTCTTGGGCATAATGGCGGTGGCGCCTGTGGGCAATGGGGCCTTGCGCACGGACCCGGCACACCACACACGGTGCGGGGCCCGGACGGCACACCCTGCCACCGAGGACTTGAGACACACATGGCATTGCAGATCAGCGCCACCAACCCCGAGCATCCGACCCTGCTTCTCGACCTCCCCTGGCACCTCCCCCTCGAACAGTGGCCGGAGAAGCACCTGGTGCCACTGCCCCGCGGCCTGTCCCGCCACGTGGTGCGCTACGCGCGCGCCGGGAGCGAGGTGGTCGCCGTGAAGGAGCTCGCCGAGCGGCCCGCGCTGCGGGAGTACGAGATGCTGCGCGCCCTCGACCGGCTGGCGATCCCCGCGGTGGACCCGCTGGCCGTGGTCACCGGCCGCACGGACGCCGAAGGGCAGCCCCTGGAACCGGTGCTGATCACCCGTCACCTGCGGGGCTCGCAGCCCTACCGCTCCATGTTCGAGACCACCCTGCGGCCCAGCACGGTGCACCGGCTGATGGACGCCCTCGCGGTCCTGCTGGTGCGGCTGCACCTGGCCGGCTTCGCCTGGGGCGACTGCTCGCTGTCGAACACCCTCTTCCGGCGGGACGCGGGCGCCTACGCCGCCTACCTCGTGGACGCCGAGACCGGTGACGCACACCCGAGCCTGAGCGACGGGCAGCGCGAGTACGACATCGAGCTGGCGCAGCTGAACATCAGCGGCGAGATGTTCGACCTGGAGGCGTCGGGCGCGCTCCACCCGTCCCTCGACCCGATCACCTTCGGCGCCGAGATCGGCCGGCGCTACGGCGAGCTGTGGAACGAGCTGACCCGGGCGTCGGTGTATCCCAAGGGCAAGCGGCACTACATCGAGCGCCGCATCCGCCGCCTGAACGACCTCGGCTTCGACGTCGCCGAGATGCAGATCGGGCAGGCCTCGAACGGCGAGACGGTCACGTTCGTGCCCAAGGTCGTCGACGCCGGCCACCACCAGCGCCAGCTGCTGCGGCTGACCGGCCTGGACACCGAGGAGAACCAGGCACGCCGGCTGCTGGGCGACCTGGAGAGCTGGATCGCCACGCAGAAGGACTACGCGCCCGACGGTCTCGGGGCACGGCCCGAGGTGCTGGCCCACCGCTGGGTCCGCGAGGTCTTCCGGCCCACCGTCCGCACCGTCCCGGAGCACATCCGCGGCACCCTCGACCCGGCCGAGCTGTACCACGAGCTGCTCGAACACCGCTGGTACCTGTCCCAGCGCGCCCAGCACGACGTGGGCCTGGACGCCGCGGCGGCGGACTACGTGCGCGCCGCCGAGGCCGAGCAGGCCGCTCCGCCCGAGCCGGAGGCGAGCGCGCCGGCCGGTTCCTGAGCCCGCGGTGCCCGGCCGGCCGACGGCCTGGGATGCGATCTGCGCCGGCCGGGAGTGCCATGGTCGTGAGGACCGCGCCGGGATACGGCTTCCCGCGGCGCTCCCCCCGGCACCGATGAGTTCCGGGCGGAGCCGGAGTCACCCCTCAGGCCGAACCACCGCAGACCGAGAGCCGCGAGGAGAGCGACATGCCGACGATCACCCCCAACCTCTGGTTCGACACTCAGGGCGAGGAGGCAGCCCGGTTCTACGTGTCGATCTTCCCCAACTCCAGGATCACCAACGTCACCCACTACGGCGAGGCGGGCCCGCGCGAGGCGGGCTCGGTGCTGACGGTCGACTTCGAACTCGACGGCCAGCCGTACACCGCGATCAACGGCGGACCCGAGTTCACCTTCGACGAGGCGATCTCGCTGCTGATCAACTGCGCGGACCAGGAGGAGGTGGACTACTACTGGTCACGGCTGCTGGCGGACGGTGGCCAGGAGAGCCAGTGCGGCTGGCTCAAGGACAGGTTCGGCATGTCCTGGCAGGTCGTGCCCGCCGAGCTGGGGGAACTGATCAGCGACCCCGACGGGGGCCGTGCCCAGCGGGCCATGAAGGCCATGCTCGGCATGGTGAAGATCGACGTGGCGGCGCTGCGCGCGGCGGCCGACGGCGGGTGACGCCGCAGGCGGTCCGGATGCGGCCCCGTCCGTCCCCGCCGGGCGGGACCGCGACCCCCGTTCGGCCGGTCCCGCGGTGGGTAGCCGTGCCGGGACCGCGAGGAGAGGGTGCCAATGGCGGATCTGCTGGAGAAGAGCCCGGACGGGCCGCGACGGCTGCGGGAGCTGCTGTCGGGGGACGCACCGGTGGTCGCGCCGGGAGCGTACGACGCGATGAGCGCGCTGCTGATCGAGCAGGCGGGCTTCCCGGCGGTGTACATGACAGGGTTCGGGACGGCGGCGTCGCTGCTCGGGCGGCCGGACGTCGGGCTGCTCACGATGACCGAGATGACGGGTGCCGCGCGGCGGATCGTGTCCGCGGTGGGCCTGCCCGTGATCGCCGACGCCGACGACGGCTACGGCAACCCCGTCAACGTCGTGCGGACGGTGCGCGAGTACGAGGCCGCCGGCGTGGCCGCGATCCATCTGGAGGACCAGGTCGCGCCCAAGCGCTGCGGGCACCTGGACGGCAAGGAGGTCATCCCCGCCGAGGCCATGGTGGGCAAGATCGAGGCGGCGGTGGCGGCACGCCGGAACCCGGACTTCACGATCATCGCGCGGACCGACGCGGGCGCCGTCGAGGGCTTCGACGCGGCCGTGCGGCGGGCCCGCAGGTACCGCGAGGCGGGGGCGGACATGCTGTTCGTCGAGGCGCTGCGCACCGAGGCCGAGATCGGGGCCGCGGCGCGGGCCTTCCCCGACGTGCCGCTGCTGTTCAACTGGGCGGAGGGCGGCAGGACCCCGCCGATCGGCCTGGACCGGCTCGCCGAGCTGGGCTACCGGCTCGTCATCCTCCCCCTCACCACCCTGCTGGCGGCGGCCCAGGCGGTCACGGACGTGCTGGCGGGCGTGCGGCAGGTCGGTACCCCCGAGGAGGCGGTGAAGCACCTGCCGGGCCTCCGGGACGTCGTCGGAACCCTCGGCCTGCCGGACGTGCTGGCCCTGGGCGAGAGGTTCGACCACGGCTGAGTCCCACCCGCAAGCAGAGCGCGGCATCCCCCGCCGAGCGGCGCCGGGACCGCGGAGCGTGGAGCACGCCGCTGCGGGGCGTAGACCGCGCCACCGGGGAACCCGGGGTGCGGGATGCGGCCCCGGCCGGGCGTGCCGAGACTGGAAGCGGCGCGGCCGGCCACGGCCGCGGTCCCGCGACATCCGCCAGTGACGCAGGGAGCGACCCCATGCGATTCCAGGACCGCCGCCAGGCCGGCAGAGACCTCGCCGCCTGGTTCCTCGAATGGCCGGAGACCGAGCGCCTCACCGACGTCGTGGTGCTCGCGCTGCCGCGCGGCGGTGTGCCGGTCGCGGCGGAAGTGGCGCGGGCCCTGCATGTGCCGCTGGATGTCGAGATGGCCCAGAAGATCGGCATGCCGGGCCGCCCCAAGCTGGGTGTCGGCGCCGTGGTGCACGACGAGCCGCCGTCCTTCGACCACGAGATGCTGAACTACCTCGGCATCACGGAGGACGAGCTCCTGCCCGTCATCGACGACGAGCGCAGGGACATGCACCGCCGCGAGCGCCGCTACCGGATGGGGCGGCCTGCCCTGCACGTGCGGCACCGTACGGTCATCCTCGTCGACGACGGGCTCGCCACCGGGGCCACGGCTCGCGCGGCGCTGCGCCATCTGCGCACCCGGAACCCGAGGCGGCTGATCCTCGCGGCACCGGTCGGCAGCCCGGACGCCGTGGTGGACATGCGGGACTACGCGGACAACGTGATCTGCCTGCACATGCCCGAGCACTTCCGGGCGGTGGGCCAGTGGTACGCGAACTTCGACAAGGTCTCCGACGACGAGGTCGTGGACACCCTGCGGTCGTTCTACGCCGCAGCCTGACCGCGCACTGGACTCCGCACAGCCTGACCGGGCACCGCACTCGTGGCGTCGTTGCGCTCGTGACGAGGCACCTGCTGCCGGCCAGCGCGGAGAGGCTCGACGCCGGCGCGGAGATCGTGGTCGTACGCCGCGACAGCCTCGGCATCCGCCCCGGCACCCGGGCACGCCGTGGCGCGCCCCCGGGCTGTCCGGCGGCGCGCCACGGCGTGCTCCGAAAAGGGCGTACCTGGGCCGGTGGCGGAGGTCGCGCCCCGCGGGATCCTCCCCGCCCCTCACGGGGAGCGGGTCACTGCTGCTCGGCCTGGAACATCCAGTAGTGCTTCTCGAGCTCGCTGGTCAGCTGGATGAGGATGTCCTGCGTCACCAGGTCGCTCTTGTCCGTCAGGTCGATGCGCTCCCGCATGTTCCTGATCGTGGTGCCCAGCGCCTCGACCAGCACGGCGACGGCGTCGGCGTCCTTGACCCAGCCGTCCCCGATGCCGCTGAGCGCCGAGGTCTCGGCGACGGTGCTCGCCCTGCCGTCGGGCGAGACCCCGATCGCGGCGGCGCGCTCGGCCACGGTGTCGGCGTAGGTGCGGGCGGTCGAGACGACCTCGTCCAGCTGAAGGTGGATCGAGCGGAACCGCGGGCCCACGATGTTCCAATGTGCCTGCTTGGCGATCAGCGAGATGTCCAGGAGCTCCACCAGGGATCCCTGGAGCGCTTCTCCGGTGGCCTTTCGGTCCTCGTCGTGCAGCGGGCTCTGCATGGCGGCCATGCTCGTGCCTTCCTTCCTCGTGATCGAAATGCCTGTGATGGCGTTCCGGGACGCGGGTGCCCCGAAGCGGGCTGAGCATGCCCCGGGGCGTGCGCGCACGGCGCGGCCCCGGGGGCATGCGAGCCCACGTCACCGGTGGCCGGAGCCTCCGCTGCCGAAGGAGCCGCTCGCACCCGGGTGCCAGCGCCTGCGTCGCTGGTTTCTGCTGGTGGTGGAGCCGTGGCCGCGCAGGTCGTGCGGGAGCAGCCGGTCCTCACGACGTGACAGCTCGTACGGCTCCCGGCGCTCCTGCTGCTCGCGCACCGGACCGCCCTCCGGGAGGCGTGGCTGGTCCTCCTCCGACGGAGGCGGCGGCTCGTTGCGGCGGATCTTGATCCCGAGCGACACCGCCCAGATCAGGCCCCCCACCACGGGCAGCCCGACAATCAGGATGAGACCGGCGGCGAGGCCGCCGGAGAGCGCCAGGTTCTCCATGCTCAGTGCCATCATTGGACCGCGAGTACCCGGAAACCCGGTGTCTACCATCCTTCACCTGAGCGGTGCGTGCGTTCGCCGAACGCGATCCACCACTCACCGTCCGGAGCGGCCCGCGGTCACAGAGCAGTGGCTCCGGCGCCGCCCCAGAATGGTGGTAGGGACCCCAGAATGGACCGACGCCCCCACACGACCGGCCCCGACCGCGCCACCCGGCGCGCCGCCGCGCGCGTTCCGGAACGTCGCCGCCGTGTCCTGACGTACGAGCGGAACCAGCCTGCGATGGACAAGCACACGACAGAGCCGTCCGCACGCCCGACGACGTCGGACGAGGTGTTCGGCGCGCCCAGCTGGGTCAGCCTGATGGCCCGGGACCTCAACGCCTCGCAGGACTTCTACGGCGCGGTCATGGGGTGGGAGTTCCGGCCCGGGCAGCTGGGCGAGGACTTCCTGCTGGCGCTCGACCGCGGCTCCCCCGTCGCTGGCCTGGGCGCGCTGGCCACCGCGCTCCAGGTGTCGGTGACATGGATCCCGTACTTCGCCGTCACCGACCTCGACCAGACCGCGGCACGCGTGCGGGAGCGCAGCGGGACGATGGCGGTGGGGCCGCTCTCGTTCGTGCTGGGCCGCGGCGCGCTGGCCGCGGACCGCGACGGCGCCGCCTTCGGCCTCTGGGAGGGGCAGCTCCTTCCGGAGTGGGTGGAGTGGCGCGACCACGCCCCCGCCTGGGCGGGGCTGCACACCCGGGACGCGTTCGAGGCGGCGATCTTCTACGGGGAGGTCCTGGAGTGGGGGACGGAGCGCCCCGGCGCCTGCGAGGTCGAGTACGTCGACGGGGAGGTCGTGCTGCGCAGCGACGGGCACGTGGTCGCCCGGCTCTCCTCGGGCGCCCTGGAGAACGCGCCCGACCCGCTGGTGCGGCCCCACTGGGTGGTGCACTTCCGGGTGCCGGACGTGGCGCGCTGCATCGCCGCGTGCCACGCCCACGGCGGCTCGGTGACCGAGGAGCGGACGACGCCGCTCGGCCCCGAAGCCACCCTCCGGGACCCGGACGGCGGGATCTTCACCGTCAACGAGGTCATCCCGCCCGCGGGCCCGAGCTGACGGACGGCCGGTTCCTCGCCGGCACCGGCTCCGGGGCCCTGCCCGCCCGGACTGCACGGGCCCGGTCCTGGGTACTCGCACTTCCCCGGCCCCGCCTGCGGCCGACCCCGCCCGGGCGCCGGCCCGGCCCGGGCGGAAGCGGCCCCGGAGGAAGGAGACAACCGTGGCCGAGCAGCGGAAACGGGAAAGCACCGGCAGCGGCGGCACGCTGCGGACCTACCGCGCCAAACGGCACTTCGACCGGACCGCCGAACCCCGTGGCAGTGCCGAGGAGGGCGGCGAGCATCCCCTCTTCGTCGTGCAGATCCACGATGCCAGCACCATGCACTTCGACTTCCGCCTGGAGGTCGACGGCGTGCTGAAGTCGTGGTCGGTGCCGAAGGGCCCCTCGTCCGACCCGCACGACAAGCGGCTGGCCATGCCCACGGAGGACCACCCGCTGGAGTACCGCGACTTCGAGGGTGTGATCCCAGCGGGCGAGTACGGCGGCGGAACCGTGATCGTCTGGGACGACGGCACCTACCGCCCGCTCAGCCACGACCGCCGGGGCCGCCCGGTGCCCTTCGGCGAGGCCCTGCGGAAGGGGCACGCCAGTTTCCGGCTGGAGGGGTCCAAGCTGCGCGGCGGGTACGCGCTCACCCGGATCCGCGGCGGCGACGGGTCGGAGCGCGAGGCGTGGCTGCTGGTCAAGGAGGACGACCGGCTGGCCAGGCAGCACGGCGGACCGCCCGACCCGCGCCGGGCCCGCTCGGCGCGCAGCGGGCGCACCCTGCGGCAGGTCGCCGAGCACCCCGAGGCCGAGTGGCGGAGCGACCGGTCATGAGCTCCCTGGGCAACCCCTCGGAAAGCGGCGCCGCGGGTCCCGGCGCCGACCTGCTGACGCGGCTGCCCGAGGACCTGCGGGGCAGGCTGCGCGCCGCGCCCTCCGGAGTGGAGCTGGCCGCACAGCCCATGCTCGCCACCCTCTCGCAGCGCCGGGAGCTGTCCGCCGACTGGCTCCTGGAGCGGAAGCTGGACGGCGAGCGGGTCCTCGCCGTCCGCGAGGGCGGCCGGGTACGGCTGTTCTCGCGCACCGGCCGCCGCCTGAACGCCACCTACCCGGAGCTGGTGGAGGCCCTTGAGGCCCAGGAGTGCGAGGACTTCACCGCCGACGGCGAGGTGGTGGCGTTCTCCCACGGCCGTACGGACTTCTCCCGGCTCCAGCAGCGCATGGGGCTCACCAGGCCGGCGGAGGTGCGGGCCAGCCCCGTCTCCGTGTACTACTACCTCTTCGACCTGCTGCGGCTGGAGGGCGTGGAGACCACGCAGTTGCCGCTGCGCGCCCGCAAGGGCCTGCTGCGCGACGCGCTCGCCTTCGGGCGGCCGCTGCGCTGGACCGCCCACCGCAACGCCGACCCCGAGCACGGCGCCACCGCCGACCGGCTCCTGGAGGAGGCCTGCGCGCGGGACTGGGAGGGCCTGATCGCCAAGCGCGCGGCGGGCCGGTACCAGCGCCGCCGCTCCACGGACTGGCTGAAGCTCAAGTGCTCCCGCGGCCAGGAGTTCGTGATCGGCGGCTTCACCGAACCCTCGGGCAGCCGGGTCGGCTTCGGGGCGCTGCTGCTCGGCTACTACGACCACGGGCGGCTGCGGTACGCGGGCAAGGTCGGCACGGGCTTCGACCAGCGGACGCTGCTGAGGCTCAGCCGGACGTTCGGCGAACTGCGCCGAACGGGCTCGCCGTTCGCCGATCCGGTGCGCGAGCGCGGCGCCCACTGGGTGGAACCGCGGCTCGTGGCCCAGATCGCGTTCACCGAGTGGACCCGGGACGGCATGCTGCGCCACCCGCGGTACCTGGGGCTGCGCGACGACAAGGCGGCGGCCGACGTCGTGCGGGAGCGGCCCGCGGGTTAGGGCCGTCGAACGCCGGTTACCCGATGCCGCGAACGAGAGTTGAGGAGGCATCGATGACGGAGTTCGGCTACTTCCTGGCGTGCGAGGAGCACGGGCCCGGTGAGCTCGTCGAGCAAGCGCGCATGGCCGAACAGGCGGGGTTCACGGCGCTGTGGATCTCGGACCACTTCCACCCGTGGAACGACCGCCAGGGGCAGAGCCCGTTCGTGTGGTCGGTGATCGGGGCGCTCTCCGAGGCGGTGTCGCTGCCGGTGCAGACCGCAGTGACCTGCCCGACCGTACGGCTGCACCCGGTGCTCGCCGCGCAGGCCGCGGCGACCAGTGCGGTGCTGCTCGACGGGCGGTTCCGGCTGGGCGTGGGCAGCGGTGAGGCGCTGAACGAGAGCATCCTGGGCGGCGCGTGGCCGGAGGCCACGGTCCGCCTGGAGATGCTGGAGGAGGCCGTGGGGATCATCCGGCGGCTCTTCACGGGCGAGCAGGTCAGCCACCACGGCCGCTACTACACCGTGCGGAACGCCCGCCTCTACACCGTCCCCGAGGAGCCGGTGCCCATCGATGTCTCGGCGTTCGGGCCCCAGGCCGCCGAGGTGGCCGGGCGGATCGGCGACGGATTCATCACCATGGAACCCGACCCGGAGCCCATCGAGCGGTTCCGCCGCAGCGGGGGCGGCGCGAAGCCGGTGGCCGCGGGACTGAAGGTGTGCTGGGGGCCTGACCGCGACGAGGCCGTGCGCACCGCGCACCGGCTCTGGCCGAACGAGCAGCTCCCGGGCGAGCTGCCGCAGATCCTGCCCACCCCGCAGCACATGGACCAGGCGTCACAGCTGGTCGCGCCCGACCGGGTGGCCGAGAACGTGACGTGCGGCGGCGACGTGGACGCGCACGCGTCCACGCTCCGTGCCTACGTCGACGCCGGCTTCGACACCGTGTACGTCAACCAGATCGGCCCCGATCAGCAGGGCTTCTTCGACTTCTACCGCACGAAGGTGCTGCCGGAGCTGGCCGGGTGACCCGCGCTGACCGCCGGCCGGGGGACTTGAGCTGACCGGGCGGGCCGCGGGAGCGGAGCCGGGGGGACGGCAGCGTCCCCCCGGCTCCGGGCGCCCCTGCCGGGGCGGGCCGTCCCGGCTATCCGGTGCGCAGCCGCAACTGCACCTCGTTCTCCTGGTCTCCCGCCGCGGTGCCCAGGATCTCGACGGCGAACGCCGCCGACAGGGTGTCCCTGAGCTGGTCCACCGCGTGGTAGCCGCCCTGCACGTCCACCGTGACGGGCGCCGTCAGCCGGCGCGGGGCGGCGGAGCCGGGGCCGCCCCGGACGTCGAAGGTGCCCGCCCAGATGGTGGGCTGGGTGTCGGAGGCCGCGTGCGGGACGTCCGCCGCGCCGCGGTCGGAGGGGAAGAAGTCCCGCAGCGTCTCGAACACCGCGTGTGCGTCGCTCTCGGAGCAGCCGCTGACCTCCACCAGCACCTGCGTTCCCGACTGCCGCTCGGGCAGCGTGCCGTCGCCCATGGTCACCGCTCCTCTCGTTCCTGGCGAAGCCTCATGTTCCTTCGCTCCCTTCGGGTGCGTCGTGGCCGTCCCGGCCGCCCGTGCGACCGGCGCCGTCGGGGCCGGGCTCGCCTTCCGCGGCGAGCCGGGCGCGTTGCGGACCGACCGTGTAGACGGGGTCCTCGGCGGAAGCCACCCCGGCCGCGAAGACGCCGAACCGCGTGCAGGCCGAGCCCGCCAGCAGGGCGAGGCCGCTCAGCGCGGCCACCGGGCGGCTCCGGCCGGCCAGCAGGGCGCCGGCCGCGCCGGTCGTCACCAGCACCCGGGCGCAGCGCAGCAGCAGCCCTGCGCGACCGGTGCGGTAGGTCTCCGCGACCGGGCCGAGGCGCCGTTCGATCGCCTGGGTGAGGGCGTGTTCGGCGCCCGTGGCGAGCGCGGCGGCGTAGCGGGCCGGGCCCGTCTGGGCGGGCGGAGCGAGCACCAGCGCCATGCCGGAGGCGGCGGCCGTCGCGGACGCGGTGAACAGGTAGGGCAGTTCGCGGTGGGCGCCGTGCCAGGCCGGTACGGCGGTGTCCGCCGCCAGCACGCCCGTGTAGGCGGCGACGGCCGGGCCGAGCAGGCCCGCGACCGCGGTGGCCGCGGCGCCCGCGCGGGGCAGCCGGCCGGTGACCGCGGACAGTGCGGACGCTGCCGCCGCGGGCCCGTAGCCGGCGAGCAGCCAGGAGCCCACGCTCATCGGCGAGGTGGGCTTGAAGACGCGCAGCATGCCGGCGAACCGCTCGGGCCTGCCCAGGTCGTGCACGAGCGCGGCCGCCGAGAGCGAGACGGCGGCGGTGGAGGAGACCTTCATCGCGGTCGCCGTGCGGGTGCGCCCGGTGAGGTGGGCACCGGCGGCCAGCACGGATCCGGCGCCGGCGAGGCCGCCGAGGAAGAAGTAGCCGGCGATGTCGCGGGCGGCCCAGGAGGGAGCCTTGATGACGGGGCGCCCGTAGTACGAGGTGAAGTCCGCCCGCGGCACCATCGGCTCCTCGCCGCCGCGCCGGCGGCGGCCGCGGCGCCCGGTCCCCGCGCCGTCCGGGTCCGCCCGCGGTCCCTGCCGCAGGGCGCCGGGCGTCGCCTGGCGGCCGGGGCGCTCGCCCTCGATGCCGTGCCGGGTCACGTCGGAGTTGCTCATCGCCGTCCTCCCCTGGGCCCGCGGCGCCCGGAACCGGTCCTCCCGGCCAGCGCGTCGAGGGTGAACGACAGCGCGAAGGAGCCCAGCAGGCTCAGCGCCGCAACGCCCGCGTGCCGCCACATGGCCGGCAGGTCCCGCGTGGTGACGACCGGGTCCGGCGGCAGGCCGTAGACCTCGGGCTCGTCCAGCAGCAGGAAGAACGCGCCGTCGCCGCCGACGCCGTCCTCGGGATCGTGCCCGTACAGCCGGGCCCCTTCGACGCCAGCCGCCCGGAGCTGCCCGACCCGCTGTCCGGCGCGCTCGCGCAATTCGTCGAGCGGGCCGAACTGGATGGACTGCGTCGGGCATGCCTTGGCACAGGCGGGCTCCTGGCCCGCGGAGAGCCGGTCGTAGCAGAGCGTGCACTTGAACGCGCGGCCGTCCGAGGGGCGCTGCTCGATGACGCCGTAGGGGCAGGCGGGCACGCAGTAGCCGCAGCCGTTGCAGATGTCCTCCTGGACCACGACGGTGCCGAACTCCGTGCGGAACAGCGAGCCGGTGGGGCAGACGTCAAGGCAGGCGGCGTGGGTGCAGTGCTTGCACACGTCCGAGGACATCAGCCAGCGCATGTCGCCGTCCGCGGTGGGGGGCTCGGCTGCCGCCGCGCCTGCCGTGCCGTGCTGCGCCGCGTCGGCGAGCGGCAGTTCGGTGCGGCCGTCCGGGGCGGGCGGGCTCGCCGGGGCGGGCGGGCCCTGCTCGACGAAGGCGACATGACGCCATGTCGATGCGCCGAGGCCGCCGGTGTTGTCGTAGGACATCCCGCTCAGCGTCAGCCCGTCCTCGGGGACCGCGTTCCACTCCTTGCAGGCCACCTCGCAGGCCTTGCAGCCGATGCACACGGAGGTGTCGGTGAAGAATCCGACGCGCTCGGGCGGATCGGGGTGGCCGGCGTCCCGGGCCGGGTCGGGCTCGGGTCCGCTGAGCAGGTTCTGCGCCGCGCGCAGGGCGTCGACCGCCTGGGGCGCGTGGGTGCCGGTCACCGGTGGGCCTCCGTTCGCGAGGACGTGCCCGTCGTCTCGGTGATGCCGGCGCGGCGGCGGTAGCCGGCCACCAGCGCGGGCAGGGCCGGGCCGCGGGGCCGGCGTCCGGGGCGGATGTCGGCGGAGAGTGCCTTGTCCTCCTGGATGTGGGCGTTGGGGTCGAGGGTGATCGACGTCAGCTCGTTGGCGGCGTCGCCGGTGACCGTGCCGTTGGGGCCCCAGTGGTAGGGCAGCCCGATCTGGTGGACGGTGCGGCCCTGCACCCTCAGCGGCCTGAGGCGCCGCGTCACCATCACCCGTGCCTCGACGGCGTTGCGCGCGGTGACGATGGTGGCCCAGCCGGCGTGCACCAGGCCGCGCTCGGCGGCCAGCTCCGGGGAGACCTCGCAGAAGAACTCCGGCTGGAGTTCGGAGAGATGGGACGACCAGCGGCTCATTCCGCCCGCGGTGAAGTGCTCGGTGAGCCGGTGGGTGGTGACCACGTACGGGAAGACGTCCGCTCCGGGCTCGTCGCCGCTCGGGTGGTAGCGGTTGCCCTGGCGAGGCAGCAGCTGCCGTACCGGGTTGCGCGACTGGCGGGGGTAGAGGGCGTTGGGGAAGGGCGAGTCCTGCGGTTCGTAGTGGGTGGGCAGCGGCCCGTCCTCCAGGCCCGCCGGCGTGTACAGCCAGCCCTTGCCGTCGGCCTGCATGATGAACGGGTCGTCGCCGCGCAGCGCGTCCGGGCCCTTCGCGTCCTGCGGGGGGACGAAGCCGGGGGCGCGGTCGGGCACGAAGTCCGGTACGTCGTGACCGGTCCAGCGCCCGGCCTCGGCGTCCCACCAGACCAAGGCCTTGCGTTCGCTCCACGGGGTGCCGTCCGGTGCGGCGGAGGCGCGGTTGTAGAGGATGCGCCGGTTGGCGGGCCACGCCCAGGCCCACTCGTGGGCCATCCAGTCCTGTTCCGTGCCCGGTTTGCGGCGGGCCGCGTGGTTGACGCCGTCCGCGAACACCCCGCAGTAGATCCAGCAGCCGCACCGCGTCGAGCCGTCGTCCTTCAGCTCGGTGTACGCGGAGAGCGGGGCGCCGGTCGGGCCGTGGCCGTTGATCTCGGCGAGCACCTGCGCGGCGACGGGTTCCGCGAGATCGCCGTCGACCGGGTAGTCCCAGGTCAGGTCCTGGACGGGACGGTCCATGGGGTCGGTGGAGGCGGCGAGTGCCTCCTTGATGCGGCGGCCGAGGTGGTACATGAACCACAGGTCGCTGCGGGCGTCGCCCTCGGGCTCCACCGCGGCCTCGTGCCACTGGAGCCAGCGGTTGGTGTTGGTGAACGAGCCGGACTTCTCGGTGTGGGCGGCGGCCGGGAAGAAGAACACCTCGGTCCTGATGTCCTCGGTGCGCAGCTCGCCGGTCTCGATCTCGGGGCCGTCCTTCCACCAGGTCGCGGACTCGATCAGGGAGAAGTCGCGGACCACCAGCCAGTCCAGGTTGGCCATGCCGAGCCGTTGCAGGCGGGTGTTGGCGGAGCCGACGGCCGGGTTCTCGCCCATCAGGAAGTAGCCCTTGCAGGTCCCGTCGAGCTGCGCCATGACGGTGTCGTACGTGGAGTGGGAGCCGGTCAGGCGCGGCAGGTGGTCGAAGCAGTAGTCGTTGTCCCCGGTGGCCGCGTCCCCGTAGTAGGCCTTGAGCAGGCTGACGAAGTAGGCCCGCATGTTGCCCCAGAACCCCTTGTCGGTGCGGCTGGCCTCGATGAACCTGTCGAGGTTCTCGTGGGCGTGCGCGTGCGGCATCGGAAGGTAGCCGGGCAGCAGGTTGAACAGGGTGGGGATGTCGCTGGAGCCCTGGATGGAGGCGTGGCCGCGCAGCGCCTGGATTCCGCCGCCGGGGCGCCCGATGTTGCCCAGCAGCAGCTGGAGCACGCTGGCGGCGCGGATGTACTGGGAGCCCACCGAGTGCTGGGTCCAGCCGACCGCGTAGGCGAAGGCGCTGGTGCGCTCCGGTCCCGAGTTGGCGGTGAGCGCGTCGCAGACCTTGCGGAAGGTGGCGCGCGGGATGCCGCACACCTCCTCGACCATCTCGGGGGTGTAGCGGGCGTAGTGCCGCTTGAGGATCTGGAAGACGCTGCGCGGGTGCCGCAGGGTGGGGTCGCCCGGCGCGGCCGAGTCGGCGTGGGCGCCGCCGGAGCCGTGCGTCTCCGCGCCGCCGGCCTCGTGGATGAGGTCGTGCCGGCCGGTGCGCAGCTCGTCCTCCTGCTCGCGTGGGTGCCGGTCGAGCTGCTGCTCGTGCTGCTCGTCGACCTCGCCCGTCGGCTGCTGGACCTGGGCGTCCTCGTACTGCCAGCTGCGCGGGTCGTAGTGCCGGCGGTCGTCGTCGAGGCCGGAGAAGACGCCGACGCCGCCGTCGGGGTCATCGGTGTCCCTGAAGTCCTCGCCGACCAGGGTGGCGGCGTTGGTGTAGGCGACGAGGTAGTCGCGGAAGTACTTCTCCTCGGTGAGGACGTGGTTGATGATCCCGCCGAGGAAGGCGATGTCGGTGCCCGCGCGGATCGGCACGTGCAGGTCGGCCAGGGCGCTGGTGCGGGTGAAGCGGGGGTCGACGTGGATGATGGTGGCGCCGCGCGCCTTGGCCTCCATCACCCACTGGAAGCCGACGGGGTGGGCCTCCGCGAAGTTGGAGCCCTCGATGACGATGCAGTCGCTGTTCTGCAGGTCCTGCATGAACGTGGTGGCGCCGCCGCGGCCGAAGGAGGTGCCGAGGCCGGCGACGGTGGCGCTGTGGCAGACCCGGGCCTGGTTCTCCACCTGGACCACGCCGAGGCCGGTCAGCAGCTTCTTGATGAGGTAGTTCTCCTCGTTGTCGAGGGTCGCCCCGCCGAGGCTGGCGATGCCGAGGGTGCGGGCGGTGCGCACGCCGTCCTGCTCCCACTCCCAGGTGTCGCGGCGGGTGGCGATCACGCGCTCGGCGACCATGTCCATCGCCGTCTCGAGGTCGAGGGGCTCCCAGTCGGTGCCGCCCGGGCGGCGGTAGAGGACCTGGTGGCGGCGGGCGTCGGAGGTGGTGAGCTCCAGGGTGGCCGAGCCCTTGGGGCAGAGCCTGCCCCGGCTGACCGGCGAGTCGGGGTCGCCCTCGATCTGGACGACCTTCCCGTCCTCGACGTACACCTGCTGGCCGCATCCCACCGCGCAGTACGGGCAGACCGACTTGACCACGCGCTCCGCGCTCTCGGTGCGGGGCCGCAGGCTCCGGGTGTGCGCGGACATCACCGCACTGCCTCTGCCGAGCGGGTCCCCGTCGGCGAACTGCCGGTACAGAGGCCACTCGCGAACGCGTTCGCGGATGCCCATCGCATTCCTCCCGCACATTGGCTGTCTGTGACTGTGGCCGTGTGCCTCTTGCCAGGGTGGCCCGCGGCAGTGGCGCCGGCGAGGTGGCGGCGCGGCGGTCGGATTCCGGATCCGGCCCGGCCGTGCTGATCCGTCCGCCGCGCTGTCGTCACGCGGTTACCACGAACGGAGTAACCGAAACGGGCGGTTCCCGCCGTAGGTCCGCGCGGCTGGTGCGGTCCTCGGGCGGCCGTGCCGGGCCGGAGGCCGGTGGCGTCCTCGGCGTGGGGCGTGCCGCCGATCGGGCGGGCGACGGCCGGACGGCATACCCTTGCCCACCGGCGGTGCGCCTCAGCCGGAGAGCACTCCGGGCAGGGCCAGCGCCCCCAGCAGCACCGTGCCCGCGAGCAGCCAGGCGACGTAGTCGCCGACGTGGCCCGAGTGCAGTCGCCGCAGCGGCCTGGTCCAGTAGAGCCCCTCGCGCAGCGACCCGGTGCGCACCGCCAGGGCCGCAAGGCCGACGGCGAGCGCGGTCGACGTCAGGCCGAGCCCGACGCCCGCGGCCGACCAGTGCGGGAGCAGCGCGGGCGGCGTCCCGAGCGCCCGGCCGACGGCGGCCGCGCACCCCGGCACGGCTCCGACCAGCAGCGCGGCGGTCAGCAGTACCGCGGGCACGGTCAGCATGGTGAGCGGGACCCGGCCGAGCGGGGCGCCGGTCTCGGGTTCCTCGCCGGTGCCGCTCGTCTCGTACGGCCGGTCCGAGGCGGGCCGCGGCCCCCAGCCGAGGAAGACCCGGGCCGCGACCCGGAGCGCCGCTCCCCCGGTCGCCGCGGAGACCACCACGAAGAGCACGGTCAGCGGGCCGCCCGCGGCCTCCTCGGTGACCGCCTTGCCGAGGCCGCTGCCGAACGGCGGCAGCCCGGCGAGCGCGAGGCCGCCCACCGCGAACAGGCAGGCCACCGAGCGCAGTCCCCGCGCGCGGCCGTGCAGTTCGTGCTCGTCGACGCTGCCGTAGCGGTCGAGCAGGATCCCGGTGGCGGCGAACAGGGCCGCCTTCACACCGCTGTGCCCGAGAAGGTAGATCGCGACGCCGTCCCTGCCCTCGGGGGTGAGCAGCCCGACGCCGACCAGGAACAGGCCGGTGTGCGCGACGGTGGAGAACGCCAGCAGGCGCTTGAGGTGCCGCTGCTGCCAGCACATCACCGCCCCGACCGCCGCGGAGAGCGCCCCGAGGGTGACCAGGGCCCGGGTCACGGACGGCGCCGGGATGCCGCCCGTGCCGGCGAAGACGGTGTCGTGTACCCGCCACACCCCGTAGACGCCGAGCTCGACCATCACCCCGGACAGCAGCATGCACACGGGGGTGGGCGCGACCGCGTGGGCGTCGGGCAGCCAGAAGTGGAACGGCGCCGCCGCGGCCTTCACCAGCAGGCCGGTGAGGACCAGCACGAAGGCCGAGAGCACCAGGGCGTCGGGGCCGCCCTGCTGGTCCAGCCGGGCGCCGATCTGCCGCATGCCGAGCTCGCCGGTGCGGGCGTACAGCAGCACGATGCCCATCAGCGTGGCGTAGGCGCCCAGTGAGGTGACGACGCCGAACGTGAGCGCGCCCTGCACCGCCTTGGGGTCCTCCACGCGGTAGCCGGTCAGCGCGTAGGCGACCACGCTCATCAGCTCGAAGAAGACGAAGGCGTTGAAGAGGTCGCCGGTGATCGCGAAGCCGCACATGCCGGCCTGGAAGAGCAGGACGAGGGCGGGGAAGGTGCCCGCGTGGCGGCGCGGCGGCTCCTCGAAGTACCGCCAGGAGTAGACGAGCACGGCGACCACGAGCAGCGAGACCAGCGCGACGAGGCCGACGCCCGCGCGGTCCCCGATCAGGACGATGCCGACGCTCTCGCCGTGCCGGGGCGTCCAGCCGCCCACCCAGACGAGAAAGTCCCCGGGCGTGGCGAACAGCAGGGCGAGCGCGAGGCCCGCGGTGCCCGCGGAGGCGGCGAGAGCCAGCACCTCGGCGAGGGTGCGCGGCAGCCGGCGGCCGACGGCGACCAGCAGGGCGGCTCCGAACAGCGGGACGGCGACGAGCAGCGGCAGCAGACGGCTCATCCGCGCAGCTCGGAGAGCTCGTCCGGATTGACCGTGCCGTGCCGCTTGGCGGTCTGGATCACCAGGGCGAGGAGCAGCGCGGTGACGGTGGCGCCGACCACCACGTCCGTCAGGGTGAGCGCCTGGACCACCGGATCGACCACCGGCCGGGAGCCCGGGGCGATGTCGGAGAAGACGGCGGCGGTGCCGCCGCTGCGGTAGCCGACGGCGAGCAGCAGGACGTAGGTCGAGGACTGGCAGACCGCCAGGCATCCGACGGCATGGACCAGATGCCTGCTGGTGGCCAGCCCGTAGCAGCCGGCGAGGAACATCCAGCCGGCGACGAGGTACGGCAGTACGGACATCAGTCTCGGCTCTCCTCCACGATCTCCACGGCCTGGTCGAGGAAGCCGGCGAGCAGCACCACGACGGCGCAGCCGACCTCCATGCCGATGGCGGCGTTCAGCAGCGGCACCGTGCCCCCGGAGGGGATGGTGTTGAAGGTGCCGTAGGGCAGCAGGGTGTTGGCGAGGAAGGCGGATCCGCCGGCCAGGCCGGCGACGCCGATCAGCAGGTAGGCGGCCTCGCCGGCCGCGTCGCCCACCGCGTAGACCCCGATCGGGCGGATCCGCTCCAGCGCCCGGTAGTCGACCCCGATGTACAGCAGGTGCAGGGCCGTCGCCACCACCACGCCGCCCTGGAAGCCGCCGCCGGGGCTGAGCTGTCCGTGGGCGACGATGTAGAGGCCGGCGAGCGCGGCGACGGGCAGCATGACGAGGGAGTAGCGCCGCACCGGCCGGGCCACGGTCGCCGGCACCGGGCTGACGTGCCGTTCGCCGCGGGTCTGGCGGAGCAGGACCATGGTGCCGAGCACGGCGGCGAAGAGGATGCTCTCCTCGCCCAGGGTGTCGAAGGCCCGCTGGTCGAAGTTGATGGACGAGATGACGTTGGCGGTGTGCCGGGCGAGGGAGGCGTGCACCGCGCGCTCGCCGTAGGGGTGCCGCGCGGTGCCGAAGTGAGGCAGCCGCAGGCAGGCCGCGGTGAAGAGCGCGGCGAAGCCGGCTCCGCCGACGGCCAGCAGGAGCATCCGCAGCCGCCGGATCATCCGCCCGCCCCCTCGGACCGCCCGCCCGGCCGGCCTGAGCCCCGCCCGCCGGTACCGCGGCGCCCCGGGTCTCCGCAGGAGTCGGGCCCTCGGGAGGAGCCCCGCTCCGGGCCCGGCCGGGGCTCGCCGGGCCTGCGCCGCACCTTGCGGACGGACAGCAGGATCAGCAGCGGCGTGAGCACGGAGCCGACGGCCAGCTGGGACAGCGCGACGTCGGGAGCCTGCAGGACCGTGAACAGCACGGCGAGGGTCAGGCCCAGCACGGCCAGCACCATGGCCTGGCGTTCCGGGTCGCGGACGGCCACCGCCGCGGTGCCCGACGCGGCGACCAGCAAGAGGGAGATGACGACGAGTGCGTCGTTCACGGCGTGCCCCTTCCCGATTCCGGGCGAGCCCCTTCCTGGAGGCCGCCGGCCAGGGCGCGCGAGGCGACCACGTTGCCGGCGATCAGCAGTCCCCCGATCAGCAGCAGTTTCACGGTGGCCCGGCCTCCCCCGGCGGCCACCGCGAGCGCGATCACCGCGACGGCCGTGCCGGCGGCCGTGGCCGCGGTGAGGCGGGGCGCGCGCGGGCCCCTGTGCCGCAGTTCGTCGGCGAGCAGCCGGGCGAAGACGAGGGTGCCCACGGGACCGAGGATCGCGAGTTCGAGGCCCGCGTCGACGTAGGCGGAGCGCCCGTAGCCCTGGGCCAGCAGCAGGAGGGCCACGCACACCAGCGAGGTGGAGAGGTTCTGGGCGATGAGCCTGCGGCGCAGCGGGCCGGTCGCGACGCACGTGACGGCCACGCCCCCACCCCCGGCGAGCAGGATCGCGGCGGCCAGCAGCCAGCCGTTCACCGGCGGCTCACCGCCCGGCGGGCGCGGCGGGCCGCTTCGCCCGAGAGCAGCGCGGCCGCCGATCCGACGACGAGCTCCCACCGGTCGACGGTGGAGATCAGCAGCAGCCAGAGCACCAGCAGGGCGGCCGTCCACGCCGCCGTCTCGGCGACGGCCGCGGCCCATACGGGTCCTCGTGCCATGCGTCACCTCCGCCGGCCCTGGTGGCCGGGCCGCCGGGACGGCGGCACCGTCCCCCTCGGGCCGTGCTCCTCGTCGCGTCAACCTCGTCATCCAAGCACCGCGGATGTCCGGCCCGCGCGAGACGCGCGGGCGCCGGCACCGGCGGTGTGCCGCGTAGGGCGGGCATCCCCGCGCACCTCAGAATGGTGCGGTGGACGCCCGGGTCCGCGGCCCAACCCCTCCCGTTCCCCCTGCGCCGCCTCGCATGCCCCCGCGCCCGGCAGGAGCAGCCGTACCACCTCGCGCTGACCGCCCGTCACGTCCCCACGACGGCGCACAGGTGTCCCGACCAGGGCGAAAGGGAAGTGACCAAAGATGCGCGTGGTAACGGACCGCCTCGCCCCCGTGTGGAGGTGGGTGAAGAAACCCCTCCGGAATCCCGCGGTGGCCCAGGCCGTGCGGTCGACGGTGGCGGCGACCATCGCGTACGTCATCGCCAAGCAGTTCAGCAACCAGCCGGCCCCGCTGACCGCACCGCTCACGGCACTGCTGGTCGTCCAGGTCACGCTGTACGCGACCCTGAAGACCGGGGTGCGGCGGGTGAACTCGGTGGTGGCGGGCGTGGTCATCGCCATCGGGTTCAGCTCGCTGATCGGCCTCACCTGGTGGAGCCTCGCCCTCATCATCATCGCGTCGCTGGCCATCGGGCGCTACGTGCGGGCCGGGGAGTTCGAGGTCGAGGTGGCGATCAGCGCCATGCTCGTCCTGGGCGTGACCCAGGTGGCCTCCAACGCCTGGGACCGGGTGCTGGAGACTCTGATCGGCGCGCTGACGGGTCTGTTCTTCAACCTCTTCTTCGCGCCGCCGGTCTGGGTGGAGACGGCGGGCGACTCCCTGCTGGACCTGGCCCGGCGGATGCGCAGGCTGCTGCTCCACCTGGGCGAGCAGCTCGGCTCCCACACCCCCGTCGAGCATGCCGCGGCCCGGCTCGACGAAGCACGCCAGCTCGACCACGACATCTCGGACGTCGACGCGTCGCTGCGGCAGGCCGAGGACAGCCTGCGTCTCAACCCCCGGGTGAAGGAGGGGCGGCTGCACCGGGTGGTGCTGCGCACCGGCCTCGACACCCTGGAGATCTGCACCGTGGTGCTGCGCGTCATCGCCCGCACCCTCACCGACCTGGCACGCGAGCGCGAGGAGCAGTGGCTGCTGGAGCCGAACGTGTCGCTCGCGGTGCGCGAGCTGCTGGCGCACATCGCCGACGCGATCGTCAGCTTCGCGGTGCTGGTGACCACCCGCACCAGCGAGGACGCGGAGACCGCCGAGGCAAGGCTGCGCTCCGAGCTGGCCGCGGCCTCCGCCCGCCGGGACTCCGTCGCGCAGATGCTGCTGGAGCTCGTGCAGGGCAATCCCGAGCAGTGGCAGCTGCACGGCGCGCTGCTCACCGAGGTCAACCGCATCCTCGACGAGCTGGACATGGAGCACCGCTCGCGCAGGTTGATGGAGGAGCTGGACCGCAGTGCCCGGGTCCTGCACGAGCGCCATCCGCGCCTGATGCGCATGCGCCGGGTGGCGGACCGGCGCCTCGGCCGGCTGCGCAAGCGGTGGCTGGGCATCCGGGGCGCGTAGGGGTACGGACGCTCAGGGGTACGGAGAGGGCGGCGTCGGGTGCCGTCGGCGGGGCGTCACGTGCATGCCGGAGCACGCGGCGAGCCGGCGGGCTCAGCCGGGTGGCTCGTCCGGCACCGGATGCTCGGGGTGCACGGCACCGGAGTGGGGCGCGCCCCGCTTGCCGGTGCCGGACTCGTCGGTGTCGGGCAGGTCCTCGTCCGGCTCGTCCGGCTCCTCCGCCTCGCCGCCGGTACCCGCTTCGCCCGCCTCGTCTGCCTCGACTGCCTCGTTCGTCTCATCCGTGTCGCCGGGCCGCCCCTCGTCCTGCTGCCGGTCGCGGCGCAGGTCCCATGGGTCCTCCCGGCCGTGGAACTGCTGGTCGGGCAGGTCGCGGGGGATCGGCGCCGGCTTCTTGGGCCGTCCGCCGTCCGTCCGGCGGTCGGTGCCTTCCCTGCGCTGATCGGCCACGGTCCCGTCCTCCTTCGCGGCGGCGGCCCGCCGGCCGCCGCGTGGGCGTGTCGGTTCGGCCGCGGGTACCTCGGGAGGGGGAACGTGAAACAGCCCGCGGCGCGGCGATCGGGGAAGGCTCTTGCCGTCACCAGCAGAGGCAGAAGGGGTGCCCGGCCGGGTCCGCGTACACCCGGAACCTGCGCTCCCCGCCCTGATCGTCGAGATCCAGGGGCTCGGCGCCGAGGGCGAGCACCTCGCGCTGGGCCGCCTCGATGTCGGTCACGTCGAAGTCCAGGTGGAGCTGCTGGGAGTTGTCGTCGGCCTGCGGCCAGTCGGGCGCGCGGTGCCCGTCGGCGCGCTGGAAGGCCAGCCGGGCGCCGCCGGGCA
The DNA here is from genome assembly GCF_018327685.1 of Streptomyces sp. TS71-3. Lineage (NCBI taxonomy): Bacteria > Bacillati > Actinomycetota > Actinomycetes > Kitasatosporales > Streptomycetaceae > Streptomyces > Streptomyces sp. TS71-3. Next base: position 3,604,679 of record NZ_BNEL01000003.1, on the reverse strand, counting down.
GGTGGAGGTCGAACCAGTCCGCGTCGTACTGGCTGATCCGGCCGCCGAGGACCCGGGCGTAGAAGTCGGCGAGTGCCGCCGGCTCGCGGCAGTCCAGGGCGGTGAGGGTGTAGGTCGCGATGGGCATGGCGGTTGCTCCTCCGGGTTCTTCTCGCACGGCGGTCACCGGGCTTCTCCCCCTGTACCGGGCCGGACCGCGCTCCCCGGTCCGGCCCGGTACGGACGGAAGGCCCCTGGCGCACAGCGCCGGCAGGAACTCGCCGCCCGCCCGCTCGGCAAACGGTGTCGGCGGTCGCGGTGGCTCGGCGCCGACGCGATCCCGGTGAAGCCCGCCTCGGCGTCCGGCGCGGCCGTCCCCACGGGGGCTGACGCCGTCCCCACGGGGGCTGACGCCGTCCCCACGGGGGCTGACGCCGTCGCCGGGAGCTATGCCCTCCCCGATGTCCCCATGCTTGCGATGCGCGCCATGAGCACTGGGTTGCCCTCCGCAGCCGCGCGAAACGTCCCATCCAGGCCACCCGGAACCGGAGCACCCGGCTCCCCCGGCGGCCCCGGAAGGCCTCGCCCGAACAGCGGGAAGGCCCAGGGTGGGCCGGTGTACGTGTCCGAAACTTTTTGCCGAGCCACGGAGGTCAGCGGCCCAGGCACCTGGTGGAACAGGCCGTTCCGATGCGGAAACCCTGGCCAGGGCGGGTGATGCGGGGCAGGATGTGCCCAGTCCCCCAGCACCGGAGTGCAGCACAGAGGCAGGAGCGCATGGCCGACGACCTACCCCCCGCGGTCGGGCGGGCATCCGGCGGCGCGTCCCGCGGAGCCCTGCTACGGCCGAACGGAATCGTCCTGGGGCCCTCCTCTGACCAGGCCGCGTCGGACGGCGTGGCCGCCTCCGAGGGTGCCGAGCCGGGGCCGTACCCGGGGCCGTTAGCCCCGTCCCTGGTCACCGTGGCCGTGCTGACCGGGCCCGCGGCGGGCGCCGAGCTCACCTTCGCCGAGCGCGCCTGGTGGCTGGCGGGCCGCGCCGCGGAGTGCCGGCTGCGGCTGCCCCGGACCGACACGCGCGCCGACCGGTTCCACTGCCTCTTCGACGTGAGCCCACCGCATGTGCGGGTGCGGGACCTCGGCACGGCGCACGGCACCTTCGTCAACGGCGAGCGGATCGGGGCCGGCACGGACGGGACGCCCCTGCCGGAACCCGCGCGGTGGGCCCCGGCTGAGCGGGATCTCGCCGACGGGGACGAGGTGCGGCTGGGCACCACACTGCTGCGGGTGGCGATTCAGGCGCCGGACACGGGTCCGGCGGCCGGCACTGCGGTCGCCCCGGCTCCTGCCCCTGCTTCGGCTCCGGCAGCGGACACGGTCCCGGCAGCGGCTGCGCCTCCGAGGGCCGGCGCGGTGATCGCCCCTGTTCCGGCGTCCGGCGCGGTGGTCACCGCCGCCCCCGTTCCGGCGCCCGGCCCACTGCCCGCGTCCGGAGCGGGGGCCGGTTCCGGCCCCTGCGTCCACTGCCCGCCGGACTCCGACCTGCCCCCCGATCCCCTCCCGGACGCGAGGGCATGCGAGCGGTGCCGGGAGCGGGCGCCGGCCCTGCTGCGGGAACTGCTGGCCCGCGCGTCCGGCGACGGCGGGCTCGCCGAGCTGCGCGGCTACCAGGTGCTGCGGGAGCTGGGACGCGGCCGGCACGGCGTCGTCTGCCTCGCCCGGCACCGTGACACCGGCACGCGCGTCGCGCTGAAGCTGCTGCTGGCAGGGCCCACGGTCACGCCGCGCGCCCGTGCCGCCTTCCTGGCCCGGCTGGAGCGGCTGCGCGGCCTGCGGCACCCGGGCATCCTCAGCCTGTACGGGTCCGGGGCGCACGGCTCGGCGTTCTGCGTGGCCGTCGAGTACGCGGCGGGCGGCACGCTGGAGGAGCTGCTCTCGGCGCGCGGCGGGACGCTGCCGCCCGGCGAGGCGGTCGGCATCGCCGTCCAGGTGCTGGACGCCCTCGCGTCCGCCCACGCGACACCGCCGTGGTGGGACACCGGCGCCACGGGGCACGCGCATCTGGACGTCAGGCCCTCCAACATCCTCCTGACCGGGACCGCCGGCCCGCTCGGCGCGGGCGAAGGACCGGCAGCGCCCGCCGTCAAGCTCGCCGACTTCGGGCTCGCCGCGGCCTTCGACCGGGCCGGCCTGGCGGGCCTGACACGGACGGGTCCCCCGGCCGAACCGGTCGGCTACCTGCCCCGGGTCCGTCTGGTGGACGACGTCGGCGCCGGTCCCGAGTGCGACGTGTGGGCCACCGCGGCCGTGCTGTACCGCTTGCTCACGGGCGCCGCCCCGCGGGAGGTGCCACCCGGCGCCGACCCGCTGGCGGTGCTGCTGCGGGATCCGCCGATCCCGCTGAGGCGGCGCAACCCCGCGGTGCCGCGGCGGCTCGCCCAGGTGATCGACGCGGCGCTGATCGACAGCCCCCGGATCGTCACGGCCAGGGCGGGCGAGTTCCGCGAAGCGCTCAGCGCGAGCGTGGGCTGACGCCCCGGCCCCGACCGCCCGGCAGCATCTCCTGGACCTTGGCCTTGAGGCCCTGTTTGACCATGGCCGCCCGGTCGCTGTCGCCCTTCAGCACGGAGGCTGCGGCCGCCTCGATCTGGTCGAGCGAGGCGTGCGGCGGGATCGGCGGGACGGCCGGGTCCGTGCAGAAGTCCAGGACGAAGGGGCGCTCGCTGGCGAGCGCCTCCCGCCAGGCCTCCTCGACGCCGCCGGGCTCCTCCACCCGCACCCCGCCCAGGCCGACGGAGCGCGCGAAGTCGGCGTAGCGCACGTCGGGGATCGCTTGCGAGGGCAGGAACTGCGGAGCGCCCTCCATGGCCCGCATCTCCCAGGTGACCTGGTTGAGGTCCCTGTTGTTGAGCACGGCGACGACCAGCCGGCCGTCCTTCCACCGCCGCCAGTACTTGGCGATGGTGATCAGCTCCGCCAGGCCGTTCATCTGCATGGCCCCGTCCCCCACGAGCGCGATCGCGGGCCGCCCGGGGTGGGCGAACTTGGCGCCGATCACGTAGGGCACCCCGGGCCCCATCGTGGCCAGCGTCCCGGACAGCGAGCCGCGCATGGTGCCGCGCATCCGCAGGTGGCGGGCGTACCAGTTGGCGGCGGAGCCCGAGTCCGCCGTGACGATGGCGTCGTCGGGCAGCAGCGGGTCGAGCGCGTGCACGACGTGTTCCGGGTTGATGGGGTCGGCATCGACGGCGGCGCGCCGCTCCATCACCTCCCACCAGCGGGCGGTGTCCTGTTCGATCTTCTTCCGCCACGCGCCGTGCTTCTTGCGGTCCAGACGCGGCAGCAGCCGCTTCAGGGTCTCGGCCGAGTCGCCGACCAGGTTGACCTCGAACGGGTAGCGGAGCCCCACCATGTGGGGGTCGATGTCGATCTGCACGGCCCGCGCCTGGTCGAGACCGGGCATGAACTGCGTGTACGGGAAGCTGGAGCCGATGACGACGAGCGTGTCGCAGCCCTGCATCAGCTCGTAGGAGGGACGGCTGCCCAGCAGCCCGATCGGGCCGGTCACGTAGGGCAGCGTGTCGGGAAGGACGTCCTTGCCTAGCAGGGCCTTGGCGACACCGGCGCCGAGGGCGTCGGCGAGTTCCTCGACCTCCCGGCGCGCGCCGCTCGCGCCCTGCCCGACGAGCACGGCCACCTTCTCGCCCTCGTTGATCAGTTGCGCGGCGCGGTCGAGGTCGTCGTCTCCGGGCACCGGTGCGTACCGGGCCATGCCCAGGCTGGAGGGGACCATCTTGAACGCGTGCTGCGGCGGGGTGTAGTCGAGCTCCTGGACGTCGGCGGGGACGATCACGGCGGTCACGGTCCGCCGGGCGGCGGCCGTGCGCATCGCGCGGTCGAGCACGTTGGGCAGTTGCTCGGGGACCGTCACCATCTCGCAGAAGTCGGAGGCGACGTCCTTGTAGAGGCTCAGCAGGTCGACCTCCTGCTGGTACGAGCCGCCCATCGCGCTGCGGTGTGTCTGCCCGACGATCGCCACCACCGGGACGTGGTCGAGCTTGGCGTCGTAGAGGCCGTTGAGCAGGTGGATCGCGCCCGGTCCCGAGGTGGCGGCGCACACGCCGACCCGGCCAGAGAACTTGGCGTATCCGACGGCTTCGAACGCGGACATCTCCTCGTGCCTGGCCTGGATGAACTCAGGCTTGTCGCCGGCCCGCTCCCAGGCTGCGAGCAGGCCGTTGATGCCGTCGCCCGGGTAGGCGAAGACGTGCTCCACCCCCCACTCGCGCAGCCGCTCAAGGATGTGGTCGGACACCTTCGTCGTCACGGGATCTCTCTCCTCCTCGGGGAGTCGTCGGTCGGGATCGCGTCGGGTGAGCTCCCGAGTACCCCGGGAAACGGTGGTCAAGGCATCGGGTCGCGACCTGCCGGCGCACGCCCCCGGCGCGCACGCGCTGAAGCACGGGTGGCGCCGGCACCGGCGGACGTAGCATCGACAGAGGAACGGGACACACGCCCCGGGCACCAGCGCGACACGGCCGGGGACGGCGTGCGGCCACGCCGGCTCTCCGGGGAAGGAGCCCGACATGACCAGCAGCACCGTTCGCGAGCCGAGCGGCAACAGCGCGTACGGCAGGAAGCCCTTCAAGAGGTCCAAGAGCCACTTCGCGGACCGCATCACCGCCGACGGCCGGGACGGCTGGCCGGTGGAGGCCGGGCGCTACCGCCTGGTGGCGAGCCGCGCCTGCCCCTGGGCGAGCAGGGCGGTCATCTCCCGGCGCCTGCTCGGCCTGGAGGACGCCCTGTCGCTGGCCATCACCGACCCGGTCCAGGACGACCGGAGCTGGCGGTTCACCCTCGACCCGGACGGGCGCGACCCGGTGCTCGGCATCCGGTACCTCAGCGAGGCGTACGACGCCCGGGAGACGGGCTACCCGGGCGGGGTCAGCGTGCCCGCGATCGTGGACGTCCCCAGCGGGCGCCTGGTCACCAACGACTTCCAGCAGATCACCCTCGACCTCGCCACCGAGTGGAGGGACCTGCACCGGCCCGGGGCGCCCGACCTCTACCCGGAGCCGCTGCGCGACGAGATCGACGACGTGATGCAGGGCATCTACCGGGACGTCAACAACGGCGTGTACCGGGCGGGTTTCGCCAGCACCCAGGGCGACTACGAGGAGGCGTTCCGGGGGCTCTTCCACCGTCTGGAGGAGGTGTCAGGGCGCCTGGCGGACCGTCGCTACCTGGTCGGGGACACCGTCACCGAGGCGGACATCCGGCTGTTCACCACGCTGGTGCGCTTCGACGCCGTCTACCACGGCCACTTCAAGTGCAACCTGTGGAAGCTCACCGAGGATCCGGTGCTCTGGGCGTACACGCGGGATCTGTACCAGACCCCCGGCTTCGGTGACACGGTGGACTTCGACCACATCAAGCGCCACTACTACCAGGTGCACACGGGCATCAACCCGTCGGGCATCGTCCCGCTCGGCCCGGACCCGCGGGGCTGGCTCACGCCGCATCACCGCGAGGAGCTGGGCGGCCGGCCCTTCGGCGACGGCACCCCGCCCGGCCCGGTGCCCGCCGGCGAGGAGGTGCCCGCGGCGGGGCGCCCCTGAGCCTGGGCCCGCCACCGCCCGCCAAGGATGACCCATCCGATGCGGCGGCGTGGCCGGTGGACGGGTTCGGCCTTCGGCGGCTCCGTCAGCTCGTGGCCGGGGGCCTGCGCAGCACGTACAGGCCCACGCAGACCGCCAGCGCGATCACGCACCCCGTGAACACCAGGCCGGCGTCCCGCAGCCCCAGCCACACGGCCATCGCACCGACGCCCACCACCGGCAGCGAGATGCCCGTGTAGGCGACCACGAAGAACGACGAGATGGTGCCCGCCCGGTGGTCCGCGGGCGCCAGCCGCCCGACCGCGGTCAGGCCGGCCCGGAAGCCGAGGCCCTGGCCGAAGCCGCCGCACAGCGCGCCCGCCACCAGCAGACCCAGCGTCTGCAGCCAGAGCGAGCCGGCCAGCATCAGCAGGCCGAGGACCAGCATCAGGCACCCGGCGGGCAGCGCACGGCGGATGCCGAGGCGGTCGGTGAGCAACTGGCCGATCGTCGAGCCGAGGAAGACGGAGAAGACCACCGCACCGGACACGCCCAGATCGCTCTCGTGCAGGGTCTGCGCGAGGAAGCTCGGCGCCACCGCCGTGAAGAGCCCCAGAAGGGCGAACCCCGCGAAGGCCGCCAGCGACGCAGCCGTGAACACCCCGCGCACCTGGGGCGGCACCTTCAGTCCCGGCGGGCGCGGCGGCCAGGCCGGCCCGGCGCGGCCCGCGGTCTCCGGCAGGAGCAGGATCACCAGGGTGGAGAGCGCGAGCAGGGCGAGGTGCACCAGGTAGGGCAGCCGCAGCGGCGAGGGGGCGTGCTGCGCGAGCAGCCCTGACAGCAGTGGGCCGCAGCCGAGGCCCCCCATGTTGGCGGCGGTCGCCGCGAAGCCGGCCCGGGACTGCCGCCCCTCGGGGGCCAGTTCCATCACGGTGGCGGTGGCGGCACCGCTGAGCAGTCCCGCGGCGAAGCCGGACAGCAGCCGGCCGAGGAACAGCAGCGGCAGCCCGCCCTCGAAGACGAAGCACAGGGCGCTGCCCGCGGACAGCCCCATGGCGGCCAGCAGTACGGGCCGCCGGCCCACCCGGTCGGAGAAGTCGCCGAGGGCGAGCAGCACGCTGATCACCCCGACCGCGTACACGGCGAAGACCACCGTCACGATCAGCTCGGAGAAGCCGATCTCCGCCCGGTAGAGGCCGTAGAGAGGCGTCGGCAGCGTCATTCCTGCCATGCCGACGAGGAAGACCGCCGCGGCGGCGAGGTATCCCGGACGCCGCACCCCGGAATCACCCGTCTGCCGTCGATCATTCACGCGGTCCACGGTACGAGCCGGTGATCGGCACCGCGCACCGGGGGGCGCCCCGGTCGCCACTGTCGCAAAACCGGGGGCACCAACGGAGCAAAGCCGGGTAGACGCACGACCGAGGACGATCCGTCCGCCGCCACGGAAGGCGGCGGGGGGCCGGCCCGTCGGCCCGCCCGGTCGGGCAGCCGCCGTGGAAGGCGGCGGACCGGCGGCGAGGCCGACAGGCATGGGATCCGGTGACGCGGCGACCCGGAGCGGACCGTGCGGTGATCAGGCAGCGCACGGGCCCGCGTGACGGACGGACAGCCGACCGGCGAACGCGGTGATCGGGCACCGCAGTGGCCCGCCCGGCGAACGGACAACGGACCGGCTCGCGTAAGGCGCGGGCAAGGAACCCCTTGGCGTCACGGAAGGCGACGGATGGGGACGAGAGAGCACCTGGGGCAGGAGTGAGTGGAACATCTTCGGACCGCAAGACGCGGCTCACCGTTCTGGTGGCGCTGGGCGCCAACGTGGCGATCGCCATCGCCAAGGCCGTGGGCGGCCTGCTCTCGGGATCGCCCGCGCTGCTGTCGGAGGCGGCGCACTCGGTCGCCGACAGCCTCAACGAGATCTTCCTGCTGGCCGCGCTGCACCGCAGCCGCCGCCCGCCGGACAGCCGGCACCCCTTCGGTTACGGCAAGGAGCGCTACTTCTGGTCGCTGCTCGCGGCGGTCGGCATCTTCGTGATGGGCGGCTGCTTCTCCGTCTTCCAGGGCTTCGAGGCGCTGCGGAGCGGTGGCGGGGAGAGTTCCACGGGGTACGTGGCCGGGCTGATCGTGCTGGCCGTCGCTCTGCTCTTCGAGGGCGGTTCACTGCTGCGGGCGATCCATCAGGCGCGCAACGACCCGGGTTCGAAGGGACTGGAGGACCCGGCGCTGCGCACCGTGCTCGCCGAGGACGGCACCGCGGTGCTCGGCGTGACGCTGGCGTTGGCGGGGCTGGCGCTGCACATGGTCACCGGGCAGGTGGTCTGGGAGGCCTCGGCGTCGTTCGCCATCGGTGTGCTCCTCGTCCACGTCGCGTACCGGCTGGGCAGCGAGGCCCGGGACCAGCTCATCGGGCAGTCGGTCGATCCCGGGCTGCGACGGAAGATCCGGGACCTGCTGAGCGCCCAGCCGGAGATCGACAACGTCGAGTCGCTGCACACCATGCGGCTCGGTCTCGACTCCACGCTGGTGGCCGCGCGCATCGACCTCGCGCCCGGGCTGGACAGCGAGGAAGTGGAACTGGTCTCGGAGCGCATCAAGGCATCGATGAACGACGCCGTGCCGGAGGCCGACCCGATCTTCCTGGACGTGACCGAGTCACCGCCGGACAAGAGCGGCGCAGCGCACTGACACACCCCGGGGGCAGCGAGTGCCCGCCGCTCTCCCCCTGGGGGAGCGCCCTGGGGGAGCGCTCCTCCACCGCTTTGCGCCGCCGAGGGGAGCGTTCGGCCACCGCTTCTCGCCCTGGGAGGCTCGTCCACCGCTTTCCCCGGGGGGACGCTCGTCCATCGCCTTCCCCTCCCTGGAGCGCTCGTTCATCGCGTTCCCCCCGGGGGGCGCTCGTCCACCACCTTCCCGGGGAATCGTCCACCCCTTCGCACAAAGCGATCATCCGTCGAAGGAACGTCGCTTTTTCGTATAGCCGTACGACCTCTCGGGGGGATCCGCGGAGGCACCTCTCACTCTTCGCCGTGGCCCTTGCGCCGGGCGCTTGTTCCTGGTGAACGGCGTGTGCCAGGGTGGCACCGGTTCCGCAGGAATCGGCGCCGGGGCCTGTTAGCGGGCCCGGCACCGTTCCGGGGCGGCATCCCCCACCTGGCCAGGACCCGCAGGATTCCGCCCGTTCGGGGACTCCCGCGGTTCGGCCTCGCCGTTTCCGCCGTTGTTTCCGCGCGTTCCACCGCGGCCCGGAAGGAAAGCCTCTGTGCCCATGCACCACCCCCCGCACCCCTGCTATCCGCCCGATCGGGAACCGTTCCCGGAGGAGTCCGACGCCGTGCTCGCGGCGTCCCTCAGAGCACCCTCCTGGAGCGTCGACCCACGCCCCCTGGGAGTCCTGATGCAACGGCACTGGGAGCCGGTGCTCGACTACGCCATGCTCTGCACGGACCTGACGGGCGGCCACCCCGCCGCACTGGCCGCGGCCGCCCTGCACCAGGTACTCAGGGGCCTCGGCCGGCCCGGTCCCGCCGTGGCGCTGCGCCCCCGGTTACTGATGACGGTGCGCAGTACCGCCGAGGCGTGGGCGCTGGACGGGCAGCGCTCCCACCGGGCCGCGGAGCCCGGTGCCGCTCAGCCGGGACTCGGGGTCGCCCGTGACCGCGGGCTCGCGCTCATCTCCTTCGACGCCCTGCCACCGGCCGGGCAGTGCCTGCTGTGGCACACCGCGGTGGAGGCCGAGCCGGTCTCCGTGCCCGCGGCGCTGCTCGCCCTCGACACCGGCTCGGCCCTGACCGAACTGGAGCTGGCGCGCGGGCAGTTCAGGTCGGGCATGCTGCTCACCCACGCGGAGCGCGCCGAACAGCCGCTCTGCCGTCTCTACAACCGGCTGCTCGACGCCCAGATCCGGCGCGGCAGGACGCTGCTGCCCGACGTTCGCCAGCACCTGCTGGGCTGCCCGGACTGCGCGGCGGCCGCGGAGCAGCTCGGGATCTTCGAACGCCGCCTCGGCGAGCTGCTGGCGCAGGCCGTCCTGGGCCGTCCCGCCGCGGACTACCTCGCCTCCCGGACCGGCCGCCCTAGATCCGTCTCCGCCGAACCGGACCCCGCCGACCCCTCGCCCCCGCCCGGCGGCCACCGGCGGCCGGGCCGGCACCGCGTCGCGGCCGGCTCCCCGGCCCCCGCGCGGGAGCCGGCACCGCCGCGGGGCTACACCAGGGCGCTGCTCACCGGTGTCGGGCTGGCCTCCGCGCTGGCGCTGGGCGCGGCGGTGACGAGCACCCTGTGGCCGGCGGGCAGCGCCACCCGCGCGGGGTCGCCGGCCCAGGGCGGGGCTGTGCCCCGGCCCGGCTCCGGGGGCGGGGGCGGGGCCAGGCCCGCGGCACCGCCCCGGGCGCCCGCAGCCAAGGAGCCCCCCGGTTCCGCGGCGAGCCTGCCGGTGGAGGCCGCGCTCCGGGACACCCCGGCCCCCGGCCCCCGGCTCTCGCCGGGCAGCTCGTGCGACGACACGGCGGGACCGCGCCGCGACGAGGTGACGTGGGACGGGCCCGTTCCCCGGTGGATGCGGGACCGGTGGGTGCGGGACCTGATCGACTCCCCCGCCGTGGCGGCAGGCGACCCGGCCGCGTCGCCGGCGGCCGGCGGGAAGCGGCCGGGTGCGGGCGGACCCGCCGGGACCGGCGAGGAGCCACCCGGCGCGCGGCGGCCGCCCCCTTCCGGTGACCGGGCACCGGGCGCGGACCTGCCGGACGGGGCCGCAGCCGCGGTGCCCGGGGCCCGGCCGGGCGCGGGTGCCCTTCCCCCGGCACATCCGCGAACACCGGGTGGTTCCGGGAAGGCGGACGCGGTGCGGCCGGGTCCCGGCTGAGCCACGATGGAGGCAGGAGGTGCCATGCTGCCCGTCGAAGCACTCGACCGGATCGCATTCCTGCTGGAGCGGGCCCAGGCCCCCACCTACCGCGTGCGTGCCTTCCGCACGGCCGCCGCCACGGTCGCGGAACTGGGCGACGACGAGGTACGCGAACGCGCCCGTGCCGGCACCCTCACGTCGCTGCGCGGCATCGGCCCGCGCACGGCGCAGGTGGTTCAGGAGGCGCTGGGCGGCGCAGTGCCGGGCTACCTGGAGCGGCTGGAACGCGAGAAGGCACCCCTCGCCGAGGGCGGCGAGCGGCTGCGCGGCCTGATGCGCGGCGACTGCCACCTGCACTCCGACTGGTCGGACGGGGGCAGCCCCATCGAGGCCATGGCGACGGCCGCGGCCCGGCTCGGGCTCGACTGGGCGGTCCTCACCGACCACTCGCCCCGGCTGACCGTGGCCCGGGGGCTGTCCGCCGGCCGGCTGCGCGAGCAGCTTGAGGTGGTGGCCGGGCTGAACTCCCGGTGGAAGCCCTTCCGGCTGCTCACCGGCATCGAGTGCGACATCCTCGCGGACGGCTCGCTCGACCAGGAGCCGGAGCTGCTGGAGCGGCTCGACGTGGTGGTCGCCTCGGTCCACTCCCAGCTGCGGATGGCCGCGGACGCGATGACGCGGCGCATGGTCACGGCCGTGCGGGACCCCCACACGGACATCCTGGGGCACTGCACCGGCCGCCTGGTCGGCGAGCGGAAGCGGCCCGAGTCCGCGTTCGACGCCGAGGAGGTCTTCGCGGCCTGCGCGGAGACGGGTACGGCCGTGGAGATCAACAGCAGGCCCGAACGGCGTGATCCGCCGCGCCGGCTGCTGCGCCGTGCGCTGGCGGCGGGCGTGCTGTTCTCGGTGGACACCGACGCCCACGCGCCGGGCCAGCTCGACTGGGGGATCATAGGATGCGCCCGTGCCGAGGAGTGCGGCGTGCCCGCCGGGCGGATCATCACCACGTGGACCGCGGACGAGCTGCTGGAGTGGGCGAGGACCCGGCGGACGCCCTGACCGGGCGGAAGCAGGACCCCGTGGCTACGGCGGACGCAGGATGCCCCGACCCCGCGGACGAGGACGGGCCGGACCCCGCGGACCCGCCGGTGGGTGAGCCCCCCGGAGGACCGGAAACCTCCGGCGCGAGGCCCGCGGATCCCGGCGTGGCGGGCGAAGGATGTTTGCGGGGCCCGTGCGCGTTGTACACGAAACTAGGACGGTGCCGGGCCGCGGCCCGGCACCGTCCACTGCCACACATGCGATGACAGAGAGACGACAGAGGAACACAGAATGCCACTCAGCGGCGAATACGAACCCAGCACCAGCCAGCGGTCCCGCGACCAGGTCGAGCTGTACGAGGACTCGGGCGGCACCGAGGGGACCACCCTGCGCGACATGCCCGTGATCATCCTGACCTCGATCGGCGCGAAGAGCGGAAAGATCCGCAAGACGCCGCTGATGCGCGTGGAGCACGACGGCGTCTACGCGGTGGTCGCCTCGCTGGGCGGCGCCCCCGAGCACCCGGTCTGGTACCACAACCTGGTGGCGGACCCCCGCGTCGAGCTCCAGGACGGCCCCGTACGCCAGGACATGACGGCGCGCGAGGTCACCGGCGACGAGCGCGCCCAGTGGTGGGCGCGCGCCGTGGAGGCATACCCCGACTACGCCGACTACCAGACGAAGACCGACCGCCAGATCCCCGTCTTCGTGGTGGAGCGTGCCGCCGCGCCGCACTGACCGGCGCGGCCACGGGCGCCGGCGGCCGGCACGCGGACCGCGCGCCGCCGGGCCGCCGGACCCACCGCCCACGTCCGGTCCCTCGCCACCCGGCTGCGCCGTTCCCACCGGCCGGGGCGGGCATGCGGCGGACGGCAGGGGCTGAGACGGGGCAGGGCCTGAGACGGCAGGGGCTGAGGAAGGTCAGCAGCCCGGCTGAGGGCGGCCGCCCTCACGCCGCGGCGGCGCCCGCGCCGTTCAGCCCGGTCAGGACCCGGTCCGGGGTCAGCGGAAGCTCGCGGTAGCGCACGCCCGTGGCGTGGTGCACCGCGTTGCCGATCGCGGCCGCCGTGCCGACGATGCCGATCTCACCGATGCCCTTGCTGCCCATCGGGTTGAGGTGGGCGTCCTCCTCGTCGATCCAGTGCGCCTCTAGGTCGGTGATGTCGGCCTGCACGGGGACGTGGTACATGGCGAGGTCGGTCTCGGTGTAGTCGCCGAAGGCGGGCTCCATCGTGCTGTTCTCCATGAGGGCCATCCCGGCGCCCATGGTCATGCCGCCGAGGAACTGGGAGCGGCCGGTGCGGGCGTTGAGCACGTGCCCGGCGGCGAACACCCCGAGCATCCGGCGGATCCGCACCTCCCCGCTGTCGGTGTCGACCTGGACCTCGGCGAAGTGCGCGCCGAAGGCGCTCCGCGCGTGGTCCGCGCCGCGATCGGCGGCGTGCGCGGTGTCGGCGTGCGCTTCGAGACCCGCGGGCGGCACCGGGCCCCGGTGCTCAGCGAGGCGCGCCGCCAGGGCCGTGCAGGCCTCGTGGACGGCGGTTCCCCAGGACGCCGTTCCGGACGAGCCGCCGGCGAGCGGCGCCCTCGGCAGTGCGCTGCTGCCCACCTCGGTGCGCACCGCGGCGAGCGGCACGCCGAGCGCGTCCGCCGCGATCTGGGCGAGGACGGTGCGCGCGCCGGTGCCGATGTCGGCCGCGGCCACCCGCACCGTGTAGCTCCCGTCGGGGTGGGCGTACGCGGCGGCCAGCGACGGGCTGAAGTGCACGGGGTAGAGCGCGGAGGCGACGCCGGTGCCGATGAGCAGCGCACCCCTGCGGTCGCCGCCCGGCCGGGGGTCGCGCCCGGCCCAGCCGAACCGCTCGGCGCCCTCGCGCAGGCAGTCCCCGAGGTGCCGGCTGCTGAAGGGCCGGCCGCTGTCCGGCTCCCGGTCGGTGTCGTTGCGCAGCCGCAGTTCGACGGGGTCGACGCCCGTGGCCTCGGCCAGCTCGTCCATGGCGGACTCCAGGGCGTACATGCCGGGGCAGGTCCCCGGCGCGCGCATCCAGGACGGGGTGGGTACGTCGAGCGGGACGACGCGGTGCACGGTGCGGCTGTGCGCCGAGCCGTACATCATGCGGCCGGGCGTGGCGGACTGCTCCACGAACTCCTTAACCCGCGAGGTCTGGGTGGTGATCTCGTGGCTCAGGGAGATCAGCCGGCCGTCCGGTTCGGCGCCGAGCCGGACCCGGTGCAGGCCGGGGGGACGGTGGCCGACCGTCGCGGCGAGGTGCCGGCGCGGCAGCACGACCGCCACCGGCCTGCCGACCCGCCGGGCCGCCATGGCGGCGAGCACGGTGTGGGGCCGCGGTGTGCCCTTGGAGCCGAAGCCGCCGCCGACGTGCTCCGCGACGACGGTGATGTCCTCCTCCGGCAGCCTGAAGAGGTCGGACAGCGCCTTGGCGACCGCGCTCGCGCCCTGGTCGGAGTCGTAGACGGTGAGCCGGTCGCCGTGCCACTCGGCGGTGGCGGCGTGCGGCTCCATCGGGTGGTTGTGCTCCGGCGGCACCCGGTAGTCGGCTTCGACGCGCACCGGCGCGGCCTGGAAACCGGCGTCCGGGTCGCCCCGTTCGCGGGAGGCCGGGTAGCCGCCGTTGACGATCTCGGGGACGTAGGCGTCCGGGTGGTCGGCGCGCAGGGTGACGTCGTGCGGCTCGGTCTCGTAGTGGACGTGGACCGCGGCCGCGGCCTCGCGTGCGGCCTCCAGCGTCTCGGCGACGACCAGCGCCACGCACCAGCCGCGGTGCGGCACCCAGTCGTCCTGCAACACGTTCAGGATGGGGTCGCCCGCGTCCGACAGCCGCGGCGCGGTGGCGGGCGTGATGACGGCGAGCACGCCGGGCAGGTCCAGGGCGGGGCCGTCGTCCACCCCGACCACCCGGCCGCGGGCGACGGTGGCGGGCACCGGCCAGGCGTACGCGCGGCCGAAGGGGTGGTACTCCGCGGCGTAGCGGGCGGCACCCGTGACCTTCTCCCGGCCCTCGCGGCGCTCGACGGACGCGCCGAGGACCGTGCCGTCCGCGGAATCGGGCGGTGTGACCGTTCCGGAGCCCGTGCGGGCAGCGCCGGGGGCCGCTGTGCTGTGGCGCATCGAAGTTCCTTCCGTGGTCCGTCCGTGTCAGCGCCGGCCGGGTGCCGGAGTGCCGCCCGGGCGGCGGTGCCGGTCAGGGCCGGCCGGTGAGCCGGGTCAGGACCTCGCAGGCGAGGTTGCGTGCGAGGGGGACCTTGAAGGCGTTGTCCCGAAGGGGTTCGGCCATGGAGAGTTCGGCGTCGACGGCGCGCTTCACGGCCGCCCTGGTGGGCTCGGCGCCCTGGAGGGCCTCCTCGGCGTGGCGGGCACGCCACGGCCGGTGGGCGAGACCGCCGAAGGCGAGCGCGCTGCGCCGCACCACGCCGTCGTCCATGTCGACGAGGGCGGCCACCGAGGCCAGCGCGAAGGCGTACGAGGCGCGGTCGCGGACCTTGCGGTATGCCGCGGGCAGGCCCGCGGTGTGCGGCGGCAGCACCACCGCGGTGATCAGCTCGCCGGGCCGGATCACCGTGTCCTGCTCGGGCCGGTCACCGGGCAGCCGGTGGAACTCGGCGGCCGGCACGGACCGCTCGCCGTCGGTGCCGTGCAGCTCGACCGTCGCGTCGAGGGCGGCGAGGGCCACGGCCATGTCGGAGGGGTGCGTGGCGATGCAGTGCGGGGAGTGCCCCAGCACCGCATGGTCGCGGTGGCTTCCTTCGAGCGCGGCGCAACCGCTGCCCGGGTGGCGCTTGTTGCACGGTTTGCCGGTGTCCTGGAAGTAGGGGCAGCGGGTGCGCTGCAGGAGGTTGCCGCCGGTGGTGGCGGTGTTCCGGAGCTGCCCGGAGGCGCCGGCGAGGAGCGCCTGGGAGAGCACCGGCCAGCGGCCGCGGACCAGCGGATGCACGGCGACGTCGGTGTTGCGTGCGGTCGCGCCGATGCGGAGCGAGCCGTCGGGACGCTCCTCGATGCCGTCCAGCGGGAGCCGGCTGACGTCGATCAGGGTGTCGGGCGCGGTGACGCCGAGCTTCATCAGGTCGACGAGGTTGGTGCCGCCGCCGAGGTAGTGCGCGCCGTAGTGCCCCGCGTAGGCGGCGGTGGCCTCGTCCACGGTGGCGGCCCGTACATAGGCGCAGGGCTTCATGCGATCACGTCCTCGACGGCCTCGACTATGTGGGGGTAGGCGCCGCAGCGGCAGATGTTTCCGCTCATCCGGGCGCGGATCTCGGCCGGGTCGAGCGCGACGGGGGCGCCGGCCGGGTGGTCGGGGGCGGTGACGTCGGAGGGGTGGCCGGCCTCGGCCTCGGCGATCACCCCGATCGCGGAGCAGATCTGTCCCGGGGTGCAGTACCCGCACTGGAAGCCGTCCCGGTCGAGGAAGGCGCGTTGCAGCGGGTGCAGGCCCTCGTCCGTGCCGTCCTGCTCCGCGAGCCCTTCGACGGTGGTGATGTCGTACCCGTCCTGGGCGGCGGCGAGCAGCAGGCAGGCGTTGGCGCGGCGGCCCTCGACGAGCACCGTGCAGGAGCCGCACTGCCCGTGGTCGCAGCCCTTCTTGGGGCCGGTCAGGCCGAGCCGCTCGCGCAGCACGTCCAGCAGTGCCGAGCGGTTGTCGACGACGAGGGTGCGCGGGGTGCCGTTCACCCGCAGGGTGATGCGGGAGTGGGTCGGCTCCCGCGTCTCGCCGGCGGATCCGGTGTGCGGGGCGCCCGGCTCGTGGGGGGCGGCCGGGGCGTGGGTGCCTGGATGCAGCGTCACGGTACTCACCTCGCCGGGGGCGGTTCGCGGGACTCGCGGAGCTCTTCGGTGCTTTCGGGTGCCTCGGGGACGACGTGGACGGCGGCCTCCTCCGCCGACGCCGCGGCGCCGCTGATGCCGACGTCCTCGGCGAGCAGGTCCTTCTCGTCGTCCTCGTGTGCGCCTTCGTCGGGGGCGACCAGGCGTCCGGCCCGGTCGTCGCCGACCTCGTCGTCGCGGGGCTCGCCGTTGCCGCCGGGCTTGTCGCCGATGCCGTCGTCGGGAAGGGCGTCCTGAAGGGCCGGGTCCGGTTCCTCCTCGGCGAGGCGCTGGTCCAGGCTCTCCCCCTGGTTCTGCTCGCTGGCCGTCGTCCCCTGGTGCTCCACGGCCAGTGGCCGCTCGGGCGGGGAGGCTCCCTCGTCGTAGGGGTCGGCGCCCCGGTCGATCAGGGTGTCCTCGGGTTCCTCGATGCCCTCGTAGAGGGGCTCGTCGGGCTCGTCCGGCTGGTAGACGTCGTCGCCGGTCGGGTCGTAGAGGTCGTCGCCGTTCACGCTGTCGGCTGACATTGCAGGAAGGCCCCTTCGTACGGCTGCTTTCTCCCCGCCCCGCGTATCCAGCCTGCGGCCGGCCACACCTGCCGGCCGCGCGCGGCGGTGCGGTCAGCCGGTCCCCGGCGCCTTGACCAGGGCCTCGCCCGCGGCGGTGCGGTGGTAGAGCACGGAGCGCCCGCTGCGGCGCCGCCCCACGAGGCCGGCGTCCAGCAGGATCCTCAGGTGGCGGCCGACCGAGCCGAGCCCCTGACCGGTCAGGGCCACCAGGTGGGTGGTGCTCTTCGGTGCGTCCAGCAGGACGAGCACGCCTGCCCGGCCCGGTCCGATCAGCCGTTGCAGCGCCTTCGGCACGGCGGTCCGGTCCACGTCGGCGAGGACGCCGGAACAGGGGTGGACCACCGCGTACCGGTCGGGCGGCGGATCCGTGGCCCAGCAGACCCAGGCCTGGCCGTGGGTGACCGGGACGAAGAAGAGCCGGGTTCCGGACACCTCCAGGGGCGGGTAGTCCCGGGGGTTGACCTGGAGCCGGCTGCCACCGAGCCAGCGCATGCCGGGGCGCATGCTGTCCAGCACGGCCGCCCAGCCGCCCTGGCCGAGCTGGCCGGAACGCCCGACGATGTCCGCCTCGATGATCCGCCGGCGCCGCTCCCAGTCCGGCAGGACGGTGTTCCGCCACACCCATGTGAGCAGGTCGGCGGCGCGTTCGGGCAGGTCGGCGCGGTCGAGGACGGCGGGCAGCGGGCCGCGGAGCGCGACCCGCAGGTCCTGCCGGGCGGCGTCCGCGGACATGGCCCTGACCTGGCTTATCTCCGCGTCGAACGAGGGCTCGTGGACCCCGGTGGGGGTGGGCGTGATGAAGTCGGCGATCCAGTGCCCCCGCACTGCCGCCCGGGTGAGTGCGGCGGTGACGGGGTCGGCGGCGAGATGAGCGCGGTAGGCGCCCTGATGGGTGTCGAGCCAGGCACGCTCGCCGGGGTGCCCGGCCTGCCGGGTGTGCAGGGAGAGGAGGCAGGCGGTGGTCTCGGCAAGCGCGGAGACCAGGAACCTGCTGCCCGCGAGCGTGTCGGCGTTGACGTGCCACAACCCCAATGCTTTCGCCTCCCCGCGAAACATTAACGGCCGCGGGAGCCGCTCCGGGAGCCTTGCGGCCATGCGCACCTACGGGGATGTCTTCGCAGTGCCCGAGTTCCGCGTGCTCTTCTCGTCCGCGTCGGCGCAGGTCGCCGCGCAGACGGTGAGCGGGCTGGCGCTCGGCACCCTGGTCTACGGGGCGACGGGGTCGCCGCTGCTGTCCGCACTGAGCATGTTCGGCTCGTCGTTCGCACAGGTGGCGGGGGCGCTGATGCTGCTCTCCGCGGCCGACCGGCTGCCGCCGCGCGGCGCGCTCTCGGTCATGGCGCTCGTCTTCGCCGCGGGCACCGCGGCCCTGGCGCTGCCGGGCCTGCCGGTGTGGGGGCTGTTCTGCCTGGTGCTGGGCCTCGGTCTGGTCGCGTCGGTCGGGGGCGGGGTGCGCTACGGGCTGCTCAACGAAGTGCTGCCGAGTGAGGGGTACCTGCTGGGCCGTTCAGTGCTCAACATCTCGGTGGGTGTCATGCAGATCGCCGGCTTCGGCCTCGGCGGCGTGCTGACCGCGGCGCTCTCGCCGCGCAAGACGCTGCTGGTCGCGGCGCTGCTCTACCTCATGTCGTCGGTCCTGACCCGGTCCGGCCTGACCGGGCGCCCGGCGCGCGCCGCGGGCCGCCCCTCCCCCGGCGAGACCTGGCGGACGAACAGGCGGCTGTGGTCCTCGGTACCGCTCAGATACGTGTATCTCACGCTCTGGGTGCCCAACGGACTGATCGTGGGCTGTGAATCCCTCTTCGTGTCCTATGCGCCGCATCATGCGGGACTGCTTTTCGCCTCCGCCGCGTTCGGCATGCTCGTCGGGGACACGGTCGCGGGGCGGTTCGTTCCGGCGCGGCTGCGCACCCGGCTGGGAGCGCCGCTGCGGCTGCTGCTGGCGGCGCCCTACCTGCTCTTCGCCCTGCCGCTTCCGCTGCCGGTCGCGACCGGGGCGGCGGCGCTGGCGTCGATCGGGTTCGGGGCGAGCCTGCTGTTGCAGGACCGCCTGCTGGCGCTGACGCCGGACGACATGAGCGGGCAGGCCGTCCGGCCTGCTCGCCATGCAGGGCGTGAGCGCGGCAGTGGCCGGTGCCGTAGCCCAGTGGACGTCGCCCGGCACGGCGATGACGGGGATGGCGGTGGCGTCGACCGCCGTGACCCTGGCACTCGCGCCGGGGCTGCGGGGCGAGCCGTCGGAACTCCTCGGGACGGCCTCGGCGGGCACCCGGAAGGGAGCCCCGCTGCCGGAGCCGGACGGACGTCCAGGCGGGTCCGCCGCCCCGGCCGGTCGACGCGGGGAACCGTCGAAGGACGCACCGGCCGGGGGCGACCGGACCGCCGCCGAATCCTGACCGGAACCGGTATGGGAGCTGTTTTCGGCCCGCTTCTCGACTTCCCCGGACAATGATCGGTTTTCCATACCGCGACACGCTCGGCGCTTACCACGAGCCGGGAACTGGCAAGAGGCACCTTCCGGCCAGTCGGCCCTACCGCCACCGCGGCATGGTCCGGTTGGCCGGAAGTTCCTGGTGACAAAGCCTCCGGAAATCGATATTCGTCGTCTGATCACACCTTGTTGTGCGGATGTAACGCTCCGCACATCTTTGGCTGGCGATATAACGGGGGTTGCCGTGCACGACGAGATCCTGTGCCAGGTCACCGCATACGGGGTCTGCGGCGGCCGGCGCGTCGGCGTCCCGCTCGGCACCTACCGCGCCCCCACGCTGCCGCTGGCACTGTGGTGGCTGCGGGACCGTGCGGCCTGGATAGCCGATCGGCTCGATCCGAACCCGGACGACCCCTTCTTCCCGGTGGCGGCTCTCGCTCCGGTGGCGGACACCGTACCGGATGTCCCGAGCGAGTTACGCGCCTGGTGCTTCGATCCGGTGCACCAGGAAACCGTCGCGGAGGAACTCGCCGCCGGACACCTGATGCGATTCGCGACGCGGGACGACACGACGGAGTACGAACTGCTGGCGGAGTCCGTGGACGCCATGCGGATGCACCGCGCCATGCCCCTGCTCATGGCCGGCTGCCCCACCGGCACGGACTGAGAACCGCCGCCACCTCGGCCGACGCTCCCGGACGGCACTCGGCGGGCGCTCCGCGCCGCTTCGGGCCACCCGCCACCCGGACACCCGGAGCGTGGGCGGCCGCACCCATCCGGGCACTCTGGTCCGTACCAGAGTCTTGACATGAACATTGTTCACTTCTTGAATCGTGGAGGGCCACTCCCGGCCCGCCTCCCCCCACCCCATCGCACCGCCCGTACCTCCCCCACCCCCCACATCCACGGACGAGCCCTCGCCGGCTTGTCACGGGGAAGGACCCCCATGAGCAAGACCAACCCCGGCGTGCGCCGACTCGGCCTCAGGCTCCTCGTGCTGCTCGCGGTGCTGCTCGGCCTCGCCGTCGTGCCGGCCTCCGCGCAGAGCGGGGCCGGCGCCGCCCCGTTCAAGGTGCTGGCCTTCTACAACGGCACCTACGACGCCGCCCACATCGCCTTCGTCAAGGAAGCGAACGAGTGGTTCCCGAAGGCGGGCGCCGACCACGGCTTCACGTACACCGCCACGAACAACTGGGACATGCTCGCCGACAGCTCCGCCCTCGCGCAGTACCAGGTGGTGCTCTTCCTCGACGACGCCCCGCAGACGCAGGCCGAGCGCTCCGGCTTCGAGTCCTACATGTCGGGCGGCGGCGCCTGGATGGGCTTCCACGTGTCCGCCTTCACCACCGACGCGGGAAGCTGGCCCTGGTACTACGACCAGTTCCTCGGCAGCGGCAACTTCGTCTCCAACACCTGGGGCCCCACCACGGCCACCCTGCGTACCGAGGACCCCGGCCACCCGGCCACGGCCCACCTGCCCGCCACGTTCACCTCGTCGGTCAGCGAGTGGTACAGCTGGAGCAACGACCTCCGCGAGAACCCGGACATCGACATCCTGGCCTCCGTGGACCCGGTCAGCTTCCCGCTGGGCACCGACCCGAACCAGTCCTGGTACGACGGCTACTACCCGATCCTGTGGACGAACACGAAGTACAAGATGCTGTACGCGAACTTCGGCCACGACGCCATGGACTACGACACGAACACCCCGCTGTCGTCGACGTTCGACAGCGAGACCCAGAACACCTTCCTGCTCGACGGCCTCACCTGGCTGGGGACGGGGGCGGCCCCCGCCACGCGTCCCTGACCCCGCCTTCTCCGTCACCCACCGTGGCCGGACACCGCCCCACAGCGGTGTCCGGCCACGGGCACATCGGGGCCACTCGACATCCTTTGCTACCGCTGTGCAGGACTTAACCTGGTATTGACCCGCTATGGCGGACTATGGAGATAACGCGACCGGGCTGCGGCGCACCGTCTGCAATGCAGTCGGGCCTGGACCTGCTCTTCAACTGGAGTGATGGGAATGCACAGCCGTTTCCAGCCCGACAGGCGGTTGACCGCCCGAATGCTGGTGACACTCTTCCTGCTCGGCCTGCTGTACGTGGCGTTCGTGGCCGCGCTCGTCGTCCTGCTCAAGTCCGTGATCCTCGTGGTCGTGATCGCGGCCGTGGTGCTCTGGGCCCAGTACTGGTTCTCCGACAAGATCGCCCTCTACGCCATGCACGGCCGGGTCGTCTCCCGCGAGGAGGCACCGCACCTGCACGGCATCGTCGACCGCCTGTGCGCGGCCGCCGACATGCCCAAACCCGAGGTGGCCATCGCCACCACGGACATGCCCAACGCGTTCGCGACGGGACGCAACCCCAATCACGCCGTGCTCTGCGTGACCTCCGGCCTCCAGCGACGCCTGACGCCCGAGGAGCTGGAGGGCGTACTCGCCCACGAGCTGTCGCACGTGGCGCACCGCGACGTGGCGGTGATCACCGTGGCCTCGTTCCTGGGCGTGATCGCCGGGCTCGTGGTGCGGTTCGCCTTCTACTCGGAGCTCTTCGGCCGCGGCAGGCGCGACCAGAACACCATCGCCCTGCTCGCGATGGTGGTCGGCGTGTCGATCGCCGTGTACGCGATCAGTTTCATGCTGATCAGGGCCCTGTCGCGGTACCGCGAGCTGGCCGCGGACCGGGCCGGTGCGATGCTCACCGGACGGCCCTCGGCGCTGGCCTCCGCCCTGACCAAGGTCACCGGAGACATCGCTCGGATCCCCACCAAGGACCTGCGCACAGCGAAGGCGTTCAACGCCTTCTACTTCACGCCGGCCCTCGGCACGATCCCCGGCTTCAAGCAGCTCTTCTCGACGCACCCGAGCCTGGAGCAGCGGCTCGACCAGCTGGCCAGGATCTCGGCCCAGCTCGGCCCTGCCCCCGACACCCGGAGCTGAGTGCGAATGGGCTTTCTGGACACCCTCTTCGGGCGCAGCCGTCCGGCTGCGCCCGACCTGGACCAGCTGTTCGCACTGCCCTCGGCGGCGGTCACCCTGGAGGCCGCCGCCTCCTTCACCCCGACCGGGGTGGGTTCGGTGTGCTTCTCCAGCGTGGAGGGCTCCGAGTTCACGCAGGTCCACGACGGCGTGCGCGAGCTGCTGGACGCGGACAGCGAGCGCAGCGGCCCGCCGATCGCCTTCGAACGGGACGGCTACGGATACTCGTGGCTGATCTCCCGCCGGTCCCCCGAGGACCTGCCGGCCCTGGTCAGCGATCTGCACGCGGTCAACTCCGCGCTGTACGACTCGGGCTTCGGGCCGCAGTTGCTCTGCTCTCTCGCGGGCTTCCGTGACTCCGAGGGGCGGGGCCTGGCGCTGGTGTACCTCTACAAGCGCGGCTCGTTCTACCCGTTCGCGCCACTGCCCGGCGAGCGGCGCGACAACACCCTGGAGCTCCAGATCCGGGCGACCCTCGCCAACGATCTGCGCATCGAGTCCGACCTGACCCGCTGGTTCCCGCTCTGGGGGGCGCCGGGGCTGTAACGCGCGGACCCGGCGCCTGCGGGCGTACCAGCCTCACTTCCCGAGCTCGCCGGCCCGCGCGGCGCGCCGGGCGAAGACCCCGTCCCGGAGGTCTGCCATCTCGCGCAGCGCCGACGCACGCTCCCGGCGGGCGAGCCGGTCGAGGTAGAGGCGTCCGAGCAGGTGGTCCGCCTCGTGCTGGAGGCAGCGCGCGAAGTAGCCCTGCCCCTCGATCACCAGCTCCCTGCCGTCCTTGTCGACGCCGCGGGCGACGGCGTGGTCCGGCCGGGGCACCACCCGGTACGGGCCCGGCACCGACAGGCACCCCTCGGCTTCCTCGGCGAGGCTCCGCCGCGCGGCCGGCAGGTCGTCGAGCACCGGGTTGGCGAGGTGCCCCACGTGCCGGACGCCCCACTCGTCGGTGCAGTCCCAGACGAAGAGGGCGAGGTCCACGCCCACCTGGTTGGCCGCGAGCCCCGCCCCCTCGCACACGTGCAGGGTGGCGAACATGTCGTCGACCAGCCGGCCGAGCTCCGGGGAGCCGATGTCCGCGACCTCGCGGCAGGCCCGGTGCAGGACGTCCTCCCCCACCACGGTGACCCGGCGCACCGCGCCCCTGGCGGCCTCGGGAACCGTGCGGGGGTACGCGTCCACCGACTCTCCCTGCACGCGCACCCTGCGGTCCCGCCGACCCCCGCCATCCCCCGTGCCCCTGCCGCCGAACCCGACCGCCATGACCTCTCCTCACCCCTTCGACCGCCTCCCGGCGCGGCCCTGTCACGCTCCGGCGCGACGGGCGGCGAGCGGGTCCTCCACCTCACCGAGCGGTAGCTTGCAAAGTGCTTTGCAAAGTATCAGACTCCTCCGTGTGACCGAGGAGAGCCAGCAGGACAGCGCGCCGTCGCCGGAGACGGGCGGCCCCCGGCGGGGCGCCCCGGGCCGGGCTCCCCAGCCGCTGCCCGATAATCCGGTGCGCGTCGCGCTGCTCGACCTGCTCGCCGAGACCGGTACGGTGACGGCCACCGCCGCGGCCGCGCGCCTCGGGTACAGCTCGGGCCTGTGCTCGTTCCATCTGCGCCAGCTCGCCCGGCACGGCCTGGTCGAGGAGGCGCCGCACCGGGGCGGCAGGTCCCGGCCCTGGCGGCTGCGGTGGGACGCGCCGGACCGGCCCGGCAGGGCGGCACGGGAGTTCACGACGCTGGCCAGGGATCTGGAGGACGAGAGCCACCAGCGCTGGCTGGACCGGCGCGAGCGGCTGCCGGTCGAGTGGCAGGAGGACCACTCATTCTCCGCCGTCGTCCACCTCTCCCCCGCCGAGCTGGCCGACGTCGCGGCCAGGGTGCGGGAGCTGCTGGCCACCTACCGGGAGCGGGACAGGAACCCGGCAGCCCGGCCCGCGGACGCGGTGGCGGTGGCCGCCGTCACCCGGCTCTTCCCGCTGCTGTGACGGGCCACGGGCGCGGGGCGCGGCGGTGAGCCGGCCGTGGGGCGCCAGGCGGTGCGACGCACCGTCCCGCTCCGGCCGCTGTCCCGCGCGCAACACCTGCGAGGCGCGGGGGGCCGCGCTGTATCCGGCGCCGCTATATCCGCCACTTGCGGAGCTGCTCGGCGGCCGAGTAGACGTCCGCGTCGCCGTCGCGCACCCTGCGCACCAGGCTGGAGAGCGCTCCGTAGGGCGGATCGATGCCCTCGCCCGACTGGCCCATGTACTGCGCGGCGACCAGCGCGGCGTAGAGGGAGTTGAGGTGGGGCAGCGGATCCAGGCGCACGATGGCGTGCAGGAGCGCCGCCGCGCGCCACGCCGAGTCCGGGTCGGAGGCGGCGAGCGTCGGCATCTTGGTCTTGTGGCGGGCGACCGCCGCCACCAGGGCCGAGTAGTCGGCGACGGAGACATCCTCGGGCATGGCACGCTCCTGGACGTCCAGGAGCCATGACACGTCGATGTAGAGGGCCATCAGGCGACCGCGGCTCCCCGGTCACGACGCCGGGAAGGTGGCAGCTCGTCGGGGAACGCCTCGTCGAACTCGGCGCTCAGCTTCTCGCCCCAGGCGAGCGCGCCCGCCACGAACTGCTTCCGCTGGTGCTCCCGCACCCCGAGATCGTGCAGATACTGCTTCAGGCTCTTCCCCTCGGCGGCTGCCGCCGCACGGACCCCCTCAAGCTCCTCATCGGTGAACGACACATTAAGGGATGGCATGCTCCTCACGGTACCAATCAGGTGCCACACAGGGGAACGACCCTCCCCTCCCCACGCGATTCACCGGAACAGGGCAGGTGACGCGGGACTCGCGGGCGCGCTGTCGTAGCGTGCCCGCATGACCTCACACAGCACCGCGCCCGACCTGCCCACCACCGCACACGCCATCGCCTCGCTCTCGGCGGGGCCCGTCGACGCGGACACGTCCTTCGTCCCGGTCGACATCGCCCTGCCGGCGCCGGGCCCCCACGACCTGCTCGTGCGGGTCCAGGCGGTGTCCGTCAACCCGGTCGACACCAAGGTGCGCTCCTCTTTCGGGCCCACCGAGGCCCCCAAGGTGCTCGGGTTCGACGCGTCCGGGGTGGTGGTGGCGACCGGTTCGGCGGTCGTAGCGTTCTCCGTGGGTGACGAGGTGTACTACGCGGGCTCCGTCGGCCGTTCCGGTGCCAACACGGACTACCACCTCGTCGACGAGCGCATCACCGGGCACAAGCCCGCCTCCCTGGACTTCGCGGCGGCGGCCGCGGCGCCGCTGACCACGATCACCGCCTGGGAGTCGCTGTTCGAGCGGATGGCCCTGCGCAGGGACAGCACCGGCACCCTGCTGGTGATGGCGGGGGCAGGCGGCGTCGGCTCCATGGCGATCCAGCTCGCCCGGCAGCTCACGGACGTCACCGTGGTCGCCACCGCGTCACGCGGCGAGTCCGTCGCGTGGGCGGAGTCGCTGGGCGCCCACCATGTGGTGAACCACCACCACCTCCGCGACGAGCTGCGCAAGACGGTGCCCGGCGGCGTGAACCACATCCTGTCGCCGTTCTCCAAGGGCAACGTCCAGACGTACGCGGACCTCATGTCCGTGCACGGCCAGGTCGTCGCGATCGACGAGCCGCCGAGCCTGGACATCCTGCCGCTGAAGTCCAAGAGCCAGACGTGGCACTGGGAGCTGATGTTCACGCGCCCGCTGTTCGACCCGGAGAGCACGGCCCAGCGCGAGATCCTCGACGAGGCGGCCCGGCTGTTCGACGCGGGCATTCTCAAGTCCACCCTCACCAAGAAGCTCACGGGGATCACGGCGGACACGTTGCGCGAGGCCCATCGGGCGGTGGAGGGGTCCGGCATGATCGGCAAGGTGGTGATCGCGGCGGAGTGACCTTCTCCGCGGCGCGGTGCGTCCCCTCATCCTCCGCGGCGCGGTGTAAACCCTCCTCGGGCCGGTGGCTCTCCGCGGGCCTCGTGGCGGGCCGTCGCGCGGGTCTCCGCGCCCCTCTCCGACACCCGGGCCGCTCAAGCGGGCGGCACGCGGGGCTCGCCCCGGTACGTGCCGAAGGACCACTTGTTGCCCTCGGGGTCGGCGATGGCGAACTCGCGGCTGCCGTAGGGCTGGTCCTCGATCTCGCGGAGGATCCGCACGCCGGCGGCGGAGAGCCGCTCGTACAGCTCGTCCACCCGGTCGGTGACGACATACGCGCCGAGGGTGCCCGGCTCCAGGCACCAGGCGGTGGTGTCGCCGCGGTACGAGCCGAGCATGATCCCGCCGCCCTCCGGCCAGTCGAGCTGGGCGTGGGCGATCAGGTCGCCGTCCTCGTACACCGCGGTGCGCAGGAAGCCGACGGTGCCGACCAGGAAGTCGATCAGGGCCGGGGCGTCGTGCGCCTGGAGGGTGGGCCAGACGCTCGCCGGGCGCAGGGGACCCTGCGCGGACTGTGTGGTCTGAGTGGTCTGTGTGGTCTCGATGTCGTTCATGTCTCCCACTCTTCGCCGTACCGCTGCCCGCCGGCTTGGATATTCCGGCACTCCTCTGCGAGCCAGCGGGTGGGGCTGACACCGGTGTACTGGCGGAAGTCGCGCACCAGGTGGGAGTGGTCGTAGTAACCGCAGTCGGCGGCGACGCGCGCGAGGTCCTGCGGGGCCCCGGCGGCCACGGCCCTGGCGAGGGCGCTGCGCGCGTGCTGGAAGCGCATCAGCCGGGCCGCCTGCTTGGGGCTCACGCCCGTCTCGGCGCGGAAGACGGCCGTGAGGCGGCGCGGGCTGAGCGCGACGTGGCGGGCCAGGCCGTCGAGCGTTCCGGCTCCGCGGCGCCGAACGAGCCAGCGCCACGCCTCGGCCACCTCGGGCCGCACGGCGGGGGCGGACTCGGCGCCGGCGAGGCGCCGCCGGAGGTACCCGGCCAGGATCGCGAAGCGCGCGTCCCATCCGATCTGCTCGCACAGACGCTCGTGGACCTCCGCGGCGGCCGGCCCGAGCACCTGCGCACCCGAGGTGATGAGGTCGGCGGACAGCGCCGCGGCGGGCAGGCCCAGCAGGCGCCGGGCCGCGAGCGGATGCAGGGCGAGCTGGATGCCTGCCTGCCGCTCGGGCTGCACCACGTACGCGGGGCTCTGGTGAAGGCCGCCGAGCATGATGTCCTGGCGCTCGGCCGCGGGCCCCAGCGCCTCTTCGGGGGTGCTGCCGCCGACCACGGGGCCGTCCAGCGAGAAGATCAACGTCAGATAGGGCGACGGCAGCCCTCGGTGCAGTGAGGGCGCCAGGCCCGTGGAGCGGTAGCCCACCGCGGAGACCACCGCCGAGGCCGGCCCCGCCGCGCCCCGGACGAACTCGTACTCGCCGGTCTCCTGAGGGCGTCCGGCATCCGATGCGTCCGTCACGCCACTCCTCCCGCCGCGATGCCGTTGCCGCCGGCGTGGGAAACGCACCCCACACCGGCGCAGCCTGGAGCCCCTGCCGTCATTATGCGACGGGTGGTCGCGGCGGCGGGAGCGCTCGGCGGATCTCCGGTAGCCAATAGCTCTTTGTCAGAGCTAATCTTTCCGGGTGCCCTCAGAAGACTTCGCGGACGCGCTGTCGGACGCGCTGGCCGGGATCCAGCGGCTGATCCGGCGGCGGCTGCGCGGCTCCATGGCCGAGCCCCGGCTGCGCGGCGCGCAGGTGGAACTGCTGCGGCTCGTCGTCGCCCGGCCCGGCATCCGGGTGTCCGCGGCGGCCAAGGAGCTGTATCTCGCGGGCAATTCGGTCTCCACCCTGGTCAACCAGCTCAGCCAGGCGGGCTACCTGACCCGGGAGACCGACCCCGAGGACCGCCGCTCGGCGCTGCTGCGGCCCACCGCGGCGGCCGAGTCACGGCTGCGGGACTGGCAGGCGCGGCGCAGCGCGCTGGTGCGGGAGCAGGTGGCGCGGCTGGACGAGGCCGACCGTGCCGCCATCGCCGCCGCCGTCCCCGCGCTGCGCAGGCTCGCACAGAGCCTGCACGAGGAAGTGGAGGGCCCATGACCGACACACCGGAGAGGCACATGCAGAACCGGGGCGACACGCCGGACGAGGCCGGATCCGGGGCGCTCCCCGGCAAGGGCCCGGGACGTCCCGCCGGCCCTGGCGCCCCGCCCACCACACCCGTCCCGTCCGGCACGCCGGAAGGGCCGGCGGACGCGAACGCACCCTCGGGCGCGGATGCCGGCGGTGCCGCGGCAGGCGGGGGCGCCGCCGGTTCCCGCGGCGACACGCCGGGCACCGGTCGCGGCGCGGCGAGCCCAGGCCGCGACACGCCCGCCGGCGGGGAACCGGACGCCGTCAGCTGCACCCGCCTGGAGTACGCCTTCGGCGACACGAAGGCCGTCGACGGCCTGGACCTGGCGGTCGGCGCGGGCGAGGTCTTCGGCCTCCTCGGGCCGAACGGCGCCGGCAAGACCACCGCCATCCGCTGCCTCACCACGCTGCTGCCGGTGCCGTCCGGCACCGTGCGCATCTTCGGGCACGACGCCTCCCGGGAGCGTATGGCGGTGCGCCGCCTGCTCGGCTACGTGCCGCAGCAGCTCTCGGCCGACTCGGGCCTCACCGGCCGGGAGAACGTGGCGCTCTTCGCGAGGGTCTTCGACGTCCCACGCCGCGAGCGTGCCGACCGGGTCAGCCAGGCGCTGGCCGCCGTCGACCTGTCGGACGCCGCCGACCGGCTGGCCAAGACCTACTCGGGCGGCATGATCCGCCGCCTGGAGCTCGCCCAGGCACTGGTGAGCGCGCCGCGCCTGCTGATACTCGACGAGCCCACCATCGGGCTCGACCCGATCGCCCGCACCAGCGTGTGGGAGCACATCAACGCCGTACGGGCCGCCACCGGCATGACCGTGCTGGTGACCACGCACTACATGGACGAGGCCGACCAGTACTGCGACCGGCTGGCGCTGATGCACCGGGGCCGGATCCGCGCGCTCGGCACCCCCGGCGAGCTCAGGTCCGATCTGCGCAGCCGCTGGGCGAGCAGCGGGACCCCCACGAACCCGACGCTGGAGGACGTCTTCAGGGACGTCGCCGGCAGCGGCCTCGACGAGTCAGGAGACTTCCGCGATGTCCGACGCACCCGCCGCACCGCCTCGCGCGTCGGCTGACCCGAGGACCGGGGCGGACCGGTCGCTCGACCTGCTGGTGGACCCGCCCGTGGCACGCGCCGGGTGGCGGGTGCTGCCCGCACGGGTCGCCGCGATGTGCGCGGTCGAGCTGCAGAAGCTGCGGCACGACCGCACCGAGCTGTACACCCGCGCCATCCAGCCCGCCCTCTGGCTGCTGATCTTCGGTGAGACCTTCACCCGCATCCGGGCGATACCCACCGGGAACGTCCCGTACCTCGACTACCTGGCGCCCGGTATCATCGCCCAGTCCGCGATGTTCATCGCGATCTTCTACGGGATCATGATCATCTGGGAGCGGGACGCCGGGATCCTCACCAAGCTGCTGGTGACGCCCACCCCCAGGTCCGCGCTGATCACCGGCAAGGCGTTCGCGGCCGGCGTGAAGGCGCTCATCCAGGCAGTGGTGGTGGTCGTCATCGCCGCCCTGCTGGGCGTCGCGCTGACATGGAACCCGCTGAAGCTGCTCGGCGTGGCGGTCGCGGTGATCCTGGGCTCCGCGTTCTTCTCCTGCCTGTCGATGTCCATCGCGGGGATCGTGCTCACCCGGGACCGGCTGATGGGCATCGGGCAGGCCATCACCATGCCGCTGTTCTTCGGCTCCAACGCCCTGTACCCGGTGGCCGTCATGCCGGGGTGGCTCCAGACCATCAGCAAGATCAACCCCTTGAGCTACCAGGTCGACGCGCTGCGCGGGCTGCTCCTGGGCACGCCCTCGCACCTGGGTCTGGACTACGCGGTCCTGGTGTTCGCGGCGCTGCTGGGCATCACCGCGGCCTCCTCGCTGCTGCCACGGCTCGCCCGTTGACGCGGGTGCCGATCCGCGCGTTACGCGGACCGGCGCCGCCCGTCGGCGCCTGGCTCGGGCGCACCGCCGCTACCGGTCACCGCGGTACGTCCTGCGTCCGGAGTTGACCGAACTCGCCTACCCCGGACATCACACCCAACCGGTTCGTTTACGGTGTCGACCTCTCCTTGCCAAAGCCCCGAGACGTACACGGCCGAGGCCCTACCCTCACACCTGGGGGCGGCACGGCTAGGCGGCACGAAGAGAGCGGTGGAGCGTGGTCGTTGGACAGCGGCATACCGGAACCCTTGCGGTGCAGCAGATGCGTCCCGGAGACCACGCCTTCCTCTGCTACGGCGCGGCGGACGGCAGCGGCGCGCCGGCGCCGTCGGGAGCCGAAACGGCACGGTCCGGGCGTCCGGGCGGCTCGGAGACGGACGGCTGGGACGTGCTGTCGGCCTTCATCTGGTCCGGACTGGCCCGCGGCGAGAAGGTGCTCGTACTGCCCCCGCCGGGGCTGCGGGAGCCGATGGTGTGGGGCCGCCTCCAGCAGGCTCCGGGGCTGCTGCTCGCCACCGGCCGCACCTCGGGCCAGCTCAGCCTGACCAGCATGCGGAGCCTGCTGGGCACCGGCGGGGACTTCACCGCCGAGCGCCAGTGGCGGTCCCTGCGGGAGCAGACCGAGAGGGCCCACGACGAGGGGTACTCGGGTCTGCGCTGCTACATCGACATGGGGTGGGTCGCCGAGCTGGACACCCGCATAGACGTGGTCCTGGACTGGGAGCGGCGCGCCGGGCACCTGTTCGCCGACGGCTTCTACAGCGAGATCTGCGCGTACCACCGGGCGGACTTCCCCACCGACGTCCTCGACACCCTCTGCGCGGCCCACCCGTGCAACCTCCTGCCCGGTCTCGGCCAGCTCCGCGCCCTGCACGGCACCGGCAGCCTGCGCCTGGTCGGTGAGGCGGACATGGCCACCCGCGGGCTCTTCCGGCAGGCCCTCATCACCGCCCTGTCGGGCGCCACCGGATCGGCGCCCCTGACCGTCGACCTCACCGGACTGACGTTCCTCGGCAGCGAGTGCGCCGCCGACCTGGTCGAGGCACTGGGCCGGGGAACCGGAGGACACACCGTCAGGGCGCGTTGCACGTCACGTGACGCGGCCCTGCTGTTCCGCCTGGGCGCGGGCAGCGCCCACGTGGACACGGTCCCCCGCTGACGACGTGTGCCGGCCCAGGGTGCCGGAGCGGAAATAATTCACGGGGCGCGGTGGCCTTTGCGGGATAAGGTCCCGGGGACCCACACCACAGGCCGGAGGAGCGTGCAGAGCGGTATGGAACGGATCGGGCCACCGGCGATCGGCGGGGAGCGCGAGATGCTCCGCGCGTTCCTGGACTTCCACCGCGCGACGCTCGCCATGAAGTGCGAGGGCCTCGGCGACGAGGAGCTGCGCCGGCAGTCGATGCCGCCGTCCACACTCTGCCTGCTCGGTCTGGTGCGGCACATGGCCGAGGTGGAGCGCACCTGGTTCCGCCGGGTGGTGGCGGGCGAGGACATCCCTCTGGTCTGGTCCGACGAGGGCGACTTCCAGGCGGCGTACGACGCACGGGAGGCCACCGGTGCCGAGGCCTTCGCCGCCTGGCGGGAAGAGGTCGAGAAGGCACGCGCGATCGAGGCCGCGGCGGACTCCCTCGACAAGGTCGCGTACAACGCGCGGTGGGGCGAGGACGTCTCCCTGCGGATGGTGATGCTGCACCTCATCCACGAGTACGCGCGGCACAACGGCCATGCCGACCTCCTCCGCGAGGCCATCGACGGCACCGTCGGGGTCTGAGAGGGGCCGCGGGCGCGGTTCGAGGCTCGGTGCCCCCGAGGTTCCAGGGTCCCGGGGCTCCGGGGTCCCGAGCCGGCCCCGAGGTCCGCCGCATGCTCACGGACGCCAACCGACGGAGCCCACGCCCGCCTCGGCCGTGGTCTGATTCCGGTCGTTTCCGGCGGCTGATAATGAGCGGAGGGCGGCAGAGGCAGCCCTCCGATCCCCCGCCGGGTACCGCTTTCGCCGCTCCGCCGTGCCCCATCCGCATCTCCCACCGCGCGTACTTCTCCCTGCTCAACGACCCCGCGCAGGGGCCCGCAACGGCCCGTCAGCGCCCCGTTCGGCGTTTCTCCGCGGTCTATTGACGCGTACGCGTCCAGCTGTATGGTCTAGTCCAAGCAGCAGGACCTGCTCCGCCCCGCACGTGTATCCGCGGGGGCGGTTCATGGGTTTGTGCCGCCGTCCCTTCGCGCCTCTTGGCCCCACAACTCGAGAGGGCGACCCGCCGCGGATGCCCTGGTTCCGCACTCCCATTCGCGCGGGAAGACCTGATGTGAAGGAGTACGCATGCACGCAAAGAGAAAGGTGGCTGCCCTCGTAGGCGCCGCGCTCGCCCCGGTCATCGCAGTGAGCCTTCCCGCGGGCTCCGCGAGTGCGCACGGTTACATCTCCGAGCCGCCCAGCCGGCAGGCACAGTGTGCCGCGGGTGTGGTGAGCTGCGGTGACATCAAGTACGAACCGCAGAGCGTCGAAGGCCCCAAGGGCCTGACGAGCTGCAGTGCGGGTATCTCGCGGTTCTCCGACCTCGACGACAACAACAAGGGTTGGATCGTCACCAACGTCGGATCCTCGACCACCTTCAAGTGGACGTACACCGCACGGCACGCGACGAGCAACTGGCAGTACTACGTCGGTGGCCAGAAGATCGCCGAGTTCGCCGGCAACAACCAGCAACCCGGCCAGACCACCTCCCACCAGGTGAACTTCGGCAGCCTGCGCGGCCACCAGAAGGTGCTTGCGGTGTGGAACATCGGTGACACCTCCAACGCCTTCTACTCCTGCGTCGACGTGAACATCGGCTGAGACGTCCCCCTGCGCTCCACCACCGGGCACCGCGTCCGGCACCGCCGGCACGGTGCCCGGTGCACGCACACGCACGTCCGCACCACCCAACCCCCCACACGCACAGCGCCGCCCGCTCCGGGCGGCAGGCAGGAGTGACCATCGTGCGAAAGCGCATGATCGGACTGCTGACCGCGGTCGCATCCGTGTCCGCGGTGACGCTCTCGGTGCTGACCCTGGCGCCGACGGCCTCCGCTCGCAACGCGTCGGTCAGGGCCGACTTCGTGGTGAGCGAGTCCCAGTTCAACAGCATGTTCCCGAACCGGAACGGCTTCTACACGTACCAGGGCCTGACCGACGCCCTCAGCGCCTACCCGGAGTTCGCGCACGCGGGCAGCGCCACCGTGCAGAAGCAGGAAGCCGCCGCGTTCCTGGCCAACGTCGGCCACGAGACCGGCGGCCTCGTCTACGTGGTCGAGCAGAACACGGCCAACTACCCCCACTACTGCGACACGTCGCAGCCCTACGGCTGCCCCGCGGGCAACGACAAGTACTACGGGCGCGGTCCGATCCAGCTCAGCTGGAACTTCAACTACAAGGCCGCGGGTGACGCGCTCGGCATCGACCTGCTGGACAACCCCGACCTGGTGCAGAACGACGCGGCGGTGTCCTGGAAGACCGGGCTGTGGTACTGGAACACCCAGACCGGCCCCGGGACGATGACCCCGCACAACGCCATGGTGAACGGCGCCGGCTTCGGGGAGACCATCCGCAGCATCAACGGCAGCCTGGAGTGCAACGGCGCGAACCCCGGCCAGGTCCAGGACCGCATCAACAACTACACCAAGTTCGCGCAGATCCTGGGCGTCGAGCCCGGCGGCAACCTCAGCTGCTGAGCGGGCACACGCGTCGGGCCCGTGCGGGTCCCACCGTGTGACCCCGCCGCGAAGGGCCGTGGGAACCGCAAGGGTCCCCGGCCCTTCGCGCGGTGCCCACGCGGACGCCGCCGCCGTACGGGTGTGCACCGCGGCGCCCGCGCAGGGCACGGATGCGGGCGCGAACGGGACGCAGGCGTCGGCGGTGTTGGTCCCCGCACCGGCACCGCCGTCAGGCCGCCGTGAGCGCGCGCCGCGCCGCGGTGAGCGCCTCGGCCGCCTCCGCGGACACCTGCGCGACGATGTCGGTAGCGGAGTCGATGTCGTTGATCAGGTCCAGGGCCTCGCCCGCCCAGACCGGCACGGCCGGGATCTCGCCGCGTGCGACGGCCGTCCGGTACTCCGCCCGTGCGGCGGTGTCACCGGCGAGCTCGCCCTCCCGGTCGCGCCAGCGGTCCAGGAAGGCGTTGCGGAGGGTCCGTGCGGTGTACCGCGCGGGCCACCGGGCGCCGCGCGCGATGTCCAGCACCCGGCTGCGCTCGGTGTCCTCGCTGCCGCCCTCGACCAGCGCCTTGAGGACCTCCGCCGGCACCAATGCCTCCCGGCTGGCCTGGAAGCGGGTGCCCATCAGTGCCCCGGCCGCCCCCAGACACAGCGCGGCGGCCACCCCGCGGCCGTCCGCGATGCCGCCGGCCGCCAGAACCGGTGTCGCCCCGGCCGCGTCGACGACCGCGGGCACGAACGGCAGCACCGACCGGCCGCCACCGTGCCCACCGGCCTCCGTGCCCTGCGCCACGAGCACGTCCGCGCCCGCGTCGAGCGCCTGCTCCGCCTCGGCCAGAGTGGTGACCTGCACGATCAGCGGCACTCCGGCGTCGCGCACGGGCGCGGCGAGCGGCTTCGGATCGCCGAAGGACAGCATCACCGCGGACGGCCGGAAGGCAAGGGCCCGGACGACGGCGTCCACATCGTCGGCCCAGCTGAGGAAGCCCACGCCCCAGGGCCGGGTGGTCTCCGCGGTGACCAGGGAGAGTTCGCGCTCCAGCCAGTCGGGCTCGCTGCCGCCGCCACCCACCATCCCGAGGCCCCCACCGCGGGACACCGCGGTCGCCAGCACGCCGCCCGCGCTGCCGCCCATCGGTGCGGACACCACCGGACACTCGATCCCGAACAACTCCGTCAACGCCGTCTGCCATGCCATGGCCCCATCATCACCCGCGCCGCGCGGACCTGGACTTCAGGGCCCGCCCCCCGCACCACATCGCCGTCTCCCGCTCACACCGCCGCCCCGCGTCGCGGTGCCGGGCGGCGGCGTCCGTACCGGATCCATGGCCGTCGGCGCCCCGCGCCCCGCACACTTGCCCCATGGACGCCGCACAGACCGACGAGTACCTGCGCCGTATCGGAGTGGAGCGCCCCCCGGCCCCCACCGCGCAGGCGCTGCGCACCCTGCACCTCGCCCACCTGCGCAGCGTGCCCTTCGAGAACCTCTCCATCCACCTGGCAGAGCACATCGAACTCACCGAGGACGCGCTGGTCGACAAGGTGGTCGCCCGGCGCCGCGGCGGGTTCTGCTACGAACTCAACGGCGCGTTCGGAGCGCTGCTGGGATCCCTGGGGTTCGAGGTGACGACGCTCCAGGCGCGGGTGCACGGCGAGGGCGGCCGGCTCGGCATTCCCTACGACCACATGGCCCTGCGGGTGGCCACCGCCGGCGGCGGGGAGTGGATCGCGGACGTGGGGTTCGGCACCAACAGCCACCTGCCCCTGGACCTGGGCGCTCTCGGCACCGAGCAGCACGACCCCGGCGGCACCTTCGTGCTCACCCGGACCGGGGAGGGCGACCTCGACGTGTCCCGGGACGGCACACCGCAGTACCTGATGGAGCAGCGCCCCCGCGTGCTGGCCGACTTCACCGCGGGAGCCTGGTACCACCGCACCTCGCCCGACTCGCACTTCACCCGCTCGCTCGTGTGCTCGATGCTCACCCGAGACGGCCGGATCACCCTGAGCGGCAGGCAACTCACCCGCACCGCGGACGGGCAGCGCGGGACGGTCGAGCTGACCTCGGAAGCCGAGGTGCTGGACGCCTACCGGACGCACTTCGGCATCGTCCTCGACCGCGCCCCCGAGATGGCGACGACACTCCGTCAGACGGGCACGGCCGGCTGACGCCTGAGGTCGTCCGAGGCCGGAGGGCCAAGGCCGGAAGGCCGTCCGAGACCGGAGGGTTGAGGCCGGAGGGCTGAAGCCGGAGGCGTCCGACGGGCACACCGCACGACACCGTCGGCGGGGGCGGTAAAGCCCCGGCCGTGGCCGCTCCTTCACCCTCAGGTCAAGGGTGAGGCACCACTCTTTAGGTGCAACATGAACCACTCGTTGGTGGTGTCTTCCCCGGCAGAATGGCCGCACACGCGTGTCCCGCGCAGTACGAGAGATCTGACGGTGTCGGTACCACTCGCCCGATGTGGGTAGCATCCGGCACCACACACGTACACGCGATTCGAGAGAGCGGGGACTCCATGCCGGACAATGCTTCGGACCACACCAACCTCAAAACCCAGTACGCCGCCCAGGTGACCGCGGACCTGGAGAGCAACGCCAGGGAGCAGGAACGTATCGCTTCGGAGATCGGCACCCTGCAGAGCAAACTGGGTGAACTGGAGCGTGATCACGCCCTCCTACTCAGCATGCAGCAGGCACTCGCGACGGACCCCCCGGGGACGGTTCCCGGCACCCTCACGAGTGACACCGCGACCGCGGGCGCCCCCTCCCGGGCCCGCCTGCCCCGGGCCCGCAAGCCCCGTGACGGCGCGGAGGAGAAGGGCCCGAAGGGCGGCCGTGGCACGAAGTCGGCCAAGCAGGGCGCGGGCGGCAGGTCCGGCCGGGGGGCGAAGGCCGCGGCCGACGGCGGCAAGGAGCGCTCGGGCCGCAGGAGCAGGAGGGGGGCGGGCACGCCCACCCTGCGCGAGGTGGTCAGCTCCCTGCTCTCCGGACACGGCCAGCCCCGCTCGGCCGCGGAGGTCACCACCGCCCTCTCCGAGCAGCACCCCGAGCGCGAGGTCAGCCCCACGGTGGTGCGCAACACCCTTGAGGCACTGGTCGCCAAGGGCCAGGCGCACCGCTCGAAGCAGCAGAAGTCGGTGTTCTACTCGTCCGTCGAGCCGGCGGGCGGTACGGCGTCCACGGCCGACGGGGACACGGCGTCCGGCGGGGCCGCGGGCGCCTGAGCCGGCCGGTCCGCCCCGGCGGCGCACCGGGGCGAGCACGGCCGCGTGGCACGGGACCGGCGGTCCGCGGTCACCCGGTGGTGAGCGGGCAGTCGGTCACCAGCCGCTCCGGATCCGCGTGCCGGGGCATGGGCACGGTGTGGCCGGCCGGTGGCCGCCGCCCGTCGTCGAGCCATGACTCCAGCGCCCGGAACGCACTGCGGTGGCAGGGCGTCAGCGGCCTCAACCGGTCGGGGAACGTGTCGAAGAGCCCGTCCACATGGGAGCCCCCGGCGACGCGGTAGTAGCGGAAGAGTCCGTCGCGCCCCGCCTCATGGACCATCCGTGCGTAGGTGTCACCGGTGCGGCTGATCGGCAGCAGCACGTCGTAGGTGCCCTGGAGGCTGATCAGCGGCTTGCCGATACGGCCGGTCAGGGCGGTCTTCGCCACCGCCCGCCGCACCTCGGCGGGGCGTGCCGCGTAGTCGTAGTCGGTGTCGCAGCCCGGTCCGCTGCCGGGTGCGCAGAAGGGGGTGCCGGCCTGCTGTGCGCCGTCGTAGCCGGGGTCCAGCTCCTCGCGGTAGGTGCGCTGGGTCAGGTCCCAGTAGGTCTGGTAGTAGAACGGCCAGAGGAACTCGGATCCCGCGGGGAAGCCTGCGGCGAGCATCGCGCGGTGTGCGCCGGCGGCGTCCGGGCCGCCGGCCGCGTAGCCGGGGTAGGCGCGCAGGGCCGGCGGCAGGAAGGTGAGCAGGTTCGGGCCGCCGGTGCGCCACAGCGTGCCCTCCCAGTCGACGCCGCCGTCGTACAGCTCAGGATGGTTCTCCAGCTGCCAGCGGACCAGGTAGCCGCCGTTCGACAGTCCGGTCACCAGGGTGCGGCGCAGCGGTCGGTGGTAGCGCTCCTGCGTCACCGCGCCGGCGGCCCTGGTGAGTTGGGTGACCCGTGCGTTCCACTCCGCGATCGCGTCGCCCGGGGTGTCCCCGTCGCGGTAGAAGGCGGCGCCGGTGTTGCCCTTGTCGGTGGCGGCGAACGCGTAGCCGCGTGCCAGTACCCAGTCGCCGATGGCCCGGTCGTTCGCGTACTGGGCGCGGGTGCCCGGCGCACCGCTGACGACGAGTCCGCCGTTCCAGTGGTCGGGCAGCCGGATGACGAACTGCGCGTCGTGGTCCCAGCCGTGGTGGGTGTTGGTGGCCGAGGTGTCGGGGAAGTAGCCGTCGATCTGGACGCCGGGAACCGCGTCCGGCACCGGCAGGCCCGCCGGGGTGAGTCCGGCCCAGTCGGCCTCGACGGTGTGGCCCGAGGCGACGGTGCCGCGCGTGGTCAGGTCGTCCAGGCAGGCGCTCTGGGCGCGTTCGGCGGCCGGCACGTGGAGCGGCGCGCCCGCCCCGCAGTGCGCGGCCGGCCCGGGCTGAGCGGGGCCCGCGGGTGCCGGCGACGCCGCGGTGACGGCCAGCAGGGCGACCGCTCCCAGGGTCGCCGCGGCGCCCGGGCGCAGGGCACGGGCGCGGCGCGGGCGGTTCGGGCGGGCGAGGCCGGGGGCCTCGGCTCTCCTCGGTACGGCGTTCATGGGCAACCTCCGGAGCCGGTGGGCGCGGTGGGGCGCGCGGCGTACGCGTGGGGAGGTTACGGGCGCCCTCCGCCGCGGGGGCACGGGTGCGCGGTACACAGCGGCCGCGGCGGAAGTGGTGTCCGGCACCGTAGGCCGGACGTGGGCCGGAGTCAGGCACCCTAGGCCCAATGCCGGTGACTTAGGTTCTGTTCCGCCGAGTGATGG
The DNA here is from genome assembly GCF_018327685.1 of Streptomyces sp. TS71-3. Lineage (NCBI taxonomy): Bacteria > Bacillati > Actinomycetota > Actinomycetes > Kitasatosporales > Streptomycetaceae > Streptomyces > Streptomyces sp. TS71-3. The sequence goes on along the minus strand of NZ_BNEL01000003.1, from coordinate 3,565,781 downwards.
TGACGGTGTCTGGTGCGGGTGGTGTCTGGTGGTGGTGCTCGGCCCGTTTGAGTCGCCAGTTGGACATCTTGCGTTTGATCACTCGGGGGCAGGCCCGGTGGCGGCGTGGGGGCAGCAGGCGTTCGGCGATCTCAGCCAGGGTGCGGGTCAGCGCCCGGGCGAGTCTGCCGGGGGGAAAACGCCGCCTGGGCTGGGACCTGGCGGCGCACGATCCGCAGGGAGCGTGTGAAGGAGAGCCGGTCGGGATCAAGACCGTGGCCGGTGGCGGCCCGGTGTATCAGCTGCCGGATGGCGTGATGCACCAGGAGGAAGCCGTAGATCTCCTGCTCCACGCCCCACGGGTACTTCGAGCGTAGGACGAGCTTCGGGCCGCGCTGGTGGGTTTTGATCTCGTCCAGTGTGGTCTCGATCTCCCACCGCTGGGTGTAAAGCGCGGCCAGGTCCTTCGCCGGTGCCTGTTCAGGGTCGAGCACGGTGGTCAGCAGGCGGTAGACGGTGGCATCGCCGGTGCGGGCAAGGGTGTACTCGATCACCCGGACCACCACCGGGTTGCGGCGGCTCCTGCGGTCCGGCTCGGCATGGATCGTGCTGAGGTAGGAGCCGTCGGCCAGCACCTGCACCACGGGCAGGGCCGCGCTTTTACGCATCCGCCACAGCAGGTCCGCGCCCGTGGCCCGGGCGGCCTGCCACAACTCGAAGCCGTAAAAGCCCCGGTCGGCCAGCAGTAGCATCCCCGCCCGCAGCTCGCCGAACAGTTGCCGGGACAGCACCGGCTCGCTCACCGACAGCGGCCCGATGGCCGCGCCGAACACCGCGTGCGTCCCGCACTCAGCCAGCGCCACTACCCTGGCCTGCGGGAATGCACCCGTCCCCCGCCCCGAACCCGGGCGGCCGAAGAAGCTGTCATTGTCCGCGGTGTCCGCCAGGTCCAGGGTCGTGCCGTCCACCGCCACCAGGCGCCACCGCCGATACCAGGCACCCGCCGTCTGCGGCACCGCCACCGGACAGCACACCCGCGCGAACAGCATCTTCAACGGCTGCACGCCCAGGCGCCGACGCGCCCGCCCGATCGCGGCAGTCGTCGGTACCCGCCAGGACCGCTTCCGGTCCCCCAGCCCCTCGCCCAGCAGCCGCGCGACCTCTTCATACGGCTGCCCGAAGAACAGACACATCGCCAGCACGAAGTACACGACCACGCGGGCCGGCAGCAGCCGATTGCGCTGCTCGCCCCGCCCGGCCTCCGCGATCACCTCATCCACCAGCTCCGGCGGAAACGAACGCGTCAACACCCCGATCGCGATCCGGTCCGACAACCGCTCACCCACAGACGACTTGACCTGCCCCACCCTCGCCACACCACAACCAACGAGCCCAGGACACCTAAGTCACCGGCATTGACCCTAGGCCCGGGATCCTTGGGGTGGACCGGTGCCGTGGAGCGGACGTGCGCGGGCGCCACGGCCTGGGCCGTGGCGCCCGCGGTCTCACGGTGTGCCGGGACGCTGGGGTCCGGCCGGGTGCGGGGACGGTCTACGGATACGACGTCACGTTGGAGGGCACGGTGCTGGTTCCGGAGGTGGCCGATCCCGTGTTGTTGATGACGTGGTTGTACTGGCCCATCCCGCCGAGCGAGATCACCAGGATGTCGTGGAACTTCACGTTCGCCTTGTTCGGCGACTCGAAGCCGTGGTCCTGCACGATCGAGGGGTCGGCGGTGTAGTTGCAGTAACTGCCCATGCCCCAGGCCTCGTGCGTGTTGACGGAGTCGGCCACCTTGTAGGCGGCGAACCCCTTGGTGTTCCCGTTCTGGACCGCGGCCTGGTTGGGGGCGTCGTACGCCTTCTCGTTCTGGAAGAAGATCGTCCTGCCGCGCTCGCCGTTCCACTGCACGTCGTACTTGTTGAAGTGCTCGACGAACAGGCCGGTGGCGAGGACGTCGTCGCCGTTGACCACCAGGCCGTAGTCGGACCGGTTGGTGTCCCAGCCGACGCCGCTGCCGTGGTCGGCGCGCCACAGCCAGGTGTGGTCGATGAGGGTGTCGTCGCTGTTGACCGTCATCGCGGTCGTCACACGACCCTGACCCGCACCGCCCACCCGGGCGAACACGTCCTGCACCGACGTCGGGTTGGCCGAGTGGTCGGCCGACGAGTTCGGCGGACCGACCTCCAGGAGCTGGGACGAGTTGGTGCTGCCCGCGTCCAGCAGGAAGCCGGCCAGCTTGACGCCGTCCACGTCCGCGACCTTCATCGCGGTCACGCCGTTGTCGGGCTTGATCGTGGCGTAGCCGAGGCCGAGCACCACGGTGTTGGCGCGGTTGACGTTGATCGTCTGGTCGACGTGGTAGATGCCCGGCGTGAACAGCAGGTTCAGCCCCTGCGCCAGCGCGGCGTTGATGGTGGCCGCGGAGTCGCCGGGGTGGGCGACGTAGAACTGGTCCAGTGGGATGGAGCTGCCCGCGGGGTTGCCGTTCGCCCAGCTCACGCCCTGTGCGTTGGTGCGCTTGGCGGGCACGAACACCTTGTAGGTGCTGCCGTCCAGGTAGAGGAACGGCTTCTCGCGGGAGATCGGCGTGGTCCCGAGGGTGGTGTACGGCGGGTTGGGGAAGCTCTGCCCCGGAGCGCCCTGCACGCCGGAGAAGACCATGTTCCACACGCCGTTGACCCAGCCCCCGACGGAGCTGTCGCGGGTATACCACTGCTGCTGCGAGTAGGGGCCCACGGAACCGTCGATCTTGCTGTCCGCGATGTAGCCGCCGCTCGCCCAGCCGTAGCCGTTCGGGGCGAGGTTCAGCCCGCCGAGGACGTGCATCCGGCGGAACGGCGCGGCCTGGGCGACCGCCCAGCGGTCCGTGCCGTTCACGGGCCTCAGGGCGAGGTTCTCGGCGCTGCGCCAGAAGTTCTGCGTCGCGTTGCCGTTGAACCAGCCCGCGTCCACCGTCACATCGCCGTTGATCGTGGTCGAGTCCGGGGACAGGCCGAGGCCGGAGACGGAGGTGTAGAAGCCGAGCTGGGCGTTGAGGCCGTTGTAGGTGCCCGGCTTGAACAGGATCTGGTAGCGGCCGTCACCGAACTGGGCCGACTCCTGCTTCTTGAAGATGCTGTCCAGGGTGCCCTGGATGTTGGGCGTCGAGGGGTCGAACACGATGACGTTCGGCCCCAGGTCGCCACCGCCGGCCAGCACGGCCGCCTGTGCGGACCCCGGGGTGAGCGCCGGCACCAGGGCGAGCGCCGCCGCGGTCAGGACCGAGCCGATCATGGCCGCCGACCTGGTGCGGCGGTGGGACGTCCGAGGTGCTCTGCCCGGTCGCGCCGGGCCCTGTGGGGGAGAAAGCATGTCGGAGAACTCCTGGAGTAGTTGAGTGCGGGGTGCCGCCTCGACCCGGAGAGAGCGCTCTCAGTCGGCAGATGGATCCTTGACCCCGGCGGCGTGCCGCGTCAAGAGTCGTGCACACAACAGCAGTTGCCGGGTGACCGGATCGTGGCGCGGGGTCCGCCTCGGGCGGCGACGACCTGGCAACTCGTGCCGCTCGCCGGAAAGGGCGCACCCCCGCCCGGATTCAGGATCTCGCCGAACGGGCGGCGATCGGGGCGCCGTGCGATCACAAGGTGAAGTACCGAGGTGGGCGGCCCGGCGGTGCGGCCGGCGCTCCGCGTGCTCCGGTACCGAGCTGTGCGACAGGCCTTGACACTGTCTTGCTTCATTCTTTAAATCAAGGTCTGGACCACGGACCGAACCCCACTTCCGGTCGGCGCGTCCGCAGGACCACGCTTGCCCGCTTATGTCAAAGACATGACAGATCACTCCGGACCACCCCCCACACCGGAAGGCAGAGTCATGGACTCTCCGCACGTCGGCCGGCGGCTGCTCATCGCCGGCATCTCCACCCTGGTCGCCGCCTCGGCCATCGTCCTTCCCGCCACCGCCGGGGCCAGTACCCCCGCGGACGCCGGGGCCAAGCACACCGCCAAGCCGGCGGCCAAGCTGACCGAGGCCTTCTCCGACTCCTTCGACGGTGCGGCCGGATCCGCCGTCGACACCTCGAAGTGGGTGCAGGAGACCGGCGACAACAACGGCAACAACCACGAGCGCCAGTACTACACGGCCGGCAACGCCAACGCCGCGCTCGACGGGAACGGCCACCTCGTCATCACCGCGAAGAAGGAGAACCCGAGCAACTACCAGTGCTGGTACGGCACCTGCGAGTACACCTCCGCGCGGATGAACACCGCGGGCAAGTACAGCGCCCAGTACGGGCACGTCGAGGCGCGCATGAAGATCCCGCGGGGCCAGGGCATGTGGCCCGCGTTCTGGATGCTCGGCACCGACATCAACTCGGGCAACGGCTGGCCGAACTGCGGCGAGGTCGACATCATGGAGAACATCGGCAAGGAGCCGAACACCGTGCACGGCACGATCCACGGTCCGGGTTACTCCGGTGCGAACGGCATCGGCGCCGGGTACAACCTGCCGGGCGGTGCGGCCTTCGCCGACGACTTCCACACCTTCGCGGTGGACTGGGCGCCCGACTCCATCAAGTGGTCGGTGGACGGCAACGTCTACCAGACGCGCACGCCCGCCGACGTGGGCGGCAACCAGTGGGTGTTCAACAAGCCGTTCTTCCTGATCCTCAACCTCGCCGTGGGCGGAGACTGGCCGGGCGACCCGGACGGCGGCACCACCTTCCCGCAGCAGCTCGTGGTCGACTCGGTGTCGGTCAGCACCAGCTGAGCGGCCGGCGACGGCCGGGGCACGGCCGCGGCAGCGGACCCATCGGCGCACGGCACGGGACGCACCCGTGCCGTGCGCCGGCGCGCGTCCGGAGCGGCCCGGGGCGGCGCGGGACACGGCATGCGATGCGTCAGCCGGCGTCGTGCCCCGCCGGTGGAGGTCCCGGTGGGCGGGGCGGTTCCGGTGCGCCCGGCCCGGGCGCGGGGTGCTCGTGCGGGGGCGGTGGTGGCCCCGGGTGGGCGCCCGGCGGCGGGGGCAGGGTGTGCAGGCCCGGGGCGGCCCGAGGCCACACCAGCAGCACGGCGCACGGGGCGTGGTCGACGACGAACCGCGCGGCGGGTGCCAGGCTGTGCGGCCCGAGGCGCCCGGGATCCCCGTCGCGCCCCACCACCAGCAGGTCGGCGCCCTCGGCCGCGGCCACCACCTCGCGTTCCGGACGTCCGTGCCGTACCAGGCGGGAGCAGGGCCGCCCGAGCCGCCGGGCCGCGGCGTCGAGCAGGTCCCGGGCGGCATCGGCGCCCAGGTCCGCCAGGCGGGCGCCGGGATCGTCCTCGGGGTGGCCCCGGCCGAGCAGGCCCGCGAAGGCGCCGTGCGCGACGGCGGGCACCTCGTCCGCTCTGACGTGCAGCAGCACGACCCGCGTGTCCTCGCGTACGTGGGCTCGCGCCGCGTCCACGCACGCCGGCCAGGTGCCCTCGGCGATCCAGACGACCACGGCCATGTCTTCAGCCTCCGATCACGAGCAGCGCCAGCCACAGTGCCGGCACCGCGACGGCCAGGGCGGCCGGCACGGTCAGCGCGGCCAGCCGGGTGAACTCCGCCAGGTCCACATCATGCTCGTGCCGGTGCGCGATGCGCCGCCAGAGCAGGGTGGCGAGCGAGCCGGCGTAGGTGAGGTTGGGCCCGATGTTCACGCCGAGCAGCATCGCCAGCACGGCTCCCGTGCCGATCGCGGCGGTGAGCGGCAGCAGGACGAGCACCGCCGGCAGGTTGTTGATCACATTGGCGAGCACGGCGGCCAGCACGGCCACCGCGAACAGCTCCGCCAGCCCGGAGCCGTCGGGCACCAGATGTCCCAGGAGGTCCCCCAGGCCGCCGTCCACCACGGCCCGGACCACGAGGCCGAGGGCCACCACGAAGGCCAGGAACGGCAGCGCGGCGGCGTTCAGCAGCTCCTTGGGCCCGACGCGGCGCCGGGCCAGCGCGCGGACGGCGAGCACCGCGGCGCCGGCCGCGGCGGCCCAGGCGGGGGCGGCACCCAGCACGGACGCGAGGACGAACCCGGCCAGCGTGCACCCGACGGTGACGAGCGCGAAGAGGGGCAGCGGCGGTTCGCCTGTCGGACCGCCCGCGGGGCCCGACAGGGCCAGCTCGGTGGCGAAGAAGCGGCGCAGGACGACGTACTCGGCCGCCACCGCCAGCAGCCAGGGCAGCACCATCAGCGCCGCGAACCGGGTGAAACCCACCCCGGCCGCGGAGAACGCCAGCAGGTTCGTCAGGTTGGAGACGGGAAGGAGCAGTGACGCCGTGTTGGCGAGGTGGGTGCAGGCGTAGACGTGCGGCTTGGGGCGGACGCCGAGCCGGGCGGCGGTGGCGAACACCACCGGGGTGAGCAGCACCACCGTGGCGTCCAGGCTGAGCACCGCCGTGATCAGGGACGCCAGCACGAAGACGGCGCCCAGCAGCCGCCGCGCCGCGCCCCGACCGCCGCCGGCCGCCCAGCGCGCCATCAGCGCGCCGCACCAGCGGAAGAGCCCCTCGTCGTCGCAGAGCCTGGCGAGCACGAGGATGGCGGCGAGGAACCCGGCCACGGGTCCCAGGCGTGCCGCCTCGGCGTGGGCCTGGTCGACCGGGAGCGCGCCGGTAGCCAGCACCAGCGCGGCGGCCGGCACCGCGATGGCCGCCTCGGGAAGCCCGAAGGGCCGCAGCACGGCGCCCGCGAGCACGGCGACGAGGAGCGCGGCGGACAGCGCCTCAAGCAGCGGTGTGTGCAACCGGCCGGCCCTCCCGAGGCGGTGATCGACGGCGTCCGCCCATCATCGCGCCCGGCCCGGCCCGGCCCGACGGCGGGCCGGGCCGAGGGACCGTCCGTCACCCGTTCACCGTGTGCCCTCCCCGCTGCCGCCTGCGACGGGCAGGGTGCCGGTGCGGGCCACCTGGCCGTACCAGCGCGCGCTGGACTTCGGGATCCGCTTGCCGGTGGGGTAGTCCACGTACACGGCGCCGAACCGCTTGCTGTAGCCGTAGCCCCACTCGAAGTTGTCCAGCAGCGACCACAGGAAGTAGCCCCGCACGTCCACGCCCGCGTCGATGGCCCGGTGCACCGCGGCGAGGTGGCCGTCCAGGTAGGCGATGCGGTCGGGGTCGTGCACCTCGCCGTCGGGGTTGACGTAGTCGTCGAAGGCGGCGCCGTTCTCGGTGATCATCATCGGCAGGCCGGGGAAGTCGGAGTGCAGCCTGAGCAGCAGGTCGTACAGGCCGGTCGGGTCCACCGCCCAGCCCATGGCGGTGGTCTCGCCCGGCGGCCGGTGGAAGGCGACCCGCTCGCCGCCCGGCCAGGGGCTGAACGCGCTCCTGCCGTGCCCGTCGGAGTGGTGCGTGCCGTCGTCCGTGGCGGCCGACACCAGCGTCGGCGTGTAGTAGTTCACGCCCAGGAAGTCCAGCGGCTGGTGGGCCAGGGCGGTGTCGCCGTCGCGCACGAAGGACCAGTCGGTCAGGTGGGCGGTGTCGGCGAGCAGGTCGGCCGGGTACTCGCCGCCGAGCAGCGGCCCGGTGAAGACCCGGTTGGCCACCGCGTCGATCCTCCGCGCCGCGTCGAGGTCGCCGGCCTGCTCGGTGAGGGCCCGCACATGGTGGATGTTGAGGGTGATGGAGAGCCGCGCCGCCGGCGGCAGGGCGGCCCGCAGCACCTGCACGGCCTTGCCGTGCGCCAGGTTGAGGTGGTGCGCCGCGCGCAGGGCTGCCACCTGGTCGGTGCGGCCGGGTGCGTGCACGCCGGAGCCGTAGCCGAGGAAGGCGCTGCACCAGGGCTCGTTGAGGGTGATCCAGGTCCCCACGCGGTCGCCGAGCGCCTCGGCGGCCAGGCCCGCGTACTCGGCGAACCGGTCCGCGGTGGCGCGCTCGGGCCAGCCGCCGGCGTCCTCCAGCTCCTGCGGCAGGTCCCAGTGGTAGAGCGTGGCGACCGGTTCGATGCCCTTCTCCAGCAGCTCGTCCGCGAGCCGCCGGTAGAAGTCCAGCCCCTTCTGCACGGCCGGGCCGCGCCCGGTGGGCTGGATGCGGGGCCAGGACAGCGAGAAGCGGTAGGCGCCGACGCCGAGGTCGGCCATGATCGCGACGTCCTCGCGCCAGCGGTGGTAGTGGTCGGTGGCGATGTCGCCGGTGTCGCCGTTCTTCACCTTGCCTGGCGTGTGGGAGTAGGTGTCCCAGATGGACGGGGTGCGCCCGTCGACCGCCGCGGCGCCCTCGATCTGGTAGGCGGCGGTCGCCGTGCCCCAGGTGAAACCCTCCGGGAAGGTACGGGCGTCGGTCGTGTCCGGTTCGGGTGCTGGGCGTCGTGTCGCAGTGGCCACGGGTGTCCTTCCGGAAGGGGTCCGTCCATGGGGCGGACGGAGGGTGGATCGGGGTTCGGGCTGGGTGGTTCGGATGCGGCCGCGCCGCGGGACGGGAGCGGGCGGACCCGCGGGGTGTAGGAGTTTCGGGGTGCCGGCGGGGCGGCCGGTGGTGCCGCCCCGTGCGGTCACCCCTTGACGGCGCCCTGCATGATGCCGCCGACGATCTGCCGTCCGAAGACGACGAAGAGAGCGAGCAGCGGCAGCGTGCCGAGCAGTGCTCCCGCCATGATCAGCGAGTCGTCGCGGATGTATCCCTCGCTGAGCTTGGTGAGCGCGACGGGGACGGTCGGGTTCTCCATGTCGAGCGCGATGTACGGCCAGAAGAAGTCATTCCAGGCGTGCACGAAGGTAATCATGAAAAGCACGGCCATTGCGGGACGGGCCACCGGCAGCACGATGCTCCAGAAGATCCGCAGCGAGTGCGCGCCGTCCACCCGGCCGGCCTCCACCAGCTCGTCCGGCAGCGCCTCGGACAGGTACTGCCGCATGAAGAACACGCCCACCGCGCTGACCAGGGTGGGGAAGATGACGGACGGCAGCTGCTGGCTCAGGCCGAGCTGGGTCATCATCATGAACAGCGGGACGACACCGAGCTGGGGCGGCACCAGCATGGTGCCGACGACCAGCATCAGCAGGATGTTGCGCCCCCTGAACCGCAGCTTGGCGAAGGCGAACCCGGCGAGCGTGGCGAAGAGGACGGTGGACAGCGCGATGGTGCCGGCCACGATCAGGCTGTTCGCCATCGCCTTGCCGAGCGCGGCGTCCTGCCACGCCTTGCCGAGGTTCTCCAGCAGGTGCGGCCCCGGCAGGAACGGCGGCGGGGTCTGGGTGACCCGGGTGTTGTCGCTGGAGGCGGCCACCAACGTCCAGTAGAGCGGGAAGAGCGAGACGAGCGCGGCGATGATCAGCAGGGCGTAGGTGAGGGGCCCCGCGTGGTGCTGGCGCCCGGCCCGCGGCCGCGGGAACAGCCGCGGGCGCCCCGCGGACCGCTCCCCCGCGGGCCCGGGCCGAAGGCCGGGCCGGGCCGGAAGGCTGTCGGTGGTCATGGCGGGGCTCCTTCAGGACGAGCGGACGAACAGGCGCCGCAGCAGGCGCTGGGCGGCGAAGAGGATGACGAGCAGCAGGAACATCGCCCAGGCGACGGTGGCGGCCCGGCCCATCTGGTAGTTCTTCCAGCCCTCCTCGTACAGCAGCAGGCCGAGGGTCTGGTACTGGTTGTCGGCACCGCCGGTGATGCCGTTGGGGCCCTGGCCGAAGATCAGCGGCTCGCCGAAGAGCTGGGTGGCGCCGATGGTGGAGAGCACGATGGTGAAGACGATCGTGGAGCGGATGCCCGGGACGGTGACCTTCAGGAACTGCTGCCAGCGGGAGGCGCCGTCGATGGCCGCGGCCTCGTAGCGGTCGAGCGGGATGGCCTGCATGGCGGCCAGGTACAGCAGGGCGTTGTAGCCGGTCCAGCGCCAGATCACGATGCACGAGATCGCCGACTGCGCCGCCCACTTGCTGTTCTCCCAGTCGATGTGGTCCACCCCGACCAGGCTCAGCATCCAGTTGATCATGCCGAAGTCACGCTCGAAGAGCATCGTGAAGACGAGCGCGGCGGCGCCCACGGACGTCGCGTACGGCGTGAGGGCGGCCACCCGGAAGAACGTGGATCCGCGCAGCCGGTAGTTGAGCAGGTGCGCGAGCCCCAGCGCCACCAGAAGCTGCGGGACGGTGGAGATCACCCCGATGGTGAAGGTGTTGACCAGGGCGTTCCAGAACCGGTCGTCGTGCCAGAGCGCCGTGTAGTTGTCGAAGCCCACCCACTCCATCACGTCGAGCGTGGACAGCTCCACGTGGTGCAGGGAGATCCAGCAGGTGTAGATCAGCGGGTAGAAGCTGAAGGCGGCGAAGACGACGAAGAACGGGGCTACGAACGCGTAGGGTGCCGTGCGCAGGTCGAGGCGGTGCAGCAGGGCGCTGCGCCGCCCGCGCCCGCCGCTGCCGGGCGGCGCGCCGGCGCCGGCCGGGGTCGCGGGGATGGAAGTGGCCACCGAGGGTCCTTACGTGAGGTCGCTGTGTGCGTGGATGCCGCGCCGGACAGGACGGGCGGGGCCCCGGTGTCCGCCTGGCGCGCGGTCACCGGGGCCGGGTGCGCGGATGGTCAGCCGACGGCCTTCTGGATGCGCTCGTCGGTGCTGCTCCAGGCCTTGTCGGGGGCGGTGTGCTGCGACTCGACCTGTTCCAGGCCCTGCGTGAAGATGTCCTTGATGGTGCCGTCCTTGCGGCCCAGCACCTGGTGGTCCGGGATCTGCTCGGCGGCCTCGGAGAAGATCCGGCCGATCGGAGCGCCGGAGAAGTACTCGGACGTGGCGTTCTTCACCGCCGGGGACGTAAGCGCCTGCTGGGACGACGGGAAGTTGCCGAGCTTCTTGAAGAGGAACTCCTGCTGTGCGGGGGCCGTCAGCCAGGCGACCAGCTTCTCGGCCTCCTCCTTCACCGGGCTTGCCTCGGTCACGCCCAGGAAGGAGCCGCCCCAGTTGGCGTCCTTGGGGGCCTTGGCGACGTCCCACTTGCCGGAGTTCTTCGGGCCCGCCTTCTCGGTGATGTGCGCGAGCATCCAGGCCGGGCAGACGGTGGTCGCGAAGGTGCTGTTGGCGAGGCCCGGGTCCCAGCCCGGCTGGAACTGCCGGAGCTTGGCCGTCAGCCCCTCGCCGGCGGCCTTCACCGAGAGGTTCCAGGCGTCCTTGATGTCGGGGCTGGTCCGGTAGATCAGGTCGCCCTTGTCGTTGTAGAACTGCTCGGGGTTGCCGTAGATCATGGCGTTGAACAGCGCGCTGGCGCTGTCCACGTAGGAGACCTTCGCGTTCTTGTTGTGGGCCTTGAAGTCCTCGCCGACGCCCACGTACTTCTTCCAGTCGCCGGCCCACAGCCTGCCGACCTCGTCCCGGTCGGTGGGCAGGCCCGCGGCCTTGAAGAGGTCCTTGCGGTAGCAGACGGCGAGCGGGCCGATGTCGGTACCGAGCCCGAGCACCTTGCCGTCCTTGGTGGTGACCTGGCCCTCCTTCCACGGCAGGAAGTGGTCCGTGCCGGGCACCTTGGAGAGGTCGACGAACTTGGCCGACTGGGTCTGAGTGATCTCCCGGGCGCGGCCTATCTCGATGCCCTGGATGTCCTTGAGGCCGCTGCCGGCGGCCAGGTGCGTCTGGAGGGCGGTGTAGTACGTCTGCTCGTCGCCGGCGACATCGGCCTTGATCGTGACGTCGGGGTGTGCCTTCATGTACTGGTCGAGCAGGCCGGTCTCCTTGAACCCCATGACGCCGAAGAGGCCCATGGTGATCACGGTCTTGCCGTTCTCCTTGCCTCCCCCGGTGCCGCCGCTGCTGCCGCCGCACCCGGCGACGAGTCCGAGCGCGGCGGCGGCAGCCACGGTGGCCATGATCCTGTTGCGCAACATCCTGCGGGCCGTGCCCATTGGTCCTCCTAGCGGCGGCGCTGACGCACCGCAGTCCCGGCGGGGCAGCCGGGCTCCCCTGGCTCGAACACTGCGGTGGGAACGTTCCCAACGGCGCGCTGGATGTACGGTGGGAACGTTCCCAAAGGTGCCCGAAGCGTGACTGGCCGACGTTGAACCTGTCAAGGAGACAGGGGTACTTCGTTGCGGTTCGGTGTCGTGGGGGCACCGTGCACAGGGGGCGTTCGCGCCTCGTACTTCTGGCAGAATGCGCTGGTTGCGGGCGTCCGGACCGCGGGCAGGCAAGGAGGGGCCATGGCGGGCAGGCGACGGCCGACGATCAAGACCGTGGCCGCGCGCGCCGGGGTCGGCCGCACCACGGTGTCCCGGGTGATCAATGGCTCGGATCTGGTCAGCGACGCGGCACGCGCGGCCGTGCTGGCGGCGATCGCGGAGCTGAAGTACGTCCCGAACTCGGTGGCACGGGGCCTGGTCACCAGCCGGACGGACGCCATCGCGCTGGTGATCCCGGAGTCGGAGAGCCGGCTGGGCTCCGAGCCCTACTTCTCCGCGGTCATCCGGGGCGTCAGCACCTCTCTCGCCGCGAGCGGGACCCAGCTCCAACTGGTACTCGTCCGCGACCAGAGCGAGCTGGACCGGCTCACCGAGACCGTGGCGGCACGCCGGGTGGACGGCGTCCTGCTGGTGTCCGTCCACGCCAAGGACCCGCTGCCCGGCCTGCTGGAGGAGATGGGGCTGCCCACGGTGCTGGCCGGGCGGCGCTCGCCCGACGAGTCGCTCAGCCATGTGCACTCGGACAACGCCGGGGGCGCGGCGGCGGCCGTGCGGCACCTGATGGACCGCGGGCGCCGGACGATCGCCACGATCGCGGGACCCCAGGACATGGACGTGGGCCGGGCGCGTCTGGGCGGCTGGGTCGAGGCACTGGCCGGGGCAGGGCGCCCGCACGGCGACCCGCTGGTGGCGGTCTCCGACTTCACCGAGGAGGGCGGCGAGCGCGCGATGCGCGGGCTCCTCGGCGAGGCGCCGGACCTGGACGCGGTGTTCGCGGCCTCCGACGTGATGGCGGCCGGTGCCCTGCTGGAGCTGAGGCGCCAGGGCAGGAGGGTCCCGGACGACATCGCGGTGATCGGTTTCGAGGACTCGATCATAGCCCGGCACACCAGTCCCCCGCTGACCAGCGTGCGGCAGCCGGTGGAGGAGATCGGCGAGACCATCGCCCGGGTGCTCCTGGAGGAGATCGCCGACCCCGATGCTCCCAGGCGGCATCTCGTCCTGCCGACGGAGCTGGTCGTGCGCGAGTCGTCCTGAGGGGCGGTCAGGGGCCAGGGGCGTCCGGTGGACGTGAGGTCGTCCGGAACACGGCTGGACAGCCGCACCCGCCTGATCGTTATCCTGCCGAGGAAAGCGTTCAAACGAACATCCGCCGGAGCACGGCGAGAGGGCGGTCAGCATGCGGGACTCGGTCGATGTGCGGCGCCGGCGGATCCTCGCCGCGGTGGACGCGCGTGGCGCGGCCCGGGTCACGGAACTCGCGTCGGAGCTGGGCGTCTCGGTCGTCACGGTGCGCCGCGACGTGGAGGAGCTGGAGCGCGCGGGCAAGCTGACCAGGGGGCACGGAGTGGCCCGCTCGGTGGCGGCGGCCGGCGCGCAGGCGCCACCGGCCCAGGACCCGCCGGGGCACGGAGCCGCGGTCGGGGTGATCGTCCCCGAGCGCCACTCCTACCTCTACGAGGCGCTGCACGGGACGCGTTCGGTCCTGGAGGAGGCCGGCCTGCGGATCGCCCTGCACATCGCCCCGATCGCGGCCGGTGCCGAACGCCCCCTGGTGGAGCGGGCGCTGGCCGGCGGCGCCCGCGGCCTGATCATCGCGCCCCGGTGGCGCAGCGCCGCCGCCGAGGAGGCCGACTACGGCTGGCTGGCCGCCCTGGACGTGCCCACCGTCCTGATGGAGCGCAGGCCGCGCTCCGGCAGCGCCCTGCACGCCCTCGACTCGGTCTGCTCCGACCACTGGTACGGCACCCACCTCGCCGTGGACCACCTGGTGTCCCTCGGCCACCGGCGGATCGTGCTGGCCGCGCGGAACGACAGCCCGACGGCGCGGGCGATCCGCGCGGCGTTCGCCGAGATCGCGGCCACCCGGCCCGAGGTCGAGGACTGGTCGGTGGCGCTCAGCTCGCCCGACGCGGCCCCCTTCGAGCCGGGCGCGGACGGCACCGGTGACGCGGCCGGCCACACCGGACCGCTCGACCTCGCGGCCGTGCTGCGCGAGCGGGGCGCGACGGCCGCGGTGCTGCACGGCGACGTGGACGCCCTGATGCTGGTGCAGCGGCTGATGGAGCGTGGCGTGCGGGTGCCGCGGGACTGCTCGGTGGTGGCCTACGACGACGGCGTGGCGGCGCTGGGCAGCACGCCGCTCACGGCGGTCGCGCCGCCGAAGGCGGAGATCGGGCGGGCCGCGGCCGAGCTGCTGCTGCGGCGCCTCGGGCAGCCGGAGGGCTCCGCGCCGGCGCCGGTGCGCAGGTTGGAGCTGCTGCCGGAGCTGAAGCGGCGCGGCTCGGCGGTGGCCGCCCCGCCAGGGTCCGCTGACTGATCGTTTGACCGCTTTAAGTTCTCCTGATCGATCTATTGACCATGTCTGGTCAAGCGATCAGGATGCCCGTGTCTCACCCCGGAGCCGCGGGAGGCCGCCATGACCAGTCGACTGCCCGCACCGCATGCGGTGCCCGCACCACGCCCACGCCGCGCCCCGGTGGAACGGGCCGCAGCGGACGGAGCCGCCGCACCGCAGGTGCCGGCGCCGCCCGCCCCCGAGCGTCCGGGCAGGAGCCGGCGGTCCGTGCTCACCGCGCTCGGTGCCGCGCCGCTGGCGGGCGCGCTCAGTGCCTGCGGGGGCGGCGGTGGCTCCTCGCGCGGCTCGCGCGGGGTCACCCGCATCACGTTCTGGTCGGCACTGCGCGGCAGCCAGGAGGTGGTGGACGCGTTCAACCGCAGCCACGACAGGCTCCAGATCGACTTCGAGCAGATACCGTCGGGCGCCGCGGGCGGCTACCTCAAGCTCAGCAACGCCGCCCGGGCCGGCAACTCCCCCGACGTGGCCACCATCGAGTACCCCGAGGTGCCCGAGTTCGCCATCGACGGTGTGGCCCGCGACATCACCGACCTGGTGGACGACCGGCTGCGGGCCCGGCTGCTGCCGCAGGCGCTGGGCCTGACGACGTTCGAGAAGCGGATCTACACGGTGCCGGTCGACGTCGAACCGATGGTGATGCACTACCGCAGGGACTACTTCGAGCAGTTCGGCATCCAGGTGCCCCGGACCTGGGACGAGTTCGAGCAGGCCGCACGCACCGTGCGGAAGAAGGCGCCGAATCGGCGCCTCGCGGTCTTCCCCACCGACGGCGGCGAGACGTTCGCGGCCCACGCCTGGCAGGCCGGCGCACAGTGGTACGACCTGAGGGACGGCGCCTGGAACATCTCGCTCGCCGACGAGGCCACCCGCCGGGTCGCCGCCTTCTGGCAGCGGCTGATCGACGAGGACCTGGTCTTCGCCAATCCCGGGACGGGCCGGCAGAACGACGCCCAGATCGGCAAGGGCATGGTGCTCGCGCGGTTCTCCGGAGCGTGGGACGCCGGCGCGCAGATGGGCGCCCGGCCTGCGCAGAAGGGCCAGTGGCGGATCGCGCCGCTGCCCCAGTGGGATCCGGACAGGCCGGTGGTGGGCACGCAGGGCGGCTCCACCTTCTCCGTCACCAAGGACTGCCGGAACCCGGAGGCCGCGATGGAGTTCATCGCCTGGCAGGTCTCCGACCCGGCCGCGCTGCGCGCCCGCCTCTCCAGCGGCGCCAGCAGCCAGTACCCGGCCGTGCCCAGCCTCCTCGGAGTGGACCGGAAGGCCTTCGACCGCTCCTACTACGGCGGCCAGGACATCTACCGGCTCTTCGACGACGAGGCGCACAAGATCCGCGACAGCTGGCGCTGGGGCCCCCGGATGCGGCCCACCATCAGGCTGATGCAGGACGGCTTCGCGCGGATGACCGGCGGTCAGGGATCCGTCATCGCCGCGGTACGCCAGGCGCAGCGCGGAACCATGCCCGACCTCAAGGCGCTCGGGCTCTCCACCACCGAGCACAGCACATGACGTGGCCGCCGGCCGGCCCGGCGGCACGCACCGCAGTGACCACAGCAGTAGAGAGGCAGGTGACACCTCCATGACCACGACCGCCCCCCTGCCCGCCGCGGGCGAGCGCTCCCCCACCGCGGTGCCCGCGAAGCGCGGTGCGGGCCGCACCGCGCGACGCCGCCAGCTCGGCGCCTGCGGAATCCTGATGACACCGTTCTTCGCCCTCCTCGTGACGGTCTTCCTCATCCCCGTCGCGACGGCCGTGTGGCTCAGCTTCTTCGGCGCCGACGAGCCGGGCCTCGGCTTCGGTCCGGAGCGCACCGTCTTCGTGGGCCTGCGCAGCTACGCGGCGGTGCTGACCGACCCCACCTTCCTCAGCGGGCTCGGCATCGTGGTGCTGTACTGCGTCATCTACATCCCCGTGATGGTGCTCTGCGCGCTCGCCCTCGCGCTGCTGCTGGACTCGGGAGTGGTACGGCTGCGATCGTGGGCGCAGCTCGGGCTGTTCCTGCCGCACGCGGTGCCCGGCATCATCGCCGCCATCATCTGGCTGTACCTGTACACGCCGGGCCTCTCCCCGGTGATCGACCTGCTGGGCAACGCCGGGATCACCGTGGACTTCCTCGGCATCCACACGGTCGTGCCGTCCATGGTGAACATCGCCCTGTGGAGCAACGTCGGCTACAACATGGTGGTCTTCTACGCCGCGCTCCAGGCCGTGCCGCACGAGGTGGTGGAGGCCGCGGTGGTCGACGGCGCGGGGCCGGTGCGCACCGCGTTGCAGGTCAAGACGCCGCTGATCAGGGCGTCGATCGTGATGGTGGCGATGTTCACGTTGATCTTCGCCCTGCAGCTGTTCACCGAGCCGATGCTGCTCAGCCAGAACACACCGATGATCAGCTCGCGCTTCTCTCCCAGCATGTACATCTACGACGCCGCGTTCAATCGCAACAACTACGGCCTCGCCGCGGCCGCGTCCGTGGTGCTGCTGGTGTGCACCATCGCGCTGTCGTACGGCGTCACGCGCTGGACCAGCAGGCTCGACGCCAGGAGCGCCCGTGCGGCGCGACGGGAGGTGGCGGCATGAGTGCCCGTGACATCGGGGCGGGCGGCACCGTCGCGCTGCGGCCCCGGCTGCTCGGCCGCTCCACCGTGAACCTGGTGGTGGCGGTGTCGGTGCTGTACACGCTGCTGCCGGTGCTGTGGCTGGTGCTGGCCGCCACCAAGGGCAGGGACGCGCTGTTCGGCAGCGATGTGCTGTCGTTGCACGACTTCGCGTTCTTCACCAACCTGCGGGCGCTGTTCACCCAGGACGGCGGACTGTACGGGCGGTGGTACCTCAACAGCCTGCTCTACGCCGTGCTGGGTGCCGCGCTCGGCGCGCTGATCAGCACGGCCTGCGGCTACGCCTTCGACAAGTACCGCTTCCGGCACAAGGAGAAGCTCTTCGGCCTGGTCCTCGCCGCGGTCATGGTGCCACAGACCGTGCTGGCGCTGCCGCTGTACCTGATGGCGTCGGGCACGGGGCTGGTCAACACCTTCTGGTCCGTCTTCATCCCGGTGCTGTTCAACCCGTTCGGTGTCTACCTGGGGCGTATCTTCAGCCAGGGGTACGTTCCCGACGAGGTGCTGGAGGCGGCACGGGTGGACGGCGCGGGTGAGCTGGCGACATATGCGAAGGTCTCACTGCGGATGCTGGGACCGGGCATCGTCACCGTCTTCCTCTTCCAGCTCACCGGCATCTGGAACAACTTCTTCCTGCCCCTGGTGATGCTCTCCGACCAGCATCTGTATCCGGTGAGCCTCGGCCTGTTCTCCTGGAACAGCCAGGCCACCGTCACACCCGACTACTACCCCGTGGTCATCGCGGGATCGCTGCTCGCGGTGCTCCCGCTGATCCTCGCCTTCGCCCTGCTGCAGCGCTTCTGGCGGTCCGGCCTGACGGCCGGGGCGGTGAAATAGGCCCCGGCCGCACCCCCGCGACCGAAGGCCGTACGCAAAGGAGAAGAATGCCCGGCGCCCCCAGCGATCGTCCTCGTCCGCGCACCGCTCTGGCCATGAAGCCGGACGCGGCTCAGGCCGTGCTCCCACCGGGCACCCTCCAGGCACTCGGTGCGGTGTGCGACCTGATCCCACCGCCCGTGCTGGACGACTTCGGCACCGACCGCGCCCGCCGGGTGCTGGCGGACGTCGACCTCCTGGTCACGGGCTGGGGCTGTCCACCGCTGGACGCGGACGTGCTGGCGGCGGCGCCCCGGCTGCGGGCAGTGGTGCACACCGCCGGCACGGTGCGCGGCCATGTCACCGAGGCGTGCTGGGAGCGCGGCATCGAGGTGTCGTCCGCCGCCGCGGCCAACGCGCTGCCGGTGGCCGAGTACACCGTCGCCATGATCCTGCTCGCCGGGAAGCAGGTCCTGGAGCGTGCCACGGCCTACCGCGCTGCGCGGCGGCGCGAGGAGCCCCTGAACGTGGTGGCCACCCTCGGCAACTACCGGCGCACGGTGGGCATCCTCTCGGCCTCGCTGATCGGCCGGCGCGTCATCGAGCTGCTGCGCCCGTACGACCTGGACGTCCTGCTGCACGACCCGTACGTCACCGACGAGGAGGTGGCCGCGCTCGGGGCCCGGCCGGTGAGCCTGCCCGAGCTGTTCACCGGCAGCGACATCGTCAGCGTGCACACTCCCCTGCTGCCCGCCACCCGCGGCCTGGTCAGCCGTGACCTGCTCACCTCGATGCGCCCGGACGCGGTGCTCGTCAACACCGCACGGGGCGCCGTCGTCGACCAGGACGCCCTGGTGGACGTCCTGCGGGAGCGCAGGATCCGGGCGGTGCTCGACGTCACCGACCCCGAGGTGCCGCCCGCGGACCACCCGCTGTGGGACTGCGACAACGCGCTGATCACCCCGCACCTGGCCGGCTCGCAGGGCAACGAGTGGCAGCGTTTGGCGGACCTCGCGATCGGTGAGGTGAAGCGCTGGGCCGCGGGCGACGGCTTCGCCCATCCCGTGCGACGCGAAAGGCTGGCATTCCTGGCATGAGCTCACCCCTTGAACTCCCCGGCGACGAGCGGGAGCTGAGCCCGTACACCGGCTACACGCGGGTGCACTGGGAGGCCGCGGCCGACAGCCTGCTGCGTGCCGCGTGGCGCTGGGCCACCCCGGGCAGCGCGCTGCTCGACCTGCCCGGCCGGCCGTCCCGCTCGGGGGTGCGCTCGGACGGCCTGGAGGGCTACGCCCGCACGTTCCTCGCCGCCGGCTTCCGGATCGCTGGGGCGGGCGGGAAGGACCCGTTCGGCTGGCTGGAGCGGTACGCGGCGGGGCTCGACGCCGGCACCCGGACGCCGGGCCGTGGCGACGCCGAGTCCTGGCCGCTGATCCTGGACCACAGCGTGCAGGGGCAGCCGATGGTGGAGTCCGCGTCGGTGGCGCTGGGGCTGCGGCTGACCAGGCCCTGGCTGTGGGACCGGCTCGACGCGGCCGTGCAGGACCGCGCCGAGGAGTGGCTGCGCGGCGCGCTGCGGCACACCCCGGCGCCCAACAACTGGTATCTGTTCCCCTTCACCGTGGCGGGCTTCCTTCAGTCCGTGGGCCGAGGCGACGCCCAGACGGCCCGGGCCCGCGAGCGGGCACTGGAGCTGCTGGACTCCTGGTACCTGGGCGAGGGCTGGTACTCGGACGGCGACGGCCGCGCCTTCGACCACTACAACGGCTGGGCGCTGCATCTGTACCCGGTGCTCGACGCCCATCTCGGCGGCGACACGGAACTGTCGGAGCGCTACGGGGCGCGGCTGAGGGCCCACCTGGAGAGCTTCGGGCTGTTCTTCGGCGGCGACGGCGCCCCGCTGCACTTCGGCCGCTCCCTGACGTACCGGTTCGCCACCGGTGCGGCGGTGGCTCTCGGCGCGGTCACCGGCCACACCCCGCTGGCGCCGGGCGCCTCCCGGCGCATCGTCAGCGGGGCGCTCAAGTACTTCCTGGACCGGGGCGCGACCGGCCGCGACGGACTGCTCTCCTTGGGCTGGCACGGTCCGCACGAGGCGACGCTCCAGCCCTACTCGGGCCCGTCCTCGCCGTACTGGGCCTCGAAGGCCTTCGTGTCGCTGCTCGCGCCGACCGACGATCCGCTGTGGACCGCGCCCGAGGAGCGGGCGCCCAGCGAGGGCCCCGACCGGGTGATCGCCCTCTCCGGGCCCGGCCTGCTGGTGCACAGCACCCGCGCGGACGGGATCGTGCGGCTGCACAACCACGGCACGGACCACGTCCGCCCGCACGAGGGCGAGGCCGGCATCGCGGACGACCCGCTGTACGACCGGGCGGCGTACTCGACCCGCTCGGGGCCCACGTCGGCCGTGAACGTCCCCGACAACCACCTCGCCGTCGAGGTCGCCGGGGTGCAGAGCGCGCGCCGCAGGATCCTGCCGCTGGGCGCGGGGCAGGGCGACGGCTGGGGCTGGGCGGCGTCCTCGCACCGGCCCGTCTTCCCCGAGGGCGCGCCGATGGTGCCGGGTCTGCGGGTCACGAGCGTGACGGTGGTGCGCGGCCGGTACGAGCTGCGGGTGCACCGGGTGTCGGGCGCGCCCGACGGGGCCCGGCTGCGGCAGACCGGCTGGGCCACCGGGCCCGACGAGGCGGTGGCCTCCGCACTCCACCCGCTGCACGGCTGGGACACCGCGGACGAGATCCGCGCGCCGCAGGGCACCGCCTTCACCCGGTGGGCGCTGGTGCCGAGGCTCACCGCGGACGACGCGGGCGGAACCGGCGTGTACGCCGCCCTGGCCACGCTGACCGCCGAGGACGAACCGCTGCCGCTGGCCGAGGCGGTGGCGCAGGTGACCGCGACGGCGGACGGCTTCGAGGCGCGCTGGGCTCAGGACGGCGCGCGCACGAGGATCGCGTTCGAGCCGTTGGCGGTGGAGCTGCTGCCCTGATCCGACACCGATCGGCGGGGCGCCGTTCCCGTGCCTGCCCGGGCCGCCGTCGGGCGGCCCGGAGACGTACGGGAACGGCTCGTCGGGACGGCGACGGCGCACGGGCGGCCGTCTGGGCCACCGCGCCGTCCCCGCTGCCGCCCGGGCCCGTGGAGCACGCCGCCGGTGTCCGGTGAGGGCACCTTGCGGCCGGGCGGTGCGCGCGACACTGTGGTGCACCGTCCGGCACCACCGGCTCCCCGCACAGAGGCCGGTGACCCCCCCACGGAACACGAGGTGCCCGCGTATGACCAGAACCAGCCGCCGCCGCTTCCTAGGCGCGCTCACCGCCGGAGCGGCCTTCGCCGCCGTCCCCGCCTCCGCCGCACGCGCGGCCGGCAGCGCCCCGCGCGCCGGACGGGCGCTCTATCTCGGCACGTACGGATCAGCGGTCGGGATCGCCGACTACGACCCGGTGAGCGGCGCGATCACGGCACGCGGCACCGTCGCGGGCGTCGCGAACCCGTCGTTCCTGGCGCTGCACCCGTCCGGGAAGACCCTCTTCACCGTCGACGAGCAGTCCGACGGCGCCGTGACGGCCATCTCGCTCGGCGGCGGCAGCCCCCGGGTGCTCGGCAGCCAGAGCACCGGCGGCGACGGCCCCTGCCACCTGTCGGTGCATCCGGGGGGTGCCTGGCTGTTCAGCGCCAACTACGGTTCGGGCAGCGTCGCCGTCCACCCGATCGCCGCCGACGGCTCGCTCGGGGCGCGCACCGACCTCGTCACCCACAGCAGCCCGCCGCCCGGGCCCCAGGGCGGCCCGCACGCCCACCAGATCCTCACCAGCCCGGACGGCGCGTTCGTCCTCGCCGTCGACCTCGGCACCGACTCCGTGTACACGTACACCCTGGACGAGGACGCGGGCACGCTGACCCAGGTCTCGGTGGCGGCCTTCCCGGCCGGCAGCGGGCCCCGGCACCTCGCGTTCCATCCGAGCGGGCGGTTCGCCTACGTGGCCTGCGAGTTGGGCAACGCCGTCGTGGTCTGCGGCTACGACACGGCGACCGGGGCGCTCACGCCGGGCGAGCCGCAGTCGACGGGCGCGGGCTCCGACTCCAACGCGCCGGCGGAGATCGTCGCGACCTCCAGCGGCTCCTTCGTCTTCCTCTCCAACCGCGGCGAGGACACCATCGCCCGGTACGCCGTCACCTCCGGCGGCGCCGAACTGCAACTCCTCGACACCGTGCCCGTCGGCGGCGCCTTCCCCCGGCACCTCGCGCTCTCCCCCGACGAGGGCCTGCTCTTCGCGTGCAACCAGAACTCCGGCACCGTCACGGCCTTCCACCTCGACGGGGCCACCGGTGAACTCCGGAGCGCCGGCGGGCCCTTCGCCCAGCCGTCGGCCGTGTGCGCGCTGCCGCTGTGAGCCGGATGCGGGGCGGGCGCCACCGGGCGACGGGAGCGCGGCACGCCCCGACAGGCCGCGCGCGCCCTGCGCCCTGCGCGCCGCGCGCCGCGTGGGAAGGCACGCCAGGCGCCGAACAGCGCGCCGGCTAACCGCTGAGGCGCCGGGTGCCGAGGACCGTGAGCACGGCCAGCCGCTCCGCGTCCTCGGTGCCCGGCTCGGCGGTGTAGACCCTGATGCGCAGGTCGCCGCCCGCCACGGTGAGCACGTCGAAGTCCAGCGTGAGCGGGCCGACCTCCGGATGGTCGACGATCACGCGCGCGGCCTCGTGGTGGCCCACCGCGCCGGAGTCCCACAGTTCCACGAACCGCTCGCTGCCCCCGCGGAGTTCCGCGACCAGCCGCCGGATCCCCAGGTCCGCGGGGTAGCGGGCGGCCGCTGCGCGCAGGTCGGCGACGAGCGCGGCCTCGAACACGCGCCGGATCCCGGCACTGTGCCGCACCCGGCCCGGCGGGCCGAGCAGCTTGCGCCAGACCGCGTTGCGCTGGTTGCCGCGCCAGCCGGAGGAGTCGCCCATCAGAGCCTTGTGCGGCTCGTTGGCCAGGAGCAGCGTCCACGACGCGTCGTACACGGCGAGGGGCGTGGTGGTCAGCCGGTCCAGCACCCGCTGCACGCCCGGGGTGATCTGCCTGGGCACCGTGCCGGGGCCGGGCGGCGCGAGGCCGGCGAGGCCGAACAGGTGCGCCCGCTCGGGTCCCGACAGCCGCAGGGCCCGGCACAGGGTCTCGACGACCCGGGCCGAGGGGTGTGAGGCGCGGCCCTGTTCGAGACGGGTGACGTAGTCCACGGAGATCCCGGCCAGCATGGCCAGTTCCTCGCGGCGCAGCCCCGCCGCGCGCCGCTGCCCGCCGGCCGGCAGTCCCACGGCCTGTGGCAGGACACGGTCGCGCCAGCGGCGCACCGCCTTGCCGAACTCCGCCGTCGTCATGCCCACAGTCTGCACCGCCTGCCGGGCGCGTGCCTGGTACCGGCGGTCCCAGGAAGCCCGGTGCACTTCCCGGGCGCCGGGCGCGGCCGGAGTCTGGGGAGATGACGACGACACTCATCACAGGAGCGAACAAGGGACTCGGCTTCGAGACGGCCCGCCGGCTCGTCGCGGCCGGGCACACCGTCTACGTCGGCAGCCGGGACGCCGAGCGGGGCCGGCGGGCCGCCGAGCGGCTGGGCGCACGGACGGTGCGACTCGACGTCACCGACGAGGAGTCGGTCGACGCCGCGGCGAAGACCGTGGAGGCCGCCGGCGGTCTCGACGTGCTGGTCAACAACGCCGGGATCGAGTGGCGGACACCGGACGGCGTCGTGCCCGGTGCCGCGGAGCTGACCGCGGTCACCCTGCGATCGGTGTTCGAGACGAACGTCTTCGGCATGGTGCGCGTCACGCATGCGTTCCTGCCGCTGCTCCAGCGGTCCGCCGCACCCGTCGTGGTCAATGTGAGCAGCGGTCTCGCCTCGCTGAGCCGGGAAGCCACCCCGGGCAGTCCGGGCTACGGCTACCCGGGGGTCGCCTATCCGGCGTCGAAGGCCACCGTCAACATGCTCACCATCCAGTACGCGAAGGCGCTGCCCGGCATGCGCATCAACGCCGTGGAGCCCGGTTTCACCGCCACGGACCTCAACCTGAACACGGGCACCCAGACCGTGCGGGAGGGCGCCGAGATCATCGTCCGGATGGCGCAGGTCGGCCCCGAAGGCCCCACCGGGGGCTACTTCGCCGCCGAGGGGGCGCTGCCGTGGTGAGCCGGTGAGACCACCCGGCCGGTAAGTCCGTTGCCCCGCAGGGGTGTTCGGTGGCCCGCCGGGTCGGTGAGCCCGTTGCACCGCAAGGGAGTTCGGTGCGCCGCGGGGCTCCCCGAAGCGGACGGGAACGGGTCGGCGAGGCGGACGGGAACGGGTCGGCGCATGCGCCCGGTCCGGGCCCGGCGTGGCGGTCGCATGCAGGGCCAACGACCTGGAGAGCGCTCTCCAATCGGGTAGAGTTCGGCCATGAGCAGCAAGCCGCAGGAGGTGGCGTCGGGGCCGCCCACGCTGGAGGACGTGGCGAGGGTGGCCGGGGTGTCCCGCGCCACCGTCTCGCGGGTCGTCAACGGCATCCGCAACGTCGACCCGGCGATCCAGGAGGCGGTGCGCGCGGCCGTCGCCGCCACCGGCTACACGCCCAACCGCGCCGCCCGTTCCCTGGTGACGCGCCGCGCGGAGACCATCGCGCTGGTGGTGTCGGGTGCGGGCGGCGACTCGGTGGAGGAGCAGGCGGCGTTCGCCTCCCGGGTGTTCTCGGACCCCTTCTTCGGCCGCGTGACCAGCGGGGTGATCGGCTACCTGCGGCCGCGCGCGATGCACCCGGTGCTGATGTTCGCGGAGACCCCGGCGGCCCGCGACCAGGTGGTGGCCTTCCTGCGGCAGGGCAGCGCGGACGGCGCGCTGGTGGTCTCGACGCACGCCGACGATCCGCTGCCGCCGATGCTGGCGGAGGCCTCGCTGCCCGCGGTGCTGTTCGCGCGCCCGGCCCGGCCGGTACCGATCAGCTATGTGGACCTGGCCCACCGGGACGGCGCCGGGCTCGCGGCCGAGCACCTGCTGGCCCGCGGCTGCCGGCACATCGCCACCATCACGGGGCCGCTGGACGTGGTCGCGGGGCAGGACCGCCTGGCCGGCTTCCGGGACGCCATGGCGCGGCACGGGCACGGCTACGTGCCGGTCGCCGAGGGCGGGTTCACCCAGGACAGCGGCGAGGAGGCGATGGCGGGGCTCCTCGCGGAACACCCCGAGCTCGACGGCGTGTTCGTGGCGAACGACCTCATGGCGCAGGGTGCCTGCCGGGTGCTGCGCGAGAAGGGCCGGCGGATCCCGGAGGACGTCGCCGTGGTCGGCTTCGACGACAGCAGTGCCGCCGCGGCCTGCGTCCCGCCGCTGACCACGGTGCGCCAGCCGGTGGAGGACATGGCGGCGGAGATGGCCCGGCTCCTCCAGCGGCGCATCGAGGACCGGGACGAGGCTGACGGCGGTGTCGCCTCCGTGATCTTCGAACCGGAGCTGGTGGTCCGCGCGTCGGCGTGAGCTCGGCGGCGGGCGGCGCCGCGCGGGCGACCGTGCGGCGGGTCGGTGCCGGGCCCCGATCGGCCCGGGGGACGAGCTCTCGCCTCACTGCCGCCCCGCTCGGCCGGACCGCCGCACGACTCCCCGTGCCGGGAAGGACCGGCGGCCCGGGCCGATCGGTTCAGCGCGGCACCCGGTTCTCCAGGACGTTCTGCCAGTCCGGCGCGGCCTCCGCCTCGCCGTGCTCGCGGGCCGGCTCCGGCCTGCGTCCGCCGCGGGTGAAGAAGTCGGCGAGCGGGAGCGTCGCGGCGCCCACCGTGACCGCGTCGGGGCCGAGCCTGCCGAGTTCGATGGTGACGCGGGCCGCCGGGTGGCGCAGGGCGTAGCCGTCGGCGTAGGTGCGCACCGCGGGGAGCATGTAGGGGCCGAGCTGGAGGCCCGCCCAGCCGCCGATGAGGACCCGCTCGGGGCTGAAGAGGTTGATCAGGTCGGAGATGCCGGCCCCGAGGTACTCGGCGGTCTCGTCCAGCACGGCTACGGCGACGGGGTCGGGATCGGAGCCGTCCGCCGGCCGGGCCGCGGCGAGCAGCGCGGTCACGCCCGTCTCCTCGTCGGCCCCCTCGGGCAGTTGCCCGCCCGCCTCCTGCCACCGCTGGAGCAGCGCCTCCGAGCCGGCGTATGCCTCCAGGCAGCCGCGGGCGCCGCAGCGGCACCGCCGGCCCCGCACGCTGACCGTGAGGTGGCCCCACTCCCCCGGGGCGCCGCGCGGCCCGCCGTTGATGGTGCCGTCGGTGACGATGCAGGCGCCGACGCCGGAGCCGAACAGCACGATGGCGGCGTCCCGGGCGCCCCGGCCGCCGCCGAACCACATCTCCGCCTGGCCGAGCGCCTTGGCACCGTTGTCGATGTACCAGGCGGTCTCGTCGGGCAGGTCCACCGCGCTGCGCAGCAGCCGCTCCAGCGGCACCGCGCCCCAGCCGATGGTCTGGCCGTGCACCACCGTGCCGCGCGGGTCGGTGCCGTCGACTATGCCGGGCACCCCGACGCCCACGCCGAGCAGCCGGGCCGGGTCGATCTCCGCCTCGGCCGTCAACTCGGCTATGCAGTCCTTGATGTGTTGAACGATCAGGTCGACGTCGTAGCCGTCGGTGGCGAGGGGGCGTTCGGTGCGGGCCAGCTCCTCCAGTGCGACGTCGAACGCCTCGACCCGGACCCGGGTCTCGCCGACGTCCACCCCGATGAGGTGGCCGCTTGAGGGCGCGACCCGCAGCAGGGTGCGCGGGCGGCCGCCGTCGGACTCCACCACCCCGGCCTCCTCCAGGAGGCCGTCCGCGGTGAGTTCGGCGACGACGTTGCTGACAGAACCTGAACTCAGCCCCGTGGCTGGGCCGAGGGCCTGGCGACTCATCGGGCCGTCGAAATACAACCGTTGCAATACCGCTGTGCGGTTGCCGCGTCGCAGGTCACGCACGGTCCGTCTGTTGCGCTCAGCCATGTGGCTCCTTCCCTTCCCGCAAGATACCCCCGCACAACCTCTTGACGCGACCTTCCTTCAGGATTTAACTCACAGCCTAAATTAAGCCCTGACACTCTTTGTTCGGTAAAGGCACCCACTCTCAGGACTCCCCGGAAAGGGGCGTATCCGACATGCGCAGACTTCGAGCCGCCGCTGTCATCGCCACGGTCACCGCTCTGTCCGCCGCCGCGACGGCTTGCGGAGGTGGTACCAGCACGGGCGGGGGCAGCAACGACTCCCCCAAGACGCTCACCTACTGGGCGTCCAACCAGGGGCCGGACGTCCAGGCCGACAAGAAGATACTGACGCCTGAGCTGAAGAAGTTCGAGAAGCAGACCGGCATCAAGGTCAAACTCGAAGTGGTGCCCTGGTCGGACCTGCTGAACCGGATCCTGGCGGCCACCACATCCGGACAGGGCCCGGACGTGCTGAACATAGGAAACACCTGGTCGTCCTCCCTCCAGGCGACCGGGGCGCTGGTGCCGTGGGACTCCGCGCAGTACGCCAAGATCGGCGGCAAGGACCGGTTCACCGCGTCGGCGGTGGGCTCGACGGGCGCCGAGGGCAAGGACCCGGCCGCGGTGCCGCTGTACTCCATGGCCTTCGCCCTCTACTACAACAAGCAGATGTTCAAGGACGCCGGGATCAGCACGCCCCCGGCCACCTGGGACGAACTGGTCGCCGACGGCAAGAAGATCTCCAAGGGCGGCAAGTTCGCGCTCGGCGCCGAGGGGTCGAACCCGGTCGAGAACATCCACCAGACCTTCGTGCTCGGCAAGCAGCACGGCGCGGACTTCTTCGACGCCAAGGGCAACCCGACCTTCACCTCGCCCGGTGCCGTCGCGGCCGTGAAGCAGTACGTGGACTTCATGGCCAAGGACAAGATCATCGCCCCCGGCAACGCCGAGTACTCGCAGAACCAGTCCCTGGAGGACTTCGCCAAGAACAAGACGGCGATGGTGCTCTGGCAGAACGCCTCCACCACCTTCGAGGCACACGGCATGAAGGCCAGCGACTGGGGCGTCGCGCCGGTGCCGGTGGCCTCGGGCAAGCCCGGTTTCGGCAAGCAGGTCAACTCGATGGTGGCGGGTATCAACATCGCCATCTTCAAGAACACCAAGAACCTCAAGGGCGCCACGGACTTCGTGAAGTTCATGACGAGCACCGACGAGCAGAAGGTGCTCTGCAAGGCCTACGCGAACATCCCGCCGGTCAAGGACGCACAGAGCGACCCCGCCTTCTCCACGCCGGAGGCGACGGCACTCAAGAACACCCTGCTGACCAGCGCCGCGCCGCTGCCGCAGGTCCCCAACGAGTCCCAGTACGAGACCGCGGTGGGCACCGCGGTCAAGAGCCTCTTCACGGACGCGGCGTCGGGCCGGCCGGTGACCACGGACTCGGTCAAGGCCGCGCTCACCAAGGCCGAGCAGCAGATGCCGAAGAGCTGAGCCGATGACCGCCACCACCACCAACGCCGCAGACCGGCGGACGCCGCACTCCGGCGGCACGGGGCGGGCGGGCACCGGGCAGGCGGGGCCGAACAGGCCCCGCCTGCCCGGGCGGCTGCGCCGCGTCGGCCTGCCCTACCTGCTGCTGCTGCCCGCGCTCCTCCTCGAACTGCTGGTCCACCTGGTGCCGATGGTCTTCGGCATCCTCATGAGCTTCAAGGAGCTCACGCAGTTCTTCATCCGCGACTGGACCAGCGCGCCCTGGTCGGGCTTCGACAACTACCGCGTGTCGGTCGACTTCGACGCACCGATCGGGCAGGCACTGCTCCACTCGTTCTTCGTCACGATCGGCTTCACCGTGCTCTCCGTCGGCCTGGCCTGGCTGATCGGCACCACGGCGGCCGTCTACATGCAGGAGAACTTCCGCGGCCGGGGCATCCTGCGCGCCGTCTTCCTCACTCCGTACGCGCTGCCCGTCTACGCCGCCGTGATCACCTGGGCCTTCATGTTCCAGCGGGACAACGGCCTGGTGAACCACGTGCTCGGCGACCAGCTCGGGCTGACGGACGGCCACACGTTCTGGCTGATCGGCGACAACAGCTTCGTCGCGCTGCTGACGGTCCACGTCTGGAAGCTCTGGCCGTTCGCCTTCCTGATCATCATGGCGGGCCTCCAGAACATCCCGAGGGAGCTGTACGAGGCCGCCTCCATCGACGGCGCCGGGATATGGCAGCAGATCCGCCGCATCACCCTGCCGTCGCTGCGGTCGGT
Source organism: Streptomyces sp. TS71-3 (assembly GCF_018327685.1). Lineage (NCBI taxonomy): Bacteria > Bacillati > Actinomycetota > Actinomycetes > Kitasatosporales > Streptomycetaceae > Streptomyces > Streptomyces sp. TS71-3. Next base: position 3,536,723 of record NZ_BNEL01000003.1, on the reverse strand, counting down.
CAACCAGGTCCTTGTCCTCGTGCTGTTCCTGTGGACGTTCAACGACTTCAACACCCCGTACGTGCTGTTCGGGAAGTCGGCGCCGGAGGCCGCGGACCTCGTCTCCATCCACATCTACCAGGCGTCGTTCGTCACCTGGAACTTCGGCACCGGCTCGGCCATGTCGGTCCTGCTGCTGCTGTTCCTGCTCGTGGTGACGGCCGTCTACCTGGTGCTGACCTCCCGTGGAAGGAAGGCCGCCGATGTCTAGCACCGCCCAGGCCCCCGGGGCCGCGAGGACCGCACCCCGCCGCTCCCCCAGCGCGCCGCCGCCGTCGTTCGTCTGGTCCCGGCGGGTCTTCCTGACGCTGCTCACGATCTTCGTCCTGGTGCCCGTCTACGTGATGCTCAGCAGCTCGCTGAAGCCCCTCCAGGACGTCTCCGGGGCGTTCCGCTGGGTGCCCAGCGGGCTGACCATCCGGCCGTACATCGACATCTGGTCGACCGTGCCGCTGGCGAAGTACTTCGTGAACTCGCTGATCGTGGCGGGTGCGGCGACCGTGTGCTCGGTGATCGTCGCGGTGTTCGCCGCCTACGCGGTCAGCCGCTACCGGTTCCGCGGGAAGCGGGTCTTCACGGTCACCGTGCTGTCCACGCAGATGTTCCCGGGCATCCTCTTCCTGCTGCCGCTGTTCCTGATCTACGTCAACATCGGCAACGCCACCGGGATCGCGCTGTTCGGCTCGCGCGGCGGGCTCATCCTCACCTATCTGACGTTCTCGCTGCCGTTCTCCATCTGGATGCTGATCGGGTACTTCGACTCGGTCCCGCAGTCCCTGGACGAGGCGGCCCTGGTGGACGGCTGCGGGGCGCTCGGCGCGCTCTTCCGGATCATCGTGCCGGCCGCGATCCCGGGCATCGTGGCGGTGGCCGTGTACGCGTTCATGACCGCGTGGGGCGAGGTGCTCTTCGCCTCCGTGATGACCAACGAGACGACCCGCACGCTCGCCGTCGGCCTCCAGGGCTACGCCACCGAGAACAACGTCTACTGGAACCAGGTGATGGCCGCCTCGCTGGTCGTCAGCGTGCCCGTGGTCGCCGGGTTCCTCCTCCTCCAGCGCTACCTGGTCACCGGTCTCACCGCCGGAGCCGTCAAGTGACCGACCCCGAAAGGACCTCCGTGCCCGAGCCCATCGACCTCTCCGCCCTGCCGAAGGACTTCGTCTGGGGGGTTGCCACGTCGGCGTACCAGATCGAGGGAGCCGTGGCCGAGGACGGCCGCTCCCCCTCGATCTGGGACACCTTCTCGCACACCCCCGGCAAGATCGCGGGCGGGGACCACGGCGACGTGGCCTGCGACCACTACCACCGCTGGCCCGAGGACGTGGCGCTGATGCGGGAGCTGGGCGCGGGCGCGTACCGGCTCTCGCTCGCCTGGCCGCGGATCGTGCCGGGCGGCGACGGGCCGGTGAACGAGGCGGGGCTCGGCTTCTACGACCGGCTGGTGGACGCCCTCCTGGAGGCGGGCATCACCCCGAACATCACGCTGTACCACTGGGACCTCCCGCAGATCCTCCAGGACCGCGGCGGCTGGCCGGCCCGGGACACCGCCGAGCACTTCGCCGCCTATGCCTCCGCGGCGGCCGAGCGGCTCGGCGACCGGGTGCACCAGTGGGCGACGCTCAACGAGCCGCTGTGCTCGGCGTGGATCGGCCACCTGGAGGGCCGGATGGCTCCCGGCCTCACCGACGTCAAGGCCGCCGTGCACGCCTCCTACCACCTGCTGCTGGGCCACGGCCTGGCCGCGCAGGCCATCCGCGCGGCGGCCCCGGGCGCCGCGGTGGGCATCGTGAACAACCTCTCCACCGTCGCACCGGCCACCGACTCCGAGGCGGACCGGGCGGCCGCGCTCCGCGCCGACGGGCACACCAACCGCTGGTGGCTCGACCCGGTGCACGGCCGCGGCTTCCCCGCCGACATGCGCGAGGTGTACGGCGTGGACCTGCCCGAGCGCCCCGGGGACCTGGAGACCATCGCGCAGCCGCTGGACTGGCTGGGGCTCAACTACTACTTCCCCGCCGTGGTCGCCGACGACCCCGAGGGTCCCTACCCCTTCGCCCGCCAGGTGCCCCGGCCCGACGTGCGCCGCACCGGCATGGACTGGGAGATCGACGCAGGCGGCATCGAGGCGCTGCTGATGCGGCTCACCGAGGAGTACGGCGCCCGCAGCCTCTACGTCACCGAGAACGGCTCCTCGTTCCCCGACGTGGTGCGCGCGGACGGCTCCGTGCACGACCCCGAGCGCATCGGCTACCTGGAGGAGCACCTGGCGGCCTGCGCCCGCGCGGCCCGCCGCGGCGCCCCGCTGGCCGGCTACTACGCCTGGTCGCTGCTGGACAACTTCGAGTGGGCCTACGGCTACGACAAGCGGTTCGGCCTCGTGCACGTCGACTACGAGACCCAGGAGCGCACCGTGAAGAGCAGCGGCCGGCGCTATGCGGAGATCATCCGCGAGCACCGCGAGGGCACCGCGCAGGCAGCCTGACGCGCCCTCCTCCCCCCGACCCGGGCCCCGTACCGCATGTCCACTGCTGCGGTAGCGGGGCCCGGCCCCATGTTCAGCAGGGGTTGCCGGACGTGATCGGGCCCCCACCGCTTGACATGCTCCCGCGGTCCGGGGAAACTCCCAAACAGCGCTTGGAGAGCGCTCTCCGAGCGGTATCGGCCTCGGGGCGGCCAACGACCCGGGCCCCCCGAGGTCGGGGAGCCGCGCGCTCTTTCCGCCGGCCGCGGCGGGCCCGTGGCGGACGGCGGGCCACCCTTGATGGGCCCTTCCGGAAGACGCCAGGGTGGCCGGCCTGGCCCCCGGCGGAGGCCGCGGGCGCGTCGAGCTCCGCCCCCATCCACCGGCGCGTCCATTGACGCGCATGACCTGGGTGTCTAGCTTGCGGGGAACAGCCGGTCACCCGAGGGAGGGTCCATGGACGGCGGGCACCCCGGCGGAACCGGTTCCGTGGTCGGCCGCGCGCTCTGCGTGCTGGAGGCCTTCACGCCCGCCACGCCCGTGCTGACCCTCACGGACATCTCCCGGCACACGGAACTTCCGCTGACCACGGTGTACCGGCTGGTGAAGGAGCTTACGGCGCACCGCGTGCTGGAGCGCGAGCCCGGCGGCGGCTACCGTATCGGGCTGCACCTGTGGGAGATCGCGGCCCTGGCGCCGCGCGGTCTCGGCCTGCGCGAGGCCGCCCTGCCGTACCTGTCCGACCTGGGCCACGTGACCCGGGAGAACGTCCAGCTCGCGGTGCGCGAGGAACTGTCCGTGCTGTACGTGGAGCGGCTCGCCGGGCGCAGCTCGGTACGGGTGCTGACCCGGGTCGGCGGCCGGTTCGCGCTGACGCCGACAGGGGTCGGCCGGGTGCTGCTGGCCCACGCGCCGCTGGAGGTGCAGGAGCGGGTGCTCGCCCAGCCCATGGCCGCGTACACGGAACACACGATCCGCGACCCGGCCCGCATCCGCAGGATCCTCGCGGAGGTGCGGCACAGCGGGGTCGCCGTCGCCCACCGCCAGGTGACGCCGGACGGCGTCTCCGTGGCGGCGCCCGTGCACGGCCCCGGGGGCGAGGTGGTGGCCGCGGTCTCGGTGGTCGCCCATGCCGAGCGGGCCGAGCCGCGTGCCCTGATCCCGCTGGTGCAGGTGGCGGCACGCGGCATCTCCCGGGCCCTGGGCGCCCCGCTGCCGGCGGCGGCAGGGGCGGACGCGCCGCCGCCGGCGGGTGATGACGAGGGCCGGCCGGGCGAGCACGCCCGCCTCACCGGCTCCTGAGCCGCGGGAGCGCCGGGCCACCGCGGCAACCGTGCCGCCGGGCCCCGCCCCTCGGGCCGGCGTTCAGTGGCCCCGCGCGATCCACTCCTCCAGGTGCGGTGCCTCGGCGCCGATCGTGGTGTTCTCGCCGTGCCCGGTGCGCACCACGGTGTCGGGCGGCAGGTTCAGCAGCCTGCCCCGGATGGAGTCGACGATCGTCGGGAAGTCGCTGAACGACCGGCCGGTGGCACCGGGCCCGCCCGCGAAGAGGGTGTCTCCGGTGAAGACGGTGCCGAGCCCGGGTGCGTGGAGGCTGACCGCTCCGGGGCTGTGGCCCGGGGTGTGCAGCACGCGCAGCACCGCCCCGGCCACGGCCACCTCCTGACCGTCGCCGAGCGTGCCGTCCGGGGGCCGCTCGGGGTGGGTGAGCCGCCAGAGGGGGAGGTCGCCGGGGTGCAGCAGGACGGGCGCGCCGGTGCGGGCGGACAGGGCCGGGGCGGCGTCGACGTGGTCGTCGTGCGCATGGGTGCACAGGATCGCGACGAGCCGCCGGCCGCCCAGCGCGTCCGCGATGGCGTCCGCGTCGTGGGCCGCGTCGATCACCACGGCCTCGGTGTCGTCGCCGACGATCCAGACGTTGTTGTCGACGTCCCAGACGCCGCCGTCCAGCGAGAACGTGCCCGAGGTGACGAGGTGGCCGATGCGCGCCGGCATCAGAAGACCACCACCGAGCGGAGCACGTCGCCCTGGCTCATCCGGCCGAACGCCTTCTCGACGTCCTGGAGCGGGATGGTCTCGCTGACGAACGCGTCCAGGTCGAGGCGGCCCTGCTGGTACAGGTCGATCAGCATGGGGAAGTCGCGGGACGGCAGGCAGTCGCCGTACCACGACGACTTCAGGGAGCCGCCGCGGCTGAAGACGTCGATCAGGGGCAGTTCGAGCTTCATCTCGGGGGTCGGCACCCCGACGAGGACCACCGTCCCGGCGAGGTCGCGCGCGTAGAAGGCCTGCCGGTACGTCTCGGGGCGCCCCACCGCCTCGATCACGACGTCCGCGCCGAACCCGCCGGTCAGCTCCTGGATCGCCGCGACGGGGTCGGTCTCCCGGGAGTCGACGGTGTGGGTGGCGCCAAGCCCCCGCGCCGTGAGGAGCTTACGCTCGTCGACGTCGACCGCGATGATCTTCGCCGCTCCGGCCAGCCGGGAGCCCGCGATGGCGGCGTTGCCCACGCCGCCGCAGCCGATCACCGCGACGGTGTCGCCGCGGCCGACGTTGCCGGTGTTGACGGCGGCGCCGATGCCCGCCATCACCCCGCAGCCCAGCAGGCCCGCGGCTGCCGCCGAGGCCGCCGGGTCGACCTTGGTGCACTGGCCCGCGGCGACCAGCGTCTTCTCGGCGAACGCGCCGATACCGAGAGCCGGGGAGAGCTCCCGCCCGCTCTCGGTGAGAGTCATCTTCTGCGTGGCGTTGTGGGTGTTGAAGCAGTACCAGGGGCGGCCGCGCAGGCAGGCACGGCACTGGCCGCACACGGCACGCCAGTTGAGGATGACGAAGTCGCCCGGGGCCACCTCGGTGACGCCCTCTCCGACGGACTCCACGACGCCGGCGGCCTCGTGCCCCAGCAGGAAGGGGAAGTCGTCGTTGACACCGCCCTCGCGGTAGTGGAGGTCCGTATGGCAGACCCCGCACGCCTGCACCGCGACGACCGCCTCCCCGGGCCCGGGGTCCGGGACCGTGATGGTCTCCACCCGCACCGGCTCGCCCTTGCGCGTCGCGACCACGCCCTGCACCTGCTGTGCCATGTCCGCCAACCTCACTCTCGTCCGAACTTGCGACCACGGGTGTGCACCGCCCCTGAGGCCTACCCTGTGCCGCCGCCTCTCGCGCGCCTCCGCGCGCCCGCGTCCATCCGGCTCGGGCGGGGCGGCCGGACAGCGCCGGCCCCGGCCATGGGTGCACCGTATGCGTTGCCGCCGCGGGACCGGACCACCCGGTCCCGCGTTCCTCCGGCGGGTCAGGGGCCCCGCCGCGTCCCGCCGCCGGCCGGCTCCGGCCCGGTGGCGGGTCAGAGATCCAGGACCAGCCGCTTGGACGCGCACCGCGAGACGCACACGAACATCACGTCGTTGGCGGCCCGTTCCGCGTCCGTCAGCAGCGAGTCACGGTGCTCGACCTCGCCCTGAAGGACACCGGTCTCGCAGGTGCCGCAGGTGCCCTCGCGGCAGGAGGACAGCACGGGCACCCCGGCCTCCTCCAGGACCTCCAGCACGGAGCGGTCGGGCGGCACGGTCAGGGTGGTGCCGCTGCCGGCCAGCTCCACCTCGAAGCTCTCCCCCGTCCCGTCCGGTGCGGGGTCCTCGCGGGGCGTGAAGCGCTCGATGTGCAGGGCCCCCGCGGGCCAGTCGCGGCAGTGCAGTTCCACGGCGCCGAGCAGCGGAGCGGGGCCGCAGCAGTAGACCTCCGTGTCCGCGCGGGGCTCGCCCAGCAGGCCCTGAAGGTCGAGCAGGCCCGTCTCGTCCTGGGGACAGATCTCGACGCGGCCCGGGTGGTCCGCGGCGAGTCGGTCGGCGAAGGCCATGGAGGCGCGGGTGCGGCCGCCGTACACCAACCGCCAGTCGGCGCCGCGGCGGGCGGCCTCGGCGACCATGGGCAGGATCGGCGTGATCCCGATGCCGCCGGCGATGAAGAGGTAGCGCTCGGCGTCGACCAGCGGGAAGTGGTTGCGCGGGCCCCGGATCCGTACCGTGCCGCCCTCGGCCAGGTGATCGTGCACATGGGCGGAGCCGCCGCGGCCGTCCTGCTCGCGGAGGACGGCCACCTGGAGGACCGAGGGGTCGTCCGGGTCGCCGCACAGCGAGTACTGGCGGACGAGGTCCGGCGCGAGCCGGACGTCGATGTGCGCGCCGGGCCGCCAGGCGGGCAGCGGCTCGCCCTCCGGATGGCCGAGGGTCAGCCGGACGACACCGTCGGCCAGGGGCTCCTTGCGCACCAGGGTCAGGTCCAGCTCGACCTCGGTGTGCGGGGACGTCGTGGGAGGCATGGGTGCTCTTTCTCGGATGCGGACGTGACGCCTCTGGCTCGGGGCCCGGGCCGTGCCGGATCGCCCGGCGGCGCCCCGGGCCCGGGTGGAGACCGGTGTCGGGCGCCCGCCCGGCGTCCCGTGAAGGGCGCGGGCGCCGGGCGGGCGGCCGGGCTCAGGTCCGCGCCATGCGTCCCTCTTCGGTGCTCGCGGGCGCGTCCGGGTGGGCGAGCAGCCAGTTCCACAGGTCGACCGGATCCTCGAAGTCCTGCTCGGCACCGCAGTAGCAGACGCCGAGCAGCCGGTCCGTCCCGGGCACCCAGTGGACGCGGAAGACTCCGCCGGGCAGCGCCGAGGGATCGTGGCCGCTCATCGGGCGACCGGCGCCGGGGCAGCGTCACCCGCGGCACCCGCGGCGCCTGCAGCGCCTTCGTCGGACAGCCGCTTGAGGATGCGCCGGGCGGCGAGGCCGCCGGTGTCGATGTTGATGCTGAGCTCCTGGTAGCCGCCCCGCTCGGCGGAGATGGCCTTCTCCAGAGCGTCGAGGGCCACCACGTCCTGGAGGACGACGGTGCGGTTGTTGTCGTGGACGAACTCGGTCACGGAGGCGTCGTCCAGGGCGAAGTCGCGGGCCACCGCCCAGAAGTCGTGCGTGCTGTGCTCGGTCTCGGGCGTGATCGCGTACACGACCTCCATGTGGAAGCCGTCCGGGTCCGTGCCGTCCGGCTCCGGGGGCCGGCTGCCGACCGGGGCGACCCGGCTGTGCAGCAGGTACAGGCAGGGCGCGTGGTACTCGATGTCCTGCCAGCGGGTGATCCGGCCGTCGATACCGGTGGAGTTGGCGTAGAACGGGGGGCACGCCGCGTCGTCCATGCGCCGGCTGACCCGGACCACCCCGGCCGCGTCGTCCACCTCGGTGGTGATCGGCGTCTCGGCGACCTCCGGAGTCCCGATGTACCCGCCGTGCAGGTACGTCTCGTGGGAGAGGTCGAGCAGGTTGTCGACCAGCAGGTCGTAGCGGGCGGCCAGCGGCTCCATGCCGGAGACGGTGGTGTAGCCGGGGTGGTCGAGCCAGGGCGCGCGCGGCACGAGCTTCTCGTCCGCGAGTTCGCGGTCGCCGATCCACACCCACACGAACGAGTCCTGCTCGACGACCGGGTAGGACGTGAGGCGGGCCGTGCGCGGCACCCGCTTCTGCCCGGGCACGCTCACGCAGACGCCGTCGGCGCCGTAGGTGAAGCCGTGGTAGCCGCAGACCACCTGGTCGCCGACGAGTCGGCTGGGCTCCTGGGAGAGCGGGAAGCGGCGGTGCACGCACCGGTCGGACATGGCCGTGACCGCGCCGGACTCGGTGCGCCACAGCAGGATCGGCTCGCCGCACACGGTGCGCGAGAAGAGTTCGCGGCTCACCTCCCGGCCGTAGGCGGCGACGTACCACTGGTTGCGGACGAATGACGTCATCGGTCCTCCTGCAGGGCTGCCGTACGGGAACCGTGTTCAGGGTGCTCCGCCCGGTGGGGCCTGAACAGGCCGGTTTCCGCTGAGCGGAAGCGGGGGGTGTCCGCGTGGTCCCGCGTCTGGCCGGTGGCCCGTCTCCGACGGGAGGGGATCCCCCCGTCGGAGGGGGCTTCGACAAGCGCCACGTCGCCGTGTTCGGGATCGGCGCCATGGGGCCGCTCGGGCAGGACTTCGACGGCTCCGACGGGAGGGGCCTCTTCCAGCGGTGACGGTGCGCGGGTCTCGTCGTGGCCGGTCGCTCCCCTACTGCCGTGAGGGCGCGGGCCCCCATCCCCGCGCCCCCTCTGCTCGGGGCCGTGCCCCGCCGCGCGGGCCGCCGGTCAGAACGGGTACGTCGCCTCCTCGCCCCGCACCGTGATCCAGCGGGTGTCCGTGAACGCCTCGATGTTGGCGGCACCGCCGAACCGTGCACCGGTGCCCGACGCGCCGACACCGCCGAAGGGGACGGGGGCCTCGTCGTTGACGGTCTGGTCGTTGATGTGGACCAGACCCGTGGGGATCCGCTCGGCGAGGTCCAGCGCCTTCATCACGTCCCGGGTGAGGATGCCCAGCGAGAGCCCGTACGTGGTCGCCGCCGCCAGCGCCACCGCCTCCTCCGCCGTGGCGAAGCTGCGCACCGGCGCGACGGGGCCGAAGACCTCCTCGGTGTAGGCCGGTGAGGACTCGTCGACGCCGGTGAGCACGGTCGGCCGGTAGAACAGGTCCTCGAAGGTGCCGCCCGCGGCCAGCCGGGCGCCGCCGGCCACGCTCGCGGTGACCAGGGAGTGGATCTTGTCGCGCTGGCCCGCGTCGATCACCGGACCGAGCGCCACCTCCTCCTTGTTCGGGTCGCCGACGGGCAGGTGTCCGGCCCGCTCGGCCAGGCGCTCGGCGTACTCCTCCGCGACGGCCTCGTGGACGAGGTGCCGGCCGGTGGTCATGCAGACCTGGCCCTGGTGGAAGAAGGAGCCCCACGCGGCGGTGGACACGGCGCGCTCCAGGTCCGCGTCCGGCAGCACGATCATCGCGGAGTTGCCGCCGAGTTCCAGGTGGGCGCGCTTGAGGTGCTCGGCGGCGGCCGCCCCGACCTTGCGCCCGGCAGCGGTGGAACCGGTGAAGGAGATCACCGCGATCTCCGGCGCGGCGACCAGTTCGGCACCCGCCTCGGCACCGCCCGGGACGAGCGTGAGCACCCCCTCGGGCAGGCCCGCCTCCTCGAAGACCCGCATGAGGGCCACCCCGCCGCCGACCGCGGTCCGCGGGTCCGGCTTGAGGACGACCGCGTTGCCGAGCGCGAGAGCCGGCGCCACGGACCGTATCGCGAGCACCAGCGGCACGTTGAACGGCGCGATCACGCCGACGACTCCGGCCGGCACCCGGCGCGCCATGCTCAGCCGGGGCTGCGCGGAGGGCAGCAGCTCCCCCAGCGGCCGGGAGGCGAGCGCGGCCGCCTCGTAGCACTCCTGAGCCGCGGTGTCCGTCTCGAAGGCCGCCTTGCCGGGGATGCTGCCGCCTTCCCTGACCAGCCAGCCCTGGATCTCCTCGGCGTGCTCGGTGAAGAGGTCGCCCGCCCGCCGCAGCACCGCGGCCCGCTCGGTGTACGGGACCCTGGCCCAGGCGCCCTGCCGCCGCGCGGCATGCTCGGCGGCGCGCACCACGTCCGCGCCGTCGGCGATCCCGAAGTGCTCCAGGACCTGGCCGGTGGCCGGCTCCATGACGGGCGCGGTACCGCCGGAGGCGGCCGTCCAGCCGCCGATGTTGATCTTGCCCGACCAGGTGTGCGTATCGAGCAGGGACATCATGGGCTCCTTCGTTCGAGTGGTTCCGCGGTGCGGGGTGCCGGGTGCGGAGCGCGGCGGCGCGGTGCGCGGGGGCGCGGACGCCGCGGGCTCGGGCGCGGCGGGGCGGGGCGGTTCAGGGTTCGAAGGTCGGGTCGGGTTCGACGGCGACGTCCAGCAGCAGCGGGCGGGTACGCGAGGCGAGCGTCGGCACGACGGCGTCGAGCGCGGCGATCAGCTCGTCGTGCCGTGTGATCCGCTCGGCGGGGCAGCCCAGTGCGGTGGCGAGGGCGTGGACGCTGATGCCGTCGAAGGCGGGCCACGGGCCCTTGCCGCCGGCCTTCTCGGCGAGCCGGTCCATGACCGCGTAGCGACCGTTGGACAGGACGACGAAGACGGCACCGACGTCGTAGTGCGCGGCCGTCCACAGCGCCTGCACCTGGTACAGCGAGGAGCCGTCGCCGAGCACGGCCAGCACCGGGCGGCGGGGCGCGGCCATCCGGGCCCCGACCGCCGCGGGCATCGCGAAGCCGAGGCCCCCCATGGCCGCGCTGAGGAATCCGAGCGGCCCCCGCGCGGGCAGCAGCGCGTGCAGGTCCGGCCGGCTGGACGGGGTCTCCTCGATGAGGACGGTGTCGGCGGGCAGCCGCTCGGCGAGCGCGGCCAGCACGTGCGCCGCACGCAGCGGCTCACCGGCCGCCGGCGGCGCGGGACGGGGCCGCCTGGCGGGCCGTGCGCCCTCGCCGTCGCGCCCCGGCACCTGGGCGGCGAGACGGGCGACGAAGTCGGGCAGCGGGGTGAGGACGGCGAGTTCGGCGGGGGCCCGATGGGCCTCCGCGGGGTCGTCGGTGACCAGCACGAGCCGGGTGCCGGGGCGTACCAGCGGCCCCTCGTCGTACGGGTACTGGCGCAGTACCGGTGCCCCGACGACGAGTACCAGGTCGTGGGGGGCGAGCGCCTCGCGCAGGCGGCCGCGGTCCGCGGGCAGGTGCCCGGCGAACAGGCGGTGGTCCTGCGGGAATCCGGCGCGGGCGCCGAACGGCTCCTGCCAGACGGGGCAGCCGAGCCGCTCCGCGAGCGCCACCAGCGCGCTCCAGGTGTCCTGGGTGTCGGCCGCCGCGCCCACCACCAGGGCCGGGGCCCCTGCGCCCGCGAGCAGCGCCGCCGTCTCGGCCACGGACTCGGGCGAGGCCGCGGTCGCCGTGCGGAGCACGGCGGGGGCCGGGACGGGCAGGTCCTCGGCGGGCTCGGCCCAGTCGTTCATGGGGACGATGACCAGCGCGGGGCCGCGCCCGGTCCGGGCGGCGTGCGCGGCGCGCCCGATGGCGCCGGGGACGTCCTGGGCGCGGAGGGGGGTCTCGACCTGTACGGGGTAGTCGCCGGCGAGGGAGTCCAGCCGACCGGTGAGGAAGGGCTCGTGGGCGAGGTGGCGGCGGTCCTGCTGCCCGACGAGCACCACCAGCGGGGCGCGGTTGGCGCGGGCGGTGGCCAGCGCGCCGACGGCGTTGCCGAGGCCCGCGGTGCTGTGCAGTACGGCCAGCGCCGGCGCGTCGCGCAGCAGGGCCCAGCCGGTGGCGGCCCCGACGACGGAGCCCTCGTGCAGCGCGAGGACGAAACGGATGTCCCCGGGGAGGTCGGACAGCAGGGCGATCTCGGTGGAGCCGGGATTGGCGAACAGGGTGGTCAGGCCGTGCCTGCGCAGTTCGTCGAAGGCGGCGTCGCGGACGGTGCGCATCGGGGTGGTTCCTCGTTCCGTGGGAGCTTGGGGCCCGGCGGGAGCGGAGCGCCGGGCCCGGGTGTCACCGGATCAGACCGGGCTTACCGCCCGCCGGCCCCGTACCTGCGCCAGCAGCACGAAGCCCACCACGACCAGCCCGGCGTCGAGCCAGACGGCCGCGGTCCAGCCGCCGGTGGAGTCGCGCAGCGCGCCGCCGACCGCCGGGGCGAGCACCGCGCCGGTCTCGCCGATCAGGTTCTGCATGCCGAAGGCGGAGCCGCGCAGGTCGGGCCGGGCCAGCTCCGCGGTGAGGGCGTGCCCCACGGGCTGGAGGGCGTTGAAGAAGAGGCTGGCGAAGAAGAGCAGCAGGCCCATCACCCACAGGGACGGGTGGTCGGCGGCGCTCAGGTACCAGGCGAAGGCGACGGTGAGGACCGCCTGCACGCCGGTGAAGGTCAGCATCATCTCCTTGCGGCCCCAGCCGCGCCGCAGGCCGTAGTCGGAGAGCCAGCCGCCGGCCGGGAAGCCGATGATGCCGGCGCCCGCGTTGAAGCCGGCCGTCAGCGCCGAGGCGGCGAACGAGGAGTGGGCGGCGCCCGCGACGATGGAGACCGACCAGAAGCTGAAGAACCAGAGGTTCCACAGGATCGCGATGTTGCAGAGGTAGATGATGAACAGGTCCCGGTCCTTGAGCACCGGGCCGACCTCCTCGCCCTTGCGGACCAGCACGAACAGCACCAGTCCGACCGCGAGGGCGACCTCCAGCACGGCGATCCACAGGTCGGACAGGCCCGTGCTGTCCCCGATGAGGTAGACGGCCATGATCAGGGCGAGCGAGACGACCGCGTAGGCGCCCAGGTGGAGGGCGGCCTTGCCGACGGTGGCCGCCTTGAGGTGGGTGCGGAAGAACCAGGTGACCGCGAGGGACACCACCAGGGTGGCGGCACCGAGCACCCAGAACGCCATCCGCCAGGCCTCGATGTCGGACAGCACGGACCTGCCGAAGTCGATGAAGTTCGGGGTGAAGATGGTGGCGATCGTGATGCCGATCGCGAGGCCCGAGATGCACACGCCCATGCCGAAGCTGCGGTCCTTCGGCGGGGTGTTGTCGGTGATCAGGGTGCGGTCGTTGGAGTAGAAGGCGCCCTCGCCCAGACCGGTGGCGACGCGCACCACGATGAAGGCGATGAGGCCGCCGAGGAAGCCGGTGAGGATGGTGGCGAGCCCCGCCCACAGCAGGCTGACGACGACCATGGTGCGGTGCCCGTACCGGTCGCCGAGGTAGCCGCCGGGGAACTGGGTGAGCATGTAGCCGGCGAAGAACAGGCCACCGATCAGGCCGCCCAGGGCGTGCGGATGGTCGGCGTGCGCCATGAAGCCGACGCCGTTGTCGATCATCCAGGTGACGACGGGGCCCGTGACGGAGCGGTCGGCGGCGCTGACGGTCCAGCCGAGCAGGAGCAGCAGCCACAGCACGTGCCAGGGCTTCGGGCGTCCGGTGCGCAGCGGGCCGCCGGCCGCCGCGGGTTGCGCGGTGCCCGGCGCCGGGGCGCCGGGGGCGTCCGCTGCGGGACGGGGAGTCGGGTTGTCACCCGGTACAGGCGTCATCGGGAACTCCTCGCTCGACAGCGGCGGGTCGGGGCCGGGCGGACGCCGTGGCGCACCGCGGGGAAGACCTCCGGCAAGGGCGAGGCACCCAGGGGGACGAAGGGCTCCGGCGCGGCCAAGGTACGAGCGGGATTCACTCTGTGGAACCGGTGAAACTAGAATTTCTGCTATGTCGAATTTTCAGGGACCCGCGCCCCGCCGCACGGGGCCGGGCGGGCGCGCTTCGGGGGCGCGCGGGAACGGCGGGGAGGATGTGTACGGCGCCGCCTCGGTCGCCAACGCCCTGCGGGCCCTCGCCTACCTCGGCGGCCGGGACACCGCGCGGGTCACCGATGTGAGCGACCATCTGGGCGTGGCCCGCTCCACGGCGCACCGGCTGCTGCACACGCTGCGGCTGCACGGCTTCGTGGAGCAGGTGCCGGGCGGCCGCCAGTACCGGCTGGGACCCGTGCTGATGGCGCTCGCAGAGAGCCGGGCCGCGGTGGAGTCGCGCAGCCGGATCGGTACGGCGGAGCTGGTCCGCATCGCACGCCCCTTCCTGGAGCAGCTGCGGGACGAGGCCGGGGAGACCAGCAACCTGCTCCAGCTCGACGGGCCCGACGCGCTGTTCCTGGACGGCGTGGACGGCCCCCATGTGCTGCGGGTCGCACCGCGCACCGGCGACCGGGTCCCCGCGTACGCGACGGCGGGCGGCAAGGCGCAGCTCGCCCAGCTCCCCGTGGAGGCCGTGCGGATGCTCTACCCGGCCGGCCTGGACCAGCTCACCCCGGCCACCGTGGCGGACCTGGCCGAGCTGGAGGCGGACCTCGCACGGGCGCGAAGGCGCGGCTATGCGCTGAACATCGACGAGAGCGTGACCGACGTGCACGGCTTCGGCATGCCGGTGCGCGACGGCCACGGGGTGTGCGTGGCCGCGGTCACCGTCTCCGCGCCGAGCACCCGGGGCGGCCGGGCGCGCGCGGCCGGCCTCGCCCCGCTGCTGCGCCGGGCGGCGGACGGCATCACGTCCCGGCTGTGACGCCGCGCCCCTTGTAGCCGTGCGCCTTGTAGCCGTGCGCCGGTGGGCGGGCTCCGTTCACCGGCGCCTGGCGTCAGGCCCGCCCGGCCGTGGCCTCACCAGCCTGTCACCACTGCTCGTACCGCTCCCCCGCTCTTCGGCCCCGCCGGGCTCTCGCCGGCGGGGCCGCTGCTCGTCCTCCCCCCAACCGCCGGCGCCGCCACCGGACCTGACGGGACGGCACGGCCCGCGCCCGCCAGCCACTTCACTCTGCCGCACCTCTTACGTCACCAAAGAATTAAAGGTTAATTATGAATAATCGTTGACACGTGTCCTCCGAGTCGCCAAAGTCGTCGCAGCGCAGGCCCGGTCGCCGCGGCGAGCCGCCGCGCCGGCGCACTCCATTGACTGCGCATGCCCACCACCGGGAGGCACCCGTGCGTTTGCGCACAGCGGGCTCGGCCCGCACCCGAAGAAGCCGGCAGCTGAGCTGGACCGCGGCCGTCACCGCCGCCCTGGCCATCGCCGCGGGCCCGGCACCGTCCGCCCAGGCGGCCGGTACGGCCCCGGGCGCCGGGACCGGCGACGACCAGGGCGCGCCCGCCTACTACGACAGCGGCCTCGCCCCCACGCCCTACATGGGCTGGAACACCTACTACGGCCTCGGCGCGCCCACCGAGGACCAGGTGAAGGCGGTGGCCGACGAGCTGATCTCCTCGGGGCTGCGCGACTCCGGCTACGACATCGTGTGGCTGGACGGCGGCTGGCAGGCGGACCAGCCCAGGGACGCCGAGGGCAGGCTGGCGGCCAACCCCGAGCGTTTCCCGTCCGGCATCCCCTCCCTGGTCTCCTACCTGCACAAGCGCGGGCTGAGGGTGGGCATCTACACGGACGCCGGCGACTACGACGGCGGCAAGAGCTGCGGGCTCGGCAGCCGCGGCCACTACGACGAGGACGCCAGGCAGTTCGCGGACTGGAAGATCGACGCCATCAAGGTCGACTTCCTGTGCGGGATATCCGAGAAGCTCGACCCGGGCCCCGCCTTCAAGGAGTTCAGCGCCGCCGTGGCGAGGTCCGGGCGGCCGATGCTGCTCAACCTCTGCAACCCCCTGACCGACGACTGGGGCCTGCCGCACACCCCGGCGCAGGACGCGCACAACGCCTTCGTCTACGGCCCCACCAGCGCCGACTCCTGGCGCACCGGCACCGACATGGCCTTCGGCACCCCCACCGCGGGCGAGTGGCCCAACGTGCTGCGGGCCGCGGACGCCAACGCCTGGCACCCGGAGGCGAACGGGCCGGGGCACTACAACGACCCGGACTACCTGCTGCCGATGCGCAAGCTCGCGGACGGCGGCTACGAGCTGACGGAGGAGGAGTCCACCACCCAGCTCGTGATGTGGGCGGAGATGGCCTCCCCCCTGGTGATCGGCTCCGACCCGCGCACCCTGCCGAAGTCCATGCTCGACACCCTGCGCAACCCGGAGATCATCGGTGTCGACCAGGACCCGCTCGACGTGCAGGGCGTCCGGATCGCCACGGACGCCACCGGGGACGTCTACAGCAAGGTGCTGAGCGGCACGGGCAGCCGCGCCGTAGTGCTGCTGAACCGCTCCTCTCAGGCCGCCGACATGACGGTGGACTTCGCGGACACCGCGCTGGCCGGCCCGGTGCGGGTGCGGGACCTGCGGGCCCGTGCCGAACGGGGCGCGCACACCGGCTCGTACACCGTCCGGGTGCCGGCGCACGGCACGGCCTTCCTGAAGCTCACGGGGCGGGACACCGCACCGGGCACCGCGCTCGCCGGGGGCGCCTCGGCCAGCCCCGCGCTGGTGCGGGACGGCTCCGGCCTCACCGCGTTCTGGCGCGGCACGGACGGTGCGCTGTACCAGCAGCGCGGACAGGACGGCGCCTGGTCCGGGTCCGCGACCGCGCTGGGCGGCCCGACCGGCGGGCGGATCCTGGGGCAGCCCACGGCCCTCGCCTCGGCGGACGGCCGGCTCGACGTTTTCGTGCGGGGCACCGACTCCGCGGCCTACCAGCGCACGTACGCGCAGGGGCGGTGGGGGCACTGGCAGCGGCTCGGCGGCGACCTCACCGACGCCCCGAGCGTGGTCGCGGACGGCGACGGCGGCTGGACGCTGTTCGGGCGCGGCCCCGACGGGCTGGTCCGCTCGCGGACCGCGACGTCCGGCTGGACGTCCCTCGGCGCCCCCTCCGACACTCCGTTCTACGGCAGGCCCGCCGCGGCCGTCGACTCCGCGGGCCGGGTGCACCTCGCGGTGCGCACCCCCGACGACGCGGTGTGGACCCGCACCCGCGACGCCTCGGGCACCTGGTCCGACTGGTCGTCGCTGGGCGGCACGGTGGGCGGCAGCCCCACCCTGGTGACCGCCGGGGACGGCGTGCACCTGTACGCGCGCGCCGGCGACTACACCCTGTGGCAGCGCACCCTCGGCGCCGACGGGACGTGGAGCGACTGGTCCAAGCGGAACGAGTTCCCGAGCGCGTCCTTCTCGGGCGCCCTCGGCGGGGCGGCGGCATCCGGCGCAGCCGGGGTCCTCGCGGCGTTCCGCGGCGTGGACGGCCGGATCCACCAGACGAAGCTGTGACGTCTCGCGCTGCAACGGCACCGTGACGTCCTGGAGCGCGGCGCCGTGACGTCCTGGAGCGCGGCGCCGTGACGGCCCGGCCGGCCCTGCCGGTCGACCTGACACGCCATCAGAAAATAAATTACTAATTAATCTTGACGTTGCCCGTCCCCTCCACCACTCTGATCCCGCCGTAGACGAAAGCCCGGCCGTCAGGGGACCGGAGCACCGTCAGGCGGACGCAGAGGAGTTCCCCATGATCACACCCGACCCGTCCCGGCGCCGGTTCCTCGCCGGCATCGGTGCCCTCTCCACGGCCGCGCTGGCATCCGGCTGCGTCACCTCGACGTCGTCGTCCGGCAAGGGCGCGTCGTCCTCAGGGCCGGTCACCCTCCAGTCGAACCTCTCGGCCCCTCAGGCGAAGACCGCGATGGAGAAGCTGGTCGAAGCGTACGGGAAGACCGGCAAGGGCACGGCCTCGCTGAACACCATCGCGGCCGAGACCTTCCGCACCCAGCTGCCGACCTACCTCACCTCGGGCAACCCGCCGGACGTCTACACCTGGTACCCCGGCTCGGTCGCCGACGCCTACGCCTCGAAGAACCTGCTGCTGGACCTGGGCGACGTCTGGCAGGACTCCCCCGACCTGGCCAAGTACTCCGCCGCGCACAAGAAGCTGTGCACCTCCAGGACCGGCAAGAAGGTCTTCGTGCCCACCAGCTACTACTGGTGGGGCATGTTCTACCTGAAGTCGAACTTCGCCAAGTGGGGCGTCGACGAGCCGAAGACCTGGGACGACTTCCTCGACGTGTGCGACAAGCTGAAGTCGAAGGGGGTGGCGCCGATCGGCAACGGCATGGGCGGCGACACCGCCTGGATCGGCTCGGGCTGGTTCGACTACCTGAACATCCGGGTCAACGGCGCCGGCTACCACCGCGACCTGCTCGCCGGCCGGCACCGCTTCGACGACCCCGAGGTGCGCAGGGTCTTCGACCGCTGGAAGGAGGCGCTGCCGTACTTCGACAAGGACGGCACCGCGATCCCCTTCCAGGACGCCACCACCAAGCTCCTCCAGGGCAAGACCGGCATGATGCTGGTGGGCACCTTCTTCGCCGACTCGGCCCCGAAGGGCGCCCTGGACGACATCGACTTCTTCGGCTTCCCCGTCATCGACCCGAAGGTGCCGCTCGCGCAGGAGGCGCCCGTCGACGGATACTTCGCCAGCGCTCACACGCACCGCAAGGACGGCGTGAAGAAGCTGATGACCTACCTCGCGACGGCCGAGGCCCAGGAGATCTACCTGAGGAACTCCTCCGGCACCGCGCTGCCCACCCACCCTGACGCCAAGGACAGCGGCACGGCGCTCGTGAAGAAGGGCCGGGAGCTCGTGGCCGCCGCCGCGGACATCACCCAGTTCTTCAACCGCGACTCCAGCGACGCGATGCAGCCGGCCGCGGACAACGCCCTCACCAAGTTCTTCGCCGAGCCGGCCAAGATCGGCTCGATCCTCACCTCCTGGCAGCGTGACGCCGAGAAGGTCTGGGGGAAGTGACGTGGCCGTGCTCACCGCCGGAGAGGAGCACTCCGGCAGCCGCGCGGCCCCCCGCACCCGTAAGCGCGCGACCCGGGTGCCCCCGGTCGTCATCGCCTTCGTACTGGTCCCGCTGCTCGCCGAGGCGTTCTGGGTGTTCTGGCCGGCGCTCCAGGGGTTCTACCTCTCGCTGACCTCCTGGGACGGCGTCTCGGCGCCGCGCTTCGTGGGCCTCGGCAACTTCCAGGAGATGCTGCACGACGCCACCTTCCGCACCGCGCTGCTCGACACGGTGCTCTGGCTGGTGCTGTTCGGCGGGCTCTCCGCCGTGCTCGGCCTCGGCGCGGCGCTGCTGCTCCAGCAGGAGCGCCGCGGCGTCGGCTTCTACCGCGCCGCCCTCTTCCTGCCGGTGGTCTTCTCCCTGGTGGCCACCGCGCTGGTCTGGCAGGCCCTGTACCAGCCGGACGGCATGATCAACCGGGTACTCGGCGGGGTCGGCCTCGGGGGCCTGGAACACGCCTGGCTCGCCGACCAGGACACCGCCCTGTACGCGGTGATCGTGCCGGCGCTGTGGCGGCAGATCGGCTATGTGATGGTGCTGTACATCGCGGGCCTCAAGGGCATCGACCCGGTGCTCTACGAGGCGGCCAAGGTGGACGGCGCCACCCTCTGGCAGCAGTTCCGCAACGTCACCCTGCCGCAGCTGCGCAGCGTCAACGCGGTCGTCCTCTCGGTGATCATCATCGACTCGCTGCGCTCCTTCGACGTGGTGTGGTCCCTCACCCGCGGCGGCCCCTACCACTCCTCCGAGCTGCTGAGCACCTACATGTACTCCACGGCGTTCCAGTCGCTGAGGCTCGGCTACGGCTCCGCGCTCGCCGTCGTCATCTTCGTGCTCGCGTTCGGGGTCATCGCCTCGTACCTCGTCCGCGCCTTCAAGGAGGCCGACTGATGAACGCCCCGAGCAGGCACAAATGGGCCACCGCGGGCTTCCATCTGGGCGCCGGCGGCCTGTCGCTGCTGTGGCTCCTGCCGATCCTGCTGGTCCTGGTCACCAGCGTGCGGTCCTTCGACGACATCGCCGCGAACGGTCTCGGCGGCCTGCCGCACTCGTTCACGCTGTCGGGCTTCGGCCAGGCGTGGTCGGACGGCGGCCAGCAGCGCGCTCTGATCAACAGCCTGCTGGTCACCGTGCCCTGCGTGCTCGTCACGCTCGCCCTGGCCTCGATGGCCGCCTTCGCGCTCAGCCGCTACGCGATGCCGCTGCGCCGCACCCTGCTGCTGGTGATGCTGGGCGGCAACCTGCTGCCCCCGCAGATCCTGCTGATCCCGGTGAACAAGCTGACCGAGCTGACCGGCCTGTTCGACTCGCTCACCGCGCTGGTGCTGGTCCAGATCGGCTTCGGCCTCGGGTTCTACGTCTTCGTGCTGCACGGCTTCATGCGGGCCATCCCGGCAGAGATACAGCAGGCCGCCGTGATCGACGGCGCCTCACCTGTGCAGGTCTTCTGGCGGATCATCCTGCCCCTCACCCGCCCCGCGCTCGCCGCGCTCTGCGCCCTGTCGTTCACCTGGGTCTTCAACGACCTGCTCTGGGCGATCACGGTGCTCCGCTCGGACGCCAAGATGCCCATCACCGCGGCCCTCATCGGGCTCCAGGGCCAGTACGTGTCCATGTGGAACGTGATCGCCGCGGGCTCCGTGATCGCCGCGGCCCCCACAGTGATCGTCTTCCTGCGCTTCCAACGGCACTTCGTGGCGGGCCTCAACCTGGGAGCCGTGAAGTGAGCACCACCGCAACCGGGACGGGGGCCGGCGCGGCCGGGCGGTCCGGCCGCCGCTGGACCCTGACCACCGACACCACCTCGTACACCGTCGTGGTGCCCGGCCACGGCCGCTGGGCCGAGCTGGCCTCGTGGGGCCCGCGGGGCGTGGAGGACGGGCCCGACCCGCTGGACTGGTCGCGGCGCACCCACTTCCTCACCCCCGCGGACGCGGCCCCCGCCGAGTACATCCCCGCGGGCCTGCGGCCCTTCACCGGCGCCGACCTGGTGGCCGAGCGCCCGGGCGGGGAGCGGGGCGTCTGGTGGGAGTTCGACGGAGCCGAGTTCGAGGCCGCAGGTCAGGGCCGGCCCGGCACGCTGCGCGTCGCGTTCGCCGACACCGTGCTCGGCCTGCGGGCAGAGCTCTGCTACCAGACGGTGCCCGGCACCGACGTGATCCTGCGGTGGACCGAACTCACCTGCACCGGCGAGGAGGAACTGAAGCTCGCCCGGTTCGACTCCGGCGCCGTGAACGTGCCCCTCACCGGCACCGCCCGGCTCACCTGCCTGACCGGGCAGTGGTCGCAGGAGTTCCAGCTCACGCCCGTCGACCTGCCGCGGGGCAGCTTCGAGATCGGCTCCACGCAGGGCGCGCCCGGCCACGCCTACGCGCCCTGGCTCGCCGTGCAGGACACCGCGGACGCCGGCCACGACACGGGCGCCGCCTACGGCCTCGCACTGGCCTGGCCCGGGAACTGGCACATCACGGCCGACGCGGAACCCGGTGGCGCGGTGCGCGTGCGGGCGGGCCGGGTGCCGCACGAGGGCACGGTCCCGCTCACGCCCGGACAGACGCTGAGCACGCCCCGGCTGGCCTGCGCCTTCAGCTCCGAGGGCCTGGGCGGTCTCGCCCGTGTGTGGCACCGCTACGAGCGCACCCTCGCCGGCGACCGGCTGCACCGCACCCGTCCCGTGCTCTACAACTCCTGGGAGGCGACCGGGTTCGACGTCGACGCGGGCAGCCAGCTCGAACTGGCCCGCGCCGCCGCCGAGCTGGGCGCCGAGCTGTTCGTGGTGGACGACGGCTGGTTCACCGGCCGCGACGACGACACCGGAGGCCTCGGGGACTGGCACCCCGAGCCCGCCTCGTTCCCCGGCGGCTTCGGCGCGTTCGTCTCCGAGGTGCGCGCGCTCGGCCTCGGCTTCGGGTTGTGGGTGGAGCCGGAGGCGGTCAGCCCCGCCTCCCGGCTCTACGCGGAGCACCCCGAGTGGGTGTACCGGATCGAGGGCCGCGAGCCGACGCTGGTCCGCAACCAGCTCCTGCTCGACCTCGGCCGCACGGACGTCCAGGAGTTCGTGCTCGGCATGCTGGACCGGCTGCTCGGCACGTACGACATCGACTACCTCAAGTGGGACATGAACCGCCCGCCCACCGAGCGCGGCCGCCCCGGCGCCGGCCCGGCGGACCGCCTCGACCTGGACGCCGGGCACGTCACCGGGTACCTGCGGGTGCTCGACCACCTGCGCGCCGCGCACCCCGGGGTGAGCGTGGAGGGCTGCGCGGGCGGCGGCGGACGGATCGAGCACGCCACCCTCGCCCGCACCGACGTGGTGTGGCCCAGCGACAACACCGCGCCGCTCGACCGGCTCGGGATCCAGTACGGCTTCCTGCACGCGCACGCCCCGCACGTGATGAGCTCCTGGGTCACCGACGCGCCGGGAGTCTTCGACCCGCGGCCCCGCTCCCTCGCGTTCCGGTTCGTCACCGCCATGGCGGGCGTCCTCGGCATCGGCGCCGACATCCGGGCCTGGACCCCGGCGCAGCGCGCCGAGGCCGCCGCGTGGGTGGCCCGCTACAAGGAGGTGCGGGACGTCCTGCACCACGGCGAGGTGCGCCTGCTGGGCTCCCCCGCGGACGCGACCTGCGGGGTGCAGTACGAGGACGCGGGCGGCGGGCACCTCGCGGTCACCGCCTGGAGCACGGGGCGGCTGGACGGCGCGCCGCTGGTGCCCGGCCGCGCCGCGCGGTTGCGCCTGCGCGGGCTCGACCCCGCCGCACGGTACGCGGACCCGGCCACGGGCACCGTCTACAGCGGGGCCCACCTGTGCCACGCGGGCCTGCCGTTCGCATGGACCGCGCGGTACGACGCCGAACTCGTCGTCCTCGTACGGCAGGAGGGCGACGACGGCCACCGGCACACATAACTTCCTAAATAAAATGGCCGGGGCGGGCTGCCGCCCGGCCGCACCGCGTCCGCGTGCGGCGCACCCACCGCACGCCCCCACGGCCGTTCCGCACGCCGGCCCGGCCCCGTCCCCGAGGAGTGGACCCGCCTCATGAACCAACCCCCACAACGGCACGGCGCCCGCTTCAGCGGCCGCGTCGCCGTCGTCACCGGAGCGGCCTCGGGTATCGGCGCCGCCACCGCGCAGCGGCTCGCCGAGGAGGGTGCCGCGGTGGTGCTCGCCGATGTCGCCGCCGACCGCGGCGAGCAGGTCGCCGAGGACATCCGCCGCGCGGGCGGGCAGGCGCTGTTCGTGGTCGCGGACGTCGCGGACGCCGGCCACTGGGAGCGGGTCGTCGCCTCGGCGCACTCCTTCGGCCCCATCGGGGTGCTGGTCAGCAACGCGTTCACGGTGGAGCTGCGGCCGGCGCACGAGATGACGCTGGCCTCCTGGGAGCGGCAGCTCTCCGTGAACCTCACCGGCGCCTTCCTCGGTTTCAAGGCGGTGCTGCCCGACCTCGCCGAGGAGGCCGGCGGGGCGGTGTTCACCTCGTCCGTGCACGCCCACATGGGCCTGCCGGGCCGTCCCGCCTACGCCGCGTCGAAGGGCGCGCTGCTGTCCCTGAGCGGACAGCTCGCCGTAGAGTACGGGCCGCGGGTGCGGGTCAACTCCGTGCTGCCGGGCCCGATCCTGACCAGTGCCTGGGACGGCATCTCCGAGGCGGACCGCTCGCTCAGCGGTGCCGCCACCCCACTGGGCCGGCTCGGGCGTGCCGAGGAGGCGGCAGCCGCGATCGCCTTCCTGGCCTCCCCTGACGCCTCGTACATCACCGGCGCGAGCCTGCTCGTCGACGGCGGCTGGAGCGTCGCCAAGGACTCGTCCTGAAGCGCCCCGTCCCATCAGGAGAGCCGCAGACCTCACCAGGAGAAAGGCAGGAATCGACATGTCGCCTTACGCGCGCCGCGGGGTGCACGGCCAGACCGTGGAGACCCTCGCGCGCCGGGTGCTCAGCGGCGAGTTCCCGGAAGGAGCGACGCTGGACCTGGTGGCGCTCCAGAGCGAGCTGGACGTCAGCCTCACCGCGCTGAGGGAGTCCCTGAAGGTGCTGGCCGCCAAGGGCATGGTGGACGCCCGGCAGAAGCGCGGCACCTTCGTGCGGGCCCGCTCCGACTGGAACCTCCTGGACGCGGACGTGCTGCGCTGGCAGTTCGCCGAGAGCACGGTCTCCGAGCCGAACGGCCCCCTGCTGCACAACCTCGACGAGGTGCGCGGCATCGTCGAGCCCGCCGCGGCCCGGCTGGCGGCCGAGCGGCGCACCGAGGAGGACCTGACGGCCCTGGACGAGGCGCTCGCGGCGATGGGCGAGGAGGAGGGCACCGCGCACCACGCCGTCGAGTCCGACCTCGCCTTCCACCGCGCCCTGCTCGCCGCCACCCACAACGAGCTTCTGGAGCGCATGGAGATGGTGATCGAGTCAGGTCTCGCCCACCGCGACCGCCTGGTGCACAGCACCGGCCGCGCCGACGACCCGGTGCCCAGCCACCGTGCGGTGCTCGAGGCCGTGCGCGCCGGCGACCCGCCGGGCGCCGAGCACGCCATGCGGGCCCTGCTCGCCCAGGCACTGCGCGATGTGGACCGGGTCAGGGACGTGGTCGACACCCCCGACGGCGAGCGCCCGGCCGGTGAGGAGAAGTGAGGGTCACCCGGATCGAGACGTTCCTGGTGCCGCCGCGCTGGCTGTTCTGCCGGGTGGAGACCGACGACGGCGTCGTCGGCTGGGGCGAGCCGGTCGTCGAGGGCCGCGCCGAGGTGGTCCGCGCCGCCGTGGACGTGCTCGCCGACCACCTCGTCGGCACGGACCCGCTGCGCATCCAGGACCACTGGCAGGTGCTCAGCAAGGGCGGCTTCTACCGCGGCGGCCCGGTGCTCTCCAGCGCCGTGGCCGGCCTCGACCAGGCGCTGTGGGACATCGCGGGCAAGGTGTACGGCGCTCCGGTGCACGCCCTGCTGGGCGGCCCGGTGCGGGACACCGTGCGGGTGTACGCGTGGATCGGCGGAGACGAGCCCGGTGAGCTGCGCGAGCAGGCGGCCGAGCAGGTGGCGGCGGGCTTCACGGCCGTGAAGATGAACGCCGCGGGGCGCACCTCGCCGGTGACCACGCCCGCGGAGACCGCGGGGGTCGTCGAGCGGGTCGCCGCGGTGCGCGAGGTGCTCGGGCCGCACCGGGACGTCGCCGTGGACTTCCACGGCCGCTTCACCCCCGCGAGCGCCCGCCGCGTGCTCGCCGAACTGGGACCGCTGCACCCCCTGTTCGCGGAGGAGCCGCTGCTGCCCGACCAGGGCCATCTGCTGCCCGCTCTGGTGGCCGCCAGCCCCGTGCCGATAGCCACGGGTGAACGGCTCTACGGCCGCGGCGAGTTCCTGCCGGCGCTCACCGCGGGCATCGCCGTGGCCCAGCCGGACCTGTCGCACGCGGGCGGCATCTCGGAGGTGCACAGGATCGCCTCGCTGGCCGAGACGTTCGGCGCCCAGCTCGCCCCGCACTGCCCGCTCGGCCCGATCGCGCTCGCCGCCAGCCTCCAGGTCGGCTTCGCCACGCCCAACTTCCTCATCCAGGAGCAGAGCCGCGGCATCCACTACAACAAGGACGCGGACCTGCTGTCGTACGTCGTGGACACCGAGCCGTTCCGCTTCGAGGACGGCCTCGCCCGGCGCGGCACCCTGCCGGGCCTCGGTGTCACCGTCGACGAGGACGCCGTCCGGGCCGCGGACCGCAAGGGCCACGCCTGGCGCAACCCGGTGTGGCGGCACCCCGACGGCTCCTTCGCCGAATGGTGAGCGGCCCCGCGGCAGGCGGCACGGCGAGCACTGCCGCCCATGACCGCGAGCTGCGGATCGTGACCGACCCGACCCACGGCGGCCGGTGGACGTCGCTCACCACGGGCGCTCGCGAGTGGCTCTGGCAGCGCCCGGAGCCGCGCAGGGCGCGGGTCGCCCCAGGGGACGCCTTCGCCGACGCGGGCGGCCTGGAGGAGTGCGTGCCCACGGTCCGCGGCACGCCCGACCACGGCGACGCCTGGTCGCGGCCGTGGACGCGGGAGGGCGACACGGAGAGCGTCGACTGGCCGGGCTTCCGGCTCACCCGCCGGATCCGGGCCGGGGGCGCGACGGCGGTCGTCGACTACCGGCTGCGCGCGGAGCCCGGCCGCCGGTTCGTGTGGGCCGCGCACGCTCTGCTGGAGCTGTCGGAGCAGGCCCGGGTGGCCGCCCCCGCGGGCACGCCGGTCCGGCTCCACCCCGAGGCGGCACCGCTGCTCGATGCGCCCTGGCCCGCCGGCGACCCCTGGGTCACCGGCGCCTGGCCCGCGCCGTGCGGGCTGCCGCTGGACCGCTTCGGGCCCGACGACGGCACCGCGGTCGGGGCGGTGCTGCTGACCGACGCGGCCGAGGTGCACGACGGCCCCGATGTGCTGCGCATGGCTCTGCACGCGCCGGGCCAGCCGACCGCGGTCGCGCTCTGGCGCAACCTGGGCGGCTTCCCGGCCAAGGCGCCGTACCGCAGCTGCGGCGTGGAGCCGATGCTCGGCCGCTGCTTCGCGCTGGACGACGCCGGGGAGGGCGACGCGGCCGTGGTCCCCGCCTCCGGTGAGGTGCGCTGGCGGCTGACGCTGACGGCGCCGGCCCGCACGGCGGCCCCGCGCCCTCCCGGGCGGATCCCCTCCCCCGAATCCGCCACCGCTCCGTCCGGCCCTCCCGGGCCGGCCCCCTCCCGCCCCACCGGCCCCGCCACTCCCCCACCGCACGCGCCAGGAAGGAACCCGAGCCAGTGACCGAGCAGAGCACCCTGGAACCGCTGTGGACCGACCGTCTCGAACTGGGCGAGGGCATCCGCCAGGTGGCCGGCCGGATCGTGCTCACCGACATCCTCGCCGGCCGGCTGCTGGCCGCCCCCGGCGACCCGTCCGGCGCCCTGGAGGTGCTGGCGGAACTGCCGGAGCCGCTGGGCGCGGTGGCGCCCGTCGCCGGCCGGGACGGCCACTGGATCGCCGCGGCCGGCACCGGGGTGGCGCTGCTCGGCCCGGACGGCGGCACTGAGTGGCTGGCACGGCCCGTGGAGGGGGGCGAGGTGCGCCGCCGGATGAACGACGGCACGGCCGACCCGCAGGGGCGGTTCTGGGCGGGCAGCATGGCCTATGACGCGGTGCCGAACGCCGGGGCGCTGTTCCGGGTGGACCACGACGGGTCCGTCCACCGGGTGCTGGAGGGCATCACCGTGCCGAACGGCCCGGCGTTCACCGCGGACGGCACGGCCCTGTACCTCGCGGACAGCGCGCGCGGGGTGATCCGCCGGTACCCCGTCGACCCTGAGTCGGGCGAGCTGGGCGCGCCGGAGGTCTTCGTGACGGTCGGCGAGGGCAGTCCGGACGGCATGGCGGTGGACGCGGACGGGGCGCTGTGGTGCGCGGTCTGGGGCGCGGGGGCGGTGCACCGCTACCTCCCTGACGGTTCGCTGGACCGGGTGCTGGCGGTACCCGCCTCGCAGCCCGCCGGGGTGTGCCTGGGCGGCGACGACGGCCGCTGCCTGTACGTCACCTCGGCCCGCACGGGCCTTGCCTCCCCCGGGCCCCTGGACGGCGCGGTCTTCACCGCCCGGGTCGGCACGCCGGGGCTTGCGGTGGCGGCGTACCAGCCGCGATAACCGCAAACGGAAAGGGACTTCGGAGCACCCCGCGGGCCGGCGCCGCCCGCGGGGCTCCCCGGCCTGTTCCCGGCGGCCCCCATCGCCCCCTCCCCGTCGCCCCCTGACATCAGGTCACATCGCGTACCACGGTGGACACACCGCGTCTTCACCTTCTGAAGGCTCCCCGTTTCCGGAAGGTCAAGAGCCAGTCATTGGTGCGTACCTATTGACGAGACATGTTCAACTCCCGAACCATGTGGCCCAGAACCCGGCCGCACGACCTTCCGGCCGGGCCGCATGTGCGGGTGTGAACGGCGCCTGCCGTCCTCCGGGATCCGGGCGCCGAGCGGCCCGCCCGCGAACCAGGAAGGCATCCCCCCACAATGAGACACCCCACACATCGCAGCACCCCACGACGCCTCGCGGGCAGACGTGGCGTGCTCTGGACGGCGGCACTGACCGCCCTCGGCGCGGCCGCCCTGTACCCCACACTGGCGAACGCGGACCCGACGGCGGGCGAGGCGGTCCAGGTCTACCTGACCACCACCGACGACTCCGGTGGCCGCCATGTCGTCAAGGGCCTGGAAAAGCAGGATCCGGTGGCGTTCGCCGCGGGCCAGGGAAAGATCCAGGTCGACGACTCCAAGCAGTACCAGGCGTTCGAGGGCGGCGGCGCCTCCTTCACGGACACCGCGGCGTGGCTGATGAACAGCAGCGGGGCGCTCAGCCAGTCGGCCCGCGACGAGGCCATGACGAAGCTCTTCGACCCGCAGCAGGGCATCGGCCTCGACTTCATCCGCAATCCCATCGGCGGCTCCGACCTGGCCAGGACCGGGTACACCTTCGACGACATGCCGGCCGGGCAGACCGACGAGAGCCTCTCGCACTTCTCGATCGACCACGACCTGGCCGACGTGCTGCCGCTCACCAAGCAGGCCAGGCAGCTCAACCCGGACACCAAGGTGATGGGCTCGCCGTGGTCGGCGCCCGCCTGGATGAAGGACAACGACAGCCTCGACCAGGGCTGGCTCCAGTCCAAGTACTACGCCGCCTACGCCCAGTACTTCGTCAAGTACCTCCAGGCGTACAAGGCGGGCGGCGTGCCGGTCGACTACGTCTCCGTGCAGAACGAGCCGACCTGTTGCTCCGGCTACCCGTCCATGCAGTGGAACGGCTCGGGGCTCGCGTACTTCACCAAGACGGACCTGCTGCCCGCCCTCCAGCAGGCCGGCCTGTCCACCAAGGTCCTGGCGCTGGACTGGAACTGGAACCGCTACGACGAGTACGCGGCCGAGACGGTGGGCGACGCGGCCGTCAGGGGCAACCCCAACTTCGGCGGCATGGCCTGGCACGGCTACGAGGGCGACGTCGGCGAGCAGTCCACGATCCACGACCGCTACCCGGACATCGGCGTCTTCGACACCGAGCACTCCGGCGGCACCTGGGTCGCCAACCAGCAGCACGACGACATGCACAACCTGATCGACTACACCCGCAACTGGGGCAGCAGCTGGGTGAAGTGGTCGCTGGCGGTGGACCAGAACGGCGGCCCGCACAACGGCGGCTGCGGCACCTGCACCGGGCTGATCACGGTGCACAACGGCGACGACAGGTCCGGGCAGGTGGACTACACCATCGAGTACTACACGATGGGCCACCTCACCAAGTTCGTGAGGCCCGGCGCCCACCGCATCGACTCCACGGCCGACCCCTCCGTGATGAACGTCGCCTGGCAGAACCCGGACGGCAGCAAGGCGCTGATCGCCTACAACGACACCGGCTCCATCCAGACCGCCGACATCGGCTGGAACGGTGAGCACTTCACCTACGACCTGCCGGCCGGCGCCTCGGCCACCTTCACCTGGGGCGGCTCCGCCGCCGGCCACGCTCCGGCCAAGGCCCCCGCGGGCCACGGCGCCGCCGTCGCCCCCGCTGCCGCCCTCTCCCCCCACAACAAGAGGTGAGCACGTTGAGCACTGCACGACACCGCATGTCACGCCGCGGGCGCTGGATCGCCCTGGCCGCGGCCGTGGCCGCCACCGCGACCGGCACCACCGTGGCCGCCTGGGCCGGCACGCCCGGCAGCGCGCCCGCCGTCAAGGCCGCCCCCGCCGCCGTCGCCCCGTACATCTACAACGGCTGGGGCAATCCGCCGGACCCGGCCGAGGTCATGGACGCCACCGGGGTCAGCTGGTTCACCATGGCCTTCGTCCTCGACGCCGGCAACTGCGACCCGCAGTGGGACGGCAGCCGTCCGCTCAAGGGCGGGCAGGACGAGAAGACCGTCGACGCGGTGCGCGCCAAGGGCGGCGACGTGGTGCCGTCCTTCGGCGGAGCGAGCGGCAACAAGCTGGAGCAGTCCTGCTCCGACGCGGACGCCCTGGCCGGCGCCTACCAGAAGGTCATCGACGCCTACGGGCTGAAGGCGATCGACATCGACATCGAGGGCGACGCCTACAACGACCCGAACACGCAAGCGAAGACGATCGACGCGCTGAAGAAGGTGAAGGCCGACAACTCCGGCCTGACCACGTACGTCACCTTCCCCAGCGACCAGAACGGCCCCGACGACAGCATGATCAACAGGGCTGCCGACTCGGACCTGGAGGTGGACGGCTGGACGATCATGCCGTTCGACTTCGGGGGCTCCGGCCAGGACATGGGGCAGCTGACCATCCAGGCCACCGACGGGCTGAAGGACCGGGTCAAGAGCGCCTACGGCTACAGCGACGAGGAGGCCTACGCGCACAGCGGCCTGTCGTCGATGAACGGGATCACGGACGTCCAGGAGAAGGTCACCCCGGACAACTTCCAGACCATCCTGGACTACGCGAAGCAGCACCACCTGGCGCGCCTGTCGTTCTGGTCCGTCAACCGCGACCGGCCGTGCTCCGGCGCCTACCCGAACGACGACACCTGCTCCGGCGTCGACCAGGACGCCTGGCAGTTCACCAAGATCTTCGCCGGGTACACGGGCTGAGAGGGCGCACGATGTTCCTCTCCGTGAAGGGCGACCACAGAAGAGGCCGGAAGCTGGCCCGGCTGGGGGCGGCGTTCGCCGTGCTGGTCGGGGCCGGGGCCGCCGCGCTCACCATGCAGAGCGCGGACGCCGCCGAGGGCGACCCTGACCTCGGCCCGAATGTCGCGATCTTCGATCCGTCGATGTCGAAGGACGAGATCCAGGGCAAGCTCGACAGCGTCTTCAAGCAGCAGGAGACCAACCAGTTCGGCGAGCAGCGGCAGGCCCTGCTCTTCAAGCCGGGCACCTACGACGCCGACGCCAACGTCGGCTTCTACACCCAGGTCGCCGGCCTCGGCCTGTCGCCGGACGACACCACCATCAACGGCGCGGTGCATGCCGAGGCCGACTGGTTCGACGGCAACGCCACGCAGAACTTCTGGCGCGACGCCGAGAACCTGGCCGTCAACCCGCCCGGGGGCGGCGACCGCTGGGCGGTCTCCCAGGCGGCCCCGTACCGCCGCATGCACCTCAAGGGCGACCTCCAGCTCGACGACGGCGGCTGGTCGAGCGGCGGGCTGCTGGCCGACACCAAGGTCGACGGCACCGTGAACTCGGGTTCCCAGCAGCAGTGGCTGTCCAGGAACACCGAGTGGGGCGGCTGGAAGGGCGCCAACTGGAACATGGTCTTCGTCGGGTCCGACAACGCCCCCGCCGGCGACTTCCCCAACCCGCCCTACACCAGGGTCGACAAGACCCCGGTCTCACGCGAGAAGCCGTTCCTCTACGTCGACGACTCGGGCGCGTGGAAGGTGTTCGTGCCCGCGGTGCGCACCGACTCGTCCGGCACGTCCTGGTCGTCGGGCACGCCGAAGGGCACCTCGATCCCGCTGGACGACTTCTACATCGCCAAGCCGGGGGCGAGCGCCGCCGACATGAACGCGGCACTGGACGCGGGCAAGCACCTGCTCTTCACGCCGGGTGTCTACCACCTCGACCAGACGCTGCACGTCACCAAGCCGGACACGGTGGTGCTGGGCCTCGGCCTCGCCACGCTGATCCCGGACGGCGGCGCCACGGCGGTGTCCGTGGACGACGTCGACGGCGTGCAGCTCGCCGGGCTGCTCATCGACGCGGGCACCACCAACTCGGATGAGCTGATGCAGGTCGGCCCGAAGGGCTCGGGTGCGGACCACTCCGGGGATCCGACGGCGCTGCACGACGTGTTCTTCCGGGTCGGCGGCGCGGGGGTCGGCAAGGCGACCACCAGCCTCACGGTGAACAGCTCGAACGTGATCGGCGACCACCTGTGGATCTGGCGCGCCGACCACGGCGACGGCGTGGGCTGGGACTCCAACACGGCCGACCAGGGCCTGGTGGTCAACGGCGCCGACGTCACCATGTACGGCCTGTTCGTCGAGCACTACCAGAAGTACCAGGTGACGTGGAACGGCGAGAGGGGCAGAACGTACTTCTTCCAGAACGAGATGCCGTACGACCCGCCGGACCAGGGCTCCTGGATGAACGGTGACACCAAGGGCTACGCGGCCTACAAGGTCGCCGACTCGGTGCAGCACCACGAGGCCTGGGGCGTGGGCAGCTACTGCTTCTTCAACGTCGACAACTCGGTCTCCGCCGACCGCGCCTTCGAGGCTCCCGACGTGCCGGGGGTGAAGTTCCACGACCTGGTCGCCGTCTCGCTGGGCGGTGGCGCGGGCAGCATCACCCATGTCATCAACGACACCGGCGGTCCCGCCGACAAGTCGAGCACGGTGGCGAACGTGGTCAGCTATCCCTGACCGCCGGGCGCCGTCGGTCGGCCGCACGACACGCTGAGCGCATCCAAGGGGGTGCGGGCCTTCTGCCCGCACCCCCGCGCCGCTGCCGGGGCGCTTTCCCACCGGCCCGCATCCCGACGAATAGCAGGCGGCCCGCACCGCAGAAATTCCACAATGCGGCGCAATCGGAAAGTGGAAGAAAAGCAGCCTGACATGACAGCAGGTCACGGGCGGTTTCCCTGCCGAATTCTCATTTCCCGGGGTCTTGTCAGGCCGGGGCGGGAGACGTATTTTCGCAGCACACCCGGAGGAGTAAGCGGAGCTGCCGCCGCCTGACGTTCCCCCACCTCTTCGGGCCGGTCCCCATGACGCCGCTTCCCGTCTCAGGGAGTTTTCGGCGCATGCCGGCAGAAACAATGGAGGAATTCCCCCATGAGCATGAATCGTCGCACTTTACTGGCATCCGCACTGGGCGCCTCCGCGGGCGTCGCCGGCGCCGTGGCCGCCGGCCAGGCCGGCGCGGCTCCCGCGCCGCGCACCGCATCGCCCGGCGCGAGCCCCGCAGGGGACGTCGTCGGGAAGATCACCGTCGGCTACCAGGGCTGGTTCGCCTGCGGCGGTGACGGCGCCCCGATCAACGGATGGTGGCACTGGAGCAAGGACATGAGCCATGCCCCGTCGCCGTCCAACTCCGGCATCACGTCCTGGCCGGACATCAGCGAGTACCAGAAGGTCTACCCGACCGACTACGGCAACCTGAACGGCGGAGGGCGCGCGGCGCTGTTCTCCTCCTGGGACGACCAGACGGTGGACACCCACTTCCGCTGGATGCAGGAGAACGGCTGCGACACCGCGGCCCTGCAGCGCTTCAACCCGTTCAGCCCCGAGGGGCCCACCCGGGACGCGATGGCGCAGAAGGTGCGCACGGCCGCGGAGAGGCACGGCCGGAAGTTCTACATCATGTACGACGTCACCGGCTGGACCGACATGCAGTCGCAGATCAAGGACGACTGGACGTCGAAGATGAAGGCGCACACCGCCTCCAGCGCGTACGCGAGGCAGAACGGCAAGCCGGTGGTGTGCATCTGGGGCTTCGGGTTCAACGACCCCGGGCGCCCCTTCACGCCGGACCAGTGCCTGGACGTCGTCAACTGGTTCAAGGGCCAGGGCGTCTACCTGATCGGCGGAGTGCCCACGCACTGGCGCGCCGGCACGGACGACTCCCGGCCCGGCTTCTCGGACGTGTACCACGGCTTCCACATGATCTCGCCGTGGATGGTGGGACGGATCTCCGACGTGGGCGGGGCCGACCAGTTCCTGCGGGACCTCAACACCCCGGACAAGGCGGACTGCGACGCGCACGGCATCGACTACCAGCCGTGCGTGATCCCCGGTGACCTCCAGTCTGGGCACCGGGGGCACGGCGACCTGATGTGGCGCCAGTTCTACAACCTGGTGGGCATCAAGGTCGCCGGCTTCTACATCTCGATGTTCGACGAGTACAACGAGAGCAACCAGATCGCCAAGACCGCGGCCACCGCCGCGGACGTGCCGGCGGGCTCCGGGTACCGGGCGCTCGACGAGGACGGTACGGCCTGCTCGTCC
Source organism: Streptomyces sp. TS71-3 (assembly GCF_018327685.1). Classification (NCBI taxonomy): domain Bacteria; kingdom Bacillati; phylum Actinomycetota; class Actinomycetes; order Kitasatosporales; family Streptomycetaceae; genus Streptomyces; species Streptomyces sp. TS71-3. The sequence continues at coordinate 3,503,189 of NZ_BNEL01000003.1, read as the reverse complement.
GACTACTACCTGCGGCTCACCGCGGATGGCGGCCGGATGCTCAAGGGCCAGATCCCGCGGACGCAGACCCGGCCCACGAAGCCCGTGGTGTAGGCGGCCCCCCGGCCGGTGGTTCCCCCACGGCCACCCGGAGGGGTGACGTGCGCCGTGCTCGGACCGTCGCCAGGTGGCTGGTTGCTCGCGCGGTTCCTCGCGCCCCTTGTAAGGGCGCTTCGTGCCCTGTCAGGGGCGCGGGGTGGGGGTACCTCCCACGCCCTCAAGGCAGTGGGGAAGCGACCAGCCACGACGAAACCGCCACGTCACCACCGGCCGCCAGGGGCACCCCCGGAAGAGGCGCGAAGCGCCGAGAACAGGGGCGCGGGGAACTGCGCGAACGGGGCACCACGCACCGCGTGACCCGCTCAGCCCTGCGCCCGGCCCCTCAGCCGCGGGGTGAACGTCGCATGGAAGATCGTGGACGCCGCACCCACCGCGGCCGCCTCCGCGCTGAGGACGGAGCGCTCCACCTCCACCCGCCGCAGGCGTCGCGCGGTGGGGAACTCGTTGACGGTGCGCCCGATCTCGTCCAGGTAGAAGTCCGCGACGTCCTCGGTGAAGAACGGCCCGCCGAGCACGATCAGGTCGATGTCCAGCAGGTCGACGAGGCCGAGCGCGCCGCGCCCCACCGCGCCCGCCACCTCCCGCAGCGCCGCCACCGCGGCCGGGTCGCCGGCGGCCGCCGCACGGCCCACTGCCCGGTAGGCGGCCGTGCTCCCGAGCGCCGCCTCCGGGGTGTGCAGCCCGCCGCGGGCGGCGAGGTCGCTGACCGAGACCGGCGGATTGCACTCCGGCAGGATCTCGGGCCGACCGTCCGCGCCCACCCGGCCCAGCGTCAGCGCGCACAGCTGCCCGAACTCCCCCGCGTTGGCGCTGACCCCGCGGTACAGGTCGCCGTTGAGGTAGAGCCCGGAGCCGACGCCGGTGCCGAGGTAGAGGTAGGCGAAGTCGCGCGCCCTGCGGTCCCGGCCGATCCACCGCTCCCCCGCGGCCGCCGCCAGGGAGTCCTTCTCGATGATGACCGGGCACGGGAAGTGGTCCTTGAGGAGGTACAGCAGCGGCAGGTCGTCCCAGGCGGAGAGCAGCGGCGGGGCGAGCACCGTGCCCGAGGCGATGTCCACCGGCCCCGGCACCGCCACGCCGATGCCGAGGAAGCCGTCCTCGCGCACCGCGCCGCGGGCCTTCTCCAGGGTCTCCCGGGCGAGGGCGACCGCCTGGTCCACGAACGCGCCGGGTTCGATGCCGGCGCCCACCGGCCGGGTGCATGTGCAGATCAGCGAGCCGTCCAGGTCGATGACGACGGCCGTGAGCACTTCGGGGTCGATGTGCAGGCCGAGCGCGTGGGCGGCGGTGCCGCACAGCCGCATCGGGGTGCGCGGCTTGCCGGAGGTGGCGCGGCGCTGCGCGTCCTCCACGAGGATGCCGCGGTCCAGCAGCGAACGGGCGATCCGGGAGACCGACTGCTGGGTGAGCCCGGTGCGGTGGGCGATCTCGCCGCGGGTGATGCTCCCGGACAGCCGTACGGACTCGATGACCACGCACTCGTTGAACGAGCCCAGGTCGATCTGGTTGACGCCGCTGAACGAGCCCTGGTGCGCCGGGGCCTGGCCCGCGCGGGCCGCGCGCAGGTGCTCGGCGACGTTCTCGCGCAGCCAGCACACCGGCGCGAACGGGCCGGTGGTGCGCGCCGTGCCGTGCCGCTCCAGGGCGCTGAGCAGGTCGAGGTAGACCCGCCGGGAGGACTCGGGGTGGCTGGTGCTGTCGAGGGCGATCATGGCGTGCAGGAAGCCGCGCCAGGTGGAGCGGGCGGGCAGGTCGTGGAAGGTCAGCTTGCCCACCGCGGCGGGCTCGGGTTCGGTGGCGGCGCGTGTGGGCCCCGGCTCCGTATCGGTCGGTGCGGGCCCAGCGGTCCTCGTCCGGCCGCGGGTCCCCCGGTGCGGCCCGCCGTCCGGGTCCTGGGCTGCATCCCACAGAGTCACGGCGTGCAGGGCGATGTCCGGATGGTGCTCGGCGGCCGCGGCGAGGTACCGCGCCAGGGCCTGGTCTCCGACGGCCGCGGCGGCGGTGCCGGGGGCGGCGGCGCGGACCGCGTCCAGGGCGCGGTCGAGGCCGTCGAGCAGGTCCTCGCCGATCACCGAGGCGGCCGGGGCCGGGCCCGATGCGCCAGGCCGGGTTCCGGTGAGCAGCACGGCGCGGTCCTGGTCGACGTAGAGGCCCATCACCCAGATGTCGGCGCCTGGCAGCGGGGGCCTGGTCGGGACGTGCGGCGTGGGGAACTCGTCGGCGGCGAGCCGCCAGCGGCGCCGGATGGCGGCGACCGTGGCGTGCGAGAGGCCCACTTCGCGGGCGATGGCCCGACTGGCGCCGCTGCCGCCGGGTGCGAGAAGGGCGCGGGTGACGACCTCCGCCTCGTCGACGGTGACGGGGCGTCCGGTGCGGGGCCGCTGCCGCAGCCCGGCGAGGCCCGCGCTCTGCCAGCGGTGCCGCCAGGTGCCCACGGTCTGCCGGGACACCCCGAGGCGGCGGGATATCTCGGCGTCCCGCAGCCCCTGCGCGGCGAGCAGGACGACGCGCGCCCGGGTGGTCATGGGCCCGTCCTGCTCCGCCCAGCGGCGCAACCGGGCGTAGGTCTCGGGCGGAAGGCCGCCGGCCTGCTGCGTGTCAGGCACCGTGGCCCTCCGGCGCGTCGCAGGGGACGGGGCCGCGCACCAGACGCAGCGTGAGGATCTGGAAGGGCCGCAGCGTGAGCCGCACCCCGCCGCCCCTGAGCGGGTGCTCGGCGCTCCGCTCCTCCAGCAGGTCCGTCTCGTGCACGGCCGTGGCGGCGCACCCGACGGCGAGCCGTACGGCCGCCCGGCCGCCGCGCGACTCATGGAGGCGCACGACGACGTCACCGCTGCGATCGTCGGCGAGCTTGACCGTGTCGATCACGACGTCCGGGTTGTCGACGGCGACCAGGGGCGGGCCGGGCGGGCCGGCCGGGCCGGGGCGCAGGGGATGGCACAGGACCTGTCCCGCGTCGCGGGCGTCCGCGGTGTCCGCGGCGGGCACCAGGGCGTGCCGGAACCGCTGGGGTCCGCGGTCGGCGTGCGGGTCGGGTCGGCCGGGCGCGCGCAGGAGGGTGGTGCGCAGCACGGTGGTGGTGCCGCCGTCGGCGCGGGTGCGGCGGGCGACGTCGTGGCCGTGCACCGTGTCGGTGGCCAGGGCCACGCCCCAGCCGTGCTCGCCGAGGTGGATCCAGCCGTGCGCGGTCGCCTGGTGCCGCGCCGGGTCCCCGTCGCCGTCCTCGTGGACGGGGTGGGTCACGTGCCCGAACTGGATGCCGGCGCGGCTCTGTTCGGCGTGCACGTCCAGCGGCCAGGCGCACGTGAGGACGGTGTCCCGCTCGCGCCAGTCGACGTCGGTGCCGATGCTCAGGGCGCGGCTGCCGGCGGTGAGCGTGAGGTCCTGCACGACGGTGGACCGTCCGGTGACGCGCGACACCCGCACCGTGGCCAGCAGCGGGCCGTGCGCGTACACGGCGACGCGGGCCGCGCCGTCCAGATCGCGGATCGTGCCGGGGCGGGGGTCCAGGTCGCGGGCTCCGGTGCGGCCGGTGCCCTCGCGGTGGAGCTGGAGGAGGTTGCCCGCGGCGCCGGGGGCGATGGCGTCGCGCCCGGTGGCGAGGTCGACCAGGGAGCGCACCAGGCCGTCCGGGCCGATGTGCACCCGCAGCAGGGCGTTGTCGAGCAGGTGCCCGCCGCCGGCCGCGGGGCGGACGCTGACGGGGGCCGTGCCGCCGAGGGGGATGCCCGCGGGGCCGGCGCCGAGCGCGGGCGCCTCGGCGAGGACGGCGAGGCGCCCGTCGGGCATCAGCTGCGCGGTGCCGGGGACGGGGCCGGCGGGTGCGTCCAGCACGACGACCTCGCGGCGCGGCACCGGGGCGGGGTTGAGCACGGCGGTGCCGTCCGGCTCGCCCGCGGCGCGCCGTACCAGCCGTTCGAGCCTGCGCTGCGCCAGCCGGTGCGCGGCCTCCGCGTCGGCGTGCACCCAGGCGATGCCGGCTCCGGAGAGGACGTCGTCGCTCTGCTGGGCCAGCACCTGCTTCCACAGCGCGTCGAGTTCGTCGTGGGGGTAGCCGATGCCGAGGCGCACCGCCGCGGTGGCGGACCAGAGTTCCGCCTCGTGCAGCAGTGACTCGCTCAGCCGGTTGGCGCGCTTGGTGCGGGCCTGGCTGGTGAAGCCGCCGCAGTGCGGTGCCAGGTCGAGTGCGCCGCGCACGACGGGGCTGTCGGGGTGCTCGTCGCGGGCGGTGCGGAAGAACGCCGCCGGGTGCTGCATCGTCACCTTCGGGGCTCCGTCGAGGTCGGCGAGGCGGCGGGTGCGCTCCAGCAGGGCGCGGTCGGGACCGGCGGCCGGGCGGCCGGCGGGAAGCAGGGCACGGGTGGCGGGGCCGGCGGGGGTGGGAGCGGACGCGCCGGCCCCCGTGAGGGCGGGTGCGCCGTCCTCGGGCGCGCCGGGCGCGAGATGGGTGAGGAGGGCGGTGCCGTCGATGCCCTCCCAGCGGAAGGTGTGGTGCGGCGGGGCGGGCGCGTGGTCCGGGGCCGGACGGCGCGCCAGCAGCCAGGTGGCGCCGGCCAGCCGGGCGAGCTGCGGGAGCGCCGGGGAGGCGCCCATCGCGTCGGGCAGCCAGACGCCGTCGCTGTCGGCGCCCAGCTCGTCGCGGAGGAAGCGGCGGCCGTGCACGAACTGCCGCACCAGCGACTCGCCCCCGGCGAGCTCGGTGTCCGCCGGTACCCACATGCCCCCCACGGGCGCCCAGTTGCCGTCGGCGACCGCCTTGCGGATGCGCTCGAAGACATGCGGCTGGTGCTCCTTCATCCAGGCGTGGTGCTGGGCCCCGGGGACCGCCACGACCAGTTCGGGATACTCCGCGGCGAGGGTCGCCAGGGTGCTGAAGGCCCGCGCGCAGGCGCGTACGGCCTCGTGCGCGGGGCGCAGCCCCATGCCCACGGGCGCCCGGCCGACGACGGCGAGGCTGCCCGCCGAGTCGCCGGCGCGGCGGGCGAGCACCGGGCCGAGCCGTTCGCGTGCGCGGGACGCGGTGCGGGCCGCGGCCGCCGGGTCGACGGCGTCCATGGCGCGCTCCAGGGCGTGGCTCAGCTCCTGCCTCCGGGCGCTGCCGGCGGGCAGGGCCCGCATCAGGTCGGCCAGCGCCGCCATGTCGTGCAGCAGCCGCCACACGCCGTCGTCGCGGACGGCGAGGTCGGCGCTGCGCAACCGGTACAGCGGAGTGTCGCCCGCGGTGGCCGGGTCGCCGTGAAGGAGCCCGGTGCCGCGGTCCGGGTCGATGGGCGGGTCCGCGGCGGCCTCGATCAGCAGGCGCACCTGCTCACCGCCGCGCGCCCTGAGCCGCACGGGAAGCGGGTCCGCCCCCGGGTGCAGGCCGTTGAGGGGTGTGCCGTGCGCGTCGTGGACGAGAGCCGCGGGACCGCCCGCGGCGCCGTCCGTGCCGCCGAGGTCGACGAGGAGGTCGACACGGCGGCCCGCCCAGCGCTCCGGCACCGCGGCGTGGACGCGGAACCAGGTGGTGGACCAGGGGCTGCCCCAGGGGTCGCCCACCGCGAAGGGGGCGTACGAGGCCCGCAGGGCGATGCCGGCGGGGACGGGCTCCCCCGGGATGTGCCAGGCGCTGACGTCCAGGGGCACCCGCTGCGGATACAGCGCGGGCCGTAGTCGTTCGGCAAGGAATGCGGTGATGCGTTCCTCGCCGGAATCTCTCCGGTCGTGCATCGGCGGCCCTCCCTGTCCAGCGGGTCACCGACATGTAAAACCAAGTGTGTTATCAAGTCAACGTCTTGCGCGCCTTCCATCTTCTCGCTGGTGGTCAGGGGCGTCCGATGCATTGTCAGCCGAATTGCAGACCACTTTCTGTCGAGTTCGTCAATTAATTCAAGTGACGTGTTCCGGGCAGCAGAAGGCGGCAGGAAGGCCCTCTTCTTCCTGCCGCCCTATCTGTGCGGTGCCTTTCGCGGGCGGCCAGTCCGGGCCGCGCCGGCTACGGCGTCGCCGCGGCGTTCACCACGGGCGCGGGGCGCTCGCAGGTGCTGTGCACCGCAAGTGCGGCGCCCTGGTGGGCGGAGTCGAGCAGCGTGAGCATCACGTCGAGGACGTGCCCGGCGAGTTCAGCCGAGGCGCGGTGCGGGCGGCCCTCGGCCAGGGCCGCGGCGAGGTCGGCGAGCCCGGTGCCCCGGCCGCCCTCGGGGTAGCCGGCCGACACCGGCAACTCCTGCCAGACGCCCTGCCGGTACAGCTCCACGGGGCCGTCGAAGCGGTTGGGGTCGGGGACCGAGAGGGAGGCCTCCGTGCCGTGCACCTCGATCCTCGGCAGCCGTGCGGCGTGGATGTCGAAGCTCATCACGAGGGTGGACAGCGCCCCGCCCGCGTGCTCGAGGACGCCCGTGACGTGCGTGTCGACCTCGACCGGGAAGACCTCGCCGGCGCGCGGGCCGCTGCCGATCGCCCGCTCCGCACGCGGCCGGGACGCGGCGCCGGTGACGCGGGCGACCGGGCCGAGCAGGTGCACCAGCGCGGAGAGGTAGTAGGGGCCCATGTCGAGCAGCGGGCCGCCGCCTGGCTGGTAGTAGAACTCCGGGTCGGGGTGCCAGGCCTCGTGGCCGGGGGTCGTCATGAACGCGGTGGCGGCGACGGGCGCGCCGATGAGCCCGTCATCGACGGCCTTGCGGGCGGTCTGGGTGCCGGTGCCGAGGACGGTGTCCGGGGCGCAGCCGACCCGCAGGCCGCCGGCGCGGGCGGCGGCCAGCACGGACTCGGCCTCGCCGCGGTTCGCCGTGAGGGGCTTCTCGCCGTAGACGTGCTTGCCGGCCGAGAGCGCGGTGAGCGCGACCGAGGCGTGCGCGGCCGGGATCGTGAGGTTGAGGACGGCGTCCACGTCGTCCCGGCCGGCGAGGTCGACGACGGACGGGGCGACGGCGACCTCCCCGCCGGCCTTCAGGGCGGCCTGCTCGGCGCGGCCGGGGTCGAGGTCCGTGACGGCGGTCAGGCGCACGTTGTCCAGCCGGGCCAGGGTGTCCAGGTAGGCGCCGCTGATCTTCCCCGCGCCCACCATGCCGACGCGCAGCGGCTTCACCGGCTCGCCCACAGCAGTCCCCTCTCGGTCAGTGTCCGCACCTCGGGCACGTCGAAGTCGTCCGGCTTGTGGCCGATCGTGTTGACGAAGACCCGCCCCGCGCCCCAGCTCCTGGCCCACACGGCGGGCATCACGGTCGCGCGCTCGCGCACGTCGTCGGCCTCGAAGGTGCTGGTGGCCAGCACGTCGACGAGCGGGTCGGTGGCCACCCAGTACTGCTCGGTGTGCACCCGGAAGTCGCCGAGGCCGGCGACGACAGGGTGGTCCGAGCGTTCGGGGGCGATGTGCACCTCGTGGTCGAGGAAGCCGGGCGGGTGCATCAGGAACTGCCCGCCGGTCAGCAACTGGTACTGCACGTCGCCGCGGAAAGCGTCGACGATGCCGCCGTGCCAGCCGGCCAGGCCGGTGCCCGCACGGACCGCGGCGGACAGGTTCGCGCTCTGCTCGGCGGTGATGGTGCCCATGGTCCAGCACTGCACGACGAGGTCGGTGGCGGCGAGCAGGTCCGCGTCCTCGTAGGCGGACAGCGAGTCGGAGACGTCGACGGTGAAGCCCTCGTCCTTGAGGAACGGCACGAAGAGGTCGGTGATCGTCACGGGTTGGTGGCCTTCCCAGCCACCGCGCACGACGAGTGCCCGTCGGGTGTCGGTCGTCACGGTCGTTGCACACTCCCATCGGTGTTGCGCAGCAGGGCCCAGCGGTCGTGCCCGAGGGGCTCGGGCACGGGGTGGCGGCGGGCCGCGGTCTCGTCGAAGTCGACGCCGTGGCCCGGGGTCTCGCGGGGGACGAGGGAGCCGCCTTGGGGCACGATCGTGCCGGGGTAGACGTCGTGGGCGGCGAGCTTGAAGGTGGCGGCCTCCTGGACGCCGAAGGCGTGGCTGCTGATGTCGAGGGCCAGGGTCGCGGCCTGGGCGATGGGGCTGACGTCGGCGGGGCCGTGCGGCGCGAGCCGGACGCCGCGCAGCTCGCACACCGCGGCGATCTTGCGGGCCGGGGTGAGGCCGCCGAGCGTCGGGATCCGGATCCGGGCGAAGTCGATGGCGGGGCCGTCCAGCAGGGGCAGGAACTGCGCGGTGTCGTGGAAGAGTTCCCCGACCGCGAGCGGCACGGGCGAGACGGCGTGCAGCCGCGCGAAGTGCCCGGCGTCCTCGGGCGCGAGCAGGTCCTCGACGAAGTACAGGCCGACGTCGGCGACCCGGCGCAGGAACTCCCGCGCCTGCCGGGGGTCGAGGCGCTCGTGCACGTCGTGCAGGAGCTCCACGCCGTCGCCGGCGATCTCGCGCACGCGTGCCAGGACGGCCGGGACGGTACGCAGGTAGCCGGCGGAGTCCCAGGGCACCCGGCGGGCACGGACGGCGGCCGGGTCGACGGCGGCGCCGTGGCTTCCGTAGGTGTCCGCGCCGGGCACGGCGGCCTGGATGCGGACGTGGTCGAAGCCGTGCTCGCGGGCCGCCGCGACCTTGTCGGCGATCTCCTCGGCGTCGGCGCCGTCGACGTGGGTGTAGGCAGCGGCGCCGGTGCGGACCCGGCCGCCGAACAGCGAGTACAGCGGGGCCCCGAGCCGCTTGGCCTTGAGGTCCCACAGGGCGACGTCGACACCGCCGAGGGCGTTGCCCGTGACCGATCCGCCGCGCCAGTAGGCGCTGTTGAGCAGGAGCCGGTGGATGTCCTCGATGTCGTCGGGGTCGCGCCCGGCGAGCATCGGGGCCACGTAGTCGTCGAGGACCGAGCGGACGGCGAGGGTGCGCTGCGGGTCGCTGGCGCAGCCGAGGCCGTAGAGGCCGGGGTCGTTGGTCTCGATGCGGACGATGAGGTGGGGGCAGCCGTGCGGGGCTGTCAGGAAGGTGCGTACGGCCGTGATGCGGATCTTTGCGCCGCGCTCCTCGACCCAGGGGGCCGGGGCGAGGAGGTCGGCTGAGGCATCAGGCTGAGCCATGCGAACTCCCGCATGCAGGTATCAGAATGACGTCCTAGTATCCGAACGCATAGCTCTCGATTTTGTCAACGCACCTACCAAAATACATCGGATGACCTGCGCCCGACAGCGTCCGGGGCACCCCTGGACTCTCCCTCTTCGATGCCCGGTCACGGGCCGTCTCAGTGCTGGCCGATACGCTTGAGCAGGGTGCGCAGGGAGTGCGCCGCCTCGGTGACGGCATCCGCCACCTCCTCCAGGCGCGCGTCGTCCATCCGGCTCTTGGGCGCGGAGCAGCTCAGCGCGTCGCCGCCGGACGAGGTGGGGCCGAGCGGGACGGCCACGCACCGGATGTCCACGGAGTTCTCGCCGTCGTCCAGCGCCCAGCCGCGCAGCCGGGCCTCGGCGAGCTGCTGGAGCAGCTCGTCGGGGTCGGTGACGGTGTCCGGAGTGAGCCGCTCCAGGGGCCAGCTCAGCCGGCGTTGCACCTGAGCGGCGTCGTACTGGCAGAGCACCGCCTTGCCGAGGGCCGTGGCGTGCGCCGGCAGCCTGCGGCCGACCGCCGAGAACATCCGCAGCGCGTGCCGTGACTCGCGCTTGGCCAGGTAGACCACGTCCGTGCCGTCCAGCCTGCCCAGGTGGACGGCCTCGCCGGTCTCCTCGGCCAGCAGGTCGAGCACGGGCCCCGCGAGGCTCGCCACGTCGTCGCCCTCCAGGTAGGCGGTGCCGGTGAGCAGGGCCTTCAGGCCGAGGCTGTAGCGGGTGCCCGAGGGGTCGAGGTCCACCCAGCGCCTGGCCTCCATGGTGCGCAGGATCGCGTGCAGGCTGCTCTTCGGCACGGACATCGCGCTCGCCATCTCGGCGAGCGAGAGGCGGGCGCCGTCCTGCCCCAGCAGTTCGAGCACCTCCAGCACCCGAGCCGCGGACTTGACCTCATCGGCCTTGCGCCCGTGGGCCGCTGCCGCTGTCACCGCATCCACTGATCCTCCGCTCCCCGGACCTGCGCACCCGACGGAACCCCGTACGCACCCCATGCACTGCCGCCCTCAGTAGCAGCGTGCGTCTTGACGCTATATCACGACGAGCCTAAGTTCAGTCACTCCAACGCCATTCGGCCTTCTGAACGATCAATCTCCGAGGTAGGGGCCCATGCGTATACCTGTGTCCAGAAAGGTCCGTTGTGCGGCCGCCGTGCTCGCCGCTGCGCTCTCGATGACGTCGCTCGCGGCGTGCGGGGGTTCGTCCGGCTCGGGCGACTCCAAGACGCTTCAGATGTGGACCTTCAAGCAGTCCCACGTGGCGGCGCTGCGGACCGCGGCGAAGGAGTTCAAGAAGCAGACCGGCATCTCGGTCAGCATCGAGGCCTACACGCCGGACGACGCGTACACCACCAAGGTGCAGAGCGCGGCCAAGACCCACGACCTGCCGGACGTGCTGGAGACGCACTCCGACGGTGAGGACCTCTCGCTGGGGGCGGCGGGCATCGCCGCCGACCTCAAGGGCCAGGTCCCGGCCTCGTGGACCGACCGCTTCCAGAAGGCCGTACGGACCTCGGGCACGGTGAATGACGAGTTCTTCCGCGAGTCGGTGCCGAAGGACTCCAAGCTCCACGGCGTGCAGAAGGGCCAGCGCTTCAGCGTCCCCTTCACCACCGGCACCTTCGGCATCGTCTACGCCAACAAGGCCGTCCTGGCCGCCGCCGGCATCACCAAACCCCCGGCGACCTGGGAGGAGTTCCTCGCCGACGTCAAGAAGACGAAGGCGAAGGACGCCTCCAAGGGCGGCGTCAGCCTGGGCCTGAAGGTGAAGGCGACCGGCCTGACCTGGGTCCTCCAGCCGCTGGCCTTCGCCCAGCTCGGCAAGGAGAAGTACGAGGCGCTGTTCGGTGAGGACCCCGCGCGGAACTTCGCGTCCCCCGACGGCACCAAGGTGCTGGGCATGTACGACCAGCTCACCCCGTACTGGATGCCCGGCACGCAGACGCTCACCATCGACGAGGCCGACCAGGCCTTCGCGCAGGGCAAGTCCGCCTTCGACGTGGGCGGCACGTTCACGCTCGCGTTCCTCCAGCAGAACGGGATGAAGGCCGACGACGTGATGGCGTTCGGGCTGCCCGCGCCCAAGGACGGCGCCATTGCGCACCGGGGCCTCGGGCCCCTGGCGCTGACCGGGCTCACCCTGACGTCCACCAGCACCCAGCCGGACAACGCCAGGAAGTGGATGGAGTTCCTGTCCGGCCAGAAGGTGGCCGCGCAGTTCGCCAAGGAGTCCATCGACCTGCCGGCGACCGAGCTGGGCACCGAGGGAGTGAAGGTGCTCGGACCCACGCTCGGCTCGCTGATCGACAGCTTCCAGGGAGCCCCCGGCGAGACCTACAACCCGAGCCTCAACGACTTCCGGCCGGCGGGCTACGAGCAGGACCCGGTCGGCGAGGTGCTGGCCGACCTCACCCCGCTGAAGAAGTCGACGCCCGCGAAGACCGGGCAGGACATGCGCAAGGTGATCGACTCCTACTGGGCGGCGTCGAAGTGAGCGCCGCTTTCCGGTCCGCCGCCCCGGCCGAGGCCGGGGCCCCGGGCGGCGGCCGTCCGGGGCCGCTGGGCGGGCCCGCGGCGGACGGCGGCCAGGCGTCCTCCGGCAGCTCGGGCGGGCGCTCGGCCCGGCTACGCGAGGCCCTGGCCGGCTACGCGTTCGTCGCCCCGGCCGTGGTGCTGTTCTGCGTGATGGGCCTGTACACGGTGGGCTACGGCTTCACGCTGAGCTTCGCCCAGTGGAACGGCTTCACGCCGCACTGGACCTGGGTCGGGCTCGGCAACTACGCCGACATCCTCTGGCACGACCCGCGTTACGCGCCCCGGGTGCGGCACGCCGCGGTCAACACCCTCTGGGTGATGATCGGCGTGCCGGTGCTGACCGTCGTCGTGTCGTTCCCGCTGGCCGTCCTCCTCAACCAGGCCAAGCGGATGCAGGGCTTCCTCCGCTCGGTCTACTTCCTGCCGTACGTCACCAGCGGCATCGCCGTGTTCTTCGCGTGGACGTACATCCTGCAACCGGACGGCGCGGTCAACACCCTGCTCGGGCAGCTCGGCCTGGGCTCGCTCCAGCAGCCGCAGGGCTGGCTGGGCAACCCGGACACGGCGCTGCCCACCATGATCGTGGTGACGGTCTGGGGCGCGGTGCCGGTGGCGATGCTGCTGTACCTCACCGGGTTGCAGGGCATCGACGGCAGCCTGCTGGAGGCGGCGCAGCTCGACGGCGCCGGCTGGTGGCGCTCGACGGCCTCCGTGGTCTGGCCGCTGGTCCGCCCGATCACGTCCATCGTGGTCCTGCTCAATCTGCGCGAGTCACTCCAGGGCTTCCAGACGTTCCTGGTGATGACGGACGGCGGCCCCGGCGACCACACCAACGTGCTCGGCCTGGAAGCGTACCGCCTGGCGTTCCTGAAGGACCTGGCGCCGACCCTGGGCCTGGCGAGCGCGCTCGGCTGGCTGCTGTTCGCCGCCGCGCTGATCCTGGCACTGATCAATCTGCGAGCCCTGCGGAGCAAGACATGACGACGATCTCCACGGCGCCGGCCGCCCCGTCCGCCCACTCCGCGGACGGCGCCGCGCGGACCCGCCGGCGGCTGGCACGCCTGGTCGTGGGCGTGCTGCTCGCCCTGTACGGGCTCGTCAGCATCTATCCGTTCCTGTGGATGGTGTCGGCGGCGTTCAAGGACCAGTACGAGGTGGTGCGCGGCGGGCACCTGATCCCGCAGCACCCCACCTGGGACACCCTGGTGAGCACCTGGGACCGGCTGCACTTCTTCGACTACTTCCTCAACAGCGTCCAGGTGATGCTGCTGACCGCCGTGCTCACCCTCGTCATCTACGCGGCGGCGGGCTACGCTTTCGCGGTGCTGCGCTTCCCGGGGCGGACCGCGCTGTCCCGGCTGTTCGTCTCGCTGCTGTTCGTACCGGGGATCACGGTGATGCTGCCGATCGTGCTGCTGGAGAACAAGATGGGCATCCTCGGCACCCACATCGGCCTCGTGCTGCCGTTCGTCAACGGCACCGCGCCCCTGTCGGTGCTGCTGATGACGGGCGCGTTCGCCGCCGTCCCCAAGGAGCTGCGGGACTCCGCGCGGGTGGACGGCGCCGGTGAACTGCGCATCTTCACCCGGGTGTACCTGCCGCTGGCCCGCCCGGCGCTCATCACGGTGGCGCTGCTGACGGCCATCCCCACCTGGAACGAGTACCTGCTGACCCGGGTGTCGCTGAACGACCCGTCCACGTACACGCTGCCGCTCGGCCTCCAGACGCTGGCCGCGGAGAGCGTGCCGCACTACAACAACCTGATGGCGGGCGCGCTGATCGTGGTGATCCCGGTGATCCTGCTCTTCGTCAGCCTCCAGCGGTACTTCGTGAGCGGTCTGGTCGGGGCGGTGAAGGGCTGATGCGGATCCTGGTCACCGGCGCCGCGGGCCACATCGGACAGCACGTCCTCACGGAACTGCTGGCCGCCGGGCACACCGTGGTGGCGACCGACCGGGTGCCCCTGGACGACTCCCGCCCGGAGCGGGTGCACGTCGGCGACCTCCAGGACCCGGAGCTCGTGCGCAAGGCGATGGACGGCGCCGAGGCGGTGGTGCACCTCGGCGCCATCCCGCACCCCGACCCGGACGACCCCAGCGCGCTGTTCGCGCACAACTGCCATACCGCACACCGGGTGTTCGAGGAAGCGGGGCGGGCCGGGGTGCGACGGGTCGCGGCCGCGTCCAGCCTGTCGGCACTCGGCCTGGCCTGGTCGCCGGTGCCCGTCTCGCCGCTCTACGTGCCGATCGACGAGGAGCATCCGACGCTGGTGCGGGACTCCTACGGTCTTTCGAAGCTGGTGCTGGAGGAGGTGGCGCGGACCGCTCACCGCCTGTGGGGCATGGACGTGGTGTGCATGCGCTTCCCGTTCACCGGCAGCGGCGAGCGCTTGGAGCGGCAGCTCGCCGCGGTGGCCGCGGACCCGGGCGCCCACCGGCACGACCTGTGGGGGTGGCTGGACACCAGGGACGCCGCGGCCGCCGTGCGCCGGGCCGTGGAGGCGGACGTGCGGGGCTGTCACGTGATCAACGTCGCGGCCCCCGACACCTCGTCACCGCTCACCTCCGCCGAGCTGATGGACACCCATTACCCGGGCGTCCCGGCCTTCCTGCCCCTTGCCGACCACACCTCGCTGTACGACACGAGCGCGTGCGAACGGCTACTGGGCTTCGTGCCCCAGCACAGCTGGCGACGGGCAGCGGGGCCGCGCGCCGCGGGGTGACGTGCTCCGCGGCGGCCGTGCGGCGCGTGCCCGCCCGGTGCCGCACACACCGGGGGTGACAGGTGTCTGGACGGACGTGCCCCGGCGCGCACAAGGTGGGGCATGCTCCTTCGCCAGCTCGAGTACCTCACTGCCCTGGCCCGCGAGCGGCACTTCGCCCGTGCCGCCGCGGCGTGCTTCGTCTCGCAGCCGTCCCTGTCCGCCGGCATCCGCCGTCTGGAGGCCGAGCTCGGCGTGGCCATCGTGCGGCGCGGGCAGCGCTTCGAGGGGTTCACCCCGGAGGGCGAACGGGTGCTGTCCTGGGCGCACCGCATCCTGGCCGAGTGCGACGGAATGCGGCAGGAGCTCTCCGAGCTGCGCGGCGGCCTCACGGGCGTGCTGCGCCTGGGCGCCATCCCCACGGCCCTGACCGTCGCGTCGCTGCTCACCACCCCGTTCTGCGCCCGCCATCCGCACGCCCGGGTGAGCCTGGTCGAGTCGCTGTCGTCGCGTGACATCGTCCGCATGCTCAGCAACTGCGACATCGACGCCGCCATGACGTACATCGACGACGACACGCTGCGGCACGTGCACAGGATCCCGCTCTACGAGGAGCGCTACGTGCTGCTCACGCCGGGGGACGGGCCGCTCGCCGGGGCGGAGCGTGCGCGTTGGGCCGAGGTGGCTGAGGTGCCGCTGTGCCTGCTGGCGCAGCGGATGCGCAACCGCCGGATCATGGACGAGTGCTTCGGCGCCGACGGCGCGACGGCGCGCCCGGCGATCGAGACGGACACGGTGGCGGGGCTCTACGCGCATCTGGCGGGCGGCCGCTGGTCGAGCGTGATCTCGCACGCGTGGCTGCACATGTTCGGAGTGCCGCAGGGCATGCGGGTGGTGCCGCTGACCGGTCCGGTGCAGGGCGCCCGGGTGGGCCTGGTCACCGACGATCGCGGCCCCGAACCCGCACTGACCCGGGCGCTGTTCTCGGTGGCACGGGAGGCCGGGGTGCGCGAGGCGCTGGACGACCTGCTGCACACCCACCTCACGGCGCCCGGCCCGGCCCCGGCCCCCGGTCCGGTCGGCCCCGCCACGCCGCTCCCCGCGCCGGTGGCCGGGGTGTCGGGGGCTTCTGGGGGGCGTTGACGGGGGCGGTTCGGGCGGTTCCTCATGCGGAGTGCGATGGGCTCGGCGGGGGCGGTGCCTTCGCGGGTCCCGGTGGCGGCGGCGGGGTGCTCCGTCCGGACGGGTGCGCCCATGCCCCTCGGCGAGGGCGCGGATCACTCTCGCCGGGTCGTCGCGCGGGCGTACTGGACGCCGTGGTACCCGGCGGTGCCGAGCACTCCGAGCATCAGGGCAGCGCCCAGGGCGAGTTGGGCGGGCCCCCAGGGGATGCCGGAACCGCCGACACCCGCCTCGACGGCGCCTCCGGCCGGGCCGGGGCGGCCCGATCGGTCCGGTGCGGGGACGCCGTCCGGGGCGGTGCCGCGGCCGGCGGAGGGCTTCCGGGCACGGCCCGGATCGCGGGTGGGTGAGGGAGCGCCGCCCGATGGCCGCGCCGAACCGCTCGTGGTGCCCTGGCATGTTCCCGCGGCGCCGGTGCCGACGGCGGGTGCTCCGGCCGGGCGGCGGGTGCTCCCGCCCGGGGCGTCCGGCCGGCCGCCCCGGGCCGGCTCGGCAGCAGGGGTGGGGGTGGGGTCGTAGACGGAGAGGTCGTCCCGTGCGGCACCGCCCCGTGCGGATCCGTCCGCCGGGGTGCCGCCGTCCTGTGCCGTTCCACCGTTCCGTGCGGAGCCGGCGTCCTCCGCGACGCCGCGGCTCGTCCCCTCGTCCTGGAGCGGACCCTCCTCCGGCACGGTGCCGGTGGCCGGAGGGGTCGCGGTGGCCGCGCCGGTCCGGCCGCCGGTGGCCGGCGGGCGGGTGTCCAGAGGGTCCCCGGTGCCCGGTCGCGGGGCGGGCTCGGCGGCTCCGCTCCGAGTCGCCGGCGGGCCGGACACGCCGTCCGGCTTCCCCGCCGCGCCGGATGCCGGTCGCTCAGACCGTGCGGCGGCGGTGCCCGGCAGGGAACGGGCGGACGGTCCGGCGGGCTCCCCTGCCGGGCTCCCCGATCGTTCCGGCCGGCTCACGGCGCCGCTCCGGCTCCGCCCGGCACCGGTGTCCGGGCGAACCGGCGGACCCTGTCCCGTCGGCTGCTGCGCGCTCCTCACGTGCGCCGGCGGCAGCGCCGTTCCGGCCACGGCGGCCGGTGCCAGCCCGATCGCGACGGCCGCGGCGCCCATGGCTGCGGCAGAAACCCGTGCGCTCGTCCGCATGGCCACGCTCCCTGTCCGCCGCCCGGCTGCGCCGCTCCGCCGTCGGGCACCTCCGCCTGAGGGGCCCCGGAAACACCCTGTCGCGAGCAACGCTATGAGCAGCGCACCACCGGCGCCGCCGGAGCGGGTCCGGACGACGTACGCCCCGAATGGGGCAGCGCGCGGGCGCCGCACACGGAGACGGCGCCCACCGTCCGCCGGACGCCGGCGGAGGAACCGCGCCTACGCCGGCGCACCGCCCGCGTGCCCCGGGGTCAGCTGGGCCTGGACCGCGGGACCGTAGCGGTCGGTGATGGCGGAGACGGCGGCGGCACGCAGATGGGTGCCGCTCACGATGCCGTACATCACGCCGAGGCCGAGCAGCATGCCGACGGCCAGCTCGGCGCGCAGGCCGGTGTCGGGTCCCGCCAGCCGGGCGGCGAGGCGTTCGGCGACCTGGGCGCGGAAGTTGGCGCGCAGGACGTCGCCGTGCTCGCGGTGCAGCGGCGCGAACACCACTCGCAGCAGCGGGTCGGCGCCGCGCTCGATCTGGCTGACCAGGACGTGCCGGACCATGTGCGCGCCGAGCCCGTGCAGCGGCGCGTCCAGCAGCGCGGCGGCGTCCGCCTCGAAGGACATCACCTGGGCGAAGAGGGCGTCCTTGCTGCCGAAGTACTTGAGGATCAACGGCGCGCTCACGCCCGCGCGTTCGGCGACCGCCTTCAGGGTGATGTCGGCGTGCGCGTGCCGGGCCAGCAGGTGGCGGGCGGCGCGGACGATGGCGGACCTGGTCGCCCCGGCATCCCGGCGGCCCGGGGCGGGTGCGGGAGCGGGAGCGGGCGGATCCGGCGGTCCCCCGGACGTCACCGCCATCGGCGTCATGCTCCTTCCCGTGCCTTGCCGTCCGTCCCGGCCGGGCCGTCCGTCCTCTCGGAAGTGCCGGAACCCGCGGCCGAGGCGCCCACGAGGGTGCCCCCGCCGTCTGCGGACGAGCCGGCGCGCGTCCCCGGCCTGCCCGGGTCCGCGGGGACCGCGAGTGCCACGGCGCACGCGATCAGGGCGACCGTACCGGCCATCACGAAGGCCAGCAGGTAGCCGTGCAGGGTCGGCACCGGCTGTCCGCCCAGCGGCATGGTGTGGTGCACCAGCACCGCCGCCACGGCCGCGCTGCACACCGCCTGCCCGATGGTGCGCATCAGGACGTTCACGCCGTTGGCCGAGGCGGTCTGATCGCCAGGGACCGCGCGCAGGATGAGGGTCGGCAGCGCCGAGTAGCACAGGGTGGTGCCGGTGGAGACGACCGCGGCACCGAGGATCACGGCCCACAGCGCCCGGCTGTCGGCGATGCGCAGCACGTAGCCCAGGGCGATCACGAGGGCCCCGAGCGCGAGCGTGACCCGGGCGCCGCGGGCCGCGGAGATGCGTGCGGAGACCGGTGAGAAGAGCAGCATGATGATGCCGCTCGGCAGCAGGCACAGGCCGCTGCCGACGATGGACAGGCCGAGCCCGTAGCCCGTGGCGGTGGGAGCCTGCACGAGCTGGGCGGTGACCAGGGAGTTCGCGTAGAAGGCGAAGCCGGCGAGGAGCGCGGCCAGGTGCGGCAGCGCGACGCCCGGGCGGGATGCGAGCCTCAGATCGACCAGGGGCCGCTCGGCGCGGAGCTGCTGGCGCCACCACAGGGCCATGATCAGGACGCAGCCGGCGAAGAGGCCCAGGATGCCTGGGCTGGTCCAGCCCCACTGGCCGCCCTGCGAGACGCCGAGCAGCAGGCAGACGAGCCCGGCGGCGAGCCCCAGTGCGCCCGGCGTGTCGAAGCGGCCCGGCGAGCGCACGGGCGACTCGCGCACCGCCCACCAGGCGAGCGCCAGACCGAGCGCCCCGAGCCCGCTGGTGGCCCAGAACATCACGTGCCAGTTCGCGTACTGCACGATGATCGCGGCGAGCGGCAGCCCGAGGGCCGCGCCGATGCCGACCGTGGAGCTCATCAGCGCCACCGCGGAACCGGTGCGCGCCGGAGGCAGTTCGTCACGCAGGATGCTGATGGAGAGCGGCACGACCGCGGCGGCGGCGCCCTGGAGCCCGCGCGCGGCGATCAGCAGCCGGATGTCGGAGGTCATCGCACACAGCACGGAGCCCACGGTCATCAGCGCCAGCGCGATCAGCAGCACCCGCCGCTTGCCGTACATGTCGCCCGCCCGGCCGAGCACCGGGGTCAGCACCGCGCCGGTGAGCAGTGTCGCCGTGACCATCCAGGACACGCTGCCGGCCGACGCCCCCGTGAGCCGCGGAAGGTCCGGCAGCAGCGGTGCGACGACGGTCTGCATGACGGCCATGAGGATGCCGCCGAAGGCGAGCACCGGAACCGTCATGCGGGCGCGTATGCCCCCTTGGTCGGCCGCGGTCGGATCGGGCTCCATGAACGCTCCAGCACAGGCGTGGGTACCGGCCGGCGCGTGGAGGCGTCGGCCTGCGAGGTGAATCGGAATTCACCAGTGTAGGTGAATTCCGATTCACCTCCTTGCCGTGCCATCCGCTGTCGCCCATAACCCGCCGGTCACCAATCGGCCGCGGCCACGGTCCCACCGTCAGGCGCTCGCACCGCCGGCGATGACCGCGTCGATCCCGAGCAGCTCCTCCCGAGTGAACTTCAGGAAGTTCACCGCGGCGAGGCTGTCCTCCAGCTGGGTGACGCTGCTGGCCCCGATGACCGCGGACGTGACGTTGCGCAGCACCCACGCGAGGGCCATCTGCGCCAGGCTCTGGCCGCGGGCCTCAGCGATCTCCTGGAGCGACCGCAGCCGGCCGACGAGCTCGCCGGTCAGTTTCTCCTCAGTGAGGAAGGGGCTGGCGCCGGCCGCCCGGGAGCCCGCCGGGACGCCGTTGAGGTAGCGGTTGGTGAGCAGTCCCTGTTCCAGCGGCGAGTAGGCGATGGACCCCACGCCGAGCTCGTCCAGCGTCTCGAGCAGCCCGTCCTCGACGCGGCGGTCGAGCATCGAGTACCGCGGCTGGTGGATGAGCAGCGGGGTGCCCAGCTCCGCGAGGATGCGGGCCGCCTCGCGGGTCTGCTGCGGCGAGTGGTTGGACACGCCCACGTACAGCGCCTTGCCCTGCTGCACGGCCGAGTGCAGCGCCCCCATGGTCTCCTCGAGCGGGGTGTCCGGGTCGAAGCGGTGCGAGTAGAACACGTCGACGTACTCCAGGCCCATCCTGTCGAGGCTCTGGTCGAGCGACGCCAGGAGGGACTTGCGGGAGCCGTACTCGCCGTAGGGGCCCGGCCACATCCCATAGCCGGCCTTGGTGGAGATGAACAGCTCGTCGCGGTACTTCCCGAGGTCGCTCAGGAGCACCTGCCCCAGGGCCTCCTCCGCGGCGCCGGGCGGCGGGCCGTAGTTGTTGGCCAGGTCGAGGTGGGTGACCCCGAGGTCGAACGCGCGGCAGAGGATCTCACGCTGGGTCCCCGCGGCGCGGTCGGGGCCGAAGTTGTGCCACAGGCCGAGCGACAGCGCCGGCAGCCGGACGCCGCTGCGGCCGACGCGGCGATAGGGCATGGCTGCATACCGGTCGGGGTGTGCGGTGTACACATGCACTCCTGCTGAGGTGACGGAGGGGACGGACACGGATCCGGGACATCCTTCCGCCGACCCCGGGCATTGGTCCAACAGGAGAATCCGATGGGATTGAGCGGATAGGCTGCTCAATCATGGAACTACGCCACCTTCAGCACTTCGTCGCGGTAGCAGAGGACCAGCATTTCACCCGTGCTGCGGAGCGCTTGATGGTGTCGCAATCGGGCTTGTCCGCATCCATTCGCGCCCTGGAGCGCGAGCTGGGGGCACCCTTGTTCGTGCGCACCACCCGGCATGTGACCCTCACCGAGGCGGGCCGGGCCCTGCTGGGCGAGGCCGAACGAGTGCTCGCCGGGGTCCGCGCCGCGCAGGAGGCGGTGGCCGCGGTGCAGGGGGTGCTGCGCGGCAGGCTCGCGCTCGGCACCGAGCAGTGCATCGCGGGCGTGCGCGTGCCACGGCTGCTGGCGGCATTCCGGGAGCGGCATCCGGAGGTGGACATCCGGCTGCGGCAGGCGGGCTCGGGGCTGCTGGTCGAGGAGGTCGCCGCGGGCCGGCTCGACCTGGCGTTCGCGGTCACCTCCGGTGAGCTGGCGGGTCCGGTGCGGGCGGTGCCGCTGGCCCGGGAGCCGATGGTGCTGCTCTGCCACCCGGAGCACCGCCTGGCCGCCCATACGGACGAGGTGGCCGATCTGGGGAAGCTGGACGAGGAGGCCTTCGTCGACTTCCACCCGGACTGGGGTCCACGCAGGACCACGGACGCCGCCTTCGCCGCGGCCGGGATGCACCGGACGGTGACGCTGGAGGTCAACGACGTGCACGGCCTGCTGGAGCTGGTGCAGGAGGGCCTCGGTATAGCCGTGGTGCCCCGGCACTTCTCCCGCAAGTCACAGGCGTCGGGCCTGGCCGTGGTACCGCTCGGCGTGGCCGCCGGGATCAACTACGCGACCGTCGCCGTCCTCCCCCAGGAGGCCGCCACGAGCCCGGCGGCCCGGGTGCTGATGTCGCTGCTGGACTCCACGACGGACTGACGAGCGGGAACGGCGCGCGGCTAGGGCGCGCGGGAACGCCGCACGGGAACAACCGTCCGACGCCGGCGACGGCGGATGACCGACCGGGCAGGCCAGGCAGCCGGCGCGGTCGCGCGCCCGAGCCACGGGGGCGCCGAACGGCAGCAGCGCGCCCGCTGGGACCCCCATGAGGCGAGACGAGACTCCGAAATCCGACAAAACAGACATATCCTTGACTCTCGTAGAGAGCTCTCCGATGTCAGGGGTCCGTCATGGCGGGTCTTGTTGTAGCGATCATCGTGGCGGTCGTCCTGGTGCTGCTCTGCCTGGCCTCCTGCGCCCGGGTCGTCAAGCAGTACGAGCGCGGGGTGGTCTTCCGGCTCGGACGGCTGCACGGCACCGTGCGCGATCCGGGCCTGACCGTACTCGCCCCGGTCGTGGACCGCATGTACAAGGTGAACATGCAGATCGTCACCCTGCCGGTGCCCGCGCAGGAGGGCATCACCCGGGACAACGTCACCGTGCGCGTGGACGCGGTGGTCTACTTCAGGGTGGTCGACGCGGCCAATGCGCTGGTGCGGGTGGAGGACTACCGTTTCGCGGTCCTCCAGATGGCGCAGACGTCCCTGCGCTCGATCATCGGCAAGAGCGACCTGGACGACCTGCTCTCCAACCGGGAGAAGCTCAACCAGGGCCTGGAGCTGATGATCGACAGCCCGGCCGTCGGCTGGGGCGTCCAGGTGGACCGCGTGGAGATCAAGGACGTCTCCCTGCCGGAGACCATGAAGCGGTCGATGGCGCGCCAGGCCGAGGCGGACCGGGAACGGCGGGCCAGGCTGATCAACGCCGACGCGGAGCTCCAGGCGTCGAAGAAGCTCGCGGACGCGGCCCGGGAGATGTCGAAGCAGCCCGCCGCGCTCCAACTGCGGCTGCTCCAGACCATGGTGGCGGTCGCCGCGGAGAAGAACTCCACGCTGGTGCTGCCGTTCCCCGTGGAGCTGCTGCGGTTCCTCGACCGCGCCCAGCGCGAGTCCGTCGGCCCGCCCGACGACGGCCAGGGCCCGCTTCCGGAGCCGGGCGGTCCCGAGGAGGAAGCCGCTCCGGGCCCCGAGGGCTTCCGCGACCTGGGACCGGACCCGGGCGCGGCCGCCGCTGGGGCGATGGGCGAGACGGGTGGCGTGGAGCCGGTATCCGGCGAAGCGGGTCCGTCGGCAACCGGTGTCCCGGGGACCGGTGCGGCAGCCGGTGCTCCTGGGACCGGTCCGGCGACCGGTGCTCCGGCGGCCAGTGGTCCGGAAACCGATGCTCCGGCGGCCAGTGGTCCGGTAACCGGCGAGTCGGCTCCCGTTCCCGGGAGCGGAACTACGTTCGGTGAGCGGACGGCCGGCGACCCCGGCGGTCCCGGTACCGCCCCCGACGAGCCGGCTGCGGGCGGGCCCGCGGACCGTGCCGGCTCATCGGAACCGGCTTCCCGGTCGGCGCCGCCCGAGCACCCGGCGGGGTGAGCCCCGCTTCCGGTATCGGCGCGGTCGCGAGCCGCCCGCCGTATTCGGGCACCCTCACACGTCTTCCACCTGCACCGATGTGGTAAACCCCACCCCGCGTTGCGGTCCTGAGCACCCGGGGTTCTGGGGGTATGCCCCCAGAAGAAGATTGCGGCAAACCTCGTTACGCCACCACGGCCCTGCTCCGTAGCGTGACTTCCCGTGAGCACGCACCGGCGTGCCGGGGAGTGGTGATGATCGAGGTCAGGAATCTCACGAAGAGTTACGGGTCCACCCTCGCCGTGGACGGGCTGAGCTTCGACGTGCGTCCGGGGCGCGTGACCGGATTCCTCGGTCCGAACGGCTCGGGCAAGTCGACCACCATGCGGATGATCATGGGTCTGGACGCCCCCGACACCGGCGAGGCCCGCATCGGCGGGCGCGCGTACCGCGACCTCGCGTGGCCGCTGAGCGAGGTGGGGGCCCTGCTGGAGGCGCGCACGTTCCATCCGGGCCGCAGCGCCCGCCACCATCTGTCGGCGCTGGCCGCGGGCGGCGGCATACCGCCCGGCAGGGTCGGCGAGGTGCTGCGGACCGTCGGCCTGGGCTCGGTGGCGCACCGGCGAGCGGGGAAGTTCTCGCTCGGCATGGCCCAGCGGCTGGGCATCGCCGCGGCCCTCCTGGGGGACCCGCCGATCCTGCTCTTCGACGAGCCGGTGAACGGCCTCGATCCGGAGGGCGTGCGCTGGATCAGGAACCTGATGACGTCGCTCGCCGCCGAGGGCCGGACGGTCCTGCTCTCCAGCCACCTGATCAGCGAGATGGCGCTGACGGCCGACCACTTGGTGGTCATCGGCCGGGGCCGGCTGCTCGCCGACACCACGGTGCGGGAGCTGACCCGTGGCGGCGGTTCGCTCGAAGACGCCTTCTTCCGGCTGACCGGCGAGAGCGCCGAGTACCACGGCTCGGCCCCCGCTCCGCGCGCGGCGGGCGCGGACCCCGGCCTTCGCGCCGCACGTTCCGTGGACGGCACGTCCACCCGCGACGCGGCCGGGCCCCTGCCGGGTGGTGCTCCCGCCCCTCACCACAGTCCGCCGGCGAGCAGCCGGCACTCGGAGAAGGCCTCGCCCCGCCGGGGCACCGCACAGGACGAGGAGCGGCACTCATGACGTCACCGGCATCCCCCGGTCCCCACCCGTCACCGGCGCCGGGCCACTCCGCCCCGTCCGGTCCCCTGACGGAACCCTCCGCCGCGTCCCGCCCGAAGTCGGCCCATGCGGGTGGCCGGTACGGCCTTCGGCACGTGGCCCGCATGGAGTGGATCAAGCTGCGCACCCTGCGGTCGACGCTCTGGGCGCTGCTGCTCACGGCCGTGGCCATGGTCGGCATCGGCGTGATCACCATGGCCAACACCAGGCCGCCCAGCCCGGACAGGGCCGCCGCCTTCGACCCCACCAACAACGTCATGGCCGGTGTGGCCGTGGGCCAGTTGGTGATCGGTGTCATCGGGGTGCTGCTCGTCACCGGAGAGTACGCGTCGGGATCCATCAGGTCCACGCTCGCGACCGTCCCCCGGCGACCGATGGCGCTGGCGGCGAAGGCCGGTGTGTTCGGGCTGCTGGCGCTGGCCGTCGGCGAGGCCGTCGCCCTCGTCACCTTCTTCGCCGGTCGGGCCGCGCTGCACCCGGCGGTGCCGCACCCGGCGCTGGACCAGCCCGGTGTGCTGCGGGCCGTGCTGCTCTCCGGCGCCTACCTCGCGCTGGTCGGCCTCATGGGCGTGGGCCTCGGCTCGGTCACACGGCAGGCGCCGAGCGCCATCGGCGCCCTCGTGGCCGTCGTCTTCGTGCTCCCGGCGATCCTCTCCGGGCTGACCGGAGTCAGGTTCGCCAAGTACTTCCCCACCATGATCGCGGGGAACTCCCTGGCCGTGGCCAAGCCGATGCCTGACATGCTCTCGCCGTGG
The DNA here is from genome assembly GCF_018327685.1 of Streptomyces sp. TS71-3. Classification (NCBI taxonomy): domain Bacteria; kingdom Bacillati; phylum Actinomycetota; class Actinomycetes; order Kitasatosporales; family Streptomycetaceae; genus Streptomyces; species Streptomyces sp. TS71-3. The sequence continues at coordinate 3,478,527 of NZ_BNEL01000003.1, read as the reverse complement.
ACCGGGTTCGGCGTCCTCTGCCTCTATGCGGCCCTGATACTCGTGGCCGGCGGCGCGTTGCTGGTCCGGCGGGATGCCTGAGCGGGCCGTGGACCAGCACACTGTGCCCATGGCGGACAAGCAGGTGCCCATGGCCGACGAGCGCGCCGCACCCCCGGGCGGCCCCCGGGCACCTGAGGCACCGCACGCGGAGACACCCGCAGTCGAGGACGGCAACCCGGCAGGCAGCGGGCACGCCGCCACCCGCCGCGCCGGCGCCGGCGCCGGCGCCGGCCACATGGCTCACCGAGTTCGCGTCGTCCTGACCGCACCCTGGACGGCCCGTGCGTGGGCCGAGCTCGGGTACTGCCTGGCCGGCCTCCCGTTGGCCCTGGCCGGGTTCGTGCTGGTCGTCGTGCTGCTCTGCCTGGGTTCCGGGCTGCTGGTCTCGCTGATCGGCGGCATCCTCGGCGCGCTGTTCCTGGTGCTGGGACTCGGGCTCGGGCGGGTGCTGGGGCGGGCGCACCGGGGGCTCGCCCGGTGGCTGCTGGGGGAGCACATCCCGGCCCCCGCCCCGGTCCCCCGGGCTCATGGGCTCTTCTCGCGGGTCGACACCCGGCTGCGGGACGGCGCCGCCTGGCGCTGCGTGGCCTACGTGCTGGTCAAGCTGCCGGTGTCGGCGTTCGGCTGGTACGCCGTGATGTGGTGGGCGACGGGCCTGATCAACCTGAGCACGCCGCTGCGGTGGAGCCTGCTCGGGCAGTACCCCGCCCACGGCGGCGAGCGCGGGGCTCCGACGCTGACGCCGCTGCCGTTCGGTGGCTCGCCCCGCTTCCACACGTTTTGGGGCACGCTGCTCGCCGCGGCGGTGGGGTTGGCCACGCTGCTGATCGCGCCGTGGCTGGCCCGGGCGGTGGTCCGTGTCGACCGGCGTCTGATGCGGGAACTGCTCGGCCCCGGGGCGCTCGCCGAGCGGGTCAGGGACCTGGAGGAGACACGGGCGCTGGCGGTGGACGACGCGGCGGCGCTGCTGCGCCGCGTGGAGCGCGATCTGCACGACGGCGCCCAGGTCAGGCTGGTCGCGCTGGCGATGAGTCTGGACATGATCAGGGACGGGCTCGGCGCCACGCCGGAGGATCCCGGACAGGAGAGGCTGCGCCGCCTGGTGGAGACCGCCCACCACAACGCCAAGGAGGCCATCGTGGAGCTGCGCGACCTGGCCCGCGGTATCCACCCGCCCGTGCTCGACGACGGCCTGCCGGACGCGCTGGCGACCCTCGCGGCGCGCAGCACGGTGCCGGTGGAGCTGTCGGTGGACATGCCGGTGCGGCCCACGGCCGCCATCGAGACCATCGCCTACTTCTGTGCGGCGGAGCTGCTGACCAACGTCATCAAGCACAGCGGTGCCCGGCGGGCCCGGCTCCTCGCGGTCCAGCGGGACGGCATGCTGCGCCTCGCCGTCACCGACGACGGGCAGGGCGGTGCGTACGTGGGCGCGGGCAGCGGCCTCACCGGCCTCCAGCAGCGGGTACGCCCGGTGGACGGCACCCTGGACGTGGACAGCCCGCCGGGCGGGCCGACGGTGGTCACCGTCGAGCTGCCGTTGCACGCGTGAGAGCATGCGCGCCATGCGTGTGGTGATCGCCGAGGACGCGGCCGTGCTGCGGGAGCTGATGGCCCAGATGCTGGCCGAGCGCGGGCACGAGGTGTGCGCCGCCGTGGGCGACGCGCAGGCGCTGCGCGCGGCGGTCGCCGAGCACCGGCCGGACGTCACCGTCGTGGACATCCGGATGCCGCCCACGCACACCGACGAGGGCCTGCGCGCCGCCATCGGCATCCGCCGGGACCACCCCGGCACGGGTGTGCTGCTGTTCTCCCAGCACGTGGAGACGCGGTACGCGACCAGGCTGCTCGCGCAGGGATCGGCGGGCGTGGGCTACCTGCTCAAGGACCGGGTGGCCGATGTCGCGGAGTTCGTGGACGCGCTGCACCGGGTCGGCGGCGGAGGCACAGCGCTCGATCCGGAGGTGGTGACCCAGCTCGCCGGGGCGAACCGGCACACCGACGAGCTGACCGCGCTCACCCAGCGGGAACGTGAGGTGCTGTCGCTGATGGCCGAGGGCCGCTCCAACAGCTCGATCGCGGCGGCCCTGACGGTGTCGCCGGGCACCGTGGAGAAGCACGTCGCGGCGGTCTTCGGCAAGCTCGGGCTGCCGCCGTCGGAGGATCACAACCGCCGGGTGCTCGCGGTCATCCGCCACCTCCAGTCCTGAGGGGTCCTTGCACTATGCCCGCCCGGGTCGCGCGGCCTGGCACCGCACCTCGCCGCGTTGCCGGAAAGCCCTGGTAGCTCCTCCCCCACTCTCGGCTTCGCTCGAGCGGGGGGACCCCCATCAAGGACTCTCCGGCGCCTTGCGATGCTCCCCCACAGCCTGAAAGACGTGGGTGGGGGTACCTCCCACGCCCGTTCAGGGCAGTGGGGGAGTGCCCCCAGCACCAGACCACGCGCCCTGATCGGACGCTCATAGTGCAAGGACCCCTGAGGCACCCGCGGCCGGCTGGCCGGGGACGCGCGCCCGAGACGGCCGCGCGGTCCCCGGTGAGTCGGACGCGAGCCGGGTGGTCCGCGACCTTGGTCCCGTGGGGTGCGGGTCGCCCCCCGTTCCCCAGGGGTCGGTCGCTGCCATCCGGACCACCGGCCCCTGGGGCCTGGTCGCGCGGCCGCGGGCCCGCTCAGCCCGCCGGCGGGGGCGGCGGTGCCGGGGCTCCGGCCGGCGGCGCCACCTTCGCGTGCCCCACCATGCCGGGCGCCGGTCGAGGCGCGGGCACCGCCGCAGCCCCGGTGGCCCCCGGCGGCAGCAGCGTGTCGCGGCGCGCACCCGGGTCCCAGCCGGTGAGCACCACCCGCTTCTGCACCACGATCGCGGCCGCCAGCACCACGGCACCGATGAGCAGCATCAGCACCAGGCCGCCCGTCCTCCCCGCCTTGGCCGCGTAGCCGACGACCGAGCCGAACCACCCGAAGTCGGCGTCGCCGAACGTGGTGTTCTCCTTGCCGAAGGCGCCGAGCACCTTCAGCAGCAGCGCGGGCAGGAGGGTGATCAGCACGCCGTTGACGAAGGAGCCCACGACGGCCCCTCGGCGGCCTCCGGTCGCATTTCCGTAGACGCCCGCGGCGCCACCGGTGAAGAAGTGCGGCACGAGCCCCGGCAGCACCAGCGCGAGCCCGAAGGCCGGATGGAGGACCCAGCCCAGCAGGCCCAGGCTGACCAGGCCGCCGGCGAAGCTGGCGACGAACCCGATGAGCACGGCGTTCTGGGCGTAGGGGAAGACGATGGGCGCGTCCAGGGCGGGGACCGCACCGGGCACCAGCCGCTCCGCGATGCCCTGGAAGGCCGGCACCAGCTCACCGAGGATGGTGCGCACGCCGAACAGGATCACGGCCACCGAGACGCCGAACTCCAGCCCCTGCATGACGGCCTGCATCACGTAGTTGCCGACGCCGTCGGCGGCCGTCCCCCCGCCGACGGCGAAGGCCTTGAACGCCTTCGTTTCGCCCACCTTGCCCAGGTCGACCAGCGCCATGACCACGTAGAGCACCACCATGGACAGGGCGGTGGCGACCATCGAGTCCCGCAGGAACCGCAACCCCTCGGGGAGCTTCATCTCCTCGGTACTGCGGCTGCGTCCGCCCACCAGCTGCCCGGTGGCCCCCGAGGCGATGTAGCCGGCGCTGCCGAAGTGGCCGATGGCGATGGTGTCGTTGCCGGTCACCCGCCTGGTCCAGGGGTGCGCGAAGGCCGGCATCGCCACCAGCATGATGCCGAGCAGCACGCCCCCGACGACCACCACCAGCCACGACGGCTGGCCGGCGCTCGCCAGCACCATCGTCAGCAGCGTGGCCATGAACAGCATGTGATGGCCCGTCAGGAAGACGTAGCGCAGCGGGGTGAACCGTGCCAGCACCAGGCTGACGGCGAGGCCCAGGATCATCAGCCAGGCGACCCGGGAGCCGTACTGCTGCTGGGCGATGCCGACGATGGCCTCGTTGGTCGGGATGACACCGTGCGCGCCGGTGGCGCCCTGGATCATCTCGCCCAGCGGGCCCAGCGAGCCGGTGACCAGGGTCGCCCCGGCGTTGATCAGCAGGAAGCCGAGGGTGGCCTTGATCGCGCCTCCGGCGACCTGCCCCACGGGCCTGCGCAGCGCGAGCAGACCCGCCGCGGTGATCAGGCCCACCAGGTACGGGGGCTGGCTGAGGATCTCGTCGACGAGGAATTGGGCGGTGGTGACAAGCCAGGCCATGGTGACTGGGCCTCCTCACACATCGTAGGTGTCCCGAAGGACGCGGTCGGCCTCTGCGGTGCTGGTGAAGTCGCTGACGACCTTGACGGGTACGCCGATGTCGCCGAGCGTCCGTGCTATCTCCCCCGAGGTGAGGATCGCCACGGCCTCGGACGCCTTGCCCCGGGCCGAGACGGTGTCGGTCGCCTCCACGGTGACGTACGGCAGCCAGCCCCAGCGGTCGAGGACCTGCTCGACGGTGTTCTTGAGGAACAGGCTGGTGCCCAGGCCGTTGCCGCAGACCGTGAGGATCTTGTGCGGGGCTCCGCCCCCGCCGGTTCCGGTGGGCCGAGGCTCCTCGTTCCCGCCGCTGCGTGCCGCCCGGCCATCCGCCGTGCCGCCCGTCTCCTCGTCCCCTACTGCGGGCGCTGATGCGGCTGTCGCGAGCGAGGCGGCCGCCCCGTCGCCTCCCGGGTCCGTCGCCGCGCCGCCCCGTGCCTCTCCCGGACCGGCCGTCTCCTTGGCGGGCGAGGGGGCCGCCTGTGCTCGGCTCGCGGCGCCGAGTACCGCCAGCAGCGCCTGCGGTGTCGAGACGTCACGCAGTGCCTGGGCGAGCCCGGGATCCGCGAGGAGCCGCGCCAGGGCGGCCATCGCGGCGGTGTGCGCGCCCGCGTCCCGTGCGGCGAGTGCCACCACCAGTTCCACCGGGTCGTTGCTCTCGTGTCCGAACTCGACGGGTTCGGCGAGCCGCAGCCACGACATGCCCGTCTTCAGCACGGCGGGCGAAGGTCTGGCGTGGGCGAAGGCGAAGCCGGGCGCGATGACGACATAGGGCCCGTTCTCCACCACGTTCTGGATCATGTCGGCCGTGTAGGCATCGGCGCAGACGCCCGTCGCCACCATCAGGTCTCCGGCGGCGGTGATCGCCTCTCGCCAGTCGTTCACCCGGCCGTCGAGCCGGATGGCCTCGGCCGCTAGCAGCTCAGTCAGCTCAGCCATGCGGGGGATCTTCGCACGGGTGGGTGGATGCGGCCCAGACGAAGGACTGTGACGGATGGTGCGACGTACCGCACACGGTGCGGGACGGTTGCCCGCCCGGCCGCCGGGCATGATGGTGGGCCGACGGCGGCGGGCGGCGGAGGACCGGAAGAGGTGTACGGGTGAGTGACCTGTTGGGCGTGGCCGTGCTGGGTGCCGGTCACATGGGCGCCGACCATGTGCGGCGCATCGATCGGGCGGTCAGCGGGGCCAGGGTCGCGGCGGTCGCCGACCCTGACACGGCGCGCGCCGAGGCCGCGACGGCCGGCATCGAGGGCGTGACCCTGCACGCCGATCCGCTCGGCGCGCTCGACGCGCCGGGGGTCGACGCGGTGCTGATCGCCTCCCCGGGGCCGGACCACGAGGAGGCACTGCTCGCCGCCTTCGCACGCGGTCTGCCGGTCCTCTGCGAGAAGCCGATGACCCCCGGCTCGGCAGGGGCGCTGCGGGTGATGGAGGCGGAGGCCGGGGCCGGCCGGCGGCTGGCCCAGATCGGCTTCATGCGGCGCTACGACGCCGAGTACCTGCGCCTGAAGGAGTTGCTCGACTCGGGCCGCCTGGGGCGCCCGCTGATGCTGCACTGCACGCACCGCAACGTGTCCTCCCCCGCGGGCTTCACCAGCGCCATGATGATCAACAGCTCGGTCTCCCACGAGGTCGACGCCAGCCGCTGGCTGCTGAACCAGCAGATCACGGCGGTGTCAGTACTGCGGCCGCGGCCTTCGGCAGGGGCCCCCGAGGGCCTGTTCGACCCGCAGTTGGTGCTCTTCGAGACGTCCGGCGGGGCGGTCGTGGACGTGGAGATCTTCGTCAACTGCGGCTTCGGCTACCAGGTTCGCTGCGAGGCCGTCTGCGAGTCGGGCAGCGCCCGCATCGGCGAAGGCCGCACCATGGTGGTGGAGACGGACGGCAGCGCACGCGAGGAAGTGCCGCAGGACTACCTGGTCCGCTTCGTCGACGCCTACGACCGCGAGGTCCAGGCCTGGGTGGACGCGACCCGGCAGGGCCTGGTGACCGGGCCGGGCGCCTGGGACGGCTATGCGTCGGCCGCCGTCGCGGAGGCGGGCGAGCGGGCCCTGGAGACGGGCGGACGGGTCACCGTCGAGCTGGCGGAGCGCCCGCCGCTGTACGCCTGAGACCGCGCCCGCTGCTGTACGGCTGGAACCGCTGAGGCACAGTCCCCGTGCCGGGCGGTGCGTTCGGTGCGCGGGCCGGGGGCCGGTACCTGTCCGGGGGCCGGAGTTCCCGCCGGCAGCGGAGGGGGGACCCGGACCCCCGCAGGACGGGTCCCCCATCGAGCGGCGCGATCCCCGACTCGGACGGCGTGAACCCCGGCCCGGGTGGCTAGGGGCGCCGGAGTCGGCGGGGCGGCCACTGTCCCCCAGGGCCGCCCCGCTACCCCGTCGGGCGCCTCCTCGAAACGTCGGGGCCGTGGGCCCTCCTCGCAGGAGCCCGGAGAGTCCTCTACGGGCTCGGAGTGCTCCCCTCACCGGACCCGAGGATTTCGGCGAGTCCACGGTCCACCTCGCCGGTGACGTCCTCCTCGCCGGGGGGTACCGCCTCCTCGGTGCGCCCCAGGAAGCGGCGCAGCGAGGTTTCGTCGAACTCGACCAGGGCCCTGCCCTGGGGCGCGTCGAACTCGATCACGGTGCGCTCCGGTCCGCCGGGCCAGATGTGCACGTCGCCCCGGCCGGCGGGTGCCGCCAGCCCCCGTTCCAGCAGGTCACGGGAGAAAGTCCAGGTGATGGGTGTCTCGTCGAGGGTCGCCTCGGAGGGGAAGCCGAGGTGGACGGCGAGCGGATCGGCTTCCTCGTACCGCAGAGTCACGGGGACGGAGCGCCGGAGCCGCGAGGCGATCAGGCGGGCGTCTGTGGACTTCTGCACGATGCCGGGCATCTGTACTCTCCCCTTCCGTTTCCAGTGTGTGCCCGTGCGGGTGGGTTTCTCTTTTGACACCCCGGGGAGGGCAGGTGTCACGCCCTGCCGCGGAATTTCCACGTGCCGGTGAAGGCCTGATGGGCGATTCACGCTTCCAGGGAAGGACTCCGGCATATGCCGGCTGCACCGTCTACGGGGATTGTGCCAAATCCCTTACGCTCCGTCGGCGGCTGTGCAAGGGTCGTGTCCGGTCCTTCCCACAACGCTGGCAGTTGTCAGGCGCTGTCCATGGCCGGACACCGACACGCCGAAGGCGCGGAGGAAGGGCGAGCCCGTGCCCGCAGCCCGGGCGGCGCCGTCCCCGCCAGGACGCCACCGCCCGGCGCCGGTGCACCGCGCATGTCCGGCACGCCAGGCGAGCGAGACCCGTGACTCGCTCGGGGCTGCCCGGTTCGCGGGCGGCGCACGGGTTCGCGAGTGAGCCGCAGGAGGCCGCGCCACCGCCGCGGCCCGGCCTCCTGCTGCTCTCCGCGCCCTGCGCCTCTCCGCGCCCCACTTCTCGTACAGGTCCGCCCCACTCCTCATATCAGTCGCACCGCACGTATCAAGCGCGCCGCACGCCGCACGCCCCGCCCCACCGCTCAACGCGGTGGAACGGGGCGCCCCTGATGCCTCCGTCGTATCCGTGCAGGCTCACACCCAGGCATCACCCGAGGGCGCGCCCGCCTTCTGCCTGGTCGCCGACTTGGGCATCGAGGCCTCGATGTCCCTCCGCAGCTCCTCTATGGCGGGCTGACCGGCGTACCGCCCGGTCAGACGGCGCATCTCCCCCAACCGGTCCCAGGTGCGCCGTGAGGAGTTCGACCCCATGGAGTCCAGGGCCAGACGGGCGTACTTCACGCCCTGCTCGAGGTCGTCGCCGATGAAGCAGGCCGACGCCAGCGAGATGTGGTCGAAGATCTGCGAGCGCTGCCGCTCCTCCGTCCGCAGCTCCAGGGCCTGCTTGGCCCGCCGCTGTGCCGTACCCGCCGCCGCCGGCTCGTGCTCGGCGAGGGTACGGTAGGCGAGGGCCTGCATACCGTGCAGGTCCGCCTCGTCGAACATCTGCATCCAGCTGGGCATCGGCTCGCCACCGCGGTCCGCTGCGAAGTGCTCCTCCGCGAGGCCGAGGGTACGGCGCATGGCCTGCCCCTGCCCCATGGACGCCTGCGCCCAGGCCTCGATGGTGTACAGCATGGCCTCGGTACGCGCCAGGGGCCGCTCCCCCGAGCCGGACCTGGCGAGCTTCATCAGGTCCAGCGCCTCGTCCGGCTTGCCCAGGTGCACCATCTGGCGGGCGGCCCTGGACAGCGCCTCGCCGGCGCGCGGCCGGTCGCCGCTCTCCCTGGCCGCGTGGGCGGCGATCACGAAGTACTTCTGGGCCGTGGGTTCCAGGCCGACGTCATGCGACATCCAGCCCGCGAGCACCGCCAGGTTGGCCGCGACACCCCACAGGCGGCGCTGGAGATGGTCGGGGTGCCGGTAGGCGAGCATGCCGCCCACCTCGTTGAGCTGGCCGACCACCGCCTTGCGCTGCAACCCGCCGCCACGGGCCGCGTCCCACGCGCGGAACACCTCGACCGAGTGCTCCAGTGCCTCGATCTCCTGCGAGCCGACCGGAGCCGCCTCGTACCGGTCGGCTCCCGCCTGGTCGGCGTGGAGGGGCACGTCGGGTTCGGGGGGTCGGGGGGCGTCGGCCGCGAGGGCCGGGTCGGTGTTGAGCCAGTCGTGCATGGCGCTGCTGAGTGCGGATCCTGCGGCAAGCGCGGCACCCGCGCCCACCAAGCCGCGTCGGTTGAGCATGAGGTCCATTCCCGTGAATTCGGTGAGGACCGCAGCCGTCCGCTCGGGCGCCCACGGCAGTCCGTCGGGATGCTCCGCACCCCGGTCGTCACGCCGCTTCGAGGCGCGCCCGTGCCGGACCAGACCGAGGTCCTCGATGGTCACGACACGGCCGAGTTGCTCGGTGAACAGCGCCGCAAGCACCTTCGGCACCGGATCGCGCGGGATCTCCCCCATGTCGATCCAACGCCGCACCCGTGAGGTGTCGGTGGCGAGCTGGGGGTGGCCCATGGCGGCCGCCTTCCGGTTCACCAGTCTCGCGAGTTCACCCTTCGACCAGCCGGCCAGGCCGAACAGGTCCGATAGGCGGGTGTTGGGTTGTCCGCTCACGTCAAGCCCCCAGGTTCTCGGCTGAACCGACAGTAGCCCTCTGTCAGTTGCTGGGCGACTATTCGCCAGGGTTCGCCAGGGCCCGCCAGATGGTGTGCCAGTGGCCTGGGGGTGTCAGGTAGGAAAGCACCGCCTCGGCCCGGCGGCGGTCCGCACTCCCCAGGGTGCGGGACGCCACCGGGCCGGGCGGCGCAGGGTTTTCCACAGGCACACGAAGGGATCGCTCTCGCCCATGTACGCAGCATCGTCCTCCGTGTCCTCCCCGGCCCGGCCGCTGCACGCGCTCCCCGGCGCCGCCCGCGCCAGGGAGGCACCCGTGGCGGCCGGCGGCGGCTCCCACCCGGCCTCCCCGCCGTACCCGGTGGTGGTCGACCGCCGGCCGCACCGGGCACCCGGCACCCTCGTCGCGCCGCTCAGCGGCCGGCTGGACCTGTCGGGGCCGCAGGGCGCGCAGCTGCGTACGGCCGTCGCGGCGGTGCACCGGATCTGTCCCGAGTTCAGCCCCGTGCAGCTGCTGCGCCGCAGCGGCCGCTCTGTGCTGCTGGTCGGCACCACCGGCCGAAGTACGGCCGTGGCCAAGTGTTTAGTGGACCACTCCGCCGTATGGAAGGAGCGGTTCCAGCATGAAATAGCTGTCTACCGCTCCTTCGTGCGCAACCGCCCGCCGGTGCGCGTTCCCCGGCTGATCGCCGCCGACCCGGCTGGCGGCGTCCTGGTGGTCGAGCGGATGCCCGGGCGGGCCGCCGCGCTCCAGCGCCACCCCGTGCAGGCGCCGCCCCGTGCCGACGTACGGGCCGCGCTCAGCGCGATCATCCGGCTGGGCCAGTGGCAGCCGCCGGAGGGCGCCTTCGGCCGGCCGCTGGACTACGGCACCCGGATCTCGCGGTACCACGAACTGGGCCTGCTGACCGACCGCGACCTGGGCGACCTGCGGAAGCTGCTGCACGGCATCGCGAAGTCCGCGGGCCGCCAGGGTGTCCTGCAGTTCTGTCACGGCGACGCCCTGATGTCGAACATGCTGCTCTCGCCGGCGGGACCGATCCTGGTCGACTGGGAGCACGCAGGCTGGTACCTGCCCGGCTACGACCTGGCGACCCTGTGGGCGGTGCTCGGCGACGCGCCCATGGCCAGGCGCCAGATCTCCCAGCTCGCCCAGCTCGCGGGCCCCGCCGCGCGGGACGCCTTCCTGGTGAACCTGATGCTGGTGCTGACCCGGGAGATCCGCACCTACGAGACCGCCGTGCAGCGCTCGCTGCGGGAGCCGGCTCCCGGACCCGGCGGCGGCCAGCCCCCGGGCCTGCCGTCCGGTGAGGAGCAGCGGCTCCTGCTGCGCCGCCTCCACGACGACTGCCAGGTCGCGCGTGGTGCGGTACGGGCGGCGGTCGGCACCCGCTGATATCCGCTGATATCAGAGGACCCGCGGCGCGCGAGGGATGGCGTGCCGCGGGCCTGAGTGCTTGACGGGCCGTCGGCGCTCGACAGGCCCGCATGTTCGGCGGACCCGCCACGTCCGACGAGCCCACCGCGCTCGACGAGCCCGCCGTAATTCGCCGTGTCCTGCATGTTCGACGACCCGGCGCAGCACCGGCCTCACGCTCTCACCCGGCCGAGTCCCATTGGTCCACTCCAGTGAAGCCTCGCAGGCGGCGTTCCCGTCAGGCCTGATCGTGCACCGTTCACGCCGCTGACGTGGGAAATCCCGTACAGAAGGGGCGATTGACGGATCGTCGTGCAGCCGATACGACTGACGCACGCCCGGCCCCGGGCGCCGCATCGCACCCAACGTCCCTGGAGGCTGCATTGCGCGCATCCGCCCCCGGCCACACCCCGGCCGCATCCAGACATCTGCTCGGCACGACCGCCCTGCTCGCGTCCGCGGCACTGCTGCTGCCGCTGGTCGGCGCGGCACCGTCCAGCGGCGCCGAGGTACCCGCGGCCACCCGGCTCCAGACCTCGTTCGCCGCCGCGGCAGCCGGATCCCACGTGCCGCAGAGCGTGCTGATGGGCGTGTCGTACATCCAGTCCCGCTGGGACACGCACCACGGCGCGCCGAGCGTGTCGGGCGGGTACGGGCCCATGCACCTGACGGATGCGCGCGCCGCGCTCGCGACGGCAGGTCCGCGGGGCGACGGCGAGGACCCCCGTGGCGACAGCGCCCGGCCGGCACTGCACCCCACGCCAGCCCTGCCCAAGGCCACCGACGTGCCGGCACGGCTGCGCACCCTGACCAGCGCCGCGCGGCTCACCGGCATCCCCGCGGCACGGCTGCGCACCGACCCCGACGCCAACGTCCGCGGCGGCGCCGCCCTGCTGGCCGCGGCGCAGCAGGAGCTGGGCAGGCCGCTGAGCGCCGACCCCGCGGACTGGTACGGGGCGGTCGCCCGGTTCTCCGGCTCCGATGACTCCGCGACCGCCGCGGTCTATGCCGACGACGTGTTCGACGTGATCCGGGACGGCGCCCGGCGCACCACCGATGACGGCCAGCAGGTGAGTCTCGCCGCCGCTCCCGGCCTCGCCCCGGACGGGAACCAGGTGCGGCAGATGGGCCTGCGCCATGCCGCGGCGGGCGACACCCAGTGCCCGGCGACGGTGTCGTGCACGTGGGTGCCGGCGCCCTACGAGGAGTTCGGCGACGACTACGGCAACCACGATCTGGCCGACCGCCCGAAGGACCAGAGCATCGACTCCATCGTCATCCACGACACCGAGGAGTACTGGGACGCCACCCTGAAGCTGGTGCAGGACCCCACCTACCTCGGCTGGCACTACACGGTCCGCTCGACCGACGGGGAGATCGCCCAGCACATCAAGGCCAACGACGTCGGCTGGCACGCCGGTAACTGGTATGTCAACTCCCACTCGATCGGCATCGAGCACGAGGGCTTCCTGACCGACCCGGACGCCTGGTTCACGGAGGAGATGTACCGCTCGTCGGCGCGGCTCGTGGGCTACCTGGCGCGGAAGTACCGCATCCCGCTGGACCGGCAGCACATCCTCGGCCACGACAACGTTCCTGCCACCACCGGCTCCGGCATCCCGGCCATGCACACCGACCCGGGCCCGTACTGGGACTGGGCGCACTACTTCGCCCTGCTCGGCAAGCCCTTCCACCGGAGTGCGGGACCGGCCTCGGGCGTGGTCACCGTGCTGCCCGGCTACACGGGCAACCAGCCCGCGTACACCGGCTGCACGACGGCGGGCCAGCCGTGCGCGGCGCACGGCTCAAGCGAGGTGCGGCTGCGTACCGCTCCGGCCGACGACGCCCCGCTGGTCAAGGACGTCGGGCTGCGACCCGGCGGGCAGGACTCGACGACCGACGTGAACGACGTCGGCGCGCGGGCCTCCACCGGGCAGCAGTACGCGGTGGCGGGCCGGCAGGGCGACTGGACGGCGATCTGGTTCCTCGGCCAGAAGGCCTGGTTCAAGAACCCGGCGAAGCACCCCGCGGCCGTACCGGCCGCCCCGTCCTCGGGACTGCTCATCACTCCGAAGGCCGGCAGGAGCGACGTGCCCGTGTACGGGCGTGCCTACCCCGAGGCCTCGGCGTACCCCTCGGACGTTCCGGTGCAGGCCGTGTCGCCCATGCCGTACACGCTGCCGGCCGGGCAGAAGTACGTGGTCGGCCAGAAGGTGCGGGGCGAGTACTTCTACGCGGTGACGTTCGATCCTGCCGCGCACCGGGTGGTCACCGGCAAGGACACGTACTACGAGATCCAGTTCGGGCACCGCGTCGAGTACGTGCGGGCCGCCGACGTGGACGTGCTGCGGGCCAGGCCCTGATCCCGTCTCACCCGTGGGCCGGGCCCTGACCTGCGTGGCAGGCAGAGGGCCCGGCCGTTCGGCCGCCGGTGCCGTGACGGCGGCAGCCGGCTCCTGCCCCTGAAGCGGTTCCGCTGCGCCCTCGGCGATGGCGCACCCGGTCGCGTTGGTCTTGCCGGCGGGCAGGCTCGGCATGGCGGAGGCGTCGGCGATCCTCAGCCGGGACCCGGGGTAAAACTACACAGACAAACTGCTCAGGTGTGCCTGGACAGGCTTACCTGACGGTCTTAGGGTGACGTCATGGACGAGGTCACCGACGGGGTCTCCACCTCCGCCGTGCGCGCCGCGCGCGATGTGCGCGTGGTGTTCAGCCGGCTGCGGCGCAGGCTGCGCGAGGTCACGGGCACGCGCGATCTCACGCCGAGCCAGACGTCGGTGCTCAGCAGGCTCCGGGACGGGGTCGACTCGGCAAGCGGCCTGGCCGCCGCCGAGGGGGTCCGGCCCCAGTCCATGGCCGCCACCCTCGCCGCACTGGAGCAGCAGGACCTGATCCGCCGCAGCCCCGACCCCGCGGACGGGCGCCGCCAGCTCGTCGCCCTCACCGATTCCGGCCGGGCCTGGGTCGAGGACAGCCGGCAGGCCCGCGTCGAGTGGCTGGCCCACGCGCTGCACCAGGAGTACACGGAGGCCGAGCGGCAGACCGTGATCGATGCGATGGCCCTGCTGGATCGGCTCACCCGCTCGTGAGGGCGGGACTCATACGCCTGGCGAGCTCCCTGCGCCGTTCCCCCTACGCACCACGCGGCCGGTCCGCCGCTGCCACGCGTTCCCGGCGCGTCTGGGGCGGCACCGCCCGGGACGCCTTCGACCGGCGGCTGATCGCCCCGATGATCCTCGGCTCGGTGCTCAACCCGATCAACTCGTCGATGATCGCGGTGGCGCTGGTGCCGATCGGGGCCTCGTTCGGCGCGCCGCCGTCGCGCACCGCATGGCTGGTCTCCAGGCTCTATCTGGCCACGGCCGTCGGGCAGCCGGTCGTGGGCCGGCTGGTGGACACCTACGGGCCCCGCCGCCTCTACCTGATCGGCACCGGGCTCACCGGCGTGGCGGGCCTGCTGGGCACCGTGGCGCCAAACCTGCCCCTGCTGGTCGTCGCCCGGGCGGTGCTCGGCCTCGGCACCTGTGCCGGCTATCCGGCCGCCATGTACCTGATCAGGAGCGAGGCCCGGCGCACCGGACGCGAGAGCCCCGGGGGCGTGCTGACCGCGCTCGCCGTCGCCGGCCAGACCGTGGCCGTGATCGGTCCCACCCTCGGCGGGCTCCTCATCGGCGTGGGCGGCTGGCGCGCCACGTTCCTGGTGAACGTGCCGCTGTCCGTGGCCTGCCTGGTCCTCGGCGGGCTCCGGCTGCCGAGGACGCCCGGGGCAGCGCGCACCGCGGCCGGCGGCCGGCCCGCCGGCGGTATGGACTTCACGGGCATGGTGCTGTTCGCGGCGATGCTCACCGCGCTGCTGCTGTTCCTGATGAATCCCTCGGGCACGCACTGGTACCTGCCGGCGGCGACCGCCGCGGCGGCGGCCGGGCTCGTGGCGTGGGAGCTGCGGGTGCCGCGGCCGTTCATCGACCTGCGGGTACTCGCCGGCAATCCGCCGCTGCTGGCCACCTACGCCCGCACCCTGCTCTCGTACGTCGTGTCGTACTCGTTCCTGTACGGCTACACGCAGTGGCTGGAGGAGGGCAGGGGGCTCTCGGCGTCGGTGGCCGGTCTCGTGCTGCTGCCGATGTTCGCCATCGCGATCGTCGTCTCCACCGCCACCGGACGGCGCCCCGAGGTGAAGGGCAAGCTGGCTGTCGGCGGCGCCGGCCAGGTCGCGGCGTGCGCGTTGCTGCTGCTGGTGGGCTCCGGTAGCGCGGTGTGGCTGCTGGTGCTGGTCTCGGTGGTGGTCGGCGTGCCGCAAGGCCTCAACAACCTCGCCAATCAGAACGCCCTCTTCCACCAGGCGGATCCCGCCCGCATGGGCTCCTCCGCGGGACTCCAGCGCACGTTCACCTATCTGGGCGCCATCGTGGCCTCCGCCGCGAACGGTGCCTTCCTCAGCCACCGGGCCGACACCTCCGAGCTGCACCACCTGGCCCTCTTCGTGCTCTGCGCCGCCGTCGTCTTCCTCGCGGTCACCCTGCTCGACCGCTCCCTGCGCGGGGTCGGCCTGCGCACCGGGGCCGGCCCCGAGGCGCGGCCCGCGTCGGGCGACTCCCCGTCCCGCTCCGGCTCTCGCGAGCCGGGGTCAGAACCTGAACCAGAACCAGTAAAGGATCTTCCGATGGCCCTCTCCACCCTCGACGAGCGCACCGCTCTCGTCCTGATCGATCTCCAGAACGGCATAGTCGGCGCGCCCGTGGCCCCCCACTCGGGCGCCGACGTGGTGGCCCGCTCCGTCGAGCTCGCCGAGGCGTTCCGGGCGCAGGGCGCGCCGGTCGTGCTGGTCCGGGTGACCCACGCGGCGGACGGCTCGGACGCCGCCCCCGGCCGTACGGAGCAGGCGCGCGGCGCCGGAGCTCCCCCGGCGGGCTGGGACGTCATCGTCGACGACTTGGCGGGCCACGACGGCGACCTCAGGGTCACCAAGCGCAACTGGGGCGCCTTCTACGGCACCGACCTGGACCTCCAGCTCCGCCGCCGCGGCGTCACCCAGATCGTGCTCGCCGGCATCGCCACCAGCATCGGGGTGGAGTCCACCGCCCGCGCCGCCCACGAGCACGGCTACCACGTCACCCTGGCGACGGACGCGATGACGGACCTGAACGAGGACGCCCACCAGAACAGCATCGAGCGGATCTTCCCGCGGCTCGGCGAGACGGGGACCACTGCCCAGATCCTCGATCTGCTGGCCAAGACCCGGGCCTGACGGCCCGCCAGACCGCGGCCGCGGATCATCGCGGCGGATCACGGCGGGGGCCCTGCGGCAGGCACGGCCCCCGCTTCCGCGTCATACGCTCCCGGCGACCTGGCCGCGTGCGCGCGAGTCGTGCCCGGGATCCGCACGGCGGCCTGACGGGTTTCACCCCACCCGTGGAGCCGGTTGAGACCGCGCCCCGTGCCCGGCCTCAGCCCTGCTGGAAGAGCTCCGCGGGCAGTGGCTTCAGCAGCGCGTAGAGGTCGTCGGTGATCGGCCGGTCCCATGCGGCGATCGTCACCAGGATGCCGTCACTGCGGTCGAACTGGACGCAGGAGATCCGGCTCTCGGAGAGCTTGATCCGCCGGACCACCAGGAGATTGTCGCCCTGCATCACGGGGACGTCCTCCGAGCCGACGACCGTGACCTCCTCCTCGTTCTCCAGCGCGAGCAGGAGCTGTCCGACCTCGAAGGGGATCTCTGACTCGGAGACGTCGCGGGCGGGCGAACCCTCGGGGAGGTTACCGATGATCATCGCGGGGCCACGGCCTCCGAAGAGGTCGTAGCGCAGGAAGACGCCCTGGCAGCTGCCGTCCGGCGCCGGGAGGAGTCCCGCACCGAGATTGCCCGGCCAGTCGCCCGGGTCCATGGCCAGGACGTCGAAGTCCGGACCCGCGGGTGTGGCGGAGCTGCGGCGGCGGAGGAACGACATGCCGACATGGTACGTGGCCCGGCTCGGCTGTCGACGCGGCTGGTACCGCTTAAGGGGTCCTTGGACTATGCCCGCCCGGGTCGCGTGGTCTGGCACCGCGACCTATCGGACGCTCATAGTGCAAGTGACCCCCAAGCCGACGGCTGACCGGCCCACGGGCGCCCCGCCGCGGACGGTCCGGCGGGCCCATGGCCGAGGGGGCCTTTCACCGGGGCCGTTCGCGCCCCGCGGGCGGAGCGGGCCCGGCCCCTCGGAGCGGTTCGCGCCACGACGGCACGGATTCTCAGCCTCCGCCCGTCGCGCCGGCTCCACCGCCCCCGCGCCCGCCTCCGCTGCCGCCGCCCCCGCCCGCCGCACCGGCCGTCCCGTGGGCAGGCGGGGCGCCCGCCGGGCCCTGCCGCTGGAACGTGCTGTACAGCACCCAGAACGACGGGATCAGGAACAGCGCGCCGACGCCCACCGCGATCAGGCTCGCCGTCAGAACCGTTTCGTGTGACGCGGCGTCCTCCACGGTGGTCCCCGGCACGAGCATGGCCGGATACTGGGCGGTTCCCCAGGCCCACAGGATGGCGGCGACGGCGAGCGCGGCGACGCCACGGGCCAGCAGGTAGCGGCGGGTGGAAAGTAGCCTCAGCCCGGCCAGGCCCGCCACGGCGCTGAGGATCACCAGACCGAGGCCCCGGTGGGTGAGGCCGTGGAAGAGCTGGGGGGCGTCGGCGTGCAGCACCGCGATGCCGGCCAGGGCCACCAGGCCCGTCAGCGTTCCACTCACGATGGCCCGCCGCTCGAAGCCCCTGGCCAGCTCGGGCTCGCCGGCCCGGTCGGCGTCGGCGCACAGGTAGACCGCGGCGAGGTGGGCGCAGGTCAGCACGGCGAGCACCCCGCCCAGTGCCGAAGTGGGGTTGAGCCAGCTGGTGACCACGTCACCGCGCGCGATGCCCGGCGGCACCCGGCCGGAGGCGACCCCGCCGGCCACCGAGCCCAGGAAGTACGGCGTGACCACCGAGGACAGCGCGAAGCAGCCGCCGAACAGCCGCTGCTGCCACAGCTCCGTACTGGCCTTGCGGAAGGCGAACGCCGCGCCGCGCAGGATGATGCCGAGTGCGACGAGCGTGAGCGGCAGGTACAGCGTGGACAGCACGGAGGCGAACACCGGTGAGAAGTCGCACCAGAGCAGCACCAGGACGAAGATCAGCCAGACGTGGTTGGCCTCCCACACGGGGCCGATGCTGTGCTCGATGAGCTTGCGCTGCGGCAGCCCCCGCCGGCTGCGGCCGGCCAGCAGGTCCCACAGCCCCGCGCCGAAGTCGGCGCCGCCGAACAGCGCGTAGCAGGTCAGGCCCACCCAGACGATGGCGAGCATCACATCGGCAAGCACGGCCCCTCCCCCGGAGTCGCGGGTGCCGGCCGCCGGCCGGCCGCGTGCCGGCGGCCCCGGGCGCCCGCGCGGCCCGCCCCGGGACGGTGCCGGCCCGGCCACCTGCTCCCGGCGCCGCTGTCACGTGACGTGGAAGCGTTCGACATCGCTCTCCTGGGGCGCGATCGGAACGGGTGTGGTCCTGACCATCCGCCGCATCACGTACACGGTGGCCACGGTCATCGCGGTGTACACGGCCAGCACCAGCCAGAGCCCGGTCTGCAGTGCGGGGGCGGGGTTGACGGCCTCCCGGACGCGCATCACGCCGTAGACGATCCAGGGCTGGCGGCCGAGTTCGGTGATGGTCCACCCGCACTCCAGCGCGACCACGGACAGGGGCCCGCAGAGCGCTCCGACCAGCAGGAAGAGACGGTGGCCGCGCAGCGCCATCAGCACGCGGCCGGTGCGCCGGGCACGCCACCAGGCCAGCAGCAGCACGGCGCCCATGGCGATGAGCAGGCCATCGATCCCGACCATCACGTCGAAGCAGAGGTGGAGGGCGGTCACGACCGGCCACTGGTCCCGCGGCACCTCGTTCAGCCCCTGGACGACGGTGTCGGGCGAGAAGCCGACCAGGAACGACAGGCCGCTGGGGATCTTGAGCCCGTACTCCAGCCGGGTGTTGTCAGGGGCGGCACCGAGGATGGTGATCGGCACGTGCGAGTCCGTGTGGAACACGCCCTCGATCCCGGCCAGTTTCACGGGCTGGTAGTGGGCGAGGAAGCGGGCCAGCCAGTCGCCGGAGAAGAACTGGGCCACCGAGACCAGGGAGCCGAAGGCGAACGGCAGCAGGAAGCCCACCCGGTGGTAGGTGTCGTTGCGGCCGCGCAGCAGCGCCACGGCGTACACGGACGCCGTCAGGAAGGCCGCCACGTTGAACGCGGCGAGGATCATGTGCACGGTCTGCGGTGGGCTGGAGGGGTTCAGCATGGCGGCCCAGGGGCTGACATGGGCCAGGGTGCCGTCCCGGTGCAGGGTGATGCCGCTCGGCTGGTTCATCCAGGCGTTCGCGCAGACCACGAAGAACGCCGAGAGGGTCCCGGAGATGACGATCGGCACCCCCATCAGCAGGTGCTGCTTCGGCGGCAGCCTGTCCCAGGCGTAGAGGTAGAGGCCGAGGAAGATGGCCTCCAGGAAGAAGGCGAAGCCCTCCAGCGCGAAGGGCAGTCCGAGGACCTGCCCGAACCGCCCCATCAGACCGGGCCAGAGCAGCCCCATCTCGAAGCTCAGGATCGTGCCGGACACCGCGCCCACGGCGAACAGCACGCCCATGCCGCGCGCCCACCGCCGGGCCAGCAGCCGCAGGGAGGAGTCACCCGTGCGGATGCCGTACCACTCCACCGCCAGGGTGAGCAGCGGCAGCCCCACGCCCAGGCAGGCGAGCACGATGTGCCATGCCAGGGAGAAGCCCATCTGGGCACGCGCGGCGGCCAGGTCCGCCTCGGAGAACGCCAGCGTCCAGCCGGTCATGCCGCGCTCCCGCGGCGTGCGGCGCGCGGCGCGCGGGGCGGTTCGCCGGACGGGCGCATGAGGGAACTCCTGACCGCACGCAGAGCAGACATCTCGAACATGTGGCGTGCAGTCAGCAGACGTACCACCCGAGCCCGCGTGCAAAACAGCATGAGCCGGAGCGCACCGCAAGGGGTGGAGCAGCCAACCGGTCACCGAGGCGACGGGGCCCTCGACGCGTTCGCGGCGCCACACCCCGCCGCCGGCTGGGCACGGTCAGGATGCGGCAGCCGGACGGCCGCCTCGGGTCACTCGGCCGTCTCGGCGGCCTCGATGCCCGGCGGCACGACCGCGATGGGACTGACGGCGTGCAGCAGGACGGCGTGGGTGACCGAGCCCAGCATCCGGGCCGGCCTGAGCAGGCGCCGGTGGTGGCGGCCGACCACGACGAGTTCGGCGCCCTGCGAGGCGGCGACGAGATGCCCCGCGGCGTCCCCGTCCGATACCCGCGTCTCGATCGCCAGCTCCGGGTGGGACTGGCGGTAGGGAGCGAGGATCTCGTCGAGCTGGTCGGAGGTGGCCGCCTGCGCGGCCTCCTTGTCCTCGGCGGTGGGCGTGAAGTCCGCGGCGGCCGTCCAGGCGTAGGTCGGCCACGGGTAGAGGGAGAGCACCTCCAGCCGGGCGGCGTGCCGGGCGGCCGCGGCGCAGGCGAAGTCGAGGGTGTTGTCGTCGGGGGCCTCCACCGAGACGCCGACCACCACCCGGGGTCCAGGTGCCGCGGGCTCCGCGCCCGGCACCTCACGGCCGGATCGGGGCACCACCACGACGGGGCAGGCGGCGTCGCGGGCGGCGGCCATGCCGGTGGACCCGAGCAGCAGGCTGGCGAAGCCGCCGCGGCCACGGGAGCCGAGCACCAGGAGCTGCGCGCCGGCGCCCAGCTCGGGCAGCGCCTGCGCCGGGTCGCCCTCAAGGCTCCGGCTCTCCACCTCCGGCAGCCCGTCGCGGCCGGTGAGCGAGGTCAGCACCCGGGCCAGCACCCGGTCCTCCGCGGGCTCCTCGGCCGGCTCCGGGGGTTCGGGCACCAGCGCCTGGAGTTGCGGCCACGCCGCGTACTGCCGGACGTGCACCAGGCGCAGCGGCGCCGTACGCAACTGCGCCTCCGCCAGGGCCCAGTCCAGGGCGCGGAGACTACCCTCCGAGCCGTCGACGGCCACGACAACCGGTGGCGTGCTCATGGATCCTCGTCTCCGGTGCCGGGCCGTGCGCGGCAGCCGGGACCATCTCGTAACACTCGGCCCGGGGTTGTTAGTTCCCGAACGAGCTCTGACCATTTCTGACCATATTAGATCAGGTAAGGTCGAACTCTCCCTCGCGGGCACCGAGGACGAAGGCCCCCCACTCGTCAGGGGTGAAGATCAGGGACGGGCTCTCCGGGCGGCGGCTGTTGCGCATCGCGATGAAGCCCTCGACGAACGCGATCTGGACGTCGCCGAGTCCGCGGCTGCTCGACCGCCACTCCGCGTTGCTGAGGTCCAGGTCGGGCTTGTCCCAGCCCGCGCGCGAGTGCTGCTGGGTGGTGCCTTCGGCCACGTTCGTTGCTCCTTCTGGGTTGTCCGCCGACGTCAGCCTAGCGACCGGCTCCGGCGCCGCACAGGGGCCGTGAAGGGGCTGGGGGCGGGCCCTCAGCGTGCGCGGGGCGCGCCGCTGCGGTGCAGCGCGGCGAGGACGGCGGCCGCCAGGAACCCCGCGGCGCCGATGACCGCCGATAGGTGCAGCCCGGTGACCAGGTGGTCCGCGGAGAGGCTGCCGAACACGGCGACCCCGAGAGCGCTGCCGCTCTGGCGTGCGGTGTTGAAGACCGCGGAGGCGGCCCCGGCTCGGTCCTCGGTGGCCGACTCCATGGCGGCCAGTGTCGCCGCGGGCATGGTGAACGCGGTTCCGAAGCCGAGGGCGGCCATCGGCGCTACCAGCGCCCCGTAGCCGGTGGCGGGCCCCGCGAGCAGCCAGCCCAGCAGGCCGGGCGCGCCCACGACGAGCCCGGCGACCATGGGTGTCCGCGGCCCGGTGCGCGCCGTCACCCGGCCCGCGAGACCGGAGCCGAGCGCCACCACCGACACCGCGGGCAGCAGCGCGCAGCCGGTGCCCACCACGCCGTAGTGGTGCACGCCTTGGAAGTACAGCGGCGCGAGGAAGAGCAGGCCGTAGAAGCCGAGGTTGAGCAGCGCCCCGACGGCCAGCGCCCGTCCGAGGCCGGGGGCGCGCAGCAGTGGCAGCGGCAGCATCGGGTTCGGGGCACGGCCTTCCAGCCGCAGGAACGCCAGGGCCCCCGCGAGGCAGAGCGCCGCGCCACCGAGCACCACCGGATGCGTCCAGCCCAGTTCGCCCGCCTCGACCAGCGCCGCCACCAGAGCGGCAAGGGCCACCGCGAGGGCCCCTTGCGCCGGCAGGTCGAGCCCGCCGCGCCGGCGGCCTGACACCGCCGGAACGCGGCGCAGGGTGAGCAGCGCCCCGACCGCGCCGACCGGCAGGTTGACGAGGAAGACCGCGCGCCAGCCGAGTCCCGCGGCGAGCAGCCCGCCCAGCACAGGGCCGGCTGCCGCGGCCAGGCCGGAGACGGCGCCCCAGATACCGAAGGCGCGGGCCCGCTCCGCCTTCTCGCCGTACATGCCGCGCAGCAGCGCCAGCGACGCGGGCAGCAGCAGAGCGGCCACGCAGCCCTGGACCAGCCGGGCGACGACGAGCAGCGGCGCGGTCCACGCCGCCGCGCAGCCCGCGGAGGCGAGCGTGAAGAGGCCGAGCCCGGCGAGGAACACCCGCCGGGCGCCGAACCGGTCGGCGAGGCCGCCGCTGAACGGCAGCAGGCCCGCGAAGAGCAACGTGTAGCCGTCGGCGACCCACTGAAGCGCCGTCACCGACGCCTTCAGAGTGTCGCCGATCACCGGCAGGACCACGGTGACCGCGGTGACGTCCAGGACGACCATGAAGTGGCCCAGGCAGACGGCCGCGAGGGCCGGCGCCCGGCGGCCACCGCGGCTGCGCATGCGGTCGAGTACGGGAATCGCTGTCATGGCGGCCAGTGTCGGGCCGGAACGCTGCGACGCCGGCCGAAACGTCCTGCACCCGGCCACCGAGGCCGCGGGCCCGCTCACCATGAGCGGGCGACGGGGCATCCTTCGGCTGCTGCCGAAACCTCCTTCCCCTAGCCTCGACGCATGACCCCGCACTGCGAGACCGACGTGGCGGATGTCGCCGCCGCCATCGGCGAGCCCTCACGGACCAGGATCCTGCTGGCGCTGGCCGGTGGCGGGGCCCTGCCCGCCAGCGCCCTCGCCGCGGAGGCCGGAGTCGCCCCGTCCACCGTCAGCGGCCATCTGGCGCGGCTGCGGGAGGCACGGCTCGTCACCGTCGAACTCGACGGACGGCACCGGTACTACCGGCTCGCCACGACCGAGGTCGCCCGGACGCTGGAGCAACTGGCGCGGATCGCACGCCCCCTGCCGCCGCGCACGCTCGGTGCCGACGGGCGCACGCGGGCGTTGATGCGCGCCCGGCTCTGCTACGACCATCTGGCGGGGCGGCTCGGCGTCGAGCTGATGGACGCGCTGCGCGAGGCGGACATCCTCACGGCGGACCGGCCCGGCGAGAAGAGCGAGAACGACGGGAATGGCGAGAACGGTGGGAACGGTGGGAACGCAGCCGTGGCCTACACCGTCTCGTCCAAGGGCCGCACCGTGCTGGGCGAGTTCGGTGTGGACATGACGGCCCTGTCCCGCCGCCGGTCCGCCGTGCGGTACTGCGTCGACTGGGCCGAGCGCCGCCACCACCTCGCGGGCCCGCTGGGCGGCGTGCTCACCACCCGGCTGTTCGAGCTCGGCTGGCTGCGGCGCGGCAGGTACCGGCGCGTCGTGCTCCTCACCGACGCGGGACGCACGGGTCTGGTGGAGACGTTCGGCGTCGCGGTCGAGCGGGTCGATGCCGCGCGGTGACGTCCGGCGTCGAGGGCGCCCCGGACCCGTCCCGCGGTGAAGGCGCGAGCCCCGGCCGCGTGCCCGGAAGATGCCGTCACCTCCCTTGACGCGCCTGCGGCCCCCTGGATTACTGATCCCGGAGCGGCCCGGACCGAATGATCGGTCGACCGGCCGCCCTGTCGACGCTGGGCACCGGACGGCCCGCTGACGAGAAAGAGGGCGCCTTGACGACGCATCCGACGCACCAGGCGGGACCGGGCGGCGAGGCCGGTCCACGCGACGCGGGCGAGCGCCTGGACCCCGAGCAGCTCCGGGATGTCCAGCTCAGGCGGCTGCGGGCCACGCTCCGGCACGTCTACGACCACGTCCCCTTCCACCGCGCCGCCTTCGACCGGGCGGGACTGCTCCCCGAGGACTGCCGCTCGCTCGACGACCTCGCCCGCTTCCCGTTCACCACCAAGGCCGACCTGCGCGACTCGTACCCGTTCGGGATGTTCGCGGTGCCCGAGGAGGAGGTCAGGCGGCTGCACGTGTCGAGCGGCACGACGGGCCGTCCCACCGTGGTCGGCTACACGGAGGCCGACCTGTCGCTCTGGGCCGACCTCGTGGCCCGGTCGATCAGGGCCGCCGGCGGGCGCCCCGGGCACAAGGTGCACGTGGCGTACGGGTACGGCCTGTTCACCGGCGGCCTCGGGGCGCACTACGGCGCCGAGCGGCTGGGCTGCACCGTGATCCCCGCGTCCGGTGGGATGACGGCGCGCCAGGTGCAGCTCATCCAGGACTTCCGGCCCGAGGTCATCATGGTGACGCCCTCGTACCTGCTCGCGCTGCTGGACGAGTTCGAGCGGCAGGGCATCGACCCGCGCGGCACCTCCCTGAAGGTGGGCATCCTCGGCGCGGAGCCGTGGAGCGAGGAGATGCGCCGGGAGATAGAGGAGCGCCTGGCTATCGACGCGGTCGACATCTACGGCCTCTCGGAGGTCATCGGCCCCGGCGTGGCGCAGGAGTGCGTGGAGACCAAGGACGGGCTGCACATCTGGGAGGACCACTTCCTGCCGGAGGTGGTGGACCCGATCACCGGCGAGGTCCTCCCGGACGGCGAGGAGGGCGAGCTGGTGGTCACCTCGCTCACCAAGGAGGCGATGCCCGTCGTGCGGTACCGCACGCGCGACCTCACCCGGCTGATGCCGGGCACGGCCCGGGTCTTCCGGCGGATGGCGAGGGTCATGGGCCGCAGCGACGACATGCTGATCGTGCGCGGCGTCAATGTCTTCCCCACGCAGATCGAGGAGATCGTGCTGCGCACCCCCGCGGTCGCGCCGCACTTCCAGTTGCGGCTGACCCGTGAGGGCCGGATGGACGCGCTGACGGTGCGCGCCGAGGCCCGTCCCGGCGCGACGCCCGAGGCGCGCGACGCGGCGGCCCGGGCCATAGCCGCGGGGGTGAAGGACGGCATCGGGGTGACGGTGGCCGTGGAGATCGTCGCTCCGGAGTCGCTGGAGCGCTCGGTGGGCAAGATCAAGCGCCTGGTGGACCTGCGGCCCCGGTAGGGCCCGTCCCGGTGGCGGCCGCGTGAGGGCCGCCGCCACCTGCAACTCCGCACGGCGGGCCGGGGCCGCCCCGCCGCGGGGCCGAGCTCACCTGAGCTGCGGCGGTCGACGGCCGGCGGTCATGCCTGGGTGAGCTGCCGCCTGAGCCCCGGGGCGTCGTACAGGAACCACGACTCGACGAACCGGCCGCCGGCGACGCGGTAGTGCCCCAGCTCCAGCATGGTGAACATCCGCCCCCTGGGCTCGATGCCGTCGTACACGCCGCGGTGGGTGCCCGTGATGGTGTACCGCACGCAGATGGGGTCCCCCCCACGACCACGTGCTCGATCCCCAGTGCCAGTCGGGGAACGCGGTGGTCAGGTCCTCGGCCTGGGCGCGGAGGGAGCCGGGGTCCCGCCGGCCACCGTGGGGAGCCGGCACCTCGCGGACCGGTCGCTCCCCGAGGACGAGGCGGCGTCGGGTCCGGTCTGTACGGGTCTGTACATACCGGAAAGCCGGGCAGAGAAATTTGCAGAGTCAAGCAAGTGTGGTGTTATGTGGGAGGAGGGGGCACGGGCCGGCGGACGCCGTCAGGGCCGGCCGATCGCCGTCGCCTGTACCGGTCGACGCCCGCCACCAGCGCAGATACCGAGAGACAACACCAGCATTGCGAGGACGGTGATGGAGATGAACGGAAGGCGAGTCGTGGTCATCGGCGGTACGTCGGGGCTGGGCTTCGCGGTCGCCCGGACGGTCGCCGCCCAGGCGGCCTCCGTGGTGGTGGCCTCCCGTGCTCGCGACCGCGTGGACAAGGCCGTTGCCGCGCTGGGGGACGGCGCCACGGGAGAGATCGTGGACGTCACCGACGAGGAGTCGCTCCGCGGCCTCTTCCGCCGGGTCGGAGCCTTTGACCACCTCGTCTACACCGCGGGCGAGACGCTCATGAACGGCACGCTGGAGGCAACCGATCTGGAGGCGGCCAAGCGCTTCTTCGGCATCCGTTGCTTCGGCGCGCTCGCCGCTGCGAAGTACGCCGCCCCGTACCTCGGAGCCGGCGGCTCGATCACCCTGACCAGCGGCATCCCCTCCACCCGGCCACAGGGCGGGACGGTCGTCGTCTCCAGCGTGCTGAGCGCCGTCGAGGGACTGACCCGCGCCCTGGCCTTCGAACTCGCGCCGGTCCGGGTCAACGCCGTGGTGCCGTCCATCACCCGGACCGAGTTGTGGGACGGCCTGCCGGACTCGGCCCGCGAGGACCTGTTCGCGTCGGTGGCGTCGTCCCTCCTGCTGCGCAGGGTCGGTGAGCCGCACGACATCGCGGACGCCTACGCATTTCTGATGAACAACGACCACACCACCGGCACGCTGCTCACCGTCGACGGTGGAGCGGTGCTGGTCTGAACGCCGTCCCGACGGCAAGAACGTCCGCCCCCTCCACAGGGAACGACAGAGGTGATGAACCCGTGAAGGCACTCGTTTCCAGGTCATACGGCCCGCTGGAGGCCCTTGAAACGGCCGACCTGCCCACTCCCGCGCCCGGCAGGGGCGAGGTCCTGCTGCGTACGGAGGCCGTGTCCCTGAACGGCATCGACCCCAAGCTGGTCACCGGCGCCATGAAGGACTTCCTCCCGGTCCCGCATCCGTTCGTGCCCGGTGTCGACGTGGCCGGGGTCGTGGAGGCCGTCGGACCCGGAGTGACGCGCCTGTCCGCCGGCGACCGGGTCGTGGCAGCGCTCGCACCCCCGTTCGGAGGGCTGGCCGAGTATGTCGTGGCGCAGGACTCCCCGAGGCTCGCACCGCGGCCCGAGGGACTCGACGCCGCGCGGGGCGCAGCCCTGGTCACGGGGGCGATGACCGCGCTGACCGTGCTCGACGCGGCCGCGATCCAGGCAGCGGAGACCGTCCTGGTGGTCGGGGCGACCGGCGGGGTCGGATCCTTCACGGTACAGCTGGCCTGCCGCGCCGCCCGGGCGCTCCACGCCACGGGGCACGCGGAGGACCAGGCGTTCCTGGCAGGCCTGGGCGCGGACCGGCTCATCGACTACAGGTCCGTGGACGTGGCGCAGGAAGCGCACCGGATCGTCCCCGGCGGCGTCGACGTGGTGCTCGACCTCGTCCACGCCGGCCCGGCGCTGGCCTCGTCCGCGGCCGCCGCCCGGACCGGCGGCAGGCTCGTCTCGGTGCTCGGGGGCCCGCCGGCCTTCGACCGCGGCGTCGGTGCCACGTACGTCGCGACGCAGTACCCGGCGGGCCGCCTGGAGGAGGCGGCGCGCCAGGTCGCGGACAGCCGTCTTGAGGTGCCGATCGGCGCCTCCTACTCCTTCGGCCAGGCCCGCGCCGCCCTCATCGATTTCACGACGCTGCACGTCAGGGGCAAGTACGTGGTGGCCTTCTGAGCGTCCCGCGCTCCATGCGTCTCCCGGTCGCCCCGCGGACGGCCGGCCGGCAACAGAGATGGGAACGATGACTCACAGCGAGGAGAGCAGGGCGGCGATCGCCGTCGTGCGCCGGAACACCGAGGAAGTGCAGGGCGGCGGCGATTTCGAGCTCTTCGAGGAGCTCTTCGCCGACGAGTTCGTCGACCACACGCCCCAGCCCGGCTTCGGCGCGGACAAGCCAGGCGTGAAGAGGCTCTACACGGCCTTGCGCGAGGCGTTCCCCGACTTCCACGCCGACATCGAGTGGCAGTCGGCCGACGGCGGCCTCGTCACGACGTTCAAGATCTACTACGGCACCCACCGGGGCGAGGTCCTCGGCATCCCCGCGACGGGACGCTCGATCCACTTCGAGACGGTGGACGCCATGCGGGTCGTGGACGGCAGGATCGTCGAACACTGGGGAGTGGGGAACCTCTTCTTCCTCGTCCAGCAGCTCGGGGCGCGGCTGACGGTCGAGTAGCGCACGGCGGCCGGCCGGACCCAGCGGGCCGCCGAGCGGGCCGGCTCGCTGTCCACCCGGCGCGAGCCGTCGGTTCCGGTCCCGTTCTGCCGACGACGTAAATATTTGTAGACTCAGACAACTAGAATGGGTGCATGGAGAAAGAACGACCGGACGGCTCGCTCCCGGCTCCCCTGACGCAGCAGGAGGAGGCCGCCTGGCGGGCGCTGGCACGCGCCGTGCTGGTAATCCCCAAGATCATGGACGCGGACCTGCTCGAGTCCCAGAACCTCAACATGACCGAGTACTCGGTCCTGATGAACCTCTCGGAGGCGCCCGAGCGGTCGCTGCGCATGAGCGAACTCGCCAACTACGTGTCGATCAGCGTCAGCGGGCTCTCCCGCGTGATCGAACGGCTCTCCCACCAGGGCCTCGTCGAGCGGGTCAGGGCGGCGTCCGACGGGCGCGGGCAGGTCGCCGTGCTCACCCCGGCCGGCCTCACCCGGCTGGAACGGGCCTGGCCGGCACACCTGGCCAGCGTCCGCCGCCATGTCATGGACCACCTCGCAGGGCTCGACCTCACCGCGTTCGCCGAGGCCATCAACAACATCGCGTACGCCGAACTGGGACCGCCGACCCGCCGCTACCTGCGCGGACCTCGCTGAACCAGCGGTCAGTGGCCGAGCACCGCCATCGCGGCGTTGTGACCCCCGACGCCGCTCACCCCGCCGCCGCGCACCGCGCCCGCCCCGCACAGCAGGATGTTGGGGTGGGCGGTCGCCACGCCCCAGCGGCCGGTGTCCTCGCCGGCCCATGGGAAGGCCAGGTCGCCGTGGAAGATGTTCCCGCCGGGCAGCCGCAGATCCCGTTCCAGGTCGAGCGGGGACTTCGCCTCGATGCACGGCCTGCCGTCGGCGTCCGTGGCCAGGCAGGACTCGACGGGCTCCGCGAGGTGGGCGTCGAGCTGGGCCAGCGTGGCGCGCAGCAGGGCCTCGCGGACCCCGGTGTTGTCGTGCCGGAAGAGCCGGGCGGGGGTGTGCAGCCCGAAGAGCGTGAGGGTGTGCCAGCCGCGCCGGGCGACCTCGGGGCCGAGGATGGTCGGGTCGGTGAGCGAGTGGCAGTAGATCTCCGCGGGCGGCGCGGTGGGCAGGGCGCCGGACGCCGCCTGGTCGTGCGCCTCGCCGAGTGCCTCGTAGCCCTCGGCGATGTGGAAGGTGCCCGCGAACGCCTCGCGCGGGTCGACGGACGTGTCCCGCAGCCGCGGCAGCCGCTCCAGCAGCATGTTGACCTTGAGCTGGGCGCCCTCCGCCGGGGCCGGAGGCTCCTCGCCGAGGAGGGTGGCCAGCTCCTGCGGCGAGGCGCCCGACAGCACGTGGCGGGCATCGACGCGGCCCTCCGCCTCCCGGGTGCGGAAGGTCACCTCCGCCGAACGGTCGTCCGTCTCCACCCTGATGACCTCGTGTCCGGTGGCGATCTCGGCGCCGGCGGCGCGTGCGGCTGAGGCCAGCGCCGTGGTGAGGGCGCCCATGCCGCCGACCGGAACGTCCCAGTCGCCGGTGCCGCCGCCGATGACGTGGTAGAGGAAGCAGCGGTTCTGCCGCAGGGACGGGTCGTGGGCGGCGGCGAAGGTGCCGATCAGCGCGTCGGTGAGGACGACCCCGCGCACCAGGTCGTCCTGGAAGTGCTCCTCGACGGCGGCCCCGATGGGCTCCTCGAAGACCATCCGCCAGGTCTCCGCGTCATCGATGCGGCGGCGCAACTCGTCCCGGGTCGGCAGCGGTTCGGTGAGCGTCGGGAAGACCCGTTCGGCGAGCCGCCGGGTGCGCCCGTAGAAGGCCTGCCACGCCTCGTACTCGCGCTCTCCGCCGGTGAGCCGCGCGAACGATGCCCGGGTGCCCTCCTCGCTGCCGGGACCCGCGCCGATCAGCAGGCCCGTCGGCTGTCCGCCGCGTTCGGCGGGGGTGTACGAGGAGACGGTGCGCTTGGCCAGCCGGAAGTCCAGGCCGAGATCGGTCACGATCTTCTCCGGCAGCAGGCTGACCAGGTAGGAGTAGCGCGACAGCCG
Source organism: Streptomyces sp. TS71-3 (assembly GCF_018327685.1). Classification (NCBI taxonomy): domain Bacteria; kingdom Bacillati; phylum Actinomycetota; class Actinomycetes; order Kitasatosporales; family Streptomycetaceae; genus Streptomyces; species Streptomyces sp. TS71-3. The sequence goes on along the minus strand of NZ_BNEL01000003.1, from coordinate 3,448,467 downwards.
CGCGTCGGCTCCGGCGAACGGGGGGGTCGAGACGGCCGCGCCGCCCGCGCCGTCGAGCCGTTCCAGCACCAGCACGGTCCGTCCGGCACGGGCCAGATAGGCGGCGGCCACCAGGGCGTTGTGTCCCCCACCGATGATCACCGCGTCATAGGCATCGCGATCAGGCATGGTCCTTGGTAACACGCGAAGATCGGCGGGGCCAGGGGCGGGAGCGCCATCCGGGCCCCCGCCCAGCAGGTGCGCGGGCGCGCGCCCGCCTCCCGCCGTGCACCGCGCGCGTTCAGAGTGCCGAGCGCTGCCGCAGCGCGGCCACCCTCCGGTAGATCGCCTCGGCCTCGGGGCCGCGGCCCAACTGCTCCAGGCAGTGCGCCTCGTCGTTGTGGGCCGCCAGGGTGTCCGGGTGGTCGGCGCCCAGCGACCTGGCGCGGGCCGCGGCCACCGCGCGGTACTCGGGCAGGGCGTCGGACCAGCGGGCGAGCCAGCCCAGGGCGACGGCCACCTCGCGGCGGCTGACGAGGGTGTCGGGGTGGTCGGGCCCCAGCACGCGGGCCCGGCTGGCGGCCACGTGGCGCGCCTCGGCTAGCGCGTCCTCCCAGCGCCTGAGGCGCCCCAGGTTGACGCCGAGGCCGTGCCGGGCGCGCAGGGTCTCGGGGGCGTCCGGGCCGTCCACCCGGGTGCGGTCCTCCACGAGGCTCCGGTACAGCTCCAGGGCCTGACCGCCCCGGCCGAGGCGGCCGAGGCAGATGCCGATCTCGTAGCGGGCGGCGAACGTGTCGGGGTGGTCGGGGCCCAGCACCCGGGCGCGCGCCTCGGTGACCGCCCCGTAGATCTCCAGCGCCCGGGCCCAGCGTCCGAGCAGCCCGAGCACGTAGGCGACCTCGTACTGGGTGACCAGCGTGTCCGGGTGCTGCGCGCCGAGCACCCGCGCCCGGGCCGCCGCGACCTCGGAGGCCATCCGGCAGGACTCCTCCAGGCGGCCGAGCCTGCTGAGGTTGAACGCGAGGTTGTGCCGGCAGCGGAGCGTGTCGGGATGGTCGGCGCCCATCGCCCGGGTACGGGCCAGCAGCACGGCCGAGTAGACCTGGTGGGCCTCGGCGTGCCGGCCGAGCTGCCCCAGCTCGTACGCGGTCTCCTGGAGGGCCGCGAGCGTGTCGGGGTGGTCGGCGCCGAGCACCCGGGAGCGGGCCGCGGCCACGTCCCCGTACTCGCCGAGGGCGATCTCCGGGCGGCCCGTGCGGCTGAGGGTGAAGGCGATCTCGAAACGGCTGGCGAGGGTGTCGGGGTGGTCGGGTCCGAGCAGTTCGGCGCGCTCGGCGGCGACCGTCCGGTGCGCCTCCTCGGCCTCGGCCCAGCGGCCCTGCCGGCCCAGGTTCAGGCCCGCCTCGTGCCGGGAGGCGAGCACGGCGGCGGGGCCGGTGGTACGCGCCGGGGTGGGATGCGCGGCGGAGTTCGCCGGCGTTCGTGCCGCCGGCGGCCGGGATCCGGGGGGCGTCGTCCGGGCAGCCGGCGCCGCGTGCCGCGGTCCGGGAGCCGCGTGACGCCCGGAGGACGGCGTCCCGCCCGTGCCCGGGTCCCGTGCTGGCGGGGCGCCGGTCCGCGGGCTCCCGGTCCCGGGCGTGGCGGGCGCCGGCGCCGTCCAGGGGCCGCTGAGCCCCATGGAGGTGTCGGGCGGGATGGGGTCCAGGTCGAGGGCGCCGCTGGCCTTGGGTCCGGTGATCATGCCCGCGGTCCAGGTCGGCAGGCCCGGCTCGCGGGCGGCCACGGGCGCGGGCCCGCCGGCGCGCTGGGCGCCGTGGCCGGTGCTGCGATCGGCCGACGGAGCGGCCTGGCCCGCCGGGTCCCTGCGCGGCCGGGCACCGGCGGCCGAGGCGGTGGCACCGCGGCCGGCACGGATGCGGATGGTGAGGTCGCGGGCGTCCACCGGGCGCGTGTCGGGGTCCTTCTCCAGCAGGTCGAGGATGATCCGGTCCAGGTAGCCGGGCAGCTCGGAGCGGTGCTCGCGGGGCGGCCGGGGCGGCGTGTCTCGGTGCCCCAGGAGCACCGCCCACGCGTCGTCCAGGTCGAACGGCGGCGCTCCGGTGGCGAGTTCGTACAGCACGCAGCCGAGGGAGTACAGGTCGCTGCGGTGGTCGACGTAACCTCCGCCGATCTGCTCGGGAGACATGTAGTGCGGGGTTCCCATGGCGATGCCCGTGCCGGTCAGCCGCTGGGTGAGCCCGATGTCGTGACCGAGCCGGGCGATGCCGAAGTCGCAGATCTTCACCGTTCCGTCGGTGAGCCGCATGATGTTGGCCGGTTTCAGATCCCGGTGCACCACGCCCTGTTCATGGGTGTACGCGAGCGCCGCCGCGACCTGGTCGGCGATCTCCTCGACGTCTGCGACCGGCAGCGGCCCCCGGGCGCTGTCCTCACCGGCCAGCAGCTGGCTGAGGTTCCGGCCCTGGAGGAGCTCCATCACCAGGAAGAGCACGCCCTCGTACTCGCCGAAGTCGTGCACCACCGTGATCCCGCGGTGCTGGAGCGACGCGGCGACCCGGGCCTCGCGCCGGAACCGCTCCCTCATCACCCGCGTGAAGGACGCGTCCTGCTCGGGCGTCAGCGGTTTGAGGCACTTCACCGCCACCCTGCGGCCCAGCGACTCGTCCCGGGCGCTCCACACCTCGCCCATGCCGCCCCGCCCGATCAGGTCGATCAGCCGGTAGCGGCCCTGGATGAGTCTGCTCTCCACCATGTCGTGCAGTCGCCCCCGTCACCCACCTGTGCCTTCCGGCCCGTCCAGTATGGCGAGCCGGGTGACGAGTTTGTACGGCGAGGGACGGGCGGCAGGGCCGAGTCGCGCCATCGCGCGCAGGATGTGCTTGGGCGGCAGCTGCCAGCGCACGCGTCCGGGGATGCGGCGCAGCACCGCCCCGGTGGCGCGCAGCCTCCGGGTCACCGCGGCGTCCGGCGGCGCGGACCTGCCGTACAGCGCCTGGGCGCGCGGCGGCAGCGTGGCGTAGGCGAGCCGGGCGAGCGGGCGCCAGAGCAGGGCGCGCACCGGCAGCAGCGGCAGGGGCACCGGGGGGCGGCGCAGGAAGTCGTCGACGCCATGTGCCTCGGGTCCCGCGGCGAGTTCGGGCCGCATCAGCTCGAAGTAGGCGGCAAGGGCGGCCCGGTCGGCGGGCACGTCCCGCGGGTCGAGCCCGACGAGCGGTGCCGCGGTGGCGGCCTGCTCGGCGACGTACCGGTCGGCCTGCGCGTCGGTGAGCGGGAAGCCGGAGCGGCGTACCACGTGCAGGTAGGACTCGATCTCGGCGCAGTGCACCCAGAGCAGCAACTCCGGCTCGTCGACGCCGTAGAGGGCGCCGGTGGCCGGGTCGGTGGCCTTCAGCCGGGCGTGGATCGCGCGCACCCGCGCGCCCGCGGCGTGAGCCGACTCCGTGGTGCCGTAGGTGGTGGCGGCCACGAAGCGTGCGGTGCGGATGAGCCGGCCCCAGGCGTCCCGCCGGAAGTCGGAGTTCTGCATGACGCCGCGCACCGCACGGGGGTGCAGCGCCTGGAGGTACAGGGCCCGCACGCCGGCCACCCACATCATGGGGTCGGCGTGCATCTGCCAGGTCACGGAGGAGGGCCCGAAGAGTCCCGCATCGCCGTCCCGCACGGCCGTCCCACCCCCTGCGCAATGTCCCTGGTACGAAAGGTCTGTCAGACGGCCAGGTTATCTGTCAGACGGCCAGGTTATCCGCACGGGCGGCCAGGATATCCACACGGCGGCGCAGGGGCGTCGCCCGGCACCCTCGACGGCGCGGGGCGACCCGGGGGCCGGCCTCGGCCCGCGGCCGAGAACCGGGGCGGCCGCCCCGTGCGCCGCGAGCGCTCCGCCCTGCCGAGGGCGCCCAGGCATGCCGCGAGCCGGGAGGGGCGCAGCCGCTCCCGGCCGGACGGCGAGGGCGTCAGCCGAGGATGGCGAGGAAGTCCGTGCAGGCACGGGCGCACGCACGGCAGGCCGCCGCGCACTCCTCGGCGCCCGGGTGCGCGTCGCAGACGTGCGCGCACTCCATGCACATCGCCCTGCACCACTCGACCTGGATCCGCATGCTGTACTCGTCCTGATGCGCCTGCTCGGACAGCATCGCGCAGGTCGCGTCGCAGACCTCCGTGCAGAGCACGGCCTGCCGGCGCATCTCGTGCCCCACGCCCGCGTCGCCGGGGCCGGCGAAGCTCACCCGGCCCGCGCAGACCCGCGCGCAGTCGGCGCATGCCTGTGCGCAGGCGAAACCCTCTTCCAGAAACGCGACGAGATCCTGCCGGTCCTCCGCGTGCCACGCCGTGGACGTCACCGTTCGGCTCTCCTCTCCGAGCTCTCCGCTCCGCTTGCGGCTCGCCTTACGGCCCCCTCTCCCGGTGTTGCGGGTAGCCCCGGCCCCGCGCCACCAAACCCACCCGCGGCCCACCGCTTCCCCGAGGGCTCGCCGGCCCGCGCGGCGACTGACCGGGAAGCGGCCCCGTCCCACAAAGTCCAGTAAGAAGGTCTGCGCAAACCGTGGACTCAGCAACACGCTTCTGCAATTCTCCAACAAATAGTCGCAAGAAAACGAGGTCCCCTCACTCGGCCGCGGCCCTCCCCCGCGCCCGGGGACCTCGGCGCGCCGGTACCGAAGCACCCGAGCAGGTCAGCGCCGGCGCACATCCGCACCTCGCACCCCCGCACACCCGTACTCGACGACCAGGCGCCCGGCCGCCGTGCGCGGCCCGCGCCGAGGACAGGGGAACGATGCGCACACCACGCTGGAGACGACGGGCGCTGACCGCCGCACTCGCCGCCGCACTCGCCGCCGTCGGCCTGCCGGCCGCCTCCGGCGCCGCGGACGCCGGCCGGCCCACCGCCGTGAGCGGCGGTCATCACGAGGCCCACGGCACGAACCTCGCGCACGGCAAGCGGCTCACGGCCAGCAGTTCGGCCCGGGCGTCGGCGGCCGCCGACGCCGGCGACGGCAGCCGCGCCACCTACTGGGAGAGCGCGAAGGGCGACCTCCCGCAGTGGATCCAGACCGACCTCGGGGCATCGGTGGGCGTCGACCGCGCGGTGCTGAGGCTGCCGTCCGGCTGGGGCACCAGGACGCAGGCGCTCACGCTCCAGGGCAGCACCGACGGCAGGCACTTCACCGATCTGGTCGCCTCGCACCGCTACACCTTCGGATCCGCGCAGGACCGGTCCGCGACGCTCTCGTTCGGCACCACCGTCACGCGCTACGTCCGGGTGACGGTCACCGCGAACTCCGCCGGATCGGCCGGCCAGCTCGCCGAACTGGAGGTCTACGGCCCGGCCCGGGGCGACACCCGGCCGCCGAGCGCGCCGCGCGGCCTGACCCTCAGCACGCCCGAGAAGGGGCAGGTCAAGCTCGACTGGCGCCCGGCGCACGACAACACCGGGGTCACCGGCTACGACGTCTACGCCGGCGGCACCCTGCGGACCAGCCTCCCGCCGACCACCACCACCTACACGGACACCCCGCCCGCCGGCTCCGCGGTCTCCTACTCCGTGCGGGCCAGGGACGCCGCCGGCAACCAGTCCCCCGACAGCGGCAAGGTCACCCGCAAGGCCGTCCGGGGCGACAGCCGGGCGCCGACGGCCCCCGAGCACCTGGCCCTCACCGAGCGGCCAGGCGGAAAGGTCCACCTGGCCTGGGGCGCGTCGAAGGACGACACCGGGGTCACCGGCTACGACGTGTACGCCGGCGACGGAACGCTGCTCGGAACCGTGCGGGGCGGCACGACCGCGTACACCGACGCCCGGCCCGCCCGCACCGGCACCGGATACCAGGTCAGGGCCAGGGACGCCGCCGGCAACCGTTCCACCGGCAGCAACACGGTCTCCCGCACGGCACGTGCCGCCCAGGACGCCGACCTGGCGGCCCACAAGCCCATCAGCGCCTCCTCGACCGTGTTCACGTACGTCGCCGAGAACGCCAACGACGGCAACCTGGGCACCTACTGGGAGGGCGGCGGGGGCAGCTACCCGAACACCCTCAGCGTCAGGCTCGGCGCCAACGCCGACGTCCACCAGGTCGTGATCAAGCTCAACCCGGACCCGATCTGGAGCAAGCGCACCCAGACCTTCGAGGTGCTGGGGCGCGAGCAGAAGGCGAGCGGCTTCAGCAGCCTGGTCGGCAGCAGGACGTACACGTTCGACCCGGCCACCGGGAACGCGGTGACGGTTCCGGTCAGCGCGCGCGTCGCGGACGTCCAGCTCAAGTTCACCGCCAACACCGGTGCCCCGGCCGGCCAGGTCGCGGAGTTCCAGGTGCTCGGCGTGCCGGCGCCCAACCCGGACCTCCAGGTCACCGGCGTGACCGCAAGCCCGTCGTCCCCGGTGGAGTCGGACCGGGTCGGCCTCACGGCGACGGTCGCCAACACCGGCACGGCGGCCTCGGACCCGGCCGACGTGACCTTCCAGCTCGGGTCGTCGAAGGTCGGCACGGCGCAGGTCGGGGCCATCGCGGCCGGTGCGACGGCGACCGTGACGGCGGACACCGGGACGCACGGCGCGGGCTCGTACCAGGTCGGCGCGGCCGTCGACCCGGACAACAAGGTCATCGAGCAGAACGACGGCAACAACACCTACACCAGCCCCACCGCGCTGGTGGTGCGGCCGGTCTCCAGCTCCGACCTGGTCGCCTCGCCGGTGAGCTGGTCGCCGTCCGCCGCGGCCGGCGGCGACACGGTCACGTTCACGGTCGCCCTCAAGAACCAGGGCACGGTGGCCTCCGCGGGCGGATCGCACGCCATCACGCTCACGGTGCTCGGCTCGGGCGGCTCCACCGTGAAGACCCTCACCGGCTCCTACGACGGCACCATCGCGGCGGGCGCGACCACGGCGCCGGTCAAGCTGGGCACCTGGACGGCGGCGAACGGCAAGTACACGGTGCGTACCGTGATCGCCGACGACGCCAACGAGCTCCCGGTCAAGCGCACCAACAACACCACCTCGCAACCCCTGTTCGTGGGCCGCGGCGCCGACATGCCGTACGACACCTACGAGGCCGAGGACGGCGTGACCGGCGGCGGGGCGCGGACCGTCGGCCCCAACCGCACCGTGGGCGACCTCGCCGGCGAGGCGTCGGGCCGCAGAGCCGTCACGCTGCCGAACACCGGCAGCTATGTCGAGTTCACCACGAAGGCCAGCACCAACACGCTGGTCACCCGCTTCTCCATCCCGGACTCCGCGGGCGGCGGCGGCACCAGCGCCACCCTGGACGTCTACGTCAACGGCGCCTTCCGCAAGGCGATCGACCTCACATCGAAGTACGCGTGGCTGTACGGCGCCGAGACCGGGCCCGGCAACTCGCCCGGCGCGGGCACCCCGCGGCACATCTACGACGAGGCCAACCTGATGCTCGGCGAGAGCGTGCCGGCGGGCAGCACCATCCGGTTGCAGAAGGACGCCGCCAACACCTCCACGTACACGATCGACTTCATCAACCTGGAGCAGGCGTCCCAGATCGCCAACCCGGACCCGGCGCACTACACCCAGCCGGCCGGGTTCACCCAGCAGGACGTGCAGAACGCCCTGGACAAGGTCCGGATGGACACCACGGGCACCCTGACCGGGGTGTACCTGCCGGCGGGCGACTACGAGACGTCGGGCAAGTTCCAGGTCTACGGCAAGGCCGTCAGGGTGGTCGGCGCCGGGCCCTGGTACACCCGCTTCCACGCCCCCTCGTCGCAGGAGAACACCGACGTCGGATTCCGCGCGGAGAGCTCCGCGAACGGCTCCACCTTCGCGAGCTTCTCCTACTTCGGGAACTACACCTCCCGGATCGACGGTCCCGGCAAGGTCTTCGACTTCTCGAACGTCGCCGACATGACCATCGACAACATCTGGGACGAGCACACGGTGTGCCTCTACTGGGGCGCCAACACCGACCGCGTCACGATCAGGAACTCCCGGATCCGCGACACCTTCGCCGACGGCGTCAACATGACCAACGGCAGCACGGACAACCACGTCGTCAACAACGAGGCCCGGGCCACCGGCGACGACAGCTTCGCCCTCTTCTCGGCCATCGACGCCGGCGGCTCGGACGAGAAGAACAACGTCTACGAGAACCTGACGGCCATCCTCACCTGGCGGGCCGCCGGGATCGCCGTGTACGGCGGCTACGACAACACCTTCCGCAACATCCACATCGCGGACACCCTGGTGTACTCGGGCATCACGGTCAGCTCGCTGGACTTCGGGTATCCGATGAACGGCTTCGGCACTGGTCCGACCACCCTGGAGAACATCTCGATCGTGCGCGCGGGAGGCCACTTCTGGGGGGCGCAGACCTTCCCGGGGATCTGGCTCTTCTCGGCCTCGAAGGTGTTCCAGGGCATCCGGATCAACAACACCGACATCATCGACCCGACCTACAGCGGGATCATGTTCCAGACCAACTACGTGGGAGGCCAGCCCCAGTTCCCCATCAAGGACACCGTCCTGACCGACATCACCATCACCGGCGCCCACAAGAGCGGCGACGCCTACGACGCTAAGTCGGGCTTCGGGCTGTGGGCCAACGAGATGCCCGAGCCGGGCCAGGGCCCCGCGGTCGGCGAGGTGACGTTCCACAACCTCACGCTGTCCGACAACGCCCAGGACGTGAAGAACACCACATCCACCTTCACCATCAACGGGCTCCCGTAGGGGCAGAAGCGCCTCCGGCGGGGCGAGCGGCGCCCCGCCGGACGGGGCATGCACGACGGCCGCATACGGTGGGGTCAGCCGACCCCGCCGTATGCCGGCCTCCCGCTAAAGTGGGGCGGCGTCGTGTGCCATGAAGCGACGCGCGCGGCGCGCATCGGGTGCACCGTGTGACGGCCGATGCGCAGGGGAGCTGGCGGATGAAGTGGACACCCCGGCTGCCGGGACGTACGGCGCGCAGGGCCGCGCTGCGCGCGGTCGGTTCCCTGGCCCTCGCCACCGTGGCCACCCGCGCGCTCACCCCTGCCGGCGCCCGCCCGCCGGGCGGCGGCGCCACCCGGAACGCGGCCGCGGCGGCGGCACTCACCCTCGGCGCCCTCCTGGAGGCCCCCAGGTTCGGGCTGTTCGTGGGCCCGGTCACCGGTGCCCTGGCCGCTTCCCGGATCCGCACCAGCGGCCACCACAAGGGCGAGGTGGCGGCCGGTCTCGCCATAGGCGCGGGCGCGGCGGTGCTCACCTGCCGCTGGTGGCCGGTCAAGCCGGAGGCGGCAGCGGCGGCCGCCCCGCCCCGCACGCCGGGCCCCGCGCTCAAGGACGGCGCCGGGCTGCACCTCGTCGTCAACCCCTCCTCCGGCATCTCCCTGGGCCGCGAGCAGGGCGGCACCGCAGACCAGCTCCACTCCCTGCTGCCGGCCGCCGAGATCACCGTCCTGGAGGAGGGAGACGACCTGGCCGCGGTGCTGGACGCCGCCGCGGTACGGGCCGCCGGGGAGGACGGCGCCCTCGGCGTGTGCGGCGGGGACGGCACCGTGAACGCGGCGGCACAGGCCTGCATACGGCGTGGCGTGCCGCTGGCGGTCTTCCCGGGCGGCACCTTCAACCACTTCGCGGTCGACCTCGGCAACCAGACCTTGGCGGACGTGGCACGCGCGGTCCGCGAGGGCGACGCGGTGGTCGCGGACGTCGGGCGGGCCGCGGCGCCGGGCGGCACGGACCAGCTCTTCCTGAACACCTTCAGCCTCGGCGTCTACACGGAGCTGGTGCAGGCCAGGGAGCGCCTGGAGGACCGCATCGGCAAGTGGCCCGCCGTGGTCGCGGGCCTCGCCACGGTGCTGGCGAACGGCAGCCCGGTACGCGTCGCCGTGAACGGCCGGCCCCGCCGGCTCTGGCTGCTCTTCGCCGGCAACGGCATCTACCACCCGGCGGGCTTCGCCCCCACCTACCGCACCCAGCTCGACGACGGGCTGCTCGACGTGCGGGTGGTCGACGGCGGCGCCCCCTTCGCCCGGACCAGGCTGCTGCTCGCGGTGCTCACCGGCACCCTGCACAGCTCGCGGGTGCTGACCACCACGCAGGCGCGCCGGGTCCGTCTCGAGGTGCTGGAAGGCGACCCACGCTTCGCCTACGACGGCGAGGTCACCCGCGCCACGGACACCCATCTCGTGCTGGACAAGCTGCCCCGGGCCGTCACCGTCTACCGGCCGGCCGACCAGGACCGATGGCTGCGCTGAGGCCCCCGGCGGGCGCCGCCCCGGCGTCGGTGCAGGGCCCGCCGGGCGGCCGGGCGGACGTCCGCCGGCGGCTGCACGGGTGTGGCAGGCGAACATTTCTGCGTACGCCGCACCTCGTCGGGCAAGCGCATCACTGAAGCGAATTTCCAGACCGGGGTGAACGACGTGAGTGAAGCAGAAGTACAGGCGCGCGACAGGCCGGAGCCGCCCGACGCGCACGATGTGCGGGCGGCGGCCCACGACGTGCGGACGACGGTCCACGAGGTGCGCCCGTCGGCCATAGCGCAGGCCCGCGACCTCGCCCGCAGACGGCTGAGGGGCTTCGACGCCCGGCTGGTCGACGACTGCCTGCTGGTGGTCTCCGAGCTGGTCACCAACGCCGTACGGCACGGTGGGGGACTCGTGGGTTTCGATGTGACGGCCAGGCCCGGGCACGTCACCGTCAGTGTGCGCGACCGCAGCACGACGCTGCCCAGCACCATCCCGCCCACCGGGCAGTGGCTGCCCGGCGGATATGGGTGGCCGATGGTGTGCCGCCTCGCCAAGAAGATCACCATCAGCATGCCTCCCGGGGGCGGCAAGGCGATCCACGTCAGTATCGGCTGATCGGGGCTCCGGGGGCTGCCGGCGGACCGCAACTGCGCAGGTCGTCCCGTCGCGACAGCAAACCTCCCCATCCCGAAATATCTGGGCATAACGGCCGATTCAGAGCAGAATGGATACATGGCCGTCAGGGGAGCACGCTCCTCGCCAGAGGAGCCCGAGTCAGAGCACCAGGTGCCCATCCTGGCGCTGAACCGCCTCGGCAGCTTCCACTGGGACCTGGACGGGCGGCGCCTGGACATGGACGCCACGGGCCTCGCCGTCTTCGGCCTGGACGAGGACGACTACGACCAGCGGCCCTCCACCCTCGGCGAGCGCATCCCGCGCACCGACGCGCGCCGCATCCGGGACACGGTGACCACGGCGCTCCGCAGCGGTGCACAGACCTACGGAACCTACTTCAGGGTCTCCAGGCCGGGCGAGGGACCGCACTGGGCGCACACGCACGGTTTCGTCCGCAGGGACGCCCGCGGCCGCGCACGGTGGGTGCACGGCATCGTCCGGGACGCCACCGACGAGCTGGGCGAGCCGGGCAGCGCGGCGGGAGGGCCGCGGCGCTCCGGCGAGCGGCCGATGGGCGACATCGTCCAGGAGGCGACCGTCGCGCTGGGCCGCGCCCGCACGGTGGACGAGGTGATCCAGGTCCTTCAGGACGCCTACGACGTCGAGCGGCTGGGCTCGGCAAGCATGGCACTGGGGCTGGTCGACAACGGGCGGGTGCGCATCGTCGCCGCCCAGCCGCCCCGCCGGCTGATCCCGGGCACCGAGGTGACCCGGCTGGAGGAGCCGTATCCCACCAATGACGCGGTGCGCACGCTCGCCCCCGTGTTCATCGAGTCCCCGGAGCAGTTCAAGCGGGCCTATCCCGACCTGTGGGAGAGCTTCGGCGCCCACGGCATGACCGCGGCCGCCTACCTCCCGCTGGTCGCCCAGGGCCGTCCCATCGGCGTCTTCGGGTTGCACTACCACGGGAAGTACGAGTTCTCCCACGAGGAGCGCAACCTGCTCCTCGCGCTGGCCAGCAACATCGCGCAGGGCCTGCAGCGGGCGATGTTCTTCGACCAGGCCCAGGACCTCGCCCAGAGCCTCCAGGAGGCGATGCTGCCGCACAGCATCCCGCAGGTGCCCGGCGCCGACGTCGCCGTCCGCTACCGCTCCGCGTCGCTCGCCCGGGAGATCGGCGGCGACTGGTACGACATCATCCCGCTCCCGCAGGGCCGCTACGGCGCGGTCATCGGCGATGTGCAGGGGCATGACATGCATGCGGCCGCGGTCATGGGGCAGCTCCGCATCGTGCTGCGCGCCTACGCCTGCGAGGGGCACACCCCGGCCACGGTCATGGCCCGGGCCTCCGTCTTCCTCCACGAGCTGGACACCGACCGCTTCGCGACCTGCGTCTACGCCGACGCCGACCTGTCGACCGGGGTGATCAGGCTGGTGCGGGCCGGGCACCTCGGCCCGCTGCTGCGCGAGGCGGACGGCACCTGCCGGCCCGTCGACGTCGCGGGCGGGCTGCCGCTCGGCCACTCCCAGGAGTTCGGCAGGCCCGAGTACGAGGTGACCACGCTGGTACTGGCGCCCGGCCAGAGCCTGCTGCTGTTCACGGACGGCCTGGTGGAGCGGCCCGGCGCCGACGTGGAGCAGGGCCTCGCGGAGCTCGCCGAGCAGGTCGCCACCGGCACGGGCGACGTGGAGCGGCTCGCGGACCAGCTGGCCTCCGTGGCCGACGAGCGGGAGGGAGAGGACGACGTGGCGCTGTTGCTGCTGCGGCGGCACGGCCGGGCCGGCGACCGCCCGGGGAGGCGGCTGCGCTGCGAGGTGCTCCGGAACGACCCGGAGGCGCTGGTCGCGACCCGCCGGATGATCCGCGACGCGGGGCGCGGCATGGGCATCGAGGAGCGCGGCGACGAGGTGGAGCTGGTCGCCGACGAGCTGATCACGAACGTGCTCGTGCACACCGGGAGCGCGGCCACGGTGACGGTGCGGGCGCCGGAGGACCGGACGGACGGGAAACCCCGGATGCGGGTGGAGGTGGAGGACGCCTCCAGCACGCTGCCGCGCCGCCGTGAGACGGGCGAGTCGGGTGTGTCGGGCCGGGGGCTGCTGCTGGTGGACGAACTCTCGGACGGATGGGGGGTGGAGTCGCGCGGCGAGGGCAAGTGCGTCTGGTCGGAGTTCACGGTGCCGGAGGACTGATGAGACTCCGTCAGACACCCCCAAGGATGTGCCTGGTGCGGCCCTGACGCGTGACAGCGAATTCTTGATACTGATGATATTGCTCTTGAACGACCGGGCCGCCGGCCCGGTGCCGCTCACCTTCGATCGCGGGTGAGCGCGCTCCGCCCGACCGGGTCCACCCCCTGGAGGTACCGATGAAGATGCTGATCAACGTGGCGGAGACGGTTGTCGCCGACGGCCTGCGGGGTCTTGCCGCGGCCCACCCGGAGCTGACGGTCGACGTGGACAACCGCGTGGTGGTCCGGCGGGACGCGCCGGTCGAGGGCAGGGTGGGCCTGGTCTCCGGCGGTGGTTCCGGGCACGAGCCGCTGCACGGCGGCTTCGTCGGTCCCGGCATGCTGTCGGCGGCCTGCCCCGGCGAGGTGTTCACCTCCCCGGTACCGGACCAGATGGTGCGGGCCGCGGCGGCGGTGGACAGCGGCGCGGGGGTGCTGTTCATCGTGAAGAACTACACGGGCGACGTGCTCAACTTCGACATGGCCGCGGAGCTCGCCGAGGACGAGGGCATCCAGGTCGCGAAGGTGCTCGTCAACGACGACGTGGCGGTCACGGACAGCCTCTACACGGCGGGCCGGCGCGGCACCGGCGGCACGCTGTTCGTCGAGAAGCTGGCGGGGGCGGCGGCCGAGGAGGGCGCGCCCCTGGAGCGGGTGCAGTCGATCGCCCGTCAGGTGAACGAGAACTCCCGCAGCTTCGGCGTCGCCCTGAGCGCCGTCACCACCCCGGCGAAGGGCAGCCCGACCTTCGACCTGCCCGCGGGCGAGCTGGAACTGGGCATCGGCATCCACGGCGAGCCGGGGCGCGAGCGGCGCGCGATGATGACCTCAGGGGAGATCGCGGACTTCTCCGTGGACGCCGTCCTGGAGGATCTCCAGCCGAGCAACCCTGTACTGGTGCTGGTCAACGGCATGGGCGCCACCCCGCTGCTGGAGCTGTACGGGTTCAACGCCGAGGTCCAGCGGGTCCTGTCGCAGCGGCGGGTGGCGGTTGCCCGCACGCTCGTCGGCAACTACGTGACGTCGCTCGACATGGCCGGCGCCTCGGTGACCCTGTGCCAGGTCGACGAGGAGCTGCTGAGGCTGTGGGACGCGCCGGTGAGCACCCCGGGGCTGCGCTGGGGCATGTGACGCGCCGCCTGCCTCCACCGTCCGCCCGGCGCGCCGCCCTTCAGGCGGCGCGCGTCCGCCTTCCTCGACCTCGCTAGGAGTTCCCGTGCTCGACGCCGATTTCTTCCGCCGCTGGATGACGCTCGCCGCCTCGTGGGTGGAGCGTGACGCCGACCGGCTCACCGCGCTCGACTCCCCCATCGGCGACGCGGACCACGGCAGCAACCTGCTGCGCGGGTTCACCGCGGTCATAGCGACGTTGGAGGAGCAGCACCCCGGCACACCGGGCGACGTGCTGGCGCTCGCCGGGCGGCGGCTGGTCTCCACCGTCGGCGGCGCCTCGGGCCCGCTCTACGGCACGCTGCTGCGCCGCACCGGGAAGGCGCTCGGCGAGTCGCCCACCGTCGATCGCGACCAGCTCGCCGAGGCCCTGCACGCCGGCGTCGACGCGGTGGCGGGCCTGGGCGGCGCGACGCCCGGCGACAAGACCATGCTGGACGCGCTGGTGCCGGCCGCGGGGGCTCTGCGGACCTCGTTCGCGGCGGCCCGGGAGGCCGCGGAACAGGGCGCCCTGGCCACCACGCCCATGCTGGCCCGCAAGGGCCGGGCCAGCTATGTGGGCGAGCGCAGCATCGGCCACGAGGACCCGGGGGCCGCCTCCTCGGCGCTGCTGGTGGCGGCACTGGCCGAGACGGCCCGCACGTCGGGCGAGGAGGAGGACGCCTCCGGTGAGTGAGCCCAGCGACGCGAGAGAGGAAGCGCGGGCGCCGTCGGGCACGGAGGCGGCGGGCGACGGCGCCGGGCAGGTCGGCATCGTGCTGGTGTCGCACAGCGCGGCGGTGGCGTCGGCCGTCGCCGAGCTGGCGGTGGGCCTCGCGGGCGGTGGCGCCACGGCCCCGGTGGAGCCCGCGGGCGGCACGGAGGGTGGTGGCATGGGCACCAGCGCGGAGCTGATCGTGGCCGCCGCGGTCCGGGTCGACCGGGGTGCGGGCGTGGCCGTCCTCGCCGACCTGGGCAGCGCGGTGCTCACGGTCAAGGCGCTGCTCGCGGAGGGCGAGGAACTGCCCGAGGACACGCGCCTGGTGGACGCGCCGTTCGTGGAGGGAGCGGTCGCGGCCGTGGTGACCGCCTCTGCGGGCGCTCCGCTGGACGCCGTGGTGAGGGCGGCGACGGAGGCGTACGACTACCGCAAGACGTGAGGGATGCGCCCCGGAGGGCCGCTGCTCTTCGGTCCCGCCCCGGCCAGGCGCGCTGTCCTTCGGTCCCGCCCCGGCAAGGGCGGCGGGGACTTGGCCTCGCCCCGGCAGGGGCGCGGGGAACTGCGCGAACAAGCCCCACCCGCCGGCGGCCAGGCAGACGACCGCAAGGGGCTGGACCCGATGGCCCTCCCCCACCGTCTGAAGGGCGTGGGAGGTGCCCCCAGCAGGCGGGTGCGGGTCGCGGCTCACCGGGCCCCTCCGGGCCCCACGCGCAACCGCTGGTGCGCCGTCCGAAGGACCCCGTCACCCCCTCGGGGGCGGTCCGCGTGCGCGTCGCGTCGCGGACCCGTTGGCTCGACGTAGGCGCACGGTTCCCCCGACCCTCGGCGGCCCCTGGGATACCGCCGACCGTGCAGCCGGAGGGCAATCCTATGCGTACTACTCAGATAGTCGTCCGATCCGGCCTGGCCGCGGCCGCGCTCACCCTGCCGCTCACCCTGGCCGCGCAGACGGCGTCCGCGGTAGGGGTCAACGTCTCGGCCACGGGCTCCACGGTCCGGGTCGCCACCTCCGCCTGCCCGCACGGTGGGAACGCCTCGCTGCTCTCCAGCGGCCAGGCGATCTTCGCCCAGGGCCGGCAGGCCACGCTCAGCATGGGGACCAGCCAGAGTGCCTCGTGGGCGAACGTCACGTCCGGCGCGCACACCGTGATCGTGATGTGCAGCGACGGCACCACCGCCGGCACCGGAAGAGTGAGCGTCGCCGACGCCACCACGGCCCCCGCCACCATCTCGCCGCCGCCCACCACGCCGCCGCCCACCACGCGGCCGCCCACGACACCGCCGCCGACCACGATCATGCCCACCACCACCGCCACGGCGTCGCCGCCGCTCGGCGTGCAGGGCGGTGTGGGCGGCGGATCCTCGGACTACAGCACCCTCACGCTCGCCGTGGGCAGCACCCTGGTCGCCGCCGCGGTCGGTGGCGGGGCCTGGTACGTGCGTCGCCGCCGCACGCAGAGAGGGGCCTGACCCGGCCGGCTCACCGCCCCCGGTCCCTCCGCTGTCGTCCGCCCGAAACGCTCGGGCGGACGACAGCCGCGTGCGCCGGGGCACGTTCACCGGCACTCGGGCGCCCCGATGTGCCCGGAAAAGCCGGGCATGGCCGGAATCGGGTCATTGGCAGAGCAGAGGTCGCGCATTACCGTCCCCCAGGACAGACAGGAGGGGGTTCATGCGACCGCTCAGCGTTCAGCTCTACTCCGTGCGGACCGAGCTCGCCGGGGACCGTGATGGCACCCTGGCCCGTCTCGCCGGAATGGGTTTCGGCGCGGTGGAGCCGTTCGACGTACTCACCGACCCGCTCGGACTGCGCAGCCGGCTGGACGACCTCGGCCTCGCCGTCTCCGGCGTGCACGTCCGTCCACTGGTCGATCCCGCGCACGACCCCGACCGCGTCCTGGACGCCGTGTCCCTGCTCGGCGCCACCGACGCCATCGTCCCCGCGGGCATCCCGCGCGAGGACTTCACCGACCGCGACGGCGTGGCACGCGCCGCCGACCTGCTCAACCGGCTCTCCGCCCGCGCCGCCGAGCGCGGCATCCGGCTCGGCTACCACAACCACTGGTGGGAGATCGAACCCAGGTTCGGCGACCGGCACGCCATCGAGGTGCTGGCCGGCCTGCTGGACCCCGCCGTCTTCCTGGAGATCGATACCTACTGGGCCGCGGTGGGCGGCGCCGACGTCCCGGCGCTGCTCGGGCGGCTCGGCGGGCGGGTGCGCGCGCTGCACGTCAAGGACGGCCCGGGCACCAAGGAGGACCCCAACGTGGCGGTGGGCGAGGGCACGCTGCCGGTGCCCGAGATCCTCGCGGCCGCGCCGGACGCCTGGCGCATCGTCGAGTTCGACGCCTGCGCGGGCGACCTGTTCGCCGAACTCGCCGCGAGCCACACCTACGTATCCGCATTGGAGGCCGCATGAGCACGGGACCCGTCGGCGTCGCCATCGTCGGCGCGGGCGTCATCAGCAAGCAGTACCTGAGCACCCTGAGCGGCTTCCCCGACATACGGCTGCTGGCCGTCGCGGACCTGGACCCGTCGCGCGCCCTGGCGGCGGCCCGCGCCTACGACGTGCCGGTCTCCGGCGACCTGGCCACCGCGCTCGCGGTGCCGGAGGTCGAGCTGGTCGTCAATCTGACGGTCCCGGCGGCACATGGCCAGGTGGCGACGGCCGCGCTGAGGGCCGGCAAGCACGTGTACGGGGAGAAGCCGATCACGCTCACGCCGAACGAGGCGGAGAAGCTGCTCGCCGAGGCGTCCGAGCGCGACCTGCTGGTCGGCAACGCGCCGGACACGTTCCTCGGCGCCGGCATCCAGTCGGCGCTGCGCGCGGTGCAGGCGGGGCACATAGGCACCCCCGTCGCCGCGTCCACCGTGATGCAGAGCCTCGGCCCGGAGTCCTGGCACCCCGATCCCGCGTTCCTGTACCAGCAGGGCGCGGGGCCGCTCTTCGACATCGGGCCGTACTACCTGACGGCACTGGTGGCGCTGTTCGGCGGGGTGACCAGGGTGGGGGCGACCGCGACCAGGGCCCGCCTGGAGCGCACGGTCGGGTCGGGACCGAAGGCGGGGCAGACCTTCCCTGTGACGGTGCCCACGCACGTCTGCGCGCTGCTGGAGTTCGCCTCGGGGGCGACCGCCAACTCGACGTTCAGCTTCGACTCGGCGCTGCCCCGCATCCAGTTCGAGATCACCGGCACCGAGGGCACCCTCGCCGTGCCGGACCCCAACACGTTCGGCGGCCCCCTGCGGGTGCGGGCGAACGGCGCGGGCGACTGGAGCGAGCTGCCCGTGACCGGGCGCACCGACGGACGGGGGCTCGGGGTGCTGGACATGGCGCGGGCGATCCGCGGCACCGGCCCGCACCGCGCGTCCGGCTCGCTGGCCCTGCACGTGCTGCAGACCATGACGGCGGTCGACGAGTCGGCGGCGCGGGGCGAGTTCACGGGCCCGGCGGGCCGGATCGTGCCGCCCGCCCCGCTGCCCGCGGACTGGGACCCGACGGCGGCGACGCTGGCGCACGGAGCCTCCTGAGAACCGGGGGCCGCGGGGTGGGCGGCGGGTCGTGCCGGGACATACCCTCGGGATCATGACCGCCGTCCCACGCCGCCACACCGTGGCCCTGAAGCCCCGGATCACCGACGCCGAGGGCCACCCCGACCATGGCAGCAGCCTGGTGACCGTGGTGGTGGAGGCGACCGGTGACCTCGGGGTGTCCGGCTTCCCGCGGTACGTGGGGCCCGGGATGCAGGTGGAGATCGATCCGCGTACCGGGGCCGTCGAGGCGATCACGGTCGACGGCGACGAACTGCCGTACGGATGGGTGGCCGAGGTGGTGCGCGGCCCGGCGGACCGCTGAGCGGTCCCGGACGCCCCGCCGGTGCACTGAGCGCGCCGGTGCGCTGAGCGCTCGCCGCGTTCACGGTGTCCGGTGCGCCGGTCCCCGGTCGAGGGGGTGACGGGACCCAGGAAGTTGTTTTATGCAACTATATGGTTGCGGGGCGCCCGGGAGCGCCTGTGGGAGGGAGCGGTCGTGACATCAGCGGAACGGGGCGAGGGGGAAGCCGCCGTCGAGACCATCCACCGGGAGCTGACGGCCTTCGCCCGGCGGGCCAGAGCCCTGGCGGGGCGGATGCATCCCCAGCTCTCCTTCGTCGCGTACACCCTCCTGAGCCACCTGGAGGAGCGGGGCGGCTGCCGGGCCACCGACCTCGCCGCCCACTACGCCCTGGACAAGTCGACGGTCAGCAGGCAGGTGGCCGCGCTGGAGCGGGACGGCCTGGTGCGGCGCGAGGTGGATCCGGGCGACCTCCGCGGCCAGGTGCTCGGCCTCACGGAGGCCGGCACCAGCGTCCTCGCCGCGGTCACGCAGAGCCGCCGGGCCGCCTTCGAAACGCGGCTGGCCGGCTGGCCGCGGGAGGACCTCGTTCGCTTCGCGGCCTATCTGGAGCGCTACAACGACCATGGGCCGCATATGGAGCGTTCAGAGGGCGCGGAAGGTTCGGAAGGTTCGGAACGCGCCGAAGGCGGCGGGTGAGGCGGTCCGACCGGTTGCCACGGTCCCTCGCGGCACCGCTCCTCCCCCGCCGCCCGCACGGGGCGTGCGGCGGGCGGCCTCCCCTCAGGCCATCGCGGCGGTGCGCAGGCCGGGCATGGTCTCGGGGACGTGAGCGCTCATGAACACGGTGGTGCGGCGCATCCGGAAGCCGAGGGACTCGTAGAGCCCGAGGGCCGAGGTGTTGTGGGCGGCGGCGTGCAGGAAGGGGATCTCCCCGCGTGCCTGGATGCCCGCTGCCACGGCGAGGATCAGGCGGGTCGCCAGGCCCTGGCCCCGGTACTCCGGGTCCGTGCAGACGGCGCTGATCTCCGTCCAGCCGGGCGGGCGCAGCCGCTCCCCCGCCATGGCGATCAGCCGTCCCTGCCGGCGGATGCCCAGGTAGGTGCCGAGCTCTATGGTGCGCGGCAGGAACGGGCCGGGTTCGGTGCGGGCGACCAGGTCCAGCATCTGCGGCACGTCGGCGCCGGTCAGCCGCACCGCCTCCTCGTCGGGGGCGGCGGTGACGTCGTCGCCCGCGAGCTGGACGCCCGGTATCCGGGAGATCACCCGCCAGTCGGCCGGCGGCTCCGCCCGGATCCCGAGCAGCGGCACCTTGCCGCCCGGCCCCGCGAGTGCGGCGAGGTCGGCCCAGTCGCCGGGGCCGGGATCGTCGGGCAGAGCGAGCCAGGGCGAGACGTCGACCTGGTAGCGCAGCACCCGGCCCCGGCGCTCGGCGAGGTGGGCGTGCGCGCCGGTCAGCGCTCCGCGAGCCGGGTTGTCCAGGGGGTGCGGAAGGTGCTCCGCGCTCACGCACCCACCTCGATGACGACCTTGCCGCTCGCGTGCCCTTCCTCCACGGTGCGCAGCGCCTCGCCGGCCCGCTCCAGCGGGAAGGTGGCCGTGACGTGCGGGCGCAGCGACCCGTCGACCACCAGCGCGGCCACCTCCTCCAGCACGGCCGCGGTGCGGGCGCGCGCCACGGGGGCGCCCCCGAGGTTGACCACCCGCTCGCGGTCCCCCGCGGAGATCAGTGCGGTGCGGTCGTCCAGGAGGCTCGCCGCCTCCTCCAGCACGTCCCCGCCGACCAGGTCGAAGACGGCGTCGACGCCGTCGGGCGCGACGGCCCGCACTCGGTCGGCGAATCCGGATCCGGAGGCCACGTGCACGCCGCCGAAGGAGGTGACCAGGTCCTTCTTGCCGTCGCTGGCGACCCCGATCACGCGCAGTCCCGAGGCTCGCGCGATCTGCACGGCGGCCACGCCCACGCCGCCGCCGGCACCGGTGACCAGAAGGGTGGCGCCGGCCGGCAGGCCGAGCTGCTGGACGCCGTCGTAGGCAGTGGCCGCGGCCACCGGCAGCGCCGCGGCGTCGGCGAACGACAGCGCCTCCGGCTTGTGCGCGGCGACGCTCACGGGCAGGAGGGTCTGCTCCGCGTACCCGCCGCCCAGCGTGCTGCCGAAGACCGCGTCGCCGACGCCGAAGCCCTCGACACCGGGCCCGACCCGCTCGACGATCCCCGCGGCCTCGCTGCCGAAGACGGCGGGCAGTTCGGCGGGGGCCGCGCCGGGCCGGACGTAGCCGTCGCGCAGCTTCCAGTCGACGGGGTTGACGCCGGCCGCGCGCACCGCGATGAGCAGCTGCCCCTCGCCGGGCTCGGGTGCCGGCCGGTCGATGAGGGCCTCGGCCTCAGGGCCCCCGAACTCGGTGTACACATACGCCTTGCCCATGCGCTCCCTCTCCTCGACGGCACCCCTGGCGAGGTGCACCGGCCTGCGATCCGGCGACAGGGGCAAGGCCGGCGGGCCGCCCCCTATTCCCGAATCCCAGCAGTGTTCATACCGCCGCAACGACCGGCGGACGGCGACCGCCCCGCCGTGTCGGGACGGCGGGGCGGCGGGGTGCTGGAACGCCGCCCTCGTGGGCGGTGGAGCCGGGCCGAGCGCCCGCGTCGCCGGCGGGCCGGTGCCGCCCGGCGCGGTCACCGGTGGGTGCTACGGCCTGCGCTCCGGTGCGGGATGGCTGCCGTAGGGCCTGGTCAGGATCTCCATGCCGTGGCCGGCGGGGTCCATGAAGTACGGGCCGCGCCCGCCGTGGTTGTGGTTGATCTCCCCCGGCTGCTTTCGGTGCGGGTCGGCGTAGTACGTGATGCCGCGGTCCCGGATGCGCTCGAACGCCGCGTCGAACTCGTCGTCCGAGACGAGGAAGGCGTAGTGCTGCAGGGTGATGGACTCCGGCGGGATGCTGGCGAAGTCCAGGGTGACGCCGTTGGCGGTGGAGACGGGGACGAAGGGTCCCCACTCGGGGCCGATCTCAAGTCCCAGGAGGGACGCGAGGAATTCTGCGGATTCCCGGTTGTCCCGGGCGTGAACGATGGTGTGGTTCAACTCGACTGACACTGTGGAATGCCTCCGGAGGCAATCTCACGGGCACCTCCATGCCTCACCCGGCCGGTGACCGGCACGCGACGCCGTACCCGCGATCCTAGGGCCCGCCGAACGCGGCGGCGAGACGGATGCGGCCATCCCGGTCCGGCCATCCCGGTCCGCGCTCCGGCGGTGACCGTGCCACGACCGGGGCGGCTCCCGTGCCGGGTCCACTCCGGTGCCGGGCTCACCGAGAGGCCGGGCTCACTCACCGCGGTGTTCACGCCACCGCCGCGCTCACGCCCGCGCCTTGCCCGCACCACCGTCGTGCCCGCACGAGGCCGGTGCCGCGTCGGACCGGATCTCCGCCACGCACGCCGCGGTGCGCTCCGCGACGCGTTCCGCGGTCCTCTCCGGACCTCTCCGACCCTCAGAAGCTGATCCGATTGTATGAATAATCCAGCACATCAACACCCTGAGCGTGACATCAAGAGCGTTCCATGACATTGAGGAGAAATGGGATCAGATAATCATATGAATACGCGTCGTTGGTTCCTCGCCGGCGCCCTCGGAGTGGGGGCGGCGGCCGCCACCGGCACGGCCGTCGTGCTGACAGGGTCGACGGACCACCCTGCTTCGGGCTCCCGGGCCGGCGCCTCCGGCAGCGCGTCCACCACCGCGAAGGCGGCTCGCAAGGAAGCCGCCGAAGCCGCCACACGGGCCAGGACCCGCCGCCCGTCGAGCGCCCCGCGCCCCGGTCCCGTACCCGTCGGAGCGGCCCGCCGGCAGGCCTACCGCCTCCGCCCGATCGCCGGCGACTCCGCGCTGGGCACCCCCGCCTTCCACCCGCAGGTGCGTACCCAGGCGGAGCTGACGCTCCCGGGCAGGGCCCGCGCCGTCGCGCTGACCTTCGACGACGGACCCGACCCGGACTTCACCCCGAAGGTGCTCGCCGTGCTGCGCACCTACCGGGTGCAGGCGACGTTCTTCGTCGTCGGCGAGAACGCCAAGGCGTTCCCCCGGCTGCTGCACGACATCGCCGCGGGCGGCCACGTGGTCGCCAACCACAGCTACACGCACCCGCTGCTGACCAGCCTCTCGCTCGGGAAGGTCAAGGACGAGCTGGGCAGGACCAGCGATGTCATCGAGCGGGTGCTCGACGCGCCGCCGCGCTGGTGCCGGGCGCCCTACGGGGAGTGGGACAAGCCGTCCCTGCGGGTCTGCGCCGGGCTGGGCATGGAGCCGATCGGCTGGTCCATCGACACCAACGACTGGGCCCTGCCCGGCATCGACAGCATCGAGCGGGCCGTGACGCGGGCCATCGAGCCGGGCAGCATCATCCTCCAGCACGACGGTGGCGGTGATCGGTCCCAGACCGTGGAAGCGGTGTCGGAGTACCTGCCGCGGCTGCTGGACAAGGGCTACGAGTTCGTCAGACCGCATGTATGACGTGTGACCGGGTGCGAGGACGGGGCATCCGCGGCGACGGCCCTCGGCTGTCCATGATGCGGGCAGCCCTTTACCGGCCCGAGCCGCTGCGGATACCTTGCGGCCCATGCAGCGCTCCGCACTCCTCACGACGCGAGGTCATGTCGACCTGAAGCGCGTGTGCTCCGCTGCGTGTCGGCTCTCCTGAGCGTACGGCGGCCCGCGCCCCGTACCGCATCGCGCCCCGCCGGCCGGGGCAGCACCGTGAGGGCGATCGTGCCCGAAGCAGCCCTGCCCACCGCTCCCTCGGGCCGGGCATCTCCCGGTGCCGCCCCGGCGGAGGCGCCCGTGTCCCGGCCGACCGGGGCATGACGGCGCCGTCGTCCGCCGCCGCAGCTCAGGAAGGCCCCCGTGAACGGATCCCAGGCATCCGCGCGCCCTGGCGCCCCCCGCCGCCCCGAACTCCCCGCCCGTTCGACCCGGCGCCCGCCCGGCACGCACGCGGTGCTGGGGGCGATCCTCGACCACGGGCCGGTGGCCCGCAGCACCGTGGCACGGCTCACGGGCCTCTCGCCGGCCTCTGTGACCGGGCACTGCGGGCACCTGCTGGAGCGGGGGCTGATCCGGGAGGGCACCCGGGCCACCGGTCCCCGCGGGCTCGGCCGGCCGCACATCCCGCTGGAGATAGACACCCGGCGCCATCTCGTCGCCGGCGCCCATGTCGCCGTCCGGCACACGACGTTGTCGCTGATGGACCTGCGCGGCCGGATCGTGGCCGAGGAGTGCGAGCCGCACCGGGACACCGGGCCGCCGGCCGTGCTGCGCCGGATCGCCGCGCGGCTGCCCCGGCTGGTGGCCGCCCGCGCCGGGGACCGGACCGTGCTCGCCCTCGGCGTGGCCACCGGCCACCGGGTGGACCCGGACGCCGGGGTGATCGTGGACCACCCGCAGCTCGGCTGGCGGGACGTGCCGGCACGCCAGGTGCTCCAGGCCGCGACCGGCCTGCCGGTGCACGTGGACGGCCACGCCCGTGCTCTGGCCCGCGCCGAGCAGCTCGTCGGCGAGGGGTCGACGCGTGAGAGCGCGGTGCTGCTCTTCGTCGGCACGGTGGTGGACGCCGCCTTCGCCAGCGCCGGAAGCGTCCATCTGGGACCGCACGCCGGGGCGGGCAGCGTGGCGCACCTGCCCGTCGGCGCGCCGCCCTCTCCGGCGGAGTCCGGTGCGTGCCCAGGGTGTGCGTGCGGCTCTGCGGAGTGCTTCCAGGCGCAGGTGTCGGAGCCCGCGATGGTGGCGCGCGCGGCGCGCCGGGGCCTGTCCGTGCCCGCCTTCTCCGATCTGCTCGAGGCGGCCCTGGCCGGCGAGTCGCGGGCCCTGGCGCTCTTCAGGGACCGGGCCCGCCGGGTCGGCAGGGCGGCGGCGATGCTGCTCGACGTGTTCGACCCCGAGGTGCTGGTGGTCGTGGAGCCTGGGGTCGGGCGGCTGCCGGAGTGCCTGGCGGAGCTGCACGCGGAGGTCGCGGTGCGCTCCCGGGTGTGCGACGACCCGGAGCGTGCCGTCGTGCCGAGCAGCTTCACCGGTTCCGTGCTGGCGGTGGCGGGGGCCTCGGTGGCGCTGGGCGCGCTCTACGCCGATCCGCTCGGCCCCTGGCCGGCCCTGGCCACCGCCACGTGAGGCGGCGATGGCCGCACCCGCGACGGATGGCGCCCGACGGGTCCCCCGTACCGCCTTCAGCACGGCTCTTCGCGCCTGACCCGCCCGCCGGACCCGCCTGGGGAGACCGTCCCGCCTCCCCCGGAACGGCCGGCTTCGGATACGGCCGGCTTCGGATACGGCCGGCTTCGGTTTCTGCCCGCTTCAGATCAGGTGCGTTTTGGCGGCCAGGTAGCCGAGTTGTGCGCGGCTGCTGCCCAGCCTGTCGCTGATCTTTCGGACGTGTTCCGCGACGCTGCGGCGGCTGAGGCCGAGGCGGCGGGCGATGGTCTCGTCGGTCTGACCGTTGACGATCGCTTTCAGGATCGTCCGCTGGATGTCGGTGGCGGTGGGCGCGGAGGCGTACGGCCTGGCGCGGCCCCAGTCCCGCAGGAAGGCTCTCACGAGGTGCTGGACGACTCTCCCCTGCCGGATTTCGAGCGTGCCGCCCTGCCCGTCGGCGATGCCTATGAAGGCTGTTCTGCGGTCGCAGATGACCACGGGTTCGAGCGTTTCGTCGAGCGTGCGCATTTTGACACCGGATGGAGCGAACTGCGCGATGCGCCCGCCGTCTTGGGTGATGACCCGCTGGGCGGCCTTCGGCGACAGGGGCGGGAGGTTGCCGGCGAGTATGGCGGTGAGCGGGTGGACGGGCTCGCCCGGGGTCGGCCGGACCGTGAGGAGTTCCTTGTCACAGGCGGCGAGCGCCGCCGTGAGGGCCGCACGGGCCGCGGCCTGGTGCGGGTGCTCGGTGACGGGAAGCCGTTCTCCCTGGTGGGCCTCGTCGTAGAGCTGCTCGGCGCAGGCTGTGGGGGGTGCTGCTGTGCGGGAGGCCGGCGCCGCGGCACGCCCTCGGCGAACCGGACCCGTCACAGCTGGACCGGCTGCTCGACGCACACCGGGTACGCGGCGGCGGCTGGGCGAACGAGGGGGCGCGGATGCCCGACCTGCTGTCCACCTACGAGTCGGTGGCCACGGCCGACCTGTACGGACACCCCCTCGACCCCGCGCACGTGCGCCGTTTCGTGGACCGGGTGCGTACCGCGCAGGGCACCGTGTGGACGCCGCTCGCCCCGGCCGGCGGCGGCCCTCTCGCCGACTGCCTGGGCACCCTCCTGCACCACCGCTTCGGCGAGGGGTCCCCTGGTCCCCTGCTGCCGCTGGTGCTCTCCTGACCGTCACCCCACCGCCCCCACCGACCACCCCCACCGACCGCCCGCACCGCCACGTGGACACCGCTCCCCTGCGGGCGCACCCACCCGGGCCACCTGCCGCACGCCCAAGTGCGCGCCGGACCCGGCGCCTGCCCGGGCGGCCGCCGAGTCCCCGCACGGGGACGGCCCGCGTGAGACCCCCGACCCGAATCCTGCGAGAGCCTGCCATGCCCACGATCGACATCACGACCCCTGAAATGAGCGTGCCGCAGCGGCGTGCCGTGGCCCTGCGGCTCACCCGCTGGCTGAAGAACCGCGGGATCGCGGCCCACCACGTCGTGGTCCGCTTCTCGGCGGCCGAGGCCGGCACCCTCTTCAGCGGCGGCATGCCCGTGGACGCGCTGCCCCACGACGGCGCCGGGCTGCACCACGCCAGCGTCACCGCCTGCGTCGGCCCCGACCGCGACGAGGAGTTCCGCGCGGCTCTCGCCGAGGAGATCACCTCGGCCCTCGGCGCCGGCGAGGCCACCGCCTTCCTCTACATCGAATTCCGGCCCACCGACCCCGCCCTGGTCCACCTCGCCGACCGGGGCCGCCTCCGGCGTGCCGACGCCCCCCGAAAGGACAGCGCATGAGCAGCACCGTCATCCCCACCGAGCAGGAGATCGCCACCCGGGTCCGTGCCGTGCTGCACGACCTGTTCGGTGACGCGCTGCACAGCGTGGCCGACGACACGGAGCTGACCACGGCGCTCGGCGAGCGGTACGACAGCCTGGCGGCGATGGAGTGCGTCTCGCGCGTCGAGGGCGAGTTCGGCATCGAGGTCGACTTCGTCGCCGACGACGTGCGCTTCAGCTTCGCCACGCTGGGCCGTATCGGCGCCTTCGTCCGCGACCGCCTGGAGGACCACGCCATCCTCGGGAACACCTTGTGACCGCATCCGGTACCGCCGGCTCGGCCACCCTCCCGGGCGCCGCATCCCCCGCCTTCCCGCCCCCGGTAGCTCCCACCCTCCCGGGCGCCGCCTCTCCCGCCCCACGGGCCCGCCCCCACCGTGCGGGCTCCGGTACCGGGAGAGGGGATGGCCTTCGCGACCTCCGGGAACACCGGCTCGGCCGTGCGCTGGTGGCGGACGGACGCGCAACTGCGCGCCGAGGCACGGCTCGTGGCGCGTGCCCTGCCGGGCCGGATCGAGCAGATCGTCTGCTTCGCCCCGCCCCAGCACCTGTACGGCTACCTGTTCGGCAGGACGCTGCCGGCGCTGCTGGACGTCCCGGTGAAGGCCGCCTGGCAGGACCCGCTGGAGCCGCCGCGCTGGCGCGACGGCCTGCACACGCTCTTCGTGTGCGTGCCCTCCAGCTGGCTCGTGCTGCGCAGCCTGCGCCGCCGCCTCGCCGAACTGCCCGGTGCGGTGGCCCTGCACGGCACGGGCCCGGCGCCGGACACGGCCCGGCGGTTGCTGGGCGGCCTGCCCGACGGCGCCCTGCGGGCGGTGGAGGTGTTCGGCTCGACGGAGACCGGCGCCGCCGCCGTACGTGATCTGGACGCCGCGCCGGCCGGCGAGGTGCCCTGGCGGCTGCTCGGCGACGTCGAGGCGGACAGCGCGGCCGGCGACCGGCTGCGCGTGCGGGGCCCCCGGCTGGCCCGCCGCGAGGGCGAGCCGGCACCGCTGTCCGAGTGGGCCATGGACGACGTGGTGCGGTGGGTCTCCGAGCGTGCGTTCGTGCGGCTGGGCCGTGCCTCGCGGTTGATCAAGGTCAACGGTGTCCGCTGCGACCTGGACGTCGTCGAGGCCGTCCTCAACCGCAGCTTCCCCGGGGCGGAGTCCGTCTGCCTGCCCACCGACGACGCGGTACGGGGCGAGTACTACGACGTCTTCCTCACCGGCGACCCGCAGCCGGCCAGAGCCGTCAGCGCCGCCGTCACCCGCGCGCTGCCGGGCTGCCCGCCGCCGCGGAGCGTGCACCGCGTGGACCGCATCGAGCGCTCCGCGACGGGCAAGCCCCTGGCGACCCCCCTGCACGCGGTCCTCGCCCGCCAATGCGCTCCCCACCGCCGGCACCCCCACCGCCCGGACGGTGAGCGCGCATGACCGCTCTCGACACCGGCCGGCAGGCGCATGCGTTACGCCGGTCACCGGCGGCCGTGGACACGCCTCGCGCGCTGGGTCCCCTGCGGGTCGGGGACGTTCTGCGCGCCAGCGACTGGCAGCACACCCTCGCCCTGGAGGAGCCCGCCCGGCGGAGGATGGCGGAGAGCCGGCAGGGCCTCGGCGCGCTCGCCGCCCGGGGCCCGTGTACGGCCTCACGCAGGGCTTCGGCCCGCTCGTGGAGCACACCGCCGCCACCGACTCCGGCAGGCAGGCCGCCGGCCTGCTGGACCACCTCACCAGCGGTCAGGGGCCGGCACTGCCGCCGCAGGTGGCGCGCACCATGGTCTGGCTGCGGCTGCACGGCATGGCCCTCGGGCACTCCGCGGCGGCGCCGGAGGTGTGGCAGGCGCTGGCAGAGCAGTGGAACGCCGGCTTCACACCGGTCGTGCCGCAGGACGGGAGCCTCAGCGCCAGCGGTGACCTGGTGCCGCTCGCCCACGCTGCCCAGGCGGCCGCCGGCCGCGGACAGGCCTGGCGGCGGGACACCGACGGCACGTGGCACCAGGAGCCGTCCGCCGACTGGCTGCGGCGCCATGGCACCGCACCCGTGGAGTGGGACGCCCGCTCGGCCCTGGCCTTCGTCAACGGCACCAGCGCCTGCCTGGCGCGCGCCCTGCACAACCACGCCGGTCTCGCGGCACTCGCCAGCGCCGTCGCGGAGGGCACGGGGCGGCTGACCGCACTGCTGGGCGCCTCCCCCGAACCCTACGACGACCGGCTGTCGGCCGTGCGCCGCCAGGCCGGCCAGCGCCGGGCGGCGGCCCTCATCCGTGCGGCCCCTGACGCGGGCGGTGCCGGGCAGGGCGCGCGACGGCTCCAGGAGCCGTACTCGCTGCGGTGCGCGCCCCAGGTCGTCGGGGCCGTACTGGACCAGCTCTCGTTCCAGGGGGTGTGCTGGGCGCGGAGGCCGAGGGCTGCACCGACAACCCGGTCTTCGTGGACGGCGAGGTCCTGCACGGCGGCAACTTCCACGCCGCGCCGGTCGCGCTCGCCTCCGAGCAGCACCTGCTCTGTCTGCACCAGCTCGCCTTCCTGGCGGAACGGCAACTCGCCCTGGTGCTGGATCCCGCGCACAACGGAGGGCAGCCGCCGATGCTGACGCCCACCCCGGGCCCGGCCAGCGGGTTCGCGGGGGTGCAACTGGCGGCCACCTCCCACCTGGGCGCGATCCGCCAGCACGGCTACCCCGCCTCGCTGACCCCAGTACCGACCAACCTGGGCAACCAGGACCACGTTCCGATGGCCCTCAACAGCGCCAACGCGGTCGCGGGCGCCCTGCGACGGGCGTGGTGGATCACGGCCTCGCTGTTCCTGGCCGTCACGCAACTCACCCACCTCACCGGCAGCGCCGCCGGCGAAGGGCTCTGGCAGCGGCTCGCGGACGGCTGGACCCCTCTGGGGAGCGACCGTCCGCTGGCAGACGAGGTCGACGCCACGGCCCGGCTGATCGAAAGGCACTTCACCAGCGTGCAGGAGGAGCACGGATGACCCCCACGGTCCCCGGCCTGAGTCCCGTCGCGGCCCAGCAGCCGCCCTGGCCCGACCCCGACGAGCTGGCCCGGGTGCGTCAGGAACTGGCCACCCTTCCCTCGCTGGTGAGCGCGGCGTCCTGCCGGCGCCTGCGGGACGAACTGGCCCTTGCCGCCCGCGGCGAGGCCTTCGTGCTGCAAGGCGGCGACTGCGCCGAGCCGTTCGCCGACTCGGACCCGGCGCGCATCACCGCCAAGGCGGCCCACCTCGCGCGGCTCGCCGACCTCGTGGCCGGCCGCACCGGGCGGCCCGTCGTCCGCATGGGCCGGTTCGCGGGGCAGTACGCCAAACCCCGCTCGGGGCCCACCGAGAAGCTGTCCGACGGCACCGAGCTGCCGGTGTACCGCGGCGACGCCGTCAACGCCCCCGAGCCCGACCCTGCCGCCCGCCGCCCCGACCCGCGGCGGCTGCGCTCCGCCTACGACCACGCCGCCCGGTGCCTCGACGCGCTCCTCCTCGACGGCCGCCTGCCCTCCACCGCCCCCGGCGCGAACTCGGAACCCGGCACGTGCCTGTACACCAGTCACGAGGCCCTGCTGCTCGACTTCGAGCAGCCCCTGCGGCGCCGTGAGGGCCAGGACTGGTACGGCTCCTCCGCCCACCTGCTGTGGATCGGTGAGCGCACCCGGCAACGCGAGGGCGCCCACCTGCGGTTCGCCGAGTCGGTGACCAACCCGGTCGGGGTGAAACTCGGGCCCACCACCGAGCCCGACGACGTGGGCGAGCTGTGCGAGCGGCTGGCCGCGAACGCCCCGGCCGGCCGGCTGGTCCTGATCAGCCGGATGGGCGCGGACCGGACTGCGGCACCTGCCCGCGCTCGTGGCCGCGGCAGCCCCCTACGCGGGGCGCCTGGTGTGGCCGTGCGACCCGATGCACGGCAACACGGTGCGCCACGCGAGCGGCCTCAAGACCCGGGTGATGGCCGACATGCGTGCCGAGGTGGAGCGGTTCTTCGCCGTGCTGCGCGCCGGCGGCGCCGTACCCGGCGGCCTGCACCTGGAGATGACCCCCGACGACGTCACCGAATGCGTCGACGACCACCGGGCGCTGCGGGACCCGCTGGCGCTGCCGCGCTACGCCAGCACCTGCGATCCCCGCCTGACCACGGCACAGGCCGAGAGCCTCCTCGAGGCCGCCCTCGCCTGCCTGCCGCGAACCACCTCGGAGGCCGTACCGGACGTACCGGCGGCATCCCGGACGGCCCGACCGGCCGCCCTGCCGGGAAAGGACACCGCATCGTGACCGCCTCAAGCCGACCGCACATCGTGGTGATCACCCGCTGGCAGGAGCGCTACGCCGAGTACGGGCGCTACCCGGACCACACCGCGCACCGGGTCACCTACGTGGCCACCGGCATCGCGCACGCGGCGATACCGCCGGGGGCGACGGACCCGGTGACCGTCTCGCGCACCGACGACCTGGACGAGGTGACGGCCGCCGTGCGGCTGCTCGCCGCCCGGCACGGCGCGCCGCAGCGCATCGTCGCCCTCAAGGAGGACGACCTGCTGGTCGCCGCCGAACTGCGCGCGCTGTTCGACTGCCCGGGAGACCGTCCCGAGGACCTGATCAGGTTCCGCGACAAGCTGGTGATGACGTCCCTGATCGCCGCGGCCGACCTGCCGGTGCCACCCGCGGCGGCCGCGCCCGACGCCGCCGCCGTCACGGCCTTCGCGGCACGGGTGGGCTGGCCCGTCGTCGTCAAGCCCCGCATCGGCAGCTCCAGCGCCGGCGTGCACATGCTGCACGGACCCGAGGACCTGCACGGAGTCGACTTCACGGGGCCGATGCTCGTCCAGGAGTGCAACCACGCGCCGATCTACCATGTGGACGGGATCTTCGACGGTGGCGCCCTGACCTGCTGGCGGGCCTCGCGCTACGTGAACACCTGCCTCGGGTTCCGGTCCGGCACGTTCCTCGGCTCCGTCGAGGAGGACGACCCCGCGCTGCTGGACGCCATCGGCAGCCATGCCCGGCGGTTCCTCGCCGCGCTCACGGACCGGCCCGTCCCCTTCCATCTGGAAGTCTTCGTCGGCGCCGCCGCCGGCACGTGCTGGTTCCTGGAGGTCGGCGCCCGGGTCGGCGGCGCCGAGATCCCCTTCATCTGGCGCGAGCTGCACGGCTACGACCTCATGCACGCCGCGTTCAACCTCCAGGCGGGCCTGCCCGTCGCCGGCGTCACCGACCGGGGCGGCGCGGGCCCGCTCGTGCCGGGGTCCCCGGGCTCCGAGCGGGGCGGCTGGCTGCTGGTGCCGGCCCCGGACAGCCGGCCGTGCCGGATCACCAGCATCACCCCGATGACCGGCCGCGACCCCGGCCCGTACGCGGAGGTGCTGCTCGAACCCGGCGAGGTGCTGCCCGCCGCCGACGCGTACTACGAGCACGTGGGCGGCAGGTTCCGCTTCCGCGGTCCGAACTCCGACGCCGTCGAGCAGGCGCTGGCGGCCACCGCGGCCGCCTTCCGGGTGGGCGCCCGGTCGCTGGCCGCCAGCGCGCCGGAACTCGCCGCCACGACCTGATCACCCGGCACCGCCCGACCCGCCGACCGCCGAGCCACCCTCACCGCCCAGGAGACAACCGTCATGTCACGCAAAGGCCACGTCGTCATCGTCGACCCCTTCTCCCCGTTCAACCGCGTAGCCCAGCAGTTCAGGAAGGCCGGCTACGACTGCGTCCGGGTGGAGACCATCGCCGGAATCCCCGAGGCGTACCGGGCGTCGTTCAGCCTGGACGACTACGTCGACAACATCACCCACACCGGGGACTTCGCCGGGACCCTGGAGGCGGTGGCCGGCTACCGGCCCGCGGCGGTGCTGCCCGGCGGCGAGCGGGGCGTGGAGTTCGCCGACCGGCTCGCCGAAGCCCTGGGCCTGCCCAACAACGGCACGGATCTCAGCGCCGCCCGCCGCGACAAGTTCACCATGGTGGAGACCCTCAAGGAGGCCGGAGTGCGGGGGGCGCGGCAGATCCTCGTCACCGACGAGGACGAGCTGCGCGCCTGGCACGAGCGCCTCGGCCGCCGCGTGGTGGCCAAGCCGATCCGCTCGGCCGGCGGCGACGGCATCCGCTTCTGCGGCACCCCCCACCAGTCGGTCGCCGCCTACCGCTCCCTGAGCGCCGCCGACAGCTTCTTCGAGTTCCGCAACGAGGGCGTGGTGGCCCAGGAGTACCTGTACGGCGGGGAGTACGTGGTCAACACGGTGAGCCGTGACGGCCGCCACCACCTCACCGACATCTGGAAGACCACCCGTCTGACCGCCAACGGCGTGCTCGACCTGTGCGACTCCATCCGGCTGCTGCCCCGCCGCTCCCCGGAGGGCGGGCCGCTGGGCGACTACGCGGAGGAGGTCCTGGGCGCCCTCGGGATCCGGCACGGCCTCGGGCACCTGGAGGTGAAGCTGACCCCGGAGGGGCCCTGCCTCGTGGAGATGGGAGCCCGCATCCCCGGCGGGGACATCCCGTACTACGCCCGGCTCGGCCTCGGGGAGTCGCAGATCGACTGGGTGGTGGACGCCTACGTGGCGCCCCAGCGCTTCCACGAGCGCTGCGAGACCGACTACCGGATCCAGAAGCACTTCGTCTCCGTGGCGATGATCTCGCCGCTGAAGGGCACCCTCAGGTCCTACCCCCATCTGGACGCGGTGCGCGGGCTGGAGAGCGTGCTGGACGTGCGGACGCTCGTCGAGCCCGGCGGGCAGGTGCTGCCCACCGTCGACGACTTCACCTACCCGATGATCGTCAACCTCTGCCACGAGATCGAGGAGACCGTCCTGCGGGACTACACCACCCTGCGGTTCCTCGACGGTGAGGGCTTCTACGACCTGGCATGAGCCCGCTCCGGCCGCCCGGCCCCCATCCGTCCACCCGCCCACCGCACACCCGCATGACGAGGAACGGGATGCCACCCATGCAGCACACGCCCCTGCCGGGGACCGACCAGGCCGTGGAGGAGTTCGTCCGGCGGCTCGACGGCGCCGTGCCCCACGGCGACGCGGCCACCGGCCACGGTCCCGACGCCGCCTCCGACGCCGGCCTGCCGGAGCCCCCGGAGGTGCTCGCGCTGCCGCTGGCCGAGCGGCACCGGCTGTTCGAGGCCGGCGACCTCTCCCCGGACGAGGTGCGCACGGCCGCCGCCGCGTGGCAGCCCCGCGCCGACGCCCTCTACCGGGCCTGTGCGGAACTGCACGAGCCGGGCCCCGGCGACCTGCTGAGGCTGGGGGTGAAGGACACCATCGACGTCACCGGGTTCGCGACCCGCCTGGGACTGCGCCACCACCGGCACCTTCCCCGCGAGTCGGCGGCCGTCCTCGCCCGCCTGACGGGCGCGCGGGTGAACGCCAAAGTGGCCACCACGGAGCTGAACATCGGCGTGGGCTCCGGCTGCGTCAACCCGTTCTTCCCGGACATCGACCCGGCAGGATCCAGCACCGGCTCCGCGGTGGCCGTGGCGGCCCACATCTGCGACGTCTCGCTGGGCACCGACGTGCTGGGCTCGGTGCGCTGGCCCGCGGGCCGGTGCGGTGTCGTCGGCCTGCGCACCACCCACGACCCCGCGCACCTGCCGGGCATCTTCCCGCTGTCGCCGCCGATGGACGCTGCGGGCTGGGTCGGGCGCACCGCCGACGACCTGTCCTTCGCCTGGCGGCGGATGGGCCTCGGGGACACCGTGCCCAGCCGGCCGTTGCGCGTCGGCATCCCGCGTGAGCTGGCCCGTCCCGGCGTGCTCGACGACGAGGTCGCGGGGGTGCTGGAGTCCACCGCCGAGGCGCTGCGGGGCATCGGCCACCACACCGTCCACAGCGACCTGGGCGAGCTCTGGGACTGCCGCGGCGACGGATGGACGCTGTGCGCGCGGGACGCCTACGACGGCTACCTGCGGTGGCGCTCCCACCTCGCCGACGACCTGATGGAGTCCACCCGGGCCGCGCTGGACACCGGCGCGAAGGTCGACGACGAGACCTACCGGCGCGTCCGCGACCGCATGGCGCGGATCAGGTCGGGCGCCGCCGGCCTCTTCGCGCAGCGGGAGGTCGACGTCTGGCTGCTGCCGCTGGACCCGGCGGTGCCGCGCGTACGGAGCACGGCACCGGCCGCCGCCTCCACCATCCCCGACGCCGACGACCCCGCCTACGAACGCGAGATCGGCTTCACACCAGTGGCCAGCTTCGCCGGCCTGCCCGCGATCACCTTCCCCGCCGCGCTGTCCGCGAAGGCCGCGGCGCCGGTCGCGGTGCAGCGGCTCGGCACCCCGGGCGCGGAGCCGGAACTGATCAGGGTCGCCCAGGACTTCGCGAGCGCGGTGGGCGAAATCCGCCGTCGGCCGCGCGGACTGTGAGGCGTGCGGTATGAAGTTCTCGGCCCCCGCCTCGACGAGGGAGACGACGATGGTGAGCACGCCCGGGGCCGGACGCGGCACCCTGCTGATCTACCTGGCCGTGTTCGGCGCCTACACCGGACAGCAGATCCTCACGCCCATCCTGCCGCCCCTGGCGCGTGAGCTGTCGCTGAGCGAGTTCCAGTACGGCATGGTGATGAGCGTGTCGGCGGCCGTCGTGGCACTGGTCAGCCCCCTGTGGGGGCGCCGGGCGGACGTGTGGGGCCGCAAACGGCTGCTGCTGGGCGGCCTGTTCGGGGCCGCGGCGGGCCTGGCCGCCTTCGCGCTGTGCGTGCGCCTGGGCCTGACCGGCGCGGTCTCGGCCCTGGTGGTGTTCACGCTGCTCATGGTCACCCGCGGGCTGCTCTTCGGCGGTTCGCTGGCGGCGGTGCCCGTCGCCGCCCAGGCGTACGTCGCGGACGTGACCGCCGAGGGCGGCGAACGGGTCAAGGGCATCGCCCGGGTCGGCGCGGCCCTCGGTCTGGCCCTGGTCCTCGGACCGGGTCTCGGCGGCCTCCTGGGCGACCTCGGGGCGATGCCGGCCCTGCTCAGCGCGCCGGTGCTGATCGCGCTGGTGGCCGTGGCGGTGTGGATCTGGCTGCCCGCGGAGCAGAGCCGCGGCACCGCACGGCGCACGGCCGCGCGGCTGAGCCCGCTGGACGCGCGGATCTGGCCGCACCTGGTGGCCGGCGTCGGCATCTACCTCTCCACGAGCGTGCTCCAGACCAGCATCGGCTTCCTGCTCCAGGACCGGCTGGAGCTGACCTCGCAGCGGACCGTCGAGCTGGCCGGCATGACGCTGCTCGCGGGCGGCCTGCCGATGCTCCTCGTCCAGGGCCTGCTCATCCCGCGGTTGCGCTGGCAGCCCCTGCGGCTGATGCGGGTGGGCGTCCCGCTGACCGCAGTGGCCTTCGCGGTGATCTGCGTGGCCGACTCGCTGCCG
This sequence comes from Streptomyces sp. TS71-3, assembly GCF_018327685.1. Classification (NCBI taxonomy): domain Bacteria; kingdom Bacillati; phylum Actinomycetota; class Actinomycetes; order Kitasatosporales; family Streptomycetaceae; genus Streptomyces; species Streptomyces sp. TS71-3. Next base: position 3,412,420 of record NZ_BNEL01000003.1, on the reverse strand, counting down.
GTGTTCCTGGCCGCGGTGGTGCTCTCGGGCACCGGGCACAGCCTGGCCATCCCGGGGTACAACTCCGCCCTCAGCCTGAGCGTGGGCCCGTCCGAGCAGGGCGGCGTGGCGGGCCTCGCGGCCTCCGCGAACGCCGTCACCACCGTCCTCGGCCCGCTCGCGGCGACGGCGCTGTACCAGGCGGGTGCCGCGCTGCCGTTCCTCGCCGGGGCCCTGGAACTGGGCGCGCTGCTGCTGTTCCTGCTGATGCACCGTGCGCACCGCACGGCACCGGTGACCGGTCCGGCCCTGCCCCTGGCCGCCGCGGAGAGCGCGCCGCCGCCCGTCGACTAGCACGCAGGGCCCCAGGGTTCCTGCTCCCTGACCGGCCGTCACCGGGACATCGGAGACGGCCGGGGGCCCGCGCCCCACGTCCCGGTACGGCTCCCGCCGGGGCGGTGAAGGACCATCGAAGCACCATCTCTTAATTCAGAGATGCATTATGTTGACGGCGCGCGCCGTGAACCCGACGATGGGTACATGACGACTTCGCAGCGGATTCTCCCGTACGCGCCCTCCGAGGCGCCGCACGGCCCCCTGGCTGCGCACGCGCGGATTTCCTTCCGCTGTTCCTGTTGTTGTCGCGCGCAGGGGATCTGACCTCCTGCCTGCACCGGGGCGCTTCCTGCCCGGAACGGGGCTCACCCCGTCTGTCCAGGTGATCTGGCAGCTCGTTCAGGCTTCCCGCCGCGGTTCCCGGCTTTCCACCGTGCCGCCGGAATGCCGGGGAACTCTCTCGCGACCGCGTGCCGCACCCCTACCGCGCGCCCCTATCCCGGATTCTCTCGCCGACCGTTTCCCGCATATGTGACGGCGGCTTTTCCGGCATGTGTCAGCAGCCCCGCGAAGGCGCTTCTCCGCGCCGTCGCGCGGTCATTCCTAGATGACCGGTGCCCTTTTCCGACGACACCCGAGCCGTCTCACGGCGGCGGAGACCCGTGCGCCACCCGGCCGGAGTCCCGCCGCCCACTTCCCCATGCCCGCCTTCCCCCGCCGACCGGGAGAGTTCGCCGACCAGGAGAGTTCCTTGACCGTTTCCGCCGTCTCGCCGGGGCCCCCGCCCGGCATCGCCCAGGACCGTTTCAAGCAGGTGTTCCGCCGCCACCCCGGGGGTGTCGTGGTGGTCACGGTGGATGCCGGCCGGGGGCCCGCGGGGTTCACCGCCACCTCGCTCACCTCGGTCTCGCTCAACCCGCCGCTGGTGTCCTTCGCGATCGCGGGCACCTCGTCCTCCTGGCCGCACGTCGAGGCCGCGCGGACGGCCGTCGTGCACTTCCTGGACGCCGGACAGGAGGCGCTGGCCCGCCGGTTCGCCACCCACGGCGCCGACCGGTTCGCCGCCCCGACCAAGTGGCGGCCCCTCGCCACCGGCGAGCCCCTGCTCGACGGGGTCGCGGGGTGGCTGCGGCTCGGCATCGAGCAACTCGTGCCGGCCGGCGACCACCACCTCGTCGTCGCCCGTGTCGTGGACGCCTGGGTCGACACCGGCCGGGACCCCCTCCTCTTCCACGACGGCGCCTACCACCCGCTCCGAACCCGAACGGACCTCGGCCATGCCCTTCCCCACCACGCCTGACACGACCGGCCGCAGGGGCTTCCTCGCACTGGCCGGCGGCGCCGTCCTCGGCCTCGGCACCACCGGTTGCGTCGCCCCCTCCAGTGCCGCTGCCCGGCCCGCACCCACCGGCGCCCTGCCGACCGCCGCCCCGGCCCGCGGTACCAGGCTCTCCATCGCCATCCACCCCACCCAGCTCCAGCTCGCGGCGTCCGGACTCGACCGGAAGCTCGGATTCACCGTCTCCCAGTGGCCCAACCTCAACGCCGGCCCGGACATCATCCAAGGGTTCCGCGCCCGCTCCATCGACCTGGCCTCCAACGCCGGCATCCCGCCGATCCAGGCGGCCGCCATCGGGGTGCGGGCCAGGATCGTCGCCGTCCAGGTCCGCAACATCCCCGTCTACGTGTTCGCCACGGCGGCCGGCTCGGCCATCAGGAGCGCCGAGGACTTCCGCGGCAGGAAGATCGCGTTCTCGCAGGGACAGGCACAGGGCGTGGTCGTCCTGCGCGCGCTCAAGGAGGCGGGCCTGTCGTACGACGACGCGGAACTGGTGCCGCTGCCCAGCACGCAGTTCCTGACGGCGTTGCAGTCCGGCCAGGTCGACGTCGCACCGCTCAGCGAGCCCACCCTGACCAAATACCTCGACCAGTACTCCAAGGACGGCGCCCGGGCGGTGAAGACGGACGTGGTGGACCTGCTCACGGTGCTCTGGGCGCCCGAGGAGGTGCTGGACGACCCCGCCAGGCTCGCGGCGATACGGCAGTTCGTGCCGCTGTGGGCGCAGGGACAGGTGTGGGCGTGGCAGCACGCCGGCACCTGGATCGACCGGTACTACGTCAGGGACCAGGGCGTCACCAGGGCGGACGGCGCACGCATCGTGGACTCCCTCGCGCGGCCCTCGTTCCCTCAGAGCTGGGACAGGGCCCTGGCCTGGGAGCAGCAGACGGCGGACCTGATGGCCGCGGGCGGGTTCGTCCGGAAGCTGGACGTCACGCCGCTCTTCGACCGCCGTTTCGAGGGCCTCGCGGCCCGTGCCGTTCCGGCCGCGTACCGGGAGGCACGATGAGCGGCACGCTGTCGGACGTCCGCGTCCCGAAGGCCGCCACCACCGCGCCCGACACGGGCCCCGCACCGGCGGACCGCCCCGTGGCCCGCCGGGTACGCCGCCGGCTCGGGCCGGGCCGGCGGATACCGTTCGGCCGGCTGCTCGGGCCCGTGCTGCTGGTCGCCGCCTGGTGGGGAGCGTCGGCCCTCGGCGTGCTCGACCCGCGGATCCTGTCGGGGCCGGGTGCGGTGCTGGGCACCGCCCGGGACCTCGTCGCGGACGGCCGCCTCCAGGACAGCGCCCTGATCTCGCTGCAACGCGCCGGGCTCGGGCTGCTGTTCGGCGTGGGTGCCGGGGTGGTGCTGGCCGTGGTGGCCGGGCTCAGCCGGCTCGGCGAGTACCTCGTCGACGGGCCCCTCCAGATCAAGCGGGCCATCCCGGCCCTGGCGATGCTGCCGCTGCTCATCCTCTGGCTCGGCATCGGCGAGCAGATGAAGATCACCGTCATCGCCCTCGGTGTGGCGGTCAACATGTACATCAACACGTACGCCTCGCTGACGGGCATCGACAGCCGCCATGTGGAGCTGGCGGAGTCGCTGGAGCTGAGCAGGTGGCAGTTCCTGCGCAAGGTCGTCGTGCCGGGATCCCTGCCCGGGTTCTTCGTGGGGCTGCGGCTCGCGGTGACCTCGTCCTGGCTGGGCCTGATCGTGGTCGAGCAGATCAACGCGACCAGCGGCATCGGCTACATGATGTTCCAGGCCCAGCAGTACGCCCAGACAGATGTGATCATCGTCGGTCTCGTGGTCTACGGCGTCTTCGGGTTCCTCTCGGACGCCCTGGTACGCGCGATCGAGGGGAAGGTGCTGGCATGGCGGCGCACGCTGGCGAGCTGACCGGGACCGCGGCCCCCGCCGGGGTGCCGGGACGGCTGAACGGGGCCCTCGACGGCCCCCGCGCCCCGGAGCGGGCGCCGGCGGTCCGCGCCACGCGGCTGGTGCGGCGGTTCGGCGACCGGACGGTGCTCAAGGAGCTCGACCTCAGCCTGGCGCCCGGCGAGTTCATCGCCCTGCTGGGCCGCAGCGGCTCCGGGAAGTCCACGCTGCTGCGGGCCGTCGCGGGCCTGGACCACCGGGTGGCGGGCTCCGGCGAGCTGCTGGTACCCGAGCGGATCTCGCTCTCGTTCCAGGACTCCCGGCTGCTGCCGTGGCTGCGGGTGCTGGACAACGTCATCCTCGGCGTGCCGGGGCGGGGCGCCCGGGCCCGGGGCAGCGAGGCGCTGGCCGAGGTGGGCCTGGGCGGCCGCGAGGAGGCCTGGCCGCATGAGCTGTCCGGCGGCGAGCAGCAGCGCGCCGCGCTCGCCCGGGCCCTGGTCCGCGACCCGGAACTCCTGCTCGCCGACGAGCCGTTCGGCGCGCTGGACGCGCTGACCCGGATCAGGATGCACGGCCTGCTGCGCGAGCTGTACGAGCGGCACCGCCCCGCCGTGCTGCTGGTCACCCATGACGTCGACGAGGCGGTGGAGCTCGCCGACCGGGTGCTGGTCCTGGAGGACGGCCGGATCTCGGTGGACCTCACCGTCGACCTGCCCGCGCCGCGGACCCGCCGCGATCCCCGGTTCCTGGAGTACCGCGAGGTGCTGCTCACGGCCCTCGGGGTGGCCGCCGACCCGCCGCCGGCCACGGCTCGCCCCGAGGCGGGCCCGGTGCCGGGAGCGCCCGCACCGGCAGGCGTCCCCACTTCGGCCAGTGCGTCCACCGACCGCCCCGTTCCCCCGCTTCGCAAGGAGAGGACCCCGCATGGCCCGCAGGACTGACCGCCCGCCGATGCACCTCAACGCGTTCCTGATGTCCCTGGGCCATCACGAGGCGGCCTGGCGGCTGCCGGAGAGCGACGCGCGCCCCGGGGAGGACGTAGAGCACTACAGACACCTGGCGCGCACCGCCGAGCGCGGCAAGCTGGACTCGGTGTTCCTCGCGGACAGCCCGGTCCTGCACGGCGACCCGGGGCGCCGTCCCTCCAGCCGTCTCGAACCCACCCTGCTGCTCACCGCGCTGGCCGGCGCCACCAGCCGGATCGGCCTGATCGCCACCGCCTCCACCAGCTACAACGATCCGTACAACCTCGCGCGCAGGTTCGCCTCGCTCGACCATGTCTCCGGCGGCCGGGCGGGCTGGAACATCGTCACCACCGCGGGCGCCGACGCGGCCCGCAACTTCGGCCTGGACGACACCCCGCTTCACCACGACCGCTACCGGCGCGCCGCCGAGTTCGTCGAGGTCTCCACCAAGCTCTGGGACAGCTGGGCGGACGACGCCGTGGTCGCCGACAAGGAGGCGGGGGTGCACGCCAGGAGGGACCGGGTGCGCCGGATCGGCCACCGGGGCGAGTTCTTCCGGGTGGACGGACCGCTGAACGTGCGGCGCGCCCCGCAGGGCTACCCGCTGCTCGTGCAGGCCGGGTCGAGCGAGGACGGCAAGGACTTCGCGGCGCGCTACGCGGAGGCGGTGTTCACGGCGCAGCAGACGCTGGAGGAGGGCATCGCGTTCTACAAGGACGTGAAGCGGCGCGCCGAGCTGATCGGGCGCAGTCCGGACGGCCTCAGGATCCTGCCCGGTGTCGTGCCGGTGCTCGGGGACACCGAGGCCGAGGCGCTGGAGCTGGACGCCGAGTTGGACCGGCTGATCGTGCCGGAGTACGCCAAGCGGCAGCTCGCCGCGACGCTCAGGCTGGCCCCGGAGGCCCTCGCGCTCGACGAGGAGCTGCCCGAGGGCCTGCCCGCCGAGGACGAGATCGAGGGCGCGAAGAGCCGCTACACGCTGATCGTGGAGCTGGCCCGCCGCGAGCGGCTCACCGTGCGGCAGCTGATCGGCCGGCTGGGCGGCGGCCGCGGCCACCGGACCTTCGCCGGGACGGCCGAGCAGGTCGCCGACACCATCGAGCACTGGTACGGCAGCGGGGCCGCGGACGGCTTCAACATCATGCCGGCCGTGCTGCCGTCCGGCCTGGAGCGGTTCGTGGACCGGGTGGTGCCGATCCTCCAGGAGCGGGGGCTGTTCCGCACCGAGTACACCGGCAGCACGCTGCGCGAGCACTACGGGCTGCCGAGGCCGGTCAACCGGCTCTTCGAGGCGGTCGACCGGAGCCCCGGGTCCACGGGCATCGGCCTGGCGGCCGAGGCGGGCTGAAGGGCGGCGGGGCCGCCTCCTCCTGTGGCCCCGCCCGGCTCACCGTCCGCCCGGCAGCGTGGCCACCACCAGCCCGCAGCGGGGGCTGCCGTCGGGCCTGAAACCGAGCTCGGGAAGGGCGCGCAGCCGGACCTCGAACCCGGCCTGCGCGAGATCCCGGCAGACCTGCGCGGGCGGGAAGGTGCGGTAGTACATGACGAACGGCGGGCGCCACAGCGCGTTGCGGACCCGCATGGCGACGTCGAAGGCGAGCAGCATCCAGTAGCCCGGGCTGCCGGGCCTCGCGGGCGCGACCACCGGGAAGACGAACCGGCCGCCCGGCCGCAGCACCTTCTTGACCTGGGCGAAGAGCTCGGGCCGCATGGAGGGCAGGAAGTGGCCGAAGGCGCCGAAGCTCACCACCAGGTCGAACACGGCACCGAACGGCAGGGCCATGGCGTCGCCCCGCACCCAGTCGACGCGGGCCTTCGGGGGCACGGCGGCCCGCAGGGGGCGGGTGACGGCGAGTGGCTGGGCGCTCTGCACGGGGCCGGCGCTCGGGGCGGGCCCGGCGGCCGGTGCGGGCCAGGGCTGCGGGGGCGTGCCGCGCCGGGCGCGCGGCCAGGTGGCCCGGCCCTGGACGAGCATGCCCGCGCTGAGGTCGACCCCGGTGATGCTCTCCCGGCACACCTGAGCGAGTACGTCCATGCCCGCTCCGGTGCCGCAGCACAGGTCCATGCCGCGGCCGAACGGGCCGAGCGGGCGCAGCGCACGGGCCACGGCGTCCAGGACGGCGTCCGGGGTGCGGAACGGCGTCAGGTCGAATTTCGGCGCGAGCAGGTCGTAGCCGCGCTCCACGGACGACAGCGCCTGCACGGCCAGCTCACGGACGGTGGGACCCTCGGGTACGAACATCGCTGTTCAGCATAGGCGGCCGGGCGGCGGGCCAGCCATGTCGCGCCAGGCGCGCGGGCGGGGCCGGCACAGGCGCCCCTCATCCGAGCACGCGTCGCGTGGGCGCCCGCGTCCGACGGGTGCGCGCAGCCGGCGCAAGCGCGCGAGCCGTGGCACCGAGGGCACACTCGTGGGGCGTATGGTGTCCGGGGTGTCCCGGAGCCCGCCAGCGCCCCGGGACGCACCGGCCGGATCACACCGCGCTGCACCCGCCGTCCACCGGGACCACGGCGCCCGTCACGAACGAGGACCGGTCGCTGCAGAGCCAGGCGACCGCCTGCGCGATCTCCTCCGGGTCGGCCAGCCGCTTCTGTATGGCGCGGGACACGGCGTTCTCCTCCATCTGGGGCACCCGGCGCATGGCCTCCACCAGCAGTTCGGTGCGGGTGCTGCCCACCATCAGCACGTTGACGCGGATGTTGTCGCCGCCGTACTCGGCGGCGGCGGCCTTCGTCAGCCCCGTCACGGCGTGCTTGGCCGCCACATAGGGCGCCCCGGCGCCGGTGGCGAAGGAGCCGGCGGTGCTGCCCGTGTTCACGATCGACCCGCCGGAGGGCTGCGCCATCATCACCCGCACCTGGTGGCGCAGGCAGTTCCAGACGCCCCGGACGTTGACGTCGATGGTCCGGTCGAAGTCGGCGTCGTCCATGAGGTGCAGCGGGGTGCCGGCGGTGCCCCAGCCCGCGTTGTTGAACGCGGCGTCCAGCGACCCGAAGGTGTCCAGGGCCGTCCCGACGGCCCGCTCGACGTCGGCCGAGGAGGCGACGTCGCCCTCGGACACCGCGGCCCGCCCGCCGGCGGCCGTGATGTCAGCGGCCACCTTGCGGAGTAGCTCGCCCCGTCTGGCCATCAGCACCACGGCGGCGCCCTCCGCCGCCAACACGCGCGCGGTGGCCGCGCCGATCCCGCTGGAGGCGCCCGTGATCATGATCGTCTTGCCGCTGAGCATGGCAGTCCCCTCGATGTGACCGAACGTGCGTCCGGTACGGATGTGCTTGAGAGGCACACCGTACGGCTCATTCGTGAGGGGTGGTCAGCTCTGGCGGGCTCCGCCACGTGTCGACAGGGGGATCGGTCCGGCTGCCCGGCCGGGCAGCCGGTGGCGGGACGCCCGCCACCGGCTCGGGCCCCCGCCCCCACCGCACCCGGGAAGGGGGACACACGTCCCGGCCCGGCTTCGGGCCAACCGTCCGCGTCCGGTCCGCACCGCCCCGGGATCACAGGTGGCGCCCGCGGTCCTCTCCGAACTCCAGACGCTTGACGACGCTGGGCACGGCGAGCGCGGGCAGGATGCAGTGCCACATCTCGACGATCCGCTCGGGAAGGTCCTTGCGCCCGGTCTCCATGCTCGCGTGCATCTGTGCGCCCGTGCATGCGTTGACCACGAGGCGAGCCCATGCCTCCACGTCCACCCCGGCCCGTACCTCGCGCTTGCGCTGCGCCTCCCTGAAGCTCGGCAGCACCACGGAGACCCACTGCTGATGGGAGTTGTCCTCGGGCGAGATGAACTGCTCCTGATCCGTCACCAGCCGTGCGCCTGCCAGCAGGACGGGATTGTCGAGGAGCTGGTAGCCCCATGTCAGAGTGATGTCGACGACCTGCTGAAGGCCCTGTGCCGGTATCGGCGGCACGACCAGATCCGGCTGGCTGCGCACGATCTCGCGGGCCAGCTCTTCCTTGCTCCGGAAGTGGAAGTACATGGCGCCCAAGGTCACACCGGCCCGATTGGCGATCCTGGCGACACTGGCTCCGGCGAACCCCGACTCAGCAAACACCTCCGCCGCAGCGCGCACCAGGGTCGCACGGGTGCGCACGGCCCGGTCCTGCTTCACCACCCGTCCTGCCATTCCCCACCCCATCCGATCTTCCTCGACAACGATTTCGACGGTCTCTATTTTTGTTATTCGCCGCAACTAGCTCCATCGACATCAAGACGGATCGTTCAACGGCGAACAGATGCCGTCCGTTGCCCACCCCCCCCGTGATGTTCAGGGAGAGAATTCGCATGGTCACGAGTACCACTGATGCTCTCTCAGCAGCCACCTCAAGACCTCCACACCCGCTGCACGACTACGTACGGAAGGTAGAGAGCTCCGAGATCCTCGTCCAGGACTGGCGCCAGGACTCCGCGGAGTCCCAGATCGTCACGCTCCGTTGGCCCCGAGCGCACGCCTTCTACACCCTGCGCGAGGACGTCACCAGCCCTCTGCTCTTCACCGAGAGCGTCCGCCAGGCCCTGGCGCTGCTGTCCAACACGGTCCACCACATACCGCTCGATCACCGCCTTGGATGGGAGTACGCACGCTTCAGTGTCGCGCCCGACGCCTTCCGGGGCGACGCCAGGCCCGCCCTGGTGGACCTGCGGGTCACCCATACCGCGGTCTCCCGCCGCCGCCTCGGCTCCGTCCAGGTCACCGCCATGATCGAGGCGACCGGTGACGGAGCGTATGCGGGCTCGGCCGAGATCCGGTACATCACCCATCCCCCCGCCTTCTACAACAGGCTTCGCGGACGGTACGCGGACGCCGGCGAGTCCTTCGCCAAGGCCGCCCCGCCCCCGCCGCCCGTCGACGCCGCCCTCGTCGGCCGCGGATGCCCGCGCGACGTCGTCCTCGCCTCGACGGGGACGCCGCACCGCTGGCAGCTGCGTACCGACACCACCCACGAGGTGCTCTTCGACCACTCGCACGACCACGTGCCGGGCATGGTGCTCCTGGAGGCCGCGGCACAGGCCGCGCAGGCCGAGGCGGGCCCCCGACCGGTGCTGGCCGTGGGCTACGAGACCACGTTCTCCCGGTACGTCGAGCTCGACCAGGCCTGCTGGATCACCGCCGAGCCCGCTGCTCCCGATCTGCTCGGCCGTTCTCGTCTCAAAGTCGACGCTGTCCAGGGGGACCACCTGGTCTCCTCGACCCTCGTGTCCGTCGAACCCCTCGATGCGGCACCCGCCGACCCAGTGCACTGAGCCGCCCGTCGGTCCGGGCACCGCCTGAACCGACCACCGGGGACCACAGGTGCGGTGGCCACCCGGCCGGGACACACCCGGAAAGACCCACGCCTTCAGGGCGCCGGGGCAACCGCCCGGCGCCCTCCCCGGCCGCAGCGGCCGGCGCCCCCTTCGGCAGTAGCCCGGCACCCCTGCGCCCCCCCTTCCGGCACCCCCGCCGTCGCGCGCCTTGACAACTCCCGGCAATCCCAAGAGTCTTTGAGAGCGCTCTCTTGCCCGGACCCCACTCTTCTTTGGGTTCCTTGCCGGAACGCTCGGCAGCGCATCAGCAAGGCCGGACGAGGGCCACCACCCGGCTGTGGCCCGTGCGTCCGCGCCCGACCACCCCCCACAGCCAGGGAGTAACGATGCCCCCCACAGCAACGCCCCCGCTCCATCGCCGGCGCGCCCCCTATCTGATCGGCGCCGTCGCCCTGCTGCTCACCACGACGTCCGTGATCATGAACACCTCGTCGTCCTCGGCGTTCGGCGTCGAGACCGCCTCGCCGGCCGCCGCGGCGGGCCAGGCCCCGCCGGACGACTGGTGGGGCGACACCGGCAGCATCCCGCCGGCGAAGAACGTCCTCACGGTCAAGGTCCTCAACAAGACCAACGGCCAGTACCCGGACGACCAGGTCTACTGGACGTTCAACAACGAGACCCACTCGATCGCCGAGCAGCCGTACATCGACATGCCCGCCAACTCGGCCGGCCGCATGTACTTCCACCTGGGATCGCCGGACAGCAAGTACCAGGACTTCATCGAGTTCACCGTCGGCGACGACGTCTTCAACGGCAACACCACGCGCGTCGACGCGTTCGCCCTGAAGCTGGCCATGCGGCTGCACGCCAGCGACGGGTACGACGTCCAGGTCGGTGAGGACTACGAGACGTTCCAGGAGTCCAGGGACGCCACCTGGCAGAAGTTCGCGTCCGCCATGCCCGCCGAGTTCAAGTCGCTCACCGAGGTCGAGAAGCCGTACCGGATCCTGGCACCGGGCAGCGTGCCGGACTTCCGCGCCGGCGGCCAGTACGCGAACTACATGAGCGACTACGCGAAGAAGGTGGGTGTGAACGCCGCCACCTCCGACATCTTCGGCTGTGCCGGCTCGCTCGCCGCCGACCCCGGCATGTGCTCGGCACTCAACCGCCACGTGGCCGAGCTGCCCCAGGACGCCTGGTCCAAGCCGGAGAACTTCTACAAGGACGCCCCGGCCAATTACTACGCGAAGTTCTGGCACGACCACTCCATCAACAACCTCGCCTACGGCTTCCCGTACGACGACTACGCCGGCCAGTCCTCGTTCGTCTCGCACGGCGATCCGCAGTGGCTGGAGGTGGCCGTCGGCTGGTGAGGCACCGCGCTCACGCGGCCCGCTGAGCCGTCGCACCCCGTGTCCTCGCGCGCCGGACGGGGCACGGGGCGGCGTCGAAAGAGCCCCCGGGGAACTCCCCGGGGGCTCCCGCCATCGCGGACCCGCTCGCGGAGGACGCGTCATGGGGCACGGCAGCCGCTCGCGCCGGCCGGCGGATCACTCGGGCACCATCAGCTCCACGGACTCCCCCGGCTCGACGACCACCGAGCGGTCGGGGAGTTCTATCTCGATGGGCAGCTTGTCCGAGTCCGGCACCGCGAGCTGCAGCCGGCCGGGCCGCACCCCCAGCCGCACCCCGCCGTGGCCCTGGTAGTGGACCGAGAAGCTGTAGGAGGCGAGTTCGGGCATCGGCACCGGGTCCAGCCAGAGCGCGCCGCCACGCGTGGTCAGCCCGGTCAGGCCGCGCTGGACGAGGTCGAGCGTGCCCGCCATGGCGCCCAGGTGGATGCCCTCGCCGGTGGTGCCGCCCTGGAGGTCGGCGATGTCCCCTTCGATGGCCTCCTGGCAGAACCGCCACGCCTCGCTCCGCCTGACCCGGGCCAGCACCCAGCCGTGCACGAGCCCGCTGAGCGTGGAACCGTGGCTGGTGCGGCGCAGGTAGTAGTCCACCGTGCGCTGCCAGAGGTCGTCGTCGAAGCGGTAGCCGAGGCGGTCGAAGAGGGCGGCCAGCTCGGCGGACGAGAAGAGGTAGCCGAGCATCAGCACGTCGGCCTGCTTGGAGGCCTGGTAGCGGTTGACGGTGTCGCCCTCGGCCTCCAGGATCCGGTCCAGGCGCCGGATGTCGCCGTAGGTCTTGGCATAGCCGTCCCAGTCCAGTTCCTTCAGGTCGCCGTAGCCGTCGAACTGGCTGATGACACCGTCGTGGAACGGCACGTAGAGGCGGCGCGAGATCTCCTCCCAGTGGCCGGGCTCGCCCTCCTCCAGCTCGGTGCGCTCGGCGAGGTCGCGCCGCGCCGGTTCGGGGAGGGCCCCGAGCAGTTCCAGGGTGCGCGCGAGCACCCAGGCGGCGGTGACGTTGGTGTACGCGTTGTCGTCGAGGCCCGGCCGCCGGGCGCCCGGGTAGGCGTCGTGGTACTCGTCGGGGCCGACGACCCCGCGGATGCGGTAGCGGCCCAGCGCCCGATCGTAGTCCGCGAGGTCCGCCCAGAACCGTGCGACGTGCAGCAGCGTCTCGGCGCCCTTGGTGTGCAGGAACTCCGTGTCCCCGCTCGCCTCGCAGTACTGCCAGACGTTGTAGGCGATGGCCGAGCCCACATGCCGCTGGAGGTGGGAGTGGTCGGGCAGCCAGCGGCCCGAGCGGGGGTTGAGGTGCAGCTGCTGGGTCTCCTCGCGGCCGTCGCTGCCGCTCTGCCAGGGGTACATGGCACCGGTCAGCTCCGCGTCCCGCGCCGAGTGGCGGGCCTGCTCCAGGCGGCGGTGGCGGTAGCCGAGCAGGGCCCGGGAGACCTCCGGGAAGTGCAGGTTCAGGAAGGGCAGGACGAACAACTCGTCCCAGAAGATGTGCCCGCGGTAGGCCTCGCCGTGCAGTCCCCGGGCCGGTACCCCGGCGTCCTGGTCCGCGGTGTGCGGGGAGAGGGTCTGGAGCACGTGGAAGAGGTGCAGCCGCAGGATGTGGCCCGCCTCGCCGGGGACGGTGAGTTCGGCGCGGCGCCACAACTGGCCCCACGCCGTGCGGTGCGTGGCGAGCAGGGCGTCGAAGCCGGGGGCGCGGGCCACCCGCTGGACGGCGGCGTCCACCGGCTCGCTGATCGCCCGGTCCCGGGAGGTGTGCAGGGCGACCACCTTGTCCACGGTGACCGTGCGGCCCTGCTCGGCGCCCACCCGCCACACCTGGACCGCGCGCGCCGCCTCGTGCGCGGACGTGGTGTCCGTGCCGGTGCCGCCGCGTACCGAGGTGCGGGCCGCGAGGCCGACGCCCAGCCCGTAGGTGCGGGTGCGGCAGGCCAGCCAGACGCGGTCCCAGGCGGCGCTGCCGGTGCGCACGCCGGTGAGGTGGTCGCCGTTCAGGTCGCGGTAGCGGGCCACGCCCGCGTTGCTGACCGTCCCGTCGAGCGCCGACTCGATCTCGATCCGGCCCGAGAAGTTCTCCGCGGTCACCTCGGTGCGCTGCGCCGCGAGGTAGGGGTCCGCCATGTGCACCAGCCGTAGCTGACGTACCGTCACGATCCGGCCGCGTTCGTCCTCGTAGCGGCTGCGGCGCTCCAGGACGCCGGTGTCCAGGTGGAGGATCTGGCGGTGGTCGCGGAGCGCCGGGGTGTCGGGGGTGAGCCAGGCCGCCCCGGTGCGACGGGCCGGGTCCGCGCCGGCCTCACCGCCATCGGCGCCGCCCCCGCCGCCACCGTCGGTGATGCGCAGCCGCAGCGGCAGCCAGTCCGGCAGGTTGACCATGTCCTCGTTCTCTATCCGGTGCCCCTCCACGGTGGACGCGAGGCGGTCGTAGAAGCCGGCGGCGTAGGTGCCGGGGTAGTGCACGCCGTCCGCCGGGCACTCGCTCGCCGCGCCACGGGTGGCGAAGCGGCCGTTGCCGAGGGTGCACAGCGACTCCCGCAGCCGCTCCCCGTCCGGGTCGTAGCCGTCGTACTCCCAGGTCCAGTCGGTGGCGAGCTCGGCGGTCCTGTCCTGTACGTCGGTCACGTGGGGGCTCCTTCAGGTGAGCGACTTGCCCAGGCCGCGTACCACCGGTTCGGCACCGTGACACCGCGGCCGCTCCGTGGCGCCGGAATCCTCGCCCCGCCGGTCGCCGACGACGGGGTGGACCCTGCCGAGCCGGCCCGCCGGCCCGTCCGGCCGGGGCCGGACGGGAGGCAGGGTGCCGCGGCCGTCACTCACGGTGCGGGACGACCGCGACCGGGCAGTCGGCGTAGTGCAGCATCGTGTGGGCAACCCGTCCGATCCGGGCACCGAGGTGGCCGGACTGCCGCAGGGCGCCGGTGACCACCAGGTCGGCGGTGCGGGAGCCCTCCAGGAGCAGCTCGTGGGCGGGACCCTCGGCCACGCTGCGGAGCACCTCGGTGCCGGGGTGCTCGCGCTGGGTGTCGCGCAGCGCCTCGTCGAGCATCCGTGCCGCCCGCTGCCGGTGGCGGCGGGCGCGTTCCTTGGGCCAGCGCAGCCGCCCCGCCGTCTGGGACGCCGGGCAGCGCCAGGCGCGCAGGGCCTCCAGGTCGCTGTGCCGCACCTCCGCCTCCCGGAAGGCGAACCGGACCGCGCCGGCGCAGCTGGCCGGCTCGGCGACGCCGAGCAGGATCCGGTGGTGCTCGCCCGCGCGGCCGGCGGCGCTGCCACGCACCACGACGACCGGACACGGCGCCTTGGCGGCCATGGCGAGGCTGACGGTGCCGAGCAGCACGCCGGGCACCGCGCCCCGGCCGCGCTCGCCGGTGACCAGCGCGGTCGCGTTGCGCGCCGCCCGCAGCAGGGCCTCCTCCGCCTCCTCGCAGCACACGTCCGTGAGGACCTTGACGTCCGGGTCGCGGCGGGCGGCCCGGTCGGCGGCCTGGCCGACGATGCGCTCCGGGGACCCCACGGGAACGGTGCGCTCCTCGGGAGCCTCCAGCGCACCGGCGGGATCGACCGCCGTGCCGGTACCGGCGTGCCCGGCCTCCGTGCCAGGCAGGCGGCCGGGTCCCGCCGCCGTGCCAGGGGGCCCGCCGGGTCCTGCCGCGTCCCCGCCCTCCCCCGCCCGCGTCACGGGACCGCCTTCGCCGCCTGCCCGCGGCGCCCGTCCGGCCGGCCCGTCGTGCTCGTAACGCTGCCACAGGGAGGCGTGCACCAGGCGGAGCGCGAGTCCGTGCCTGGCCGCCTCGTCGGTCGCCCAGTCCACCGCACGCAGGCTGTACTCCGAGCCGTCCACGCCCACGACCAGTGGCAGTTCCATGATCCGCACCGCCTCTCACCGCGTGCCGGAGACCGCCACACGGTCCATCGTGGCACCGGGGCGAGGCGGCGGCGGCAGGGCCGTCCGCCCCAGGGCCCGGGACCTTCGGCCCAGGTACGCGGTCGTGCGGCGGGCGCAGGCTCATATCAGGACACGTGCCGCACAACGGTCGGGTATCGGTCCCACGACCGACCACGCGATGGCACCCGTTGCGGGGCACGTGCTCGTGTCGGAGCAGGTACCGCGTCCGCGGCCGGTGCCGCGGCGCGGGACCGGGTGGGTCTCGGCCGAACGCGACCGCGGCCCGGCGGGCGGGCGTGCGCCGGGCACCGGCCGTGCCGGCCCCGTCCGGCCCGGTCCGGGGAAGGAAGGCAGGCCCGGCCATGACCGTCGCGACGACCATTTCTATCCACGCGCTGGACCCGGATCACCGGGACAGGCTGATGGGGCTGGCGCGGGACGCGTCGTTCCCCGAAGGCGCGCGGATCTTCGAGGAGGGCCAGCACGCGGATCGCTTCTGGATCGTGCGGACCGGCACGGTCTCGCTGGACATGCGGGTGCCGGGCCGCCGTCCGCCGGTGGTCGACACCATCGGCCACAACGAGCTGATCGGCTGGTCCTGGCTGTTCGAGCCGTTCGT
Source organism: Streptomyces sp. TS71-3 (assembly GCF_018327685.1). Classification (NCBI taxonomy): domain Bacteria; kingdom Bacillati; phylum Actinomycetota; class Actinomycetes; order Kitasatosporales; family Streptomycetaceae; genus Streptomyces; species Streptomyces sp. TS71-3. The sequence goes on along the minus strand of NZ_BNEL01000003.1, from coordinate 3,396,784 downwards.
CTGGCAGCTCGGCGCGGAGGCGCTGTCACCGGTGCGCGCGCACGAGTTCGATGCCGCGGCGGTGCGGGATCTGTGCAGGTCGGACCCGCCGCTGGACGCGGCGGTCGCCCGCTGGGTCGGCCGCGTGCTCGCGTACCGCCTCCAGACGGCCCGCAACCGGCTGCTGGACCTGTACGCGCCCTACGGAAGCGGCGCGTGGAGTTGACCAGCGGCGCGTGGAGTCGATCCGCCGGCGTGGACGGCCGTGGAGAGGGCGTGGGGTCGAGATGTGAGCCGGGCCGGTATGTCGGGATGTGGGGCCGGGAGGTGGGCCGCCGGTCGGCGGTCGTGCCCGCGGTGGGGTCGTGCGGGCGGTGGAGGCGTACGCACGGTTCACGGTGAGCCGGGCGCACAGTGAGCGGCGCGGGGCGGGGCCCTACGCGCGGCGAATGATCGCGCGGCCGTAGCGGCCGTAGCGGCGGTGAGTGTGCGGCCGTACGGGCGGTGAGGACGGTGAGGACGGAGTGGGAGCCGTCATCCCATCCGGTGCCGCCACCGGGGCTCGACGTCCTCCCACTCCTTGTCCCAGTGGCGGGCGCGCACGGCGTCCACGCGGAGCCTCACGCCTCGGCCGGCGGCGTAGGTGACACCGCTGAAGAAGACGGCGGCCGAGCCGCCCAGCAGCACCGCCTGGAGGGCGGACTCCCCCGGGCCCGCGGGCGGGCTGGTGATCTTGCCGTGCTGGTCGGTCCAGATCTTCACGTGCTGCCCTGCCTGGTGGCCCGGCTCGACCATGGTCCGGCCGTTGTGCTGGGAACCGTCGGGCGCCGTCCAGTGCACCTGGGCCCGGACCCGGCTGTCGTTGCCGCCGGTCGCGGCCGGGGACGCGGGGGCGTCCTGGGAGAGCGTGGCGGACACCGAGTGCCGGTCGCTGCGCTGCTGCGCGAGGGTGCCCTCGGTCGCGCGGGCCGCCAGCATACCGACGAAGGCGCCGCCCACCGCGACGACGATCCACACGATCAGGATGATCCACGCCTCGATGAGGTCCTCGCGGCGCCGCAGCGGATTGCTGCGCCAGCGCCACAGCCACGCCCTGCGGCGCAGCGCCTGCGAGTCGTCGGGTCCGGGTCCAGGTGGCGGCCTCGGCGGCATGCCCCTGCGCATTGGACGCCTCCTCATCACGCTCACTTAGAAGGTGGCATCGGGGGCCAGGAGCGCGGCAGGGGCCGCCCGGGGTGCGGCTGGGGTCCGGCGGGCCGGGTGCCGAGGACCGCCCGGCCCAAGCTGCACCGGCCGACGAGCGGGCAGGGTGGTTCTGTCGGAGTGACCGCCGACGCCCGTGCCACGTGTCCGCCGCGGAGGGATGGTCATGAAAGCGCTCGTCTTCCACGGCTCCGGGCGTCTCGCCTGGGAGGCCGTGCCCGACCCCGGCGTTCAGGAGGCCGGTGACGCGGTCGTCCGGGTCGAGGCCACCACCATCTGCGGCACCGATCTGGACATCCTCAGGGGCGAGGGGCCGGCGGTGCGGCCGGGAACGGTGCTCGGCCACGAGGCGGTCGGCGAGGTGGTCGAGACCGGCCCCGAGGTGCGTGCCGTGCAGCCCGGCGACCGGGTGGTCGTGTCGTGCATCTCGGCCTGCGGGCGGTGCGGGCCCTGCCGGCTCGCCCGGTACGGGCAGTGCCGCGGCGGCGGGGGATGGCTCCTCGGGCGCCGGATCGACGGCACGCAGGCCGAGTACGTCAGGGTGCCCTGGGCGGACCTCTCCGTGCATCCGCTGCCGGGCGTGCTGAGCAGCAGGGACGCGGTGCTGCTCGCCGACGTCCTGCCCACCGGGTACGAGGTGGGGGTGCTGGCCGGGGACGTACGGCCCGGGGACACCGTCGCCGTCGTCGGGGCCGGCCCGGTCGGGCTCGCCGCGGTCGCCACCGCGCAGCTCGTGTCGCCCGAGCGGACCATCGCCGTGGACCTGGACGCGGCCCGGCTCGACACCGCCAGGAGGGTCGGCGCCGATGCCGTGGTGAACGCCTCGGACGGCCCCGAGCAGCTCGTGTCGGACCTCACGGGGTCGCTCGGCGCCGATGTCGTGATCGAGGCGGTCGGGGCGCCGGAGACCTTCGAGATGTGCACCCGGATGGTGGGCTCCGGAGGGCGCCTGGCCAACGTGGGCGTGCAGGGCAAACCCGCGGCGCTGCACCTGGAGGAGCTCTGGGACAGGGACGTGACGATCAGCACCGGGCTCGTCGACACCCGCTCGCTGCCCACCCTGCTGCGCCTGATGGCCGCCGGCCGGCTGCCCGCGTCCGAACTGATCACCCATGACTTCCCGCTGGCCGCGATGGAGGAGGCGTACGACGTCTTCGCACGGGCCCGGGCCACCGCGGCCCTGAAGGTGGTGCTGGGCGAGGAACCCCACGACGCGCTGGACACCACGCCCCGGACCACCGCCCGGTCGTAGCGCCGGGCGCGGCTGGGCCGTTCCCCGCGGACGGATGCCCGATGGGCCCTGTGCCGCGGCGCCGGGCGCGACGGAGCGTGGACGGTGCGGAGGTCCGGCGGCCGCGGTCCGCACTCAGGGATCCGAGGGGCCGCTCCCGGGCCGCGGGGCCTTCCCGAGCGAGCCGGCCCGCCGCCCGGCGAGCCGGGTCCCCCGATGAGCGCACTGTCATGAATGCCCCCGACGGCTTCCACGAGCTCGGCAGGCAGGAGAGCCTGCGGCTGCTGAGCAGGGCCCCCGTGGGCCGGGTGGTCCACACCCGGCGGGCGCTGCCCGCGGTGCTGCCGGTCCGCTTCTGCCTGGACTCCGACTCCGCCGTCGTCCTGCGCGCCCCGGCGCGCTCCGAGCTGGTGCGCGCCCTCGACGGAGTGGTGGTGGCCTTCGAGGTGGACGAGGTGGACGCGGGCGCCCGGGTCGGCTGGAGCGTCGTCGTGACCGGCCGGGCCACGGTGGTGACGAGCGCGGCGGAGCACGAGCGGCTGGCGCGCACCGGGCCGCGCTCCTGGACGGTCCCCGACGGGGACGACGACGTCTTCGTCCGCATCGAGCCCGAGCTGGTCACCGGCCGGGTGCTCGCCCACGGCCGGGAGGCGGGCATCGCCCCGTGACCGGCCCGGACGCTCCGCGCCGGCGGAGCCGGCGGTGGAGGCGACGGTGGAGGACGACGGATGTGCGGTGCCGTCGCTCCGGCGCCGGGTGCGCAGTGGTCCCGGGGTGCGCATCCGGCGTGGGGCACCGAGGCATCCGCCACCAGCGCACGCGGGCGGCGGTGTGTTCGCCCCGGCCGGGCGCGGGTACGCGGCATGGGCCGACACCCCCGCCCTCCGGCGCGACTCCCGCTGCCGGTGGGCACCCGCGTTGGGAGCAGCCATGGCGGACAGCGACCCGGCCCGCTCGAACGGCCCGATCACGGTCTTCCTGCTGGACGACCACGAGGTGGTGCGGCGCGGCGTGCACGACCTGCTGAGCGACGAGCCGGACATCGAGGTGGTCGGCGAGGCCGCCACGGCCGCGCAGGCGCTGGTGCGGGTGCCCGCGCTGCGGCCGGGGGTCGCGGTGCTCGACGTGCGGCTGCCGGACGGCGACGGCGTGAGCGTCTGCCGGGACCTGCGTGCCCGGATGCCCGGCCTCGCCTGCCTGATGCTGACCTCCTTCGACGACGAGGAGGCCCTGCTCGACTCGATCATGGCGGGCGCGTCCGGCTTCGTGCTGAAGCAGATCTGCGGTTCCGACCTGGTCTCCGCGGTGCGCACGGTGGCCGCCGGGCAGTCGCTGCTCGACCCCAGCGCGACCACGCGGCTGATGGCCAGGCTCCGCGGCGAGCAGGACCGCCAGGAGGAGCAGGACGCGCTGCCCGGCCTCACCGAGCGGGAGCGGGAGATCCTCGTGCTGATCGGCGAGGGGCTCACCAACCGGCAGATCGGGCACCGGCTCTACCTCGCCGAGAAGACCGTGAAGAACCACATCTCCCGCCTGCTGGCCAAGCTCGGGGTGGAGCGGCGCATCCAGGCCGCCGTGATCGCCACCCAGGAGCAGGACCGCCGGGAGCACGAGGGCCGCCGCCGGCAGCACGACGGGTACGGCAGCGGGGCGGGCGCATAGGGGGCCCGCGGCCCCGGGGTGCGGTGCGGGAGGGCCGCCGCCGGCCGGGCCGGCCTCAGCCGTCCGGCGCAGCGGGCCTCAGTCGTCCGGCACCTCGTCCTGATCGTCGTCGACGATGATCCGGCGGCCGGTGAGGCGGTGCGGGGTCAGGACCACCCACAGGTGGCGTTCGCCACCCGCCCAGGGCGTGCTGAAGGCCTCCTGGTTCAGCTTGCTGACGGTCTCCTCGTCGGTGACAGCGCGAGCGGAGCCGACGGCGAGGACGCTCCACCCCCGGCTGAACGCGTCGTCGATGTGGTCCACCTCGAAGGCCGTGTCGTTGCCCGCGGCGTGGGCGGGCGGGGCCCCGGGCGACGTGCGGAACGCGAGGTCCTCCCCGATGATCTGGTAGTTCACCGGGAAGATGGCGGGGCCGCTGTCGGTGGTCACGGCCACCCTGCCGACGCCGTGGGTGCCCAGGTGCTCGCGGCACTCCTCGGGGTCCATGGTCGCCAGCCGGGCGTGCCGGGCGGCACGGCCGAGGCCCGGCGGCAGGTCGGTGGTGCCGCCGGTCAGCTCGTCCACCGTGGTCTGGAGGGCGTCCGCGAGCCGGAGCAGAAAGCCCATGCTGGGCGTCGAGGTGTGCTCCTCCATGTACTGGATGTAGCCGGGTGCCGAGCCCGAGCGCGCCGCCACGTCCTCGCGGCTGAGGCCCATCTGCTCGCGGCGGGCGGCCACCCGCCGGCCGATGTCCCCCCTGACGTGCGCGTCCTCGGGCGGCACGGATCCCGGCTGCGGTTCTTCGGACATGGGCGGCACCATTCCTTCGTTGACGGCTGTGGACGGCCCGACGGCCCCGTCCGCACGGCTCCCCTTTTCCATGCCCGCCCCGTGCCCGGCTGGTATGGCGCCTCACCCGATCGGCGCCGGCGGCACCGGTCCCGCCGCCCGCACCGGTGCCGCCGGCCCCGTTACGCCCTGCCGGTGACGGCGTGCCTCCCAGCGGCGGTGGCTGCGCGGCTTTCCGGCGGCGAGGCGGTAAGCGTGAGGGGTACTCATGCGGCTCCGTCCGCACTCCCGTAGGTACCGGCCGTGCGGAGCAGCGCCGGCCGGCGGCGAGCACCACCACCGTCGTCCGGAGGAGACCGCCGATGCTCGATCTGGCCTTCATCGCCCTGACCATCGCCTTCTTCGCCCTGATGGTGCTGGTCCTGAGGGGGGCGGAGCGCCGGTGAGCGCCTCGAACGCGGTGGGGCTGAGCTGTGCGGTGGTCCTGATCGTCTACCTCGTGCTCGCCCTGGTGTTCCCGGAGCGGTTCTGATGAGCGACGCCGGCGCCGGACTGCTCACCATCGCCTTGCTGCTCGGCGCGCTCGCGGTGGCCCACGTGCCGCTCGGCGGGTACATGGCGCGGGTGTACGGCGGCGAGAGGCACCTGGCCGTGGAGCGGCTGGTGTACCGGGCGACCCGGGTGAACCCGGACGCCGACCAGCGCTGGACGACGTACGCGCTGGGGGTGCTCGGGTTCTCGGTGGTGTCCGTGCTGTTCCTGTACGGCTTCCTGCGGTTGCAGGGCGACCTGCCGCTCGCGCTGGGCCACCCCTCGGTCTCCCCCGACGAGGCGTTCAACACGGCAGTGTCGTTCGTGACCAACACCAACTGGCAGTGGTACGTGGGCGAGGCGACGCTGGGCCACCTGGTGCAGATGGCGGGCCTCGCCGTGCAGAACTTCCTGTCGGCGGCGGTGGGCATGGCCGTGGCGATGGCGCTGGTACGGGGGTTCGCCCGCTCGGAGACGGACCGGATCGGCAACTTCTGGGTCGACCTGGTGCGCGGCACCGTGCGCATCCTGCTGCCGCTCGCGTTCCTCGCCGCCATCGTGCTGGTGGCGGCCGGCGCGGTGCAGAACTTCTCGTCCCCCGACCCGGTGCACGCGCTCGCGGGCGGCACCCAGTCGATCGTGGGCGGTCCCGTCGCCTCCCAGGAGTCGATCAAGGAACTGGGCACCAACGGCGGAGGGTTCTACAACGCCAACTCGGCGCACCCCTTCGAGAACCCCACCCCGTTCACCAACGTCTTCGAGACGTTCCTGCTGCTGCTCATCCCGAGCGCGCTGCCGCGCACCTTCGGCCTGCTGGTCGGCAGCACCCGCCAGGGCTGGGCGATCCTGGCGGCCATGGCGGTCATCTGGGTCGCCGGCCTGGTGGGGGTGACCGCGGCCGAGGCCCTGCACCCGGGCACCGTGCCGCACGCGGTGGGCGCGTCCATGGAGGGCAAGGAGCAGCAGTTCGGGGTCTGGAACTCCGCCCTGTGGGCCAACGCGACCACCATGACGTCGACCGGGGCGGTGGACTCCTTCCACGACAGCTACACCGCCCTGGGAGGCGGTGTGCTGCTGCTGAACATGCTGCTGGGCGAGGTGGCACCGGGCGGCACCGGCTCCGGCCTGTACGGGATGCTGGTGCTGGCGGTGCTGACGGTCTTCCTCGCGGGGCTGATGGTGGGCCGCACCCCGGAGTACCTGGGCAAGAAGATCCGCCAGCACGAGACCACCTTCGTCGCGCTGTACGTGCTCGCCATGCCGTTCGCCGTGCTGGTGGGCGCCGGCCTCGCGCTGGGGCTTCCCGAACCACGCGCGACGATCCTCAACCCCCGCCCGCACGGCCTGTCCGAGGTGCTGTACGCGTACGCGTCCTCGGCCAACAACAACGGCAGCGCCTTCGCCGGCCTGGGCGTCGACACGACCTTCTACAACACCACGCTCGGCATGGCGATGCTCGTCGGCCGCTTCCTGCCGATCGTGTTCGTCCTCGCGCTGGCCGGCGCGCTCGCGCGGCAGCGGCCGGTCCCGGTCGGAGCGGGCACGCTGCCCACCCACCGGCCGCTGTTCGTGGGGATGCTGATCGGGGTCGTGATCATCGTGTCCGCGCTGGCGTTCTTCCCCGGACTGGCCCTCGGGCCGGTCGCGGAGGGACTCGTATGACCATGGCCGCCCCGTCGCCCGGCGAGGGGCCCCGCAGGGTCTCGGCGGGCGCGTTCCGGCCGCACCAGCTCGTGCAGTCGCTGCCGAACGCGGTCCGCAAGCTCGACATCCGCCACATGGTGCACACCCCCGTGATGTTCGTGGTGTGGGTCGGCTCGCTGCTGGCCACGATCTTCACGGCGACGACGGACGCCAGCGCGTTCGGCATCACGACGACGGTGTGGCTGTGGGCCACGGTGGTCTTCGCCAACCTCGCGGAGGCGGTGGCCGAGGGCCGCGGCCGGGCGCAGGCGGCGGCGCTGCGGCAGGCCAAGCAGGAGACGACGGCGAGGCGGCTGCGCGAGGACGGCACCGAGGAGGAGGTGCCCGGCACCCGGCTGCGGCTGGGCGACGTCGTGGTGGTCGAGGCCGGCCAGGTCATCCCCGGCGACGGAGAGGTGATCGAGGGCATCGCCAGCGTGGACGAGTCCGCCATCACCGGCGAGTCCGCACCCGTCATCCGGGAGTCGGGCGGCGACCGCTCGGCCGCCACCGGCGGCACCAAGGTCCTCTCGGACCGGATCGTGGTCAGGATCACCGTGCGGCCCGGCGAGAACTTCATCGACCGGATGATCGCCCTGGTGGAGGGCGCGGTCCGGCAGAAGACCCCGAACGAGATCGCCCTGAACATCCTGCTGGCCGCCCTCACGATCATCTTCCTGCTGGCGGTGGCCACCCTCCAGCCGCTCGCCACCTTCTCCGGCCGGGCGCAGCCGATCATCGTCCTGGTCTCCCTGCTGGTGTGCCTGATCCCCACCACCATCGGCGCCCTGATCTCGGCGATCGGCATCGCCGGCATGGACCGGCTGATCCAGCGCAACGTGGTGGCCATGTCGGGGCGCGCCGTGGAGGCCGCCGGCGACGTCAACACCCTGCTGCTGGACAAGACCGGCACCATCACGCTCGGCAACCGGGAGGCCACGGAGTTCGTGCCCGCGGAGGGGATCACCGCCACCGAGCTGGCCGACGCCTCCCAGCTGGCCAGCCTCGCGGACGAGACCCCCGAGGGGCGCTCGATCGTAGTCCTGGCCAAGGACCGGTACGAGCTGCGGGCCCGCGAGGAGGGCATGATCCAGGGCGCGTCCTTCGTGCCGTTCTCGGCCCAGACCCGGATGTCCGGGGTGGACCTGGAGGGCCGCATGATCCGCAAGGGGGCGACCACCGCGGTGCTCAAGTGGGTGCGCGACCACGACGGCCAGATCAGCGCGGAGATCAGGTCGGTGGTGGACGCCATCGGCTCCGGTGGCGGCACTCCGCTCGTCGTCGCGGAGCGCCCGCCGGACGGCCCCGCCCGGGTGCTGGGCGTCGTCCACCTCAAGGACATCGTCAAGGCCGGCATGCGCGAGCGCTTCGACGAACTGCGCAGGATGGGCATCCGCACGGTGATGATCACCGGCGACAACCCGCTCACCGCCCGGGCCATCGCGGGCGAGGCCGGCGTCGACGACTTCCTCGCCGAGGCCACCCCCGAGGACAAGCTGGAGCTGATCGCGCAGGAGCAGACCGGCGGCCGGCTGGTCGCGATGACGGGGGACGGCACCAACGACGCTCCGGCGCTCGCCAAGGCCGACGTCGGGGTGGCGATGAACGCCGGCACCACGGCGGCCAAGGAGGCCGGGAACATGGTCGACCTCGACTCCAACCCGACCAAGCTGATCGAGATCGTGGAGATCGGCAAGCAGCTCCTGATCACCCGCGGCGCCCTGACGACGTTCTCCATCGCCAACGACGTCGCGAAGTACTTCGCGATCATCCCCGCGATGTTCGCGGCGGCCTACCCCCAGCTCGACGACCTGAACGTGATGCACCTCAGCAGCCCGAACTCGGCGATCCTGTCCGCGGTGATCTTCAACGCGCTGATCATCGTCGCGCTGATCCCGCTGGCGCTTCGCGGGGTGCGCTACCGGCCGACCAGCGCCGCCCGGATGCTCCGCCGCAACCTCGCCGTCTACGGCCTGGGCGGCATCATCGCACCGTTCGCCGGCATCAAGGTGATCGACGTGATCGTCTCGCAGTTCCCCGGGCTGGGGTGAGCGCCGCGATGACCAGAACCGTGCTGAGGCAGGCCGCCGCGGGGCTGCGCGTGCTGATCGCGCTCACCCTGATCACCGGCGCGCTCTACCCGGTCGTCGTCTGGGGCATCGCCCAGCTCGCCTTCGAGCACAAGGCGGACGGCTCGAAGGTCTCCCTTGGCGGCCGCACCGTGGGGTCGAGGCTGATCGGCCAGGGCTTCACCGGGGCCCGCTGGTTCCACTCCCGACCGTCCGCGGCCGGGCCGCACGGCTACGACCCGCTCTCCTCGGGGGCGTCCAACCTGGGCCCGGAGAACCGGACGCTGCTCGGGCAGGTCCGGCAGCGGCGGGCGGCGGCCGCCGACCAGGACGGCATCCGCCCCTCCCGGGTCCCGGCGGACGCCCTGACGGCCTCCGGCAGCGGCCTCGACCCGTACGTCTCGCCCTCCTACGCACGCCGGCAGACCGCCCGGGTGGCCCGCGCCCGCCACCTGCCCGAGCAGCGCGTGGCGGCACTGGTGAGCGACCATGTAGACGGAAGGATGCTCGGCTTCCTCGGCGCGCCGCGGGTCAACGTGCTGGAGCTGAACCTCGCACTGGAGAGGCTCCGAAGGCGCGGCTGACCCCGGGCCCCGGCCCGGAAGGAGGAACCGTGCCGCGTGGCAGGCTGCTGGTGTACCTCGGGGCGGCCCCCGGGGTCGGCAAGACCTACGACATGCTCGGCGACGGCCAGCGCCGCGCCGAGCGGGGCACGGACGTCGTCATCGGCTTCGTCGAGGACTACGGCCGGCCGCTGACCCGGAAGATGGCCGAGGGCCTGGAGGCGGTGCCCCGCGCCACCCTGGAGTACCGCGGCACGGTCTTCACCGAGATGGACCTCAACGCCGTCCTCACCCGCGCCCCCGAGGTCGCCCTGGTCGACGAGCTCGCCCACACCAACATCCCCTGCTGCCGCAACAAGAAGCGCTGGCAGGACGTCGAGGAGCTGCTGGCGGCCGGCATCGACGTGATCTCCACCGTCAACATCCAGCACCTGGAGTCGCTCAACGACGCCGTCCAGCAGATCACCGGCGTCCGGCAGCGCGAGACCGTCCCGGACGACGTCGTACGGCGCGCCGACCAGATCGAGCTGGTCGACATGTCGGCCGAGGCGCTGCGGCGCCGGATGGCGCACGGCCACATCTACCCGCCGGACAAGATCGACTCGGCGCTCGGCAACTACTTCCGCACCGGCAACCTCACCGCCCTGCGCGAGATCGCCATGCTGTGGGCGGCGGACCGGGTGGAGGAGGCCCTGCTGCGGTACCGCAAGGACCACGGCATCCAGCACCCGTGGGGTACCCGGGAGCGGGTGCTGGTGGCGCTCTCCGGCGGGCCCGAGGGCGGCACCCTCATCCGGCGCGCCAAGCGGACCGCGTCCCGGGGAGCGGGCGGTGAGTTCCTGGCCGTGCACATCCAGCGAGGCGACGGTCTCACCGCGGCCTCGCCCCGCCTCCTCGACGACCAGCGGACCCTGGTGAACGAGCTCGGCGGCACCTACCACACCGTCGAGAGCGACGACCCCGCCCGAGCCATCCTCGGCTTCGCCCGCGAGGTCAACGCCACCCAGATCGTCATCGGCGCGACCCGCCGCAGCCGCCTGAAGGGGCTGCTCGGCCGGGGCATCGGCGAGTCCGTCATCGAGGGGTCGGGCGACGACATCGACGTGCATGTCGTCACCCACGCCGAAGCCGCGCACGGGCGCCTCCTGCACCACACGGGCCGCCCGGACCGCGGCGCCGGCGACGCGGCGTGAGCGCCGGCCGGCTACGCGTATGAGCGGTACCGGCCCGGCCCACGTGACATGAGCGGTACCTGCCCGGGTGGTGCGGCATGAGCGGTACCGGCCCGGCCCACACGGAATGAGCGGTACGCGCCCGACCCAAGCGATATGAGCGATACCGCCCTGGTCGGCAGACCGTGCCCAGGCGCACTCCCGCGCGGCGGAACCGTGACAGGGCGCACCCGGGCGCGGTGGCTTAGGGCCTGTTAAAAGAAACCGGCCGTCAGCCTGCGACCGCCGGCTCGGTGAGCCCCGGGTACAGCGCGGACACGCCGCCCGCCAGCCCCGCCTGGACCTGCTTGCTGATGTCGTCGGCGAGGATCTCGAACCGGCCGGCCTCCAGGCCGTCCAGCGCGAGCCGGGCCACCTTCGCGGGGTCCAGCTTGGGCACGTCCAGATCCGCTATCAGGTCGGTGTCCATGTATCCGACGTGCAGCGCGGTGACCTGGGTGCCCTGGCCAGCGAGGGCCTGCCGCGCGGCGTTGGTGAGCGACCACGCGGCCGACTTGGCGGCGCAGTAGGCGGCGGACTGCTCCTGGGCGTACCAGGAGAGCACGGACAGGACGTTGAGGACCGCACTGCTGCCGGCCCGGGCCAGCACCGGAGCGAACGCCCTGGTCACGCTGAGCGTGCCGAGGACGTGGGTCTCGCACTCGGTCCGGAAGTCGTCCAGGGGGCCGTCCAGGATGCCGGCGCCGAGCGAGGTGCCGGCGTTGTTGATCAGCAGGGTGACGTCCTGGGCCTGTTCGGCCGCGGCGCGTACGGACTCCGGGTCCGTGACGTCCAGGGCCAGCGGGACCGCGCCGGGCACGGTGACCTTGCGGGGGTCGCGCGAGCCCGCGTACACCTTGGCGGCCCCCGCGTCGAGAAGGGCCCTGACGAACTGCTCGCCGAGCCCGCGGTTGCCGCCGGTGACCAGAGCCACGGAACCGTTGATCTGCATGACACGCCCTTCGGTGGGAGAAGCACAGACGTGGTCCGCCGCGGGCATGCCACGACGGACCCAGGAAACGACCGACCGGGAAACCGATCGGTTTCCAGAAGCGTAAACCGATCGGTTTCCGCTGCCAACCCGACCCGGGTAATCTGGCGGCATGACCTCCATCACCACCGAGAAGGCGTCGACCCGGGAGCGGCTTCTCGACACGGCCGGCCGGCTCTTCTACGAGCAGGGCGTCGGCATCGGCGTCGAGGCGCTGTGCAAGGCGGCAGGGGTGTCCAAGCGGTCGATGTACCAGCTCTTCGAGACCAAGGACGAGGTGCTGGCGGCGGCCCTAGAACGGCAGGGCGCGGCCCTGGACGCGCTCGTGATGCCGCCGCCGGGCGTCCCCGAGTCGCCCCGCGCGCGGGTGCTGTACGTGTTCGAGCAGCTGGAGGCGGCCGCGAAGCGGCCGGACTTCCTGGGCTGCCCGTACCTCGGCGTGCAGATGCAGCTGAGGCACCCCGACCACCCGGCGAGCCTGGTCGCCGCGCGCGGCAAGCAGGGGCTGGCCGCCTTCTTCCGCGCCGAGATCGAGCGTGCCGGGGTCGCCGACCCCGGCACGCTGGTGCGCCGCCTCATGGTGGTCTACGACGGGTCGACCGCCCGGGCCGGCATCAAGGCGGACCCGCTGGACGAGGGACTGGCGGTGAGCACCGCCGCCCTCATGCTGGACGCGGCTGGGTTCCCCGAGTAGAGACCCCGCAGGTCAGGCCGCTGAGGCAGCACGGGAGGGCGCCGTGCCGCGGAAGGGCGGGGTGCGGGCGGCGCCGGCCGCGCGGGCTGCGGGTGCGCTGCCGCTCAGGGCGGCGCCGGACGGAGGGCGCTGCGAATCAGTGCGGCGCCGGAGAAGCCCCCGACGCGACCGGCTTCTCGAACCAGTGGTGGGCGTACGGCTCGTCGTTGAAGGCGGCGACCTCGTGGAAGCCGTAGGAGCGGTAGAGGCGGATCGCGGCGGTGAGCGCCTTGTTGGTGTCCAGGCGCAGCACGTCGCGGCCATGGCCGGCGGCCCGCGCCTCCAACTCGGCAAGGAACCGGCGGGCGAGGCCGAGCCGCCGGGCGCCGGGCGCGACCCACATGCGCTTGATCTCGGCCGGCGCACCGGACGGCAGCTTCAGCCCGCCACAGCCGACCGGCTCGCCGCGCAGCCGGGCGACCAGGAACAGGCCGCGCGGGGCACGGAGTTCCCCAGGGTCGGGCAACAGGCTCAGTGCGGGGTCGAAGCCCGTCTCGAAGGTCTCCCGCAGCTCGGCGGCGTAGGCCGTGAGGCAGTACCGGGCGTCGGGGTGGCCCGGGTCGACGATGTCCACGGTGACGGTCGCGGCGGTCAGCAGCCGTTCGACCTCGGCCATGGCGGCCACCAGCCGGGTGCGCTGGTCGGCGTTGAGCGGCTCCAGCAGGGAGCCGGCCAGTTCGTCGCTGCGCCGGTCCAGCAGGGCGCGTTCGGCATGGCCCGCCTCGGTGAGCCGGACGGTGCGCACCCGCCTGTCCCGCGGATGGGGTTCCACCGTCACCAGGCCGTGGGATTCCAGGGAGCGCAGCAGCCGGCTGACGTAGCCCGAGTCCAGCCCGAGCCGCTCGCGCAGCAGCCGTACGTCCTGGCCCTGCTCGCCGATCTCCCAGAGCAGCCGGGCCTCGCCGATCGGCCGGTCGCGCCCCAGGTAGCGGTCGTGGAGGACACCCACGCGTTCGGTGACGACACGGTTGAACCGCCGCACCTGATCCATCTGCACCGTAAGCATTCTCTGACTCTAGTCAGGGAATGCTGGGCCTGCCAGAGGCAGCCGTCGCTCGTCGAGGTACGGAGGCGGTGGAGCGTGCGCGACGCCTCCCGGGCACTCAGGCGCGGGAGCGCTCCTGCCGAGAGTACGGCTTGCCCGGAACGTGCTCTTCGGGCGGTGCCGCCGGACCGGGGCGCAAGGCTCACACGTCGGGCACCCACCCCTCCCCCGCGGCTCCGAACCCTCCCTCCGCGCCGACTATTACGGATCCCTTACCGGGATCGGTGACGCTTTGCTTCGCGCGACGCCGCACAGATGATCTGGCTATGCAACAGAACCCTCTCGTCCTCGATCCGACGGGCCGGCGCCGCGCCGAGGAGGAGGCCGTGCTCCATGCCGGGCCGGGCCCGGCCCTCGTCGACGTCCTCGGTGAGCGCGCATGGGCCGTCGCCGATCAGGAAGTGCTCATGCGGCTCCTCACCGACGACCGCGTGTCCAAGGATCCGCGGCAGCACTGGCCACGGTTCGTCTCCGGCGAGATCGTCGGAAAGTGGCCGCTGTACCTCCAAGTCGCCGTCAACAACATGTTCACCGCCTACGGGGCCGACCACCGCCGGCTCCGCCGCCTGGTCAGCCCGGCGTTCTCCACCCGGAGGACCGCGCTCATGATGCCGTCCATCGTGAGCAACACCGAGGCGCTGCTGGACGCCATCGCCGCCTCGCCGTCCGGAGTGGTCGATCTGCGCGAGTCGTTCGCCGCGCAGCTGCCCGTCAGGGTCATCAGCGATCTGCTGGGGATCCCCGACGCGATGCGGCTGGGCTTCCGCACGACGATCGACCGCATCTGGAACACCACGTCGAGCCCGGAGGACGCGGTCAGCAGCACGCAGGACGTCTACCGGATGCTCCACGCGCTCATCGCGGAGAAGCGCGCCGTTCCCGGCGACGACCTCGTCAGTGCCCTCATCGGTGCCCGTGACGACGAGGGCGACGGCTCCTCGCTGGACGAGGAGGAGCTCACCGACACCCTCCTCCTGGTGATCGCCGCGGGCTACGAGACCACCATCAACCTCCTGGACTCCGCGACCACCGCCCTGCTGGCCGACCCGGGTCAGTTGGAGCTGGTGCGGCGGGGCTCGGCGGACTGGGCCGCCGTGGTGGAGGAGACGCTCCGCTTCGCCTCGCCCGTGAGCCACATACCCATGCGCTACGCGGTCGAGGACATCCCGCTCCCCACCGGCGTCACCATCCGCAAGGGCGACGCCATCCTCGCCTCGTACGGGGCTGCGAGCAACAACCCGGCGACGCACGGCGAGACGGCGGGCACGTTCGACGTCACGCGCCAGGACAAGCGCCATGTCGCCTTCGGGCACGGCGTGCACTTCTGCCTCGGCGCGCCCCTGGCCCGCGCGGAGGCCACGACGGCGCTGCCCCGCCTCTTCGACCGGTTCCCCGGGATGCGGCTCGCCGTTGCGGTGGAGGAACTGGAGCCGCTGCCCAGCATCATGGGAAACGGCCACGTGACCCTTCCTGTGTACCTGGGGGCCGCCGGTGCCACGTGAGCCCCGGAAGGCCCCCGGGCAGGGCGCCGCGGATGTGCCGGACCGTTCCCGAGCGGCACGTCCGCGGCGCCCGGCGTGTCACGTGACGAAGCCCGTGAGCACCCGGCGCATCACGCGCTCGAACTGCTCATGGGGACCCTCCGCCGGGTCAGCGCCCGCCTGGTCGGCGAGGGCGGCCGCGATCTGCGGATGATCTCCTCGGGCCGCCGCCTCGCCCAGGTAGGCGGCCTGCGCCGCCTGCCGGTCGGTGCTCGCGCGGGTGCTCTGGAACCCGGCCCGGGCGAACTGCACGACCAGCGAGTTCATCAGGGCGACGATCTCCATCTTGGTGCGCCCCGGCAGCGGGACCGCTGCCATGGTCCGCAGCGCGTACTCCAGGTAGTCCAGGCTCCGGGGGCCCAGCCGGAGAGGTTCGGGCGGGATGTCGGACGCCCAGGGGTGCCGCAGGTGGACGGCCTTGGTCCGCACGGCCAGGGCGAGCAGATCCGCGACGGCGTCTCCGCGGAGCGGCACGTCGATGTCGACCTCTGCGGTCACCGCGTCCACCATCAGGTCGAGCACGTCGTCACGCCCGGAGACGTAGCGGTAGACAGACGCCTGCCCGGTGCCCAGCGTCGCCGCCAGCCGGCGCATCGACACCGCGGCCAGGCCGCCCCCGTCGGCCAGTTCCAGCGCGGCGGCGGTCAGCTCCGCACGGCTGTGGGTGCCCGCGGGCCCGCGGGCACCGCGTTCGGGCCTCGCCCAGACGGTCATCGCTCGCTCAGCCACTCGTCCACCTGCTGCCGCATCCTCATCCGTTCCCGTGGAGGCCACTTCCGTTCCCATGGTGCACCGCATACCCTAGAAACAGCGAACATCGGTCGCAGTTAATGGGGTGTCATGTCATCGTCGGCGACGCATCGTGGAGCGAGGTCCGATGGGCCGAGAACGGCGAAGTGCGGCTGGCCTTCGACTCGCTGACCGAGGGAACCGAGGGTGAGCCGCTTCTGCTGGTCACGGGGCTGGGTGTCAATCGGCTGTGGGTCCCTGACGGACTGTGCCGGATGCTGGCCGCGGAGGGCTTCGCGGTGGCCCGGTACGACCAGCGCGACGGCGGGGAGTCCACGCACCTGCCGCCGACCGCCACGGGCGGCCCCGTCTCCGCGCTGTTCGCCCGCCGCGGCGAGGCCTACACGGCCGAGGACATGGCCGACGACGCCGTCGCGGTGATGACCGCTCTGGGCTGGCGGTCGGCCCATCTGCTCGGCGTCTCGCTCGGTGGCGCCGTCGCCCAGCGCGTGGCGCTGCGGCACCCCGACCGCGTCCGTACGCTCACGTCCATGGCGGCCGTCCCGGGAGACGCCATGGGCCTGCGCGTCGCGCGGTACATACGGATGCGCACGCTGGCGAAGTTCACCCGCCTGAGGTTTCCCGACACTCCGGAGGGCACCATCGCTGCCTCCGTCGCCGTCTCCCGCCTGATCACCTCGCCGAACCGCCCCTTCGACGAGTCCGCCGCCCGCGAGGCCGCAGAGGGCAACGCCGACTTCGGTGTGCGCGGCCGGAAGGCGCAGAGCCGGCAGATCGGCGCCCAGTGGCACGGCCCGTCGATCAACGCCATCGCCCGGCCCACGCTGGTGCTCCACGGGGCGGACGACCCCCTCATCAAGCCCAGCGCGGCACGGGACATCGCATCCCGGATCCGCGACGCACGCCTGGTCCTGCTGCCCCGGGTCGGCCATGAGATGCCCGAGGAGGCGTGGCACAGCATCACCACCGAGATCCGCGCACTGGCCGACACCGCCAGGCGCCTACCGCCCGGTCAGCCGGCCCGAACCCCGCGGGACCGTGACCGTCGCGGACCGCGGGTCACACCAAGGCCCCTCAGCCTGATACCTCCGACCAGACGGCCACCTGTACGGTCGCAGCCGAACGGCCGGCGTCACAGTCGAACGGGCCGGCAGCACAGGCCGGCGGCACGGGCCGGTGCCTGCCACTTCCAGGGGGCATTTCCACGGGCGCTCCCAGGGGCCCGTGGCGGTGTCGGAGCGATGTCGTCCGCCTCTCCCCGCACCAGCCCGCGCACCGCTCCAGCGCACTGCTCCCGCGCACCGGTCATGGCGCCGGCACGCATACCCCGCCCGTGAACTATGGCGCCCCACCACATGTGCGTCCGACCTGCGTGTTCCTACGTTGTGCCGACACGTAGACGTCCCTCCCACGCCTGGAAGTGGTGCACATGGCCTCCGCAGCAGCCGCTCCCCCGACACCGGCGAAGCTTCCCCGGATCGTCGCCGCGAGCCTCATCGGCACCACCATCGAGTGGTACGACTTCTTCCTCTACGGATCCGCCGCGGCCCTGGTCTTCAACAAACTCTTCTTCCCCGGCTCCGACCCGCTCGTCGGCACCCTCCTGTCGTTCCTCACCTACGCCGTCGGCTTCGCCGCGCGCCCGATCGGCGCGCTGGTGTTCGGCCACTACGGTGACCGGCTCGGCCGCAAGAAGCTGCTGGTCGTCAGCCTGCTGATGATGGGCGTGGCTACCTTCGCCATCGGGCTGCTGCCCACCCACGCCACGGTCGGCAGCGCCGCCCCGGTGCTGCTGACGCTGCTGCGGCTGGTCCAGGGGTTCGCGCTCGGCGGCGAGTGGGGCGGTGCCGTCCTGCTGGTGTCCGAGCACGGCGACAAGCGGCACCGCGGGTTCTGGGCCTCCTGGCCGCAGACCGGCGCTCCCGCGGGACAGCTCCTCGCCACCGGTGTCCTGTCGCTGCTGACCTGGCTGCTGTCCGACTCCGCGTTCGGGTCCTGGGGCTGGCGGGTGCCGTTCCTGCTCTCCGGGGTACTGGTCATGATCGGTTTGTGGATTCGTCTCTCTGTCGATGAATCACCCGTGTTCAAGGCCGCCCTCGCCCAGGCCGAGGCCCGCCGGGCAGCCGAGGCCGCCGCGCAGAGCGAACGGCAGGCCTCCCGCACCGGCACGGGAGCGGTGGCGGAGAGGCTGCCGCTGGTCGGCGTGGTGCGCGAGCACTGGCGCGACGTGCTGGTGGCGATGGGCGCCCGGATGGCGGAGAACATCGGCTACTACGTGATCACCGCGTTCATCCTCGTCTACGCCACCACCTCGGCCGGGGTGTCCAAGCAGACCGCGCTCAACTCCGTGCTGATCGGATCGGCCGTGCACTTCGCCGTGATCCCGGCGTGGGGAGCGCTGTCGGACCGGATCGGCCGCAAGCCGGTGTACCTGTTCGGCGCGGCCGGGGTGGGTGCGTGGATCGTGCCGTTCTTCGCCCTGACCGACACCGGCTCGTTCGGCGCCCTGGTCCTCGCCGTGACCGTCGCGCTGGTCCTGCACGGTGCGATGTACGCGCCGCAGGCGGCGTTCTTCGCGGAGATGTTCGGCACCCGGATGCGCTACTCGGGCGCGTCGATGGGGGCGCAGTTCGCGTCGGTCGCGGCCGGCGCACCGGCACCGCTGATCGCGACCGCGCTGCTCGACGCCTACGGCAGCTCCACTCCCGTCTCGGTCTACGTGATCGCCGCCGCCGTCCTCACGCTGATCGCCGTGGGAGTGGCCAAGGAGACGCGCCACCGGGACCTGGAGGACGTGACGGCCGGCGCGGACCACGAGCGGACCCCTGCCCCCGCCGCCGACACCGGCGCGCCCCGTACCCGCTCGGTGTGACGGGCGGCCGCCCGGCCGGGCGGATCCGCGCTGCCGGGCCCGGTGGGGCCTCTCCCGCCGGGCCCGGCAGCCGCACGGCGGCCGGGGCCCACGCTCAGTCCTCGTCGAGCGCCGAGGCCAGCCGGTGCAGGCGCAGAGCGAGCTGGATCTCCAGGGCGCGGCCCGGGCTCTGCCAGTCACCGCCGAGCAGACGCCCCACCCGCTCAAGCCGCTGCGCCACGGTGTTCACGTGCACGTGCAGCTCGTCCTTGGTGCGTGCAGGGCTCATCCCGGAGGCGAAGTAGGCGTCGAGGGTGCGGACGAGGTCCGTCCCGCGGCGGCGGTCGTAGTCGACGACGGCACCGATACTGCGGTGCACGAACCCGGTTATGTCCCGGCTGTCCGCGAGCAGCAGCCCCAGGAACCCGAAGTCCTCGGCGGCCGCCCCCTGGCCGGCCCGGCCCAGCAGGCGCAGGGCGTCCAGGCAGCGGCGGCTCTCCGCATACCCGGCGGACACCGCGTCGGTGCCCGCCACCAGGCCGGCGACGGGGCCGGACGCGCCGACGGTGACCGCCTCGTGCACGGCGGTGCCCAGCCGCCGGGCGACCCGGCGGGCGAGTTCGGCGGCGGTGGTGCGGGCGGCGAGCGGGAGGAGCAGTACGGTGCCGCCGTCCCGGGCCGAGGCCAGCCCGTGCCGGGTGGCGGCCAGGTGGGACGCGGCGGACCACAGCCGGCGCCGGGCATCGGCTTCTGCCTGCACGTCGGCGAAGTCGTCGCCCAAGCGGGCGGCGAGCACCACATGGGTCGCGTCCGGGTCGGCGCCCAGCCGGGCCGCACGTTCCCGCAGCAGGCGGGGGTCGCGGTCGCGGGCGTCCAGCAGGTCGTCCAGGAGCTCACCGCGCACGCGCTGTTCGGCGTCGGAGGCGGAACGGCGGGCGAGGAGCAGCAGCGAGGTCACCATGGCGGCCCGCTCCAGGGTGCGCTGGTCGACCGGGTCGAGGCGGGGGTGGCCGTGCAGCACCAGCGCGCCGAACAGCTCGCCGCCCGCGGCGACGGCCGCGATCCAGTCCGCTGCGTGCCGTACCGCGTGCCCGTCCTGCGCGGAGGCCGTGAGCGCTGCCTGCGCCGAGGCCGTGAGCACCCCGTGGGCGGCGGCGGTGGGCGCTCCGGCGGGGGCTGCGGAGGCGTCGGTGAACTCGACCGTGCCGTCGAGGACCTCGGAGACCGCGGCGGCGACGTCGTGCACGCCGCCACCGCGCAGCACCAGTTCGGTGAGCCGGTCGTGGACGTCGGAGGCGCGCTCGATGACTCCGCTGCGGTCCCTGATGATCTCGTTGGCCCGCTCCAGGCCGCCGAGCGCCTCCCGGGTCTCCGAGAGCAGGTGGGCCGTGTCGATGGCGGCGGCCGCGAGGGCGGCGAACGAGCCGAGCAGCGCGATCTGTTCACGCTCGAACACCCGGGCCCGCCGGTCCGCGGCGAACAGCACGCCGATGACCTGCGGGCCCAGCTTCAACGGCACCCCGAGGATGGCGACCAGGCCCTCGTCCGACACACCGGTGTCGATGGTGCGGGTGTGCTGGAAGCGGGCGTCGTTGAAATAGTCGTCGGTCACGTAGGGGCGGGCGGTCTGCGCGACGAGGCCGCCAAGACCCTCCCCCATGCCGAGCCTGAGCTGCTGGAAGCGGGCCGCGACGGAGCCTTCCGTGACGCGCATGTAGGTGTCGCCGCGCGCCGGGTCGTTCAGGGTGAGGTAGGCGACGTCGGTGCCGAGCAGGGAACGGGCCCGCTGCACGATGGCCTGGAGGACGACATCGAGATCGCGCAGTCCCGCCAGGTCGTGCGCGGTCTCGAAGAGCGCGGACAGCTCGGCCTCACGGCGCCTGCGGCCCTCCAGCTCCGCGCGGACCCGCAGTGCGAGCAGCTTGGCACGCTCGAGCGCCGCGATCCGCCCGGTGGGCTCCCCCGCTTCGCGCGCCAGCAGCACCGGGCGCTCGTAGGCGTCCGCCGGGGCGTCCCGCGTCAGCAGCTCCAGGAACTCCATGAGACCCGCGGACTCCCCGCTCTCACCGCGCCCGCCCAGCTCGTCCGCCTCGCCACGCCCACCCGGCTCGTCCGCCTCCCCCGCGCCGGCGGCCCGGCCTCGCCCGACCGGCCCCGGTGCCTCGCCGGGCCGCCCCTGTCCGGCGGCGCCCGCTGCCGGGCCCGGCAGCGGCTGCGCGCCACCCCCGCTCGCCCGCCCCGCGGGGTCCGGACGGCCGCCCTCGCTCTCCATGGTCACCAGGATTACCCGTCGCACACCCGACCCCGCCAGCCCTGAGGTTGACTCTCGGCACCCGCACCGCCCGGAAGGGTCAGTGCGCCGTCCAGCCTCCGTCGAGCACCAGCGAGGTGCCGGTGACGAAGGACGCCGCGGGCGAGCACAGATAGGCGACGGCCTCGGCGACCTCGTCCGGCTCCACCAGCCGCTTGACGGCGCTGTCCTGCAGCAGCACGTCGGCGACCACCCGTTCCTCGGGGATGCCGTGGGCCTTCGCCTGGTCGGCGATCTGCCGCTCCACCAGCGGGGTGCGCACGTAGCCGGGGTTGACGCAGTTCGAGGTGACCCCGTGCGGGGCGCCCTCCAGGGCCGCCGTCTTCGACAGGCCCTCCAGGCCGTGCTTGGCGGCCACGTAGGCGGCCTTGTACGGCGAGGCGCGCAGCCCGTGCACGGAGGAGATGTTGACGATGCGGCCCCAGCCGCGGCCGTACATGTGCGGCAGCGCCCCCCGGATCAGCCGGAACGGCGCCTCCAGCATCACGGTGAGCACCGTGTGGAACACCTCGGGCGGAAACTCCTCGATGGGCCGCACGAGCTGGAGCCCGGCGTTGTTGACGAGGATGTCGGTGCCGTGGGCGCTGGCCTCCGCGGCGTCCAGATCGGTGAGGTCCAGGACGACCTGCTCGACGTCGCCGGGCAGGCCGGCCGCCTCCTCGCCGAGGAAGCCGAGGCCCTCCGCGTCCCGGTCCAGGGCGCGCACCGCGGCGCCGGCCGCCGCGAGCCGCAGCGCGCAGGCTCTGCCGATGCCACTGGCCGCCCCGGTGACCAGCGCGGTACTGCCCGCGAGGCCGGCACTCCCGGTGCCGGCGGCGGTGGAGGGCAGCGGTGGGGCGGGTGGGCTCGGAGTGCTGGGCGCGGTCATGGTCCGACCTTAGTCAGACGGCCGGCCTTCACCCATATGGGTGTCCCCCATACTTCATGCGGAACCAGTGGGCTCGAACCATGTGGGGGCCTCGGCCATCGCCTGCTTGATCCGGAACAGCCCGGTCTCGTGCAGTTCCGGCAGGGCGTCGACCGGGAACCAGCCCACCTCCACGGACTCGTCGTCGTTGACCCTGGCCTGCCCGCCCACGGCGCGGCAGCGGAACGTGATGTCCATGAACTGGCAGTGGTCGCCGTTGAGGTAGGTGACCGGTTTGAGGGCCTGCACCAAGGCGATGCGCTCGGGGACGCAGTGCACCGCCGTCTCCTCGTACACCTCGCGCACCGCGCAGGCCGCGGGCTGCTCGCCGGGGTCGGGGATGCCGCCGATGACCGACCACTTCCGGTTGTCGCTGCGCCGCCCTAGGAGCACCCTTCCGTCGTCGTCGAAGACGATCGCGGTGACGCCGGGGAGCCAGAGCAGCTGGTGGCCGGCGGTGGCCCGCAGGGTCCGGATGAAGTCAGGAGTAGCCATGGCCCGACCCTAACGGGCGCGCTCGCCGGCCTCCGCGAGGCGGCCCGGCGGCCCGGGCGGCGGCACGGTCCCGCGGCGGCGTCCCGGATCGCGCCACAGTCCCGCACTTCTCGCCCAGCCGTCGCCCTCACCCGGGCCCGATCACGGGGGCGGGGGTCCCGGTCCCGCTGGCCGCGGCCCCCGACCCGTGTGCCGGTTCTCACAGCCTGCTTCACCCACCCGGCCCACCCGCGCGGGTCGCGGGCGCCCGGCTCACTGACCCGCGTCGCCGGCGACGTCCCGGGCCGGCTCGCCCGCCGGGCGCGGCGCCGCGCGCCGGGACCGGGCCGCGGCCGTCACGGCCCAGCCGAGGCCGCCGGCCGCCACGAGCACGAGCAGGCACTCCGGAAGGGTGCCGAGGCGGGTGGCGGGGGTCAGGGAGGAGCGCAGCGGCACCTTCTCCACCAGGGCGTCGGCGGTGAACATCGACGTCCTGGCGACGATCCTCCCGTCCGGCCTGATCACGGCGCTGACGCCGCTGGTCACCGGGACGGTGACGGTCCGGCTGTGCTCCACCGCCCGGATCCGGCTCATCGCGAGCTGCTGGTAGGTCATCTCGCTGCGGTCGAACGTGGCGTTGTTGCTCGGCACGGAGATCATCTGGGCGCCGTCCTGCACGGTGTCCCGCACGGCCCAGTCGAACGCCGCCTCGTAGCAGGTGGCGAGGCCCACCTTGGCACCCGCCATGGTGAACACACCGGGCTTGGTGCCGCGGCTGAAGTCCTGCCGGACCATTCCGACGTCACTGCTGAACACGCTCACGAAGGACCGCAGGGGGATGTACTCCCCGAACGGCTGGATCTGACGCTTGTCATAGGTGTCCGTGGGGCCCTTGGCGGGGTCCCAGAGGATCTGCTCGTTGAAGAGCCTGCCGTCGCTCTTCTGGACGACGCCACCCACCGAGACGGGCGCCCCGATCGCCCGGACCGCGGTCTGGATCTCGGCGCGGGCCTCCGGGTCGGAGAAGGGGTCGACGTCGGAGGAGTTCTCCGGCCAGAGCACCAGGTCGGGGCGGGCGACCTTGCCGGCGTCGATCTGCGCGGCGAGGCGTTCGGTCTCCCGCACGTGGTAGTCGAGGACGGCGCGCCGCTGGGCGTTGAAGTCGAGTCCGGCGCGGGGCACGTTCCCCTGGATCACGGCGACGGTCTTCGTGCCGTTCTCGGCCGCGTCGCTGACCAGCGGAAGGGCGGCGAAGGCCGCCGCGAAGGGGACGGCGACGCTGAGCAGGGCGGCCACGGCGGCGGCGCGGTGCAGCGCCCGGGTGCGGCGGGCGAGGATCACCTGGTGGACGGCCTCGTACAGGCCGAAGCCGCACAGCACCACCGCGAAGCCGAGCACCGGGGTGCCGCCGACGGCTGCGAGCGGCAGGAACGCCCCGTCGGCCTGCCCGAAGGCGATCTTTCCCCAGGGGAAGCCGCCGAACGGCACGCGCGCGCGTGCCGCCTCCCCCGCGATCCACAGGGCCGCGGCCCACAGGGGCCACACCGGCAGCCGAGAGACCACCGCCACGCCCGCGCCCACCAGCGCCACGAAGCACGCCTCGGCGGCGACCAGCGCCAGCCAGGGCACGGGGCCGACCTCCACGCCCGTCCACACCAGCAGCGGCAGCAGGAATCCGAGCCCGAAGAGGTAGCCGAGCCCGGCCCCGGCCTTCCAGCTGCGACCGTGCAGGCACCACCCGAACACGGCGAAGGCCGGCAGCGCCAGCCACCACAGGCCCCGCGGCGGGAAGCTGACGTACAGCAGCACTCCCGCCAGCACTGCGGCGGTCGCCCGGATCAGGCCGTTGACCAGGCGCGCGCGCCGGGAGGTCGGCGCCGGGTCCTCGGGAGGATGCTCCGCGTCTGTCACGGAGGTCGCGGTGGCGGTCACCCGGGGAGTGTACGGCGCGTCACCGGCGTGCCCGCGGCCCGGCCCCCGGCGCATGGCCCCCGGCCTGCGCGACCAGCGCCGCCGGGCGGATCCCAGACGCCCCTTCTCCGTCATTTCTGCATCGTTTCTTCCCTGCTTGTCCACAAACTGATGCACCAACCATTACCGTGTCCGGAAGTCCCTGATATGCAGCCGTCACGGCGGCGCCGATCGGGACCCGTCATACGCCGGGGGCGGCGGGTGGGCATGACAGGGTTGGGGGACGGGTGGGGTTTACGGAGCGGTGGGCGGGTGCCCCGGGGCACCCGGACGTGCCCGCGCGGGTGGAGGCGGACGATCCGCGCGCCGGGGCGGACGCCGCGGGCATGGTCGCGCTCGGCGGCTGCGCGGTGTGGTCCCTGGTCACGGCGGCGGCCACCGGTGGCAGGCCGGAGGGCACGCTGCTGGCCGTGCTGGCGGTGGCGGCCGGGTACGCGGGAGGCCGGATAGCCGGGGCGCTGCTGCCCGTGGCCGCACCGGCGGCCGGGGCCCTGGTGGCGGGCGCCCTGATGGTGGCGGCGCCGGGCACCGCACTCGCGCCGGACGGCCCGCCCTGGTTCGGCACGGCGGCAGCCTCGGCCGCCGTCTGGACGCTGTGCGCGGGCGGGGCGTGCTGCGCGGCCGTCGCCGCCGAGCGCACCGTGACACGGGTCCTGCTGTGGCTGCTGGCCGCCGTGCTCGCCGTCGCCGCGGCACTGCTCGGCTCACCCGCCGGCGCCACGGGTGCCCTCCTGGTCCTGGCGTGCTCGGCGACCGCGGGCCGGGTGCGCAGGTCGCCGGGGCTTGCGGCGCTCACAGGCGTCGCGGTGGTGGCGGCCGCAGCAGTGTGGACCCTCGCGGCGGGCGACCTGCCGCCGGGCTGGCAGGCACGCGCGGGCGACGCGCTCGGCGCGCACCGCCTTCAGCTGTGGCGGGACGCTGCCGCGCTCGCCCTCGACCATCCGCTGCTGGGCGCCGGGCCCGGACGGTTCGCCGATCTGAGCCCCACCGTCGCGGCGGCCGTGCCGGCGGACGGCAGGCCGCACTCGGCGCTGTTGCAGCAGGCGGCCGAGCAGGGTCTCGTGGGGGTGGCGCTGCTGGCGGCGGGCCCGTGCTGGGCGCTGCGCACGCTGTGGCGCTCTCCCGGGCCCACCCCCGTGGTCCTCACCGCGGCCTCCGCGTTGACGGTCCTGGCCGGCCTCGCCCTGGCGGGCAACGCCCTCAGCTTCACCTCGGTCACGGCCGGAGCCGGCCTGCTCGCGGGCGTCGCCACGGCCCGGCCCATGGAGGGCGAAGAGGGCGAACTGGGCGTGTACCCCGTCTGAGAGGTGTACCGCGTCTACGCGTATCCGGCTGGGCGGGTCGGCCACACGGGTGAGGGTCCTGGCGGGAACGGGGTGCGGTGCCGGGTAACCGGGGCCCGCAGGCAGGCGTCAGGCCGGGGTGCCGGGCCGCAGGCGGGCGCGGATGAATCGCACCGCCGCCTCGGCGTTGTCCACGGTGACCGTGAACCGGTGGCCGTCGCCCAGGATCAGCACCATGCCCTCGCCGCGCCGGACGACCACCGCGGTGCCCTTGCCGGGCCGCCACCGGTAGCCCCATCCGCCCCACTGCCGGGGCGTGACCCGGGGGGTGAAGGAGGCGTCGACGACATGGGAGAGGAGGATGCGGCGCCGCGGCAGGCCGATGTGCCCGCAGCGCACCTCCAGGTAGTCCTTGTCGACCTTCACCGCGACATGGACGAAGGCGAGCGTGCCGTACAGCATGAGCAGCCCCGCGGCGATGCAGCCGACGACGGCCACGATCAGGGCGGGCAGTCCGGAGGCCCAGCCGGGGTCGACGGCGAGCTCGATGCCGAGGGCGAGACAGGCGGCACCACCGGCCGCGAGCAGCCACTGTGCGCGGTTGGTCGCTCGTCCGGTCCAGATCGCGGGCAGAGCGTCGCCGGAGCCACGCGCACCGCGGAGGTGGTGCCTCATGACATGAGAGTACCCAGGTTCGGCACCCCTGGCAGGGCATCGGCACTCAGGTCACGGACGGTACAGCTCACCGCACGGGGCTGGCGGCGGTGAGATGCCGGCCCTCGGGGTAGGCGAGCGCCTCGGCGGGCAACGGCGCCTCGCGGCCGCTCAACAGCACCGTGAGACCGCCGATCTCGCCCGCCGCGGTGTCCGGTCCGGTGGGCTGGACGCCGATCCTGCGCAGCGCCTGGGCGGCGACAGCGCCGGCCGAGCCGTGCATCACGAGGGGCGGCAGGCCGGCCCGCTGGAGGGCGCCGCGGATGCGCTCCGCGACCAGTTCGTAGTGCGTACACCCCAGCACGACGGCGCGGACGTCGGTAGGCGTGCGTTCGGCCGCGGCGGCGACGGCCGCGCTGACGGCGGACTCGTCGGCGTGCTGGACCGCCTCGGCGAGGCCGGGGCAGGGCACCTCGGTGACGTCGGCGCCGGCGGCGAAGTCGGCGATCAGGCGGCGCTGGTAGGCGCTGCCCGTGGTGGCGGGCGTGGCCCAGATCGTGATCGGGCCACCGCCCGCGGCGGCCGGCTTGATCGCCGGGACCGTGCCGACCACCGGCAGCGCGGGCTCGAGACGGGCGCGCAGCGCCGGCAGGGCGTGCACGGAGGCGGTGTTGCAGGCGACGATCAGCACGTCGGGCTGGAGCGCGGCGGCCGCCTCCGCGGCGGCCACGGCGTGCGCGGAGACGTCGTGCGGGGCGCGCGGCCCCCAGGGCATGCCGTCCGGGTCGCAGGAGAGCACGAGGTCGGCTTCGGGGCGCAACCGCCGCACCGCGGCAGCGGCGGGGAGCAGTCCGAGTCCGGAGTCGACGAGTGCGATCTTCACCCCGCCACTTTAGACGATGCCCTCCGCCGGGACCTGGGCGAGCCCGGACGGGCCCCTGGGACAGCGCCCCTTCTTGACGGGCCGCGTGAACGGCGTTGTGGTGCGGCGGACGGCGTGATGGTGCCTGGCATCGCCGAGCGGGCGCGGGACCGCTTGAGCGGCCTCGTGGGGCCACGGTGAGCGGCGTACCTCTCGACGGGCCGCTCGGGCGGCCCCCACGGACGGCGTGAGCGGCTTCACCCGGGACTGCGCATGGACGGCACCCGAGCTGCGGCGACGGCGAACCGTGCGTCCCCGAGCCGTGCGGGGCTTCGGCGGGGCGGAGTGGGCCGGGCCTGGGCCGTGGTGCAGACTGCGGCGAGTGGACGCCTTGACGGGAATCGCACTCGCCTCACTCGCCGGATGGCTCTGGCTGCTGCTGGGCCAGGGCTTCTTCTGGCGCACCGATGTGCGCCTGCCGGCGCGGCGGGTACCGCGCGAGTGGCCCCAGGTCTGCGTGGTGGTGCCGGCCCGGGACGAGGCGGAGGTGCTGCCGCGGAGCCTGCCGTCGCTGCTGGCGCAGGACTACCCGGGCCCGGCCGAGGTGTTCCTCGTCGACGACGGCAGCTCGGACGGCACGGGCGAGTTGGCCCGGGCCCTCGCCGAACGCCACGGTGGGCTCCCGCTCACCGTCTCCTCTCCGGGCGAGCCGCCCGCGGGCTGGACGGGCAAACTGTGGGCGGTACGGCACGGCATCGGCCTGGCACGCGCGCGTGCGCCGCGGTACCTGCTGCTCACCGACGCCGACATCGCCCATGAACCGGGCAGCCTGCGGGAGTTGGTGGCCGCGGCCGAGACGGGCGACTTCGACCTGGTGTCCCAGATGGCGCGGCTGCGGGTGGCGAGCGTCTGGGAACGGCTGGTGGTGCCGGCGTTCGTGTACTTCTTCGCGCAGCTCTACCCGTTCCGGTGGATCGGCGAGCGGGGCTCGCGGACGGCGGCGGCGGCCGGCGGCTGCGTGCTGCTGCGTACCGAGGCCGCCGACCGCGCCCGGGTGCCGGACTCCTTCCGGCAGGCCGTGATCGACGACGTCTCCCTGGCGAAGGCGGTCAAGCACACCGGCGGGCACATCTGGCTGGGGCTCGCCGACCGGGTCGACAGCGTGCGGCCCTATCCGCGGCTGCACGATCTGTGGCGCATGGTCTCGCGCAGCGCCTATGCACAGTTGCGGCACAACCCGCTCCTGCTCGCCGGCACCGTGGCCGGCCTCGCGCTGGTGTACCTCGTGCCGCCCGCGGGGCTGGTCGCCGGGATCGCCACGGCGAGCGCCGGCACCGCGGTCGCCGGCGGCCTCGCCTGGCTCGTGATGGCGGGCACGTACGTGCCGATGCTGCGCTACTACCGCCAACCCCTGTGGCTCGCCCCGTTGTTGCCGTTCACTGCCTTGCTGTATTTGCTGATGACGGTGGACTCCGCCGTGCAGCACTACCGGGGCCGGGGTGCGGCCTGGAAGGGCCGCACGTACGCGCGGCCGGACGCGGCGGCCGCCGAGACGGCTCCTGAGCAGCACTGACGCGGGGCCAGGGCCTCAGTGGCCGGTTTTCGCCACCTCCCCGGGGTGCATCCGTTCACTTCCCGGCCCGGCTCCGGTCTCCGCGCGTGCCCTAAAACAAGGTTGTTCGCGGTTGGAATTGGCATGTCCGCTCACCCCGCGGACCGCCGCGACCGCCGGTTCCGTTCATTTCGTCTCCCGCTCGGAGCCCGCTTTTCCGACGCCGCCACAGGCTCGCACCACAGGCCCCAGGAGCCCCTCGTGTGACGCTCGTCCGACCGACCAGTAACCCTTCACGAGCTTGGTCTTTACGCGATCCCTACCCCACCGCGCGACCGTTTTTCCCACGTTCGCTCGCATTGGGGATCCGCGACTGTGCCCAACCCAGAAAACAACCCTCTTATCGGTCTCCCCAACCAGCACATGGTGGGCTTAACTTATGAAGCATGACCTCCCCCCGCTCCACTTATGGCGGCGGTTACTACTCCGCGCCGCCGTTCCCGGACACTCCGATCTACGACTCCCTCGTCGCAGAGCGGGGCACCCCGCAGATCGCTCCGATCCGCGTTCCCGCCGCCTACGAGGCGCCCAGCAGTTACCTCCCCGCACTCCCGCCGGCGCTCCCGGCCCTGCCCTCGGGGCCGTCGTCGCACGCTCCCGCGCCTGCCCAGTACGGCGGCGGCTACCAGCAGGCCCCGCAGCAGATGCCCATGCACCAGCAGCCCTCGCCGTACGGAGCGCCGCAGCAGCCCGCGCCGCCCCGCGGCTACGGGTACCCCCAGCCGCAGCGGCCCGCCCCGGCGGGCACGGGCTACGAGGCCATGCGTCCCGCGGCGCCCGTGCGCCCGGCCGCGCCGCGTCCCGCGGCTCCGCGACCGGCGGCCCCGCGCCAGGCACCGGCCCCGAACGGCTACGAGGACCCGTACAACCGTCAGTACCGCGGTTACTGAGCGGCCGCGAGCGCGGCCCGGCCACGGCCCACGGGACCGGCTGGCAGGATGCAGCCATGCCGGAACCCGCGCTCGCGTCGCTGCATGTGTATCCGCTCAAGGCCGTCCGGGGACACGCTCCCCGGGACGCGGCCGTGGAGCCCTGGGGTCTTGCCGGTGACCGCCGCTGGATGCTCGTCGACGGCACCGCCCGGGTGGTCACCCAGCGCTCGCATCCCGGTCTGGCGCTCGTCACCGCGCAACTGCTGCCCGGCGGGGGGCTGCGGCTGTCGGGCCCGGGCCGGAAGGAGCTGGCCGTCGGGGTGCCCGCGTCCGGGGACACCCTCGTGGCCAGACTCTTCCGGGACGACGTCGAGCTCGTGCTCGCCGAAGCGGCGGCGCACGCCTGGTTCAGCGCCTACCTCGATGCGGACGTGCGCCTCGTCCATCTGGACCGGCCGGCGACGGCCCGGGCCATCGACCCGCGGTACGCGCGTCCCGGAGAGACCGTCACGCTCGCCGACGGCTACCCCCTGCTGCTCACCTCGCTGTCCTCGCTGGACGCCCTCAACACCCTTGTCGCACAAGGCGCGCACGCCGCCGAAGGGCCGCTGCCCATGAGCCGGTTCCGGCCCAGCGCCGTCGTCGAGGGCCTGCCCGCGTGGGACGAGGACGACTGGGAGCGCGTCGCGATCGGCGAAGTCTCCTTCAGGGCCCCCAAAGCGTGCGGGCGTTGCGTGGTGTGCACCACCGACCAGGACACCGCACGGCGCGGCAAGGAGCCGCTGCACACCCTGGGCAGGTACCGCAGGTTCGGCGACCAGCTCGTCTTCGGGCGGCACCTGGTGCCGGAGACCGCGGGCACCCTTCGGGTCGGCGACCCCGTCACCGTCCTCGCCTAGACCCCCACCCGGCCCCCCGACCGCCCTCCACGTAGTTGGATCCGGCCATCTATCCGGCCATCTGTCCGACCACGGCGGCCCGCCCACCTGCCGGTTCCCAACGCGCCCCGGAAGCACTCGCATAGCCTCGGGGTGCTCGGGAACCCGTCGGCCCGGCGCGGTCGTTCACGGAACGGGGGCGAGACGCCCGCGGTGCGTCTCGGCAGAATGGCGGCGAGAGCGTGATCTGGCTCTCGCTTCATGCCATACATGTGTGGACCGTGCCGTTAGAGGCCAAGACGGACACGAAAGGGGGTGCTGGGCTGTGCGAGCGATCGTCGGGCTCTGGCGTTGGCGGCACAATCCGCTGCGCCGGACGACTGATCTCCTCGAATCCTGGGTGGCGCTGACTGCCGCGGTACTGATCGCCGCAGCCGCCCCGGTCGTCGGAGTGATGACGGGGGCACTGAGCGAGCAGGCCCTGCTGCGATCGGTTCACCAGCAGCATGTGGAGCGCCATGTGACGACGGCCGTGGTGGTGCGAACGGTCCGCAGGTCCGCCGCGGACCCCGATCCCGAGACGGTGGCCGCGCGGGACGCCCACAGCCGGGTGATCGCCGACTGGCGGGCGCCCGACAGCAGTGCGCACACCGGCCCCGTCGTCACCGACCTGCAGAGTCCCCGCCCCGGTGACCACTTCCCGGTGTGGGTCGACCGGCAGGGCACGATCCTCCCGCGCCCGCTGGACCCGCTCACCGCGAGCACCCATGCCGCGCTGGCGGGCTTCGGCGCCGCGGCGGCCTTCGCCACGCTGGTGGAGGGCGGCCGGAGGGTGGTCCTGTGGCGCATGGTCCGCCGCAGGTACGCACGGTGGGACCGCGCCTGGGAGAAGTCCGGCCCGGACTGGGGCAGGACGGGCACCGGAAGCTGAGGGACCCCCGACTGGGTCAACTCCCCCGCTGTACACGCGCTACCGTGGAGCCGGCCGGCTCCACGGCACTTCCCCGGCGCTCTTCGCCGACAGAACCACGAGGTGGGGGACAGAACACCGCATGGCACAGGGCACGGTCCAGGTGACGCACACCGGCACATCGAGGTGGCGGCGCCGCGCGGGCGAATACGCCTCTCTCACAGCTGCCCTGGAGGCCGCGGTGGACGGTGACGTCCTCACCATCGCCGCCGGAACGTACAGAGAGAACCTCGTGGTGGAGCGCGCGGTGACGCTGCGCGGTCCCGAGGGGTCCCCCGGCTCGGTGCGCATCGCACCGGTGGACGGTGTGCCGCTGACCCTGCGCGCCTCCGCGGTGGTCCAGGACCTCCAGGTGGAGGGCCAGGACGCGGCGGCCCCCGCGCTGCTGGTGGAGGACGGCACGCCCACCCTGTCCGGGCTGCGGATCGCCACCCGTTCAGCGAGCGGCATCGAGGTGCGCGGGAGCGCCGCGCGCCCCACCGTCCGCAAGTGCACGGTCGACAACCCCGCGGGCGTCGGCATCGCCGTGCTCGACGAGGCGGGCGGGTTGTTCGAGGAGTGCGAGGTGGTCGCGGCCGGCCAGGCGGGCGTGGCGGCACGCTCGGGGGCGCATCCGCGCCTTGAACGCTGCCGAGTGCACCACACGTCGGGCGCCGGCCTGTCCGCGACCGGCGAGCACACCGGCCTGGAGGCGGTCGGCTGCGAGGTGTACGAGATCAAGGGCAGCGGTGTGCAGGTCACCGGCCGCGCCGGGGCGTACCTCACCGACTGCGACGTGCACCGCACGACGGCCGACGGCGTCACCCTCGACACCGACGCGGTGCTCACCCTCGCCGACTGCCGCATCCACGACGTCCCCGAGAACGCCGTGGACCTGCGGTCCCGCTCGGTGCTCACGCTGACCCGCTCCACGGTGCACCGCTTCGGCCGCAACGGCCTGTCGGTGTGGGACCCGGGCACCCGTGTCGACGCCAACCAGTGCGAGATCCACGAGAGCACGGGCGACTACCCGGCGGTGTGGGTCAGCGACGGCGCGACGGCCGTGCTGGACGCCTGCCGGGTGCACGACGTGCCGGACGCGCTGTTCGTGCTCGACCGCGGCTCCCGGGTCGACGTCGTCGACAGCGACCTCGCGCAGGTCCGCAACACCGCGGTGTCGGTGAGCGACGGCGCCACCGTCCAACTCGACGACTGCCGTATCCGCGACGCCGCCACGGGCGCCTGGTTCCGCGACCACGGCAGCGGCGGCACCCTCTCCGGATGCACGATCGACGGCATCCAGACCGGTGTCATCGTCACCAAGGGCGCCGACCCCAGCGTCGAGCGCTGCACCATCACCTCGGCCGCGGAAGCCGGCTGCTACGTCTCCGCGGGTGGCCGCGGCAACTTCCTCAACTGCCGGGTGACCGACGGCGCCGGATACGGCTTCCACGTCATAGACGGCTGCCGCTCCACCCTGCGCAAGTGCCGCACGGAGCGCTGTGCCCGCGGCGGCTACGAGTTCGCGGAGGCCCCCGCGGGTCAGGGCGCCGGCACCGGGCCCGCCGTCGAGGACTGCACGAGCGACGAGAGCGCCGGTGCCAGGACCGCGATACCCGAGACCGCCCTCCAGCCGGCGGCGCCCCAGGCCGGGCTGCTCGGCCAGATTCCCGCCCAGCGCACGGCGGAGCAGCAGCCCTTCCCCTCCGCCCCGGCGGCATCGCCGGAGGTCGTCGAGCAGCCGGTGCGCGACTCCAAGGACGTGCTGGGCGAGCTGGACGCCCTGGTGGGTCTGGAGAGCGTCAAACGCGAGGTGCGGGCCCTCACCGACATGATCGAGGTGGGCCGGCGCAGGCAGCAGGCCGGCCTCAAGGCGGCCTCGGTCCGCCGCCACCTGGTCTTCACCGGCTCCCCGGGCACCGGCAAGACCACCGTGGCCCGGCTGTACGGCGAGATCCTCGCCTCGCTCGCCGTGCTGGAGAAGGGCCATCTGGTGGAGGTGTCCCGGGTCGACCTGGTCGGCGAGCACATCGGCTCCACCGCCATCCGCACCCAGGAGGCCTTCGAGCGGGCCCGCGGCGGGGTGCTCTTCATCGACGAGGCGTACGCCCTGTCCCCGGAGGACTCCGGCCGTGACTTCGGCCGGGAGGCCATCGACACGCTGGTGAAGCTGATGGAGGACCACCGGGACGCGGTGGTGGTGATCGTCGCCGGCTACACGGCCGAGATGGAGCGGTTCCTGTCGGTCAACCCCGGTGTGGCGTCCCGCTTCTCCCGGACCATCACCTTCGGCGACTACACGCCCGCGGAGCTGCTGAAGATCGTGGAGCAGCAGACGGCCGAGCAGGAGTACCGGCTCGGCCCGGCCACCGGCGAGGCCCTGCTGAAGTACTTCACCGAGCTGCCCAAGGGTCCCGGCTTCGGCAACGGCCGCACGGCACGGCAGACCTTCGAGGCCATGGTCGAGCGGCACGCCGGCCGGGTCGCCCAGCTGGCCGAGACGAGCACGGACGACCTGACGCTGCTCTACCCCGAGGACCTGCCCGAGCTCCCCTGACCGCCCTTCCCCGGCTTGCCGGGCTGCTTGCGGCGGTCGCCGCCGGTGGCCGCGGCCACCCCGCCGACGTCCACGGCCCGGCCCCCGGAACCCGGGCGCTGGCCGGGCACGGCGGGTCGCAGGCGCGCCAGCAGCGCGCTGCGCTCCCGTGCGAAGGCGGGGTCGGCCTGGTAGTCGCCGTGCCCGAGGATCGGCGCCGGCAGCGGATGCAGCTCGGTGCGCCCGAAGGCCAGCGGGTCCTTGAAGGCCGGCGCGTCGACCCGCGTGCCCTCCTCGCCGGGCAGCCGCACGGGACCGCCGATGGGGTCGGTGGCACGGTGGAGATTGCGCCAGCAGACCACCTCGTGGTGCAGCCCTTCGAGGGCCTCGGGACCGAAGTAGGCCGGGAACCAGCGTCCGTAGAGGCGCTCCAGAGGCGATCCGTAGGTGAGCAGCCCCACCCGGCCCCGCATCGAGGGCTTCAGCTGCCACGCCGCCGCGGCAGCGAGCACGCTGCCCTGCGAGTGCCCGGACAGCACCAGGCGCCCGCCGGTGGCGCGCGTCCAGGTGGCCATGCGCCAGGTGAGGTCGGGTACCGCGCGCTCGGCGTAGCAGGGCGGCGCGAAGGGGTGAGCGGCGCGCGGCCAGAAGGTGCCGACATCCCACAGGATCCCTATCGTGCGCCGGGCTGAGACGTCCTTGTAGGCGCGGCGGCCCCAGGTGACGAAGAGGATGGAACCGAACCCGATCAGCCAGGAGCCGAGCGCCTGCGCCACCTGCGCGGCGCCGTCCAGCAGGGCCCACGTCCCCTCGGCGGCGCGGCTGGGCACCTCTCCGGTGCCCCATGAGCCGGCGAGCGCTCCCGCGCCCAGCAGCAGCGTGACGGCGGAGATCAGGCCGACGGCGAGCGGCGCCCGGTCGGTGAGGGCGGCGCGGGCGCGGGTGGCGGCGATCTGGCGGGCGCGTGCCCCGTCCGCCGGCTCTTCCGGGTAGTCGGCCCGCACCTGTGCCAGACCCCGCCGGGTGCGTACGAAGGTGTGGACGGCGAGCCAGCCGGCGAGCACCAGCAGCATCACGAGGAGCGGCGGGATCACCGAGGCCTGCCAGGTCAGCAGCACCGGTGGCCCGGGGATGGAGCCGCCGGCGCCCGGGCTGCCCGAACCGTCCACCCAGTCGGCGACGCGCTGGGCCACGCCACCGGTCATCACCCCGCCGAGCGCGCAGGCGAGCATGGCGACCGCGGGGCCGCCGAGCCCGTGGAGCACGG
This sequence comes from Streptomyces sp. TS71-3, assembly GCF_018327685.1. Classification (NCBI taxonomy): domain Bacteria; kingdom Bacillati; phylum Actinomycetota; class Actinomycetes; order Kitasatosporales; family Streptomycetaceae; genus Streptomyces; species Streptomyces sp. TS71-3. The sequence continues at coordinate 3,361,397 of NZ_BNEL01000003.1, read as the reverse complement.
TGCGGGTGTCGGGCGAGCCGCGGTGCAGCGCGCGGGCGACCACCGCGAGCGCCACCACCAGCGCCCCCTGGACGAGGGCGATGCCGCCGAAGGTGGCGTCGCCGGGAAGCCGGCCGCCCGACTCCCAGCCGGGCCGGGACCAGCCGGCGTACACCAGGGTGAGGACGAGCAGGCCCAGCGAGACCAGCGGCAGCCGGCGCACCAGGGCCCGGTCGAGCTCGGAGTCGAGCCGGCGCTCGCTGCGGCCCCGGCGGGCGACCACCCAGACGACGAAGCAGCCGCCGGCGATCAGCAGCCCGTCCAGCACCCGGCCCAGGACGTCCAGGACCGCGGGGCCGCCGGCGGCACGGTCGAAGCGGGCGGCGGAGGTGCCGACGGCAGCGGCGATGGTGAGCAGGCCGGCGGCGGTGTGCGCGGCACGCAGCCTCGCCACCAGGCGCCGCCCGTACCAGAAGCCGGGCCGGCCGAGGGCGGTGTGCCCGTCCTCCTCCGGTTCGTCTCCGCGCGGCATCGGCTGAGCGGACTCGTAGGTGCTCCAGGTGCGGTGCGAGAGGTACCACAGGAGTGCCATGAGGGACGTGGGCGCCAGGGCGCCGAGGGCGAGGCGTCGGCCGGGCTGGGTCCACCAGCCGTGGTGGAACAGCTCGGGTGAGAGGAACTTCAGCCATGAGTGGTCTTCGGCGCACGCGCGCGTGCCGGCGCACTGCCAGACGGCGAGGTCGAGGGCGACCTCGCAGGCGGCGGCGACGAGCACCACGGTGAGGGTGAGGCCGGTGAGCCGCACCAGCAGGCCGTACGCGCCGATCGCCCTGCTGCGGCTGCGGCGCGTCCTAGGGCGCATCCAGTGGGCCAGGTTGACCACCATGAACGGCAGCAGGAACAGCCACAGCGCGCGTGAGGCGTTGCCCGAGGTGAGGTTGGACCACACGTACGCCTCGGGGACGGGCTTGTCGCGGTACGCCTCGGGGCGCCGCTCCGCGTCGGCGTCGTCGGCCCTGCGGTAGACGGCGGCGGTCTCGTCGCCGGTGACGCGGACGGTACGGGGGTCGTCGAGCATCTCCTCGGGGGTGGTGCCGCCCACCCCGTGCACCAGGAGTTCCAGGGCGGTTCCGTCCGAGGGCGCGCGGCCGCCCGTCGTGGGCCCTTTCGTGGCTTCCACCGTCGTGCTTCCCCCTGGTCCCACGTATGTGCGATGTCCCGTCAAGGATCCCTGCCCGCCGTCGCCGGGTACACCTCCGACACGCGATCTCCCCCGGTGGGTTGGGCAGTTGGCCCGCCCCGGCGGGCGCCGGGCGCGGTGTCCGGGCGCCAGGGCCACGCCGGCGTGCGCGGTCCGGGCGGGGCCGCGGCGGCCGGGCGGCGCGGTTGTCGGTGGAGCGTGCGAGGATGAGAGATCCTGAACGGCGGATTGCGTCGGATCCACGGCGAATGGCAGCAAGGTGAACGAAGACGGCACACGGCTCGGCGAGAGGACCCCAGCGGCGTGAGCGAGACCCAGAACCTGCTGGCCGAGCAGCGCCGCGCCCTGATCCTGGACGAGGTGCGGCGCCGCGGCGGCGTGCGTGTCAACGAGCTCACCAGGAGACTCGGCGTCTCCGACATGACGGTCCGCCGGGACCTGGACGCGCTGGCCCGCCAGGGGGTCCTGGAGAAGGTGCACGGCGGTGCGGTCCCCGTGATGGAGGCCAGCACCCATGAGCCGGGCTTCGAGGCCAAGTCGGGTCTGGAGCTGACGGCCAAGGAGGACATCGCCAAGGCCGCCGCGGCCCTGGTCCAGCCGGGCACGGCCATCGCCCTGTCCGGCGGCACGACGACGTTCGCGCTCGCCCACCACCTGCTGGACGTGCCGGATCTGACGGTGGTGACGAATTCGGTGCGGGTGGCGGACGTGTTCCACTCGGCGCAGGGCACGGCCGGCCAGCGCCAGGGCGCGGCTACGGTCGTGCTCACCGGCGGGGTGCGCACCCCCTCGGACTCGCTGGTGGGCCCGGTCGCCGACCGCGCCATCGGAGAGCTCCACTTCGACATGCTCTTCCTCGGCGTGCACGGCATATCCGTGCAGGCGGGCCTGTCCACGCCGAATCTGGCGGAGGCGGAGACGAACAGGCGCCTGGTGGGCTCCGCCCGCCGCGTGGTGGTCGTCGCCGACCACACCAAGTGGGGCACCGTGGGTCTCAGTTCGTTCGCGGCGCTCTCCCAGGTGGACACCCTGGTCACCGACGCGGGCCTGCCCGAGGAGGCGCGTGCGGAGGTCTCCGAGCAGTTGCGGCGGCTGGTGGTGGCGGGCGCTCCCGGGGATGTCGGCGAGCCGTCCCGCTCCCCGGTTCCGGGGGAAGCCGCGGAGATGGCCGCCGGCGGCTGACTGCCCCATACGGGCGCCCTCAGCCCGAGGTCAGCCGTGGGCCCCGCCCGGCCAGGTGCCCGAGGTGAGCAGTGAGTCGATGGCGGCGGAGTACGGGGCGATGTCGAGGCCCTGTGCCGCCAGCCAGCCGTCCGCGTAGTACTTGTCGAGATAGCGGTCGCCCGGGTCGCACAGGAGCGTGACGACGCTGCCCGTGCGGCCGTCGGCGACCATCTCCGCGACGATCTTCAGCGCGCTCCACAGCCCGGTCCCCGTGGAGCCGCCCGCCCTGCGCCCGATGGCCCGCTCCAGGGCGCGCACGGCGGCGACGCTGGCGGCGTCCGGCACCTTCATCATCCGGTCGATGGCTCCGGGGACGAAACTGGGCTCCATGCGGGGCCGGCCGATGCCCTCGATCCGGGAGCCGCGCTCGCAGGTGACGTCCGCGTCCCCGCTGGTCCAGCCGTCGAAGAAGCAGGAGTTCTCCGGGTCCGCGACGCAGATGCGGGTGTCGTACTGCATGTAGTGCACGTACCGGGCGAGGGTGGCGGAGGTGCCCCCGGTGCCGGCCGTGGCGACGATCCAGGCCGGCTGCGGGTAGCGCTCCAGCACCAGCTGACGGTAGATCGACTCGGCGATGTTGTTGTTGCCGCGCCAGTCGGTGGCGCGCTCCGCGTACGTGAACTGGTCCATGTAGTGGCCGCCGGTCCGGGCCGCGAGGGCCCCGGCCTCCTCGTACACGGTGCGCGGGTCGTCCACGAAGTGGCAGGTGGCGCCGTGGAATTCGATGAGCCGGCACTTCTCCGCGCTGGTGGTACGGGGCATCACCGCGATGAAGGGGACTCCGATCAGCTCCGCGAAGTACGCCTCCGAGACCGCGGTCGAGCCGCTGGAGGCCTCGATGACCGGCCGGCCGGGGCGGATCCAGCCGTTGCACAGGCCATAGAGGAAGAGCGAGCGGGCCAGGCGGTGCTTGAGGCTGCCGGTCGGGTGGGTGGACTCGTCCTTCAGGTAGAGGTCGATGCCCCACGCCTCGGGCAGCGGGAAGCGCAGCAGGTGCGTGTCGGCGGAGCGGTTCGCGTCCGCCTGCACCTTGCGGACGGCCTCGCGCAGCCAGGCACGGTAGGCGGGGTCGCTGCGGTCGACGTCCAGGGTGTCCGTCAGGGCCGGGCTTGCTTGCGGGTGGGTGGCACTCACCGGTCGCTCCTTGGGGTCGCATCGGCCGCCGGTCCGGATCGGGCACCCGTACGACCTGGTGACTGGCCCGATGATAGACATCCGCCGACCGCTTCTCACCTGCCGCTATGGACCGCCGAGCGGCACCGGCCCGGACCCGGTGGGCGCCTTGGCGCGTCGCGGGCGCCCCCAGGGCGCAAGCGTTCCCGGTACGTGCGCCCGGCCCGCCCGCGTACACCCTGGCGCCCTGCCACGGGGACGGGCACACTGCTGATACGGGAACATTCCCGGTGGCAGTCGCGTTGTGAGCCTGGTCGGCGCGGTCCTCTCAGGACCCGGCCGGCGCACACCTCGTACCCAAGGGGGGCATCATGGCGGAGCCGGAGTTCACGGCGGAGCGTGTTCGGATCGGCAAACGGTTGCGGTCCCTGACGCGAGCGGGCCAGGTCCGCATCAACGACGGCCGGGTGGAGCTGCTGAACAGCCGCGGCAGCGAGATCGACAGTGCCCCGGTGCAGGCGGTGCGCGCGGGCAAGTCCTGGTTCTCGTCGGGTGACAGCGCCTCGGCCGAGGTGAACGGCACGCGCTACACGCTGAGCATGGGGGATGACGCGGATCAGCGCGAGGACGGACGTGCCCGCCGGTTCATCGAGGCGGTACGCAAAGCGGGCGGCCGCCGTCCCTGACGCCATCCGTCCCTGACGCCATCCGTTCCTGACGGCATCCGTTCCTGACGGCATGCGTTCCTGACGGCATCCGCGGCATCCGTCCCCGACGGCTCGCGTTCGGCAAGGACCATGGGCACGGCCCCTCCCTGGGATCGCCGCCCGGCCACGTCCCGGCCTGTGCTGAGCCCGCGGTTCGCCACTGCCTCGGACGCGGTTCGTGGTGCCCGGGACGTCGTTCGCCCTGCTGTCGCGGATCGGGCGCGGTGAACCGCACGGCAAGTCCGGACGACGACCGTCAGGCCGCCGGCCGGCGGGAGGACGTCACCCGACTGGCGGGTGCCACCCGGGAAGCCCGCTGCCACCGGCCGATGGGCTACGGGACTCCCCCGTGCGCCCACCCCGCACAGGCCTCGCGGCCGGGCGCAACCCACCGTTCGGCCGCCCCCCCAGTTGCAGCTTGATGTGATGCGAGTCACTCTGGTCTCAGCTTACCCAGGGTGCACCGGCGATCACGCTGCGAACCAGTCATGCGCCGGTCCTCCAGCAGGCGGCCGCCGGGCGCAGCCGCCGTGCTGGTCCGTTTCTCCGTCTTCCTCCGGAACCTCGAATTCGGGGAGTCGTGGCCGTGATCAGCCAGCCAAGAAGGCACTGCACGGTGGAGCTCCAGGCCCTGCCGTCGCGGATCGGACAGGTCCGCAGAATCGTCTCCGCACAACTACGCCACTGGCGTCTCGACGCCTTGACCGACCGGGCGGCGCTCGGGGTGACCGAACTGCTCACCAACGTGCACCGGCACGCCCGCCCCGACAAGATCTGCACCGTCGACATAGAGCTGCTCCTGTACCGGCTCACCGTCTCGGTGCGGGACCACGATCCCAGGCTGCCGCGGGTGCACGACGCGGAGCCGTACCAGACCTGCGGGCGCGGGCTCGCCATGATCGCGGCGATGTGCGAGAACTGGGGCGCACGGGCCCAGGGCGACGCCGGGAAGATCGTCTGGTTCACGCTTCCGGTTCCCGGGACCGCTCCGCTCACGGCGACGCTGCCCGTCTACGGCGCCGCCACCACGGGCCCGTTCACCGGCAGTACGGACCTGATGGTTCCGGTGGACCTGGCGCCGGGCCCGGGGCCGCTGAACGGCCGTGCCGGGACCCGCTCCTTCGTGCTGGGCTGAGCGGGCCCCGGCGCGGTGGTGCCGCTTCACTCGGCGGCGATGGCCTTCAGGACGTCGAGCCGGGCCGCGCGGCCTGCCGGCCGCAGGCCCGCCAGCACCCCGGCCGTCACGCCCACCAGCGCGACGATCGCGAGCCTGGCCGGCGGTGCCGCGAAGGCGAACGCGGTCTCGGAGGCGCCGTCGGACGCCTTCACCAGCACCCAGCCGAGGAAGCCTCCCAGCACCAGGCCGCCGACCGTGCCGAACGCGGCCACCAGCACCGACTCCCACCGGACCATGGCGCGGAGTTGGGACCTGGTCTGCCCGACGGCGCGCAGCAGCCCGAGTTCCCGGGTGCGTTCGTGGACGGCGAGGGTGAGGGTGTTGGCGATGCCGAGCAGGGCGATGAGCACGGCGAAGGCGAGCAGGGCGTAGACGAGGGTCAGCATCATGTCGATGCCGCCGGCCGACGACTGCGCGTACTCGTCGCGGGTCTGCACCTCGGGGTTGCCGTAGGCGGCGGCGACGGCCCGCACGGCAGTCTTGCCCTCGGCGGTGCTCACGCCGTCCTTGAAAGTGACGGCGATCAGGGTGTCCGCGTCCTGGGTGCGGTGCGGCCGCCAGGCCTGGCGGGTGATCACGTAGTCGCCGGCCAGCTCCGAGCTGCCGTAGACGGCGCGGACCACGAAGGTCCTGGTGATCCCGTCGGTGAAGGTGAGCCGGGTGATGCCGCCCGTGCGCAGGTGCCGCGCGCCGGCCTCCTTCCCGGAGACGGCGATGCCGTCGCTGCCCAGGCCGGCCAGCGAGCCGTGCACCGCCCCGAGGTCGAAGGTCATGGCGAGCGCGGCGGGGTCGGTCACGGTCAGGGCGCGTCCGCTGCCGTCGACCTCGGCAACTCCGCGGCCGAGGCCGACCGCCGTGGCCACCTCGGGCCGGCGGGCGATGGCGGGGGCCAGCGCGGGGCTGAGCCCGCTGCCGCCGGCTCCGAACGACGGGGAGCTGACGGCGACGTCGCCCGCGAAGGACCGGTCGACCGTCTGGTCCATGGTGGCCTTCAGCGAGGCCCCGAACACCGTGAAGAGGGAGATGACCGCGACCCCGATCATCAGGGCGCCGGCGGTGGCGGCGGTGCGCCTCGGGCTGCGCAGCGCGTTGCGCCCGGCCAGGCCGCCCGTGATGCCGCGCAGCCGCTCCAGGGGGCGGCTGAGGAACCGGACCGCGAAGCCGGCGGTGACCGGTCCGAGCACCACGAACGCCGCGAGGGCGAGTGCGGCCCCCGTTCCGGCGAGCCAGATCGAGCCGGTGGCGAGCACGCCCGTGAGGGTGGCTGCGAGTGCGGCCGCGCCGAGCAGGGCGCCGGTGAGCGCTCGGGGGCGGGAGGCACCCGAGTGGTCGACGGCGGTCTCACGGAGCGCGGCGAGCGGCGCGGTGCGGCCGGCGCGGGCGGCGGGCAGGAGGGCGGATCCGAGGCAGACCACGATGCCGACCGCGAGCGGCAGCAGCAGCGAGAGGCCGCTGATCACCAGGTCCCCGTCCGGGAACGGGAAGCCGATGGCGGGGAAGAGCGCCTGGAGTCCGGCCGCGATCCCGATGCCGCCGCCGAGGCCGGCCGCGGACGCCACGACCGCCACGGCGCCGGCCTCCACGAGGGTGGCCGTGGTGACCTGGCGGCGCCCGGCGCCGAGGGCCCGCAGCAGGGCGTTCTCGCGGGTGCGCTGGGCGACCACGATCGCGAAGGTGTTGTGGATCGAGAAGGTGGCCACGAGCAGGGCGATACCGGAGAAGACCAGCAGGAGGGTGGTGAAGAGCGTCAGGAACTGGCCGGAGATCATATCGGTGTTCTCCCGCGCCGACTGCCGGCCCGTGATGGCCTCGACGCCCTTCGGGAGGACGGGGGCCAGCGCGTCGACGAGTTCCCGCTGGGAGGTGCCGGGGGTGGCCCGCACCTGGAGGGTGGCCGCCCTGCCGGGCTCCGCGGTGAGGTACTTCTCCGCGTCGGCCCTGGTCATCCCGGTGAAGGTGGTCTGGGCCATGCCCCCGGTGCCGCCGAACGTGGCGAGTCCCACGATCCTCACCCGGACCGGGTCCGGCGTGCGCAGCACCGTCGTGTCGCCGATGGCGAGGTGACCGGTCTCGGCGGTCCCGCGGTTGACGACGACCTCGCCGTGCCGGACGGGCGCGCGGCCCTCGGCGAGCCGGTAGGGGTTGAGCCGGGTGTCGCCGATCCAGTTCCCGGCGAGGGTGGGCGGGCCCTTGCCGCCGATCGGCTTGCCGTCCGCGCCGATGAGCTGGCCCGCGCCCTGGATGCTGGGCTCGGCGACGGCCACGGACGGCACCCGTTCGAGGGTCTTCACCAGCGAGACGGGGACGGGCTGCCTGACGCCCTGGCTCTGGCCGGGCGTGGTGATGGTGTCCGCGCTGCGCACCACGGCGTCGGTGCCGGAGGTGGCCTCGCCGAACAGGGTGTCGAAGCTGGCGCGCAGGGTGTCGCCCATGACGAGGGTGCCGGCCAGGAAGGAGACGCCGAGCAGTACGGCGAGGAAGGTGCCGGCGAACCTGCGCTTGTGGGCCCTGAGTGAGGACAGGCTGATGCGGGCCACGGTCCCGCCGGCGCTCATGACCGGGCTCCGGCGTGTGCGGTGCGGTGGGGCTCGGTGTCGAGGTGCTTCATCCGGTCCAGGACCGTGCCGGCGCTCGGGGCGGTCATGCGGTCCACGAGCCGGCCGTCGGCGAGGAAGACGACCTCGTCGGCGTGGGCGGCGGCGACCGGGTCGTGGGTGACCATGACGACGGTGCCGCCGAGGGCGCGCACGGCGTGCCCGAGCAGCCCGAGCACCTCCTCTCCCGAGCGCGAGTCGAGGTTGCCGGTGGGCTCGTCCGCGAAGACCACGTCGGGCCGGCCGGCCAGCGCGCGGGCGACGGCGACGCGCTGCTGCTGCCCGCCGGAGAGTTCCGCCGGCCGGTGGTGCAGCCGGTCGCGCAGGCCGACCACGTCGATGATCTCCTCGATCCAGTCGGGATCGCCCGGTCTGCCGGCGAGGTCCAGCGGCAGGGTGACGTTCTCCGCGGCGGTCAGCGTCGGGACGAGGTTGAAGGCCTGGAACACGAAGCCGACGCGGTCGCGGCGCAGTCGCGTCAGGCGGCGGTCGTCGAGCGTGCCCAGCTCGGTGTCGCCGATGAAGGCGGATCCGGAGGTGAGCGTGTCCAGGCCGGCCGCGCAGTGCATCAGGGTGGACTTCCCGGAGCCCGACGGGCCCATGATCGCGGTGAACCGGCCCGCCGTGAAGCCGGCGTCCACCCCGTCCAGGGCGCGCACGGCGGTGTCGCCGGTGCCGTAGACCTTCACGGCGCCGACGACCCGCGCGGCCGTGCGGGTGTCCGCGGTGACCGCCGAGGGCGTCATGCCGCACCGCCCTTGCGGCTGCGGCCGAACTGCTCGTCCAGGACGGACAGCCGCCGCCAGTACTCGTCCTCGTCGATCTCGCCGGCGGCGAAGCGGCGGCCGACCACGGCGATCGGCGAGTGCTCCTCGGCGGCCGGGCGCCAGGGGCCGCGCGGTCCGCGCCAGCCGGTGCGGCGCAGCACGGTGAGGACGCCGACGATGACGGCCGCCCAGACCAGCGGGAAGAGCAGCACCCAGGGGCCCGGGCCGTCGTGGGCGAAAGCCAGTGTGTTCATGAGCAACTCATCTCCTCGGCGGCGAGGGCGGCATGGCCCTCGCCGGCGGCCGGGATCCGTACGGACCGGCCCGCTCGACGGTGGTGTCGGTACGGTCCGAGAGTCGCTCCGCGGGGCTGCCCGCGTCGTCGTACGGTCAGCGGCCGTGTGCGTACCACGGCGGGAGTAGCGGTGCGCCGGGCGGCTGCTCCGCCGGCTGGGCACCGGCGCCCTGGACGTGCTCGACCTGCTCCGCGACGGGCTCGGGGTACCGCCCGACCGCATGATCCTCGGCCATCTGGACCGCTGCCCGGATCTGGTGATGCACCGCCAGGCGGCCGAATCGGGCGCGTTCCTCGCGTTCGACGGGCCGTCACGGGCGAACCACGCCACCGACTGGCGGATGCCGGACACCGTCGGCGCCCTCGCCGACGCGGGCTTCGCCGATCGGCTCCTGCTGGGCGCCGACACCACGACCGCCGCGGCGTGCTCCGTGAACGGCGGTCCCGGCATGCCACACCTGCTGCGCAGAGTGCGGCCACGGCTGGCGGCGATGCTCGGCGAGGAGCTGACGGACCGGATCCTCACGGAGAACCCGAGGCGTGCCTTCGCCGTGCGCTGGCGGTGAGCCCCCTCCTGCCGGCTCCCGGGCTGGGGTGCTCGGGCGGGGTGCGCTCAGCCCGCGAGAACGGTGAGGGGGTCGTCGAGCACCGGCTGCCAGGCCAGCTCGGCCGCGCCCACCAGGCTGTTGTGGTCCAGGGTGCACGGCATGATCGGCACCTCGCCGCTGTTGCGGCCCCACAGGCTGCGCTCGGCGACCACGGCACGCAGGCGCTCGGGGTCGACGGCGAGCAGTTCGCGGTGCAGCCCGCCGAGGATGATCCGGTCGGGGTTGAGGATGTTGACCAGCCCGGCGAGCCCGAGGCCCAGCCTGTCGATCAGCGCCCCGGCGGCGGCCTGTACATGCGGGTCGGCGTACTCCTGATGGAGCAGGTTGGTGGCCTGGTCGAGCATGGAGGGCTCGGGGCCGGGCACGCGGCCGGCGTCCGTGAGGAGTGCCAGCGGGTCGGCCTCCACGTCCAGGCAGCCGCGGCTGCCGCAGTGGCAGGGCCGGCCGGCGGGGTTCACGGTGAGGTGCCCGACCTCCAGGGCGAGGCCGGAGCTTCCGGTGTGCAGGCGCCCGTCGAGCACCAGCGCCCCACCGACGCCGCGGTGCCCGGTGGCGACGCAGAGCAGGTCGCGGGAGCCGCGTCCCGTGCCGTGCCGGTGCTCGGCGAGCGCGGCGAGGTTGATGTCGTTGCCGCAGAACGCGGGGCCGGTGATGCCGGCGTCGCGGACCTGCCGGGCGAAGATGTCCCGCACGGGAGCGCCCACGGGCCAGGCGAGGTGGAGCGGGTTCAGCGCGGTGCCCTCGGGCTCGGCGACCGACGACGGCACGGCGAGCCCGGCCCCGACGCACCGCCGCCCGGTCTCCCGCAGCAACCGAGCGCCCGCGGCGACCACGGCGCCCAGCACCTGCGCGGGGTCGGCGTCGATGGTGTCGCAGCCGGGTGAGGTGGCGACGATACGGCCCCCGAGGCCGACGAGGGCCGCCCGGTATCCGTCGGAGTGCACCTGTGCGGCCAGCGCGACGGGCCCCTGCTCAGCGACGTCGAGGCGGTGCGAGGGGCGGCCGTGCACGCCTGCGGCCGCGGCGGGCCGGACGTCCACACGGATCAGGCCCAGGGCCGCCAGCTCGGCGGCGACGGCGCCTGCCGTGGCGCGGGTGACGCCGAGTTCCGCGGTGAGCACGGCACGGGTGGGCGCGCGGCCGGTATGCACCAGCTCCAGCGCGGGGCCGAGTGCGCCACGCCCCCGTTCCAACCGGGTCTGCGTGGGCCCCGTGGCGCGGGAGGACGCATTGCCGTTCATGTGAGCGAGTGTCCCATGATCGGGGCACCCGGCCGTCGCGTATGGCGGAATTCGGACACGGTACGGGGCGGGGCACACCACGGGGTGGCACACGCTGTGCCGGCCTGCCTGCGCCGGCCTCCGAACGGTCCCGGCGCCACGCTCACCAGGGTCGAGTGGGCCGCCGCTGCTCAGCCGCCCTCGCCACGGTCACGCGCCGAGGCCGCTCACACGCAGGGTGATGTTGAGACGGCCGGTCAGCCCCAGCTCCGCAGGCGCGGTGCCGGCATGGATGCGCGGCACCCCGTGGTAGGCGAGACGCGAGGAACCGCCGAAGACGAAGAGGTCGCCGCTCTGCAACTCGATGTCGGTGTAGGGCTTCGTCCGGGTCTCCGTGTTGCCGAAGCGGAAGACGCACGAGTCGCCGAGGCTGAGCGAGACCACCGGGGCATCGGATCTCTCGTCGCGGTCCTGGTGCATGCCCATGCGTGCGGTGGCGTCGTAGAAGTTGATCAGTGCGATGTCGTACTCGTACCCGGCGTTCTCGTCCCCGAAGGCGGCCGCCACCGCCCTGCGCCCGAGCTGGGCCAGCCGGGACGGCATCGGCTTGACCGGGGCTCCGTCGCCGTCGACGGCGGTACGCGCATAGCCGTAAGGGAACCAGTGCCATCCCAGCCCGAATTGGCGAACCGACATGCGCCCGCCACCGGGAGTGAGCACCTCCCGGAGCCCCGCGGGCGGTTTCGCCCACGCACGGCAATGGTCGAGGAGCGCCCGCTGCTCACCGGGGTCCAGCCAGTCCGGCAGGTGCACGGCCCCCGGCCCGACCGCCGACCTGTCTCGGGAGAACAGTCCGCTCATGTCCACCATCTTCCATCTCGGGTGCGGAGTTCAGTCCGCCGGATAGCCGAGCACCCAGATGCACCGCACACTCGTTCGACTCCGCTGCGCTGACATGCGCCTGCGCTCATCTCAGCCGACCCTGGAGGGCAGGGGCTCCGCGGGACGGCGCCTCCAGCACACGCCTCCAGCACGCACCCCCGGCTCAGCGCACGAGCTCGGACCGAAGTGGAAGGTGGACGTCGCCATGAACACACCTCCGATCGTCACCCCGCGGGAGTGGGAGACGGCGCGCCGGCAGCTGCTCGTGGAGGAGAAGGAGCTGACCCGCGCCCGGGACGCACTGGCCGCGAAGCGCCGCCGGATGCCGTGGATGGCCGTGGACAAGGGCTACGAGTTCGACGGGCCCGAAGGCAAGGCGAGCCTGCTCGACCTGTTCGACGGCCGCCGTCAGCTGATCGTCTACCGCGCCTTCTTCGAGGACGGCGTGACGGGATGGCCGGACCACGCCTGCGTCGGCTGCTCCATGGTGGCCGATCATGTGGCCCACCTCGCCCACCTGAACGCGCGCGACACCACTCTCGTCTTCGCCTCGCGCGCACGGCAGCCGGACATCGAACGCCTGAAGGCGCGGATGGGCTGGACGGTGCCCTGGTACACGATCACCGACGGCTTCGACGCCGATTTCGGGGTGGACGAGTGGCACGGCACGAACGCGTTCGTCCGCGACGGCGACAACGTGTTCCGCACGTACTTCATCAACTCCCGCGGCGACGAGGCCTTGGGGACCACGTGGAGCTACCTCGACATGACCGCGCTCGGGCGGCAGGAGGTCTGGGAGGACTCGCCCGAGGGTTACCCGCAGACTCCGCCGTACGCATGGTGGAACTGGCACGACGCGTACGAGGAGGCCGAGCCGGCACGGGGTTCGCTGTAAGGCCCCTGCCGGGAAGCCCTGTCAGAGATGGTGCGCGATGAAGTCGCGCCAGAGGTTCACGGCTTCGGGTGTGGTCTCGCCGTGGGTGCCGGCATAGCCGATCAGTCGCTTGTCCGGGGATCCAAGCGCCTCGAAGAGCGCGAGTTGCCCCTTCCTCGGGAAGACCTCGTCGTGCCACTGGACGTGGAACAGGGCCGGCGCGGTGATCCGCCGGGCGTCTGCCGCGACGCGTTGCGGCGCATCCAAGGCGTCCGGGATGCCTGGTCCCTGCTGGAGACCGAACTTGCCGAGGACGACGCAGCGGATCCGGTCTCCCAGGGCAGCCGCCAGCGGAAGGCCGAACCGTGTTGCCATGGACATTCCCAGGTACGCGAGCCTTCCGGTGTCCGCGACGCGCGAGGATTCGAGGAGGCCTATGGCGGCCCGCCAGTCCTCCGTCATGCGATCGAGGACGACGTCGATCCCCTCTTCGGCGATACGCGCCTGATACTCCTCGGACGGCATCGGGCCGGGGACTCGATCGCCGTGGTACGGCCCGTCGATCGCCAGTGACGCGACTCCGAGACGCGTCGCGAACCAGGAGGCCAGGCCGCTGACCCGCGCGCTTCTCTTGTGCCCGCTCCCTCCGTGCCCCAGCAGGACCAGGGGAGGTGGCGACGAGGGAGGGGACGGCGGCAGCCAGAGCACTCCCGGAACGACGGTCTCCTGCCGCGACACCCACCGGGGCAGACGGAACGCCGCCTCCACCACACCGTGATCCAGCACGCGACGGTCGGACCACTCGACTTGTCCACCCACGCCGCCATCCCATCAGAGCCCTCTGTGGCAGCCGTCAGCCGTGCGGCGCACATGGTCATACCCTCACTCCGGTCGCTAGGCGGCCACGGAGGGGCCCGGTCCGGCCCACGATTGACATGCAGCCTTTCGGCTGCCTTTAATGGAAAGGCAGCCGAAAGGCTGCATGTACCAGATGAGCAGGGGCAGAGCGAGCGATGGACGAAGTGTTCAAGGCGCTGGCCGACGCCAGCCGCCGCAGGCTGCTGGACAGCCTGAAGAACCGCAACGGGCAGAGCCTGACCGAGCTGTGCGCCGGTCTTGAGATGGCCCGGCAGTCCGTGAGCAAGCATCTGGCCGTCCTGGAGGCCGCGGGCCTGGTGACGACGGCACGCAGCGGCCGGCAGAAGCTGCACTACCTGAACGCCGCACCGATCAACGCCGTGGCGGACCGCTGGATCAGCCAGTACGACCGGGAACGGGCCCGTGCGCTCACCGACCTCAAGGCAGCATTGGAGCAGACGACGATGGACACCGGTCCCTTCGTGTACAAGACCTATATCCGCACCACCCCCGAACGGCTCTGGCAGGCGCTCACCGACCCGGAGTTCACCCGACGGTACTGGGGCCCGGCCCTGGAGTCGGACTGGCAGCCCGGCTCACCCGTGGTCTGGGACGGCGAGGGCGGCAGGATCGCCGATCCCGAGCAGGTCGTGCTGGAAGCCGAGCCCGGCCGCCGCCTCTCCTACACGTGGCACACCTTCACGCCCGAGTGGGGCAAGGCGTCGGGCCTGCCGCAGGACGTGCTCGACCGGATCCGCAGCGAGCGCCGTTCGAAGGTGACGTTCGAGATCGAGCCCGCGGGCGAGCTGGTGAAGCTGACGGTGGTGCACGACGACCTGGAGCCGGACGGCACCGTGCGCAAGCTGATCCGCGAGGGCTGGCCCGCGCTGCTGTCCAGCCTCAAGACGCTGCTGGAGACAGGCGAGCCGCTGCCGGAGCCGGCGCGCTGAGACGCCATGGCCCCACGGAGGCCCCACGGACCCATTGGCGATCGGGCGGAGGGGAACCCGGACCACCACCCCGCGGGCCCATGGCACCCGGTGGATCCGTGGCGACTCAGGGATCCATGACCATGGCCCCTCTCCCCCCGCGGACCCCTGCGGCCCCTGGCGCCCCATGGAGCCCCGCGCCCCGGCACGCATCCCCTCCCCTGGCTGGGCGCCGGCTACGGCGCCGCGCTCACCACGCCGATCAGCCGTGCTACCGCCTCGGTCATGGCAGTCCGGGCCGAGGCGAGATAGGGCCGGCAGTCGACGGCGTCGGGATGGGCGGCGAGGAACTCGCGGATGGCGGTGGTCATGGCCACGTTGAGCGCCGTGCCGATGTTGACCTTGGCTATGCCGCCGGTGACGGCGGCCCTGAGCTCGTCGTCGGGCACGCCGGACGAGCCGTGCAGAACCAGCGGTACGCCCGCGGCCGGTCCGAGCCTGCCCAGCAGTTCGTGGTCGAGGGCCGCGGTGCGCCGGGTCATGGCGTGCGTGCTGCCGATCGCGACCGCCAGCGCGTCCACTCCGGTGCCGGCCACGAAGGCCCGCGCCTCCTCCGGGTCGGTCCGGGCGGCCGGGGCGTGCGCGCTCAGCGGGGGCGCCACGCCGCCGGCCTCGGCCTTGCCGCCCACCTCGCCCAGCTCCGCCTCGATCCACAGCCCCTGGGCGTGCGCCCAGTCGGCGGCGGCGTGGGTCGCGGCGAGGTTCTCCCCGTACGGCAGCCGTGCGGCGTCATACATCACGGAACTGAAGCCCGCGTCGGCGGCCTGCCGCAGCAGCTCGTCGCTCTGCACATGGTCGAGATGCAGCGCGACCGGTACCGCGGCCTGCTCGGCGACCGCGGCGGCGGCCCGGGCCAGCGGCAGCAGCCGCCCGCCGCGGAACAGCACCGCGTTCTCGCTGACCTGGAGGATCACGGGGGAACCCGCGGCTTCCGCGCCGCCGACGACGGCCTCCACATGCTCCAGCGTGATGACGTTGAACGCGGCGACGGCGGTCCCGGCGTCCGCGGCACGGCTGACCAGCGTGCCGGATGCTGCGAGGGGCACGGCCTCTCCTTGAGTTCGGTGGGCGGCGGTCGGGGTGGATCCGCGCAGGGTGCCCGGCACGGCCGGGCCCGCGGGCGGGAGCGTCAGGACGCCGGCGGGGTGAGGATCACGGAGCGGCTGAGGTGCCGCGGCAGGTCGGGGTCGACACCGCGGGCCGCGGCCACCTCGACCGCGAGGCGTTGGGCCCGCACCAGTTCGGCCAGCGGATCCAGTTCCCCCGCCACCCACATCGCGCCGGTGGCGCGCACCTGCCCGGCCAGTCCCGCGGGGGCCTCGCCGAACATCCAGGTGGCCGTGCCCCGGGTGGCGATGCTGATGGGACCGTGCCGGTACTCCATCGCCGGGTACGCCTCGGTCCAGCTCAGCGACGCCTCGCGCATCTTCAGTCCCGCCTCCTGCGCCAGGCCGACCGTCCAGCCGCGGCCCAGGAAGGTGAACTCCGTGCACTCGGCCAGGCCCTCCGGCAGCGGGTCCGCCAGGGCGGTGCGGGCGTCCTCGACGACCGCGTCGGAGTGCAGGCCCAGGTGGGCACGGAGCAGGGTGACCACGGTGGTGGCGAAGCGGGTCTGGACGACCGAGCGCTCCTCAGCGAAGTCGAGCACCACCAGTTCGTCGGCGACCCGCATCACCGGTGTGCGCGGATCCGCGGTGACCGCGGTGGTGGGGATGCGGCCCCGGAGCGAGGCGAGGAGGTCGAGGACCTCGGTGGTGGTGCCCGACCTGGTGAGGGCGACCACCCGGTCGTAGCTGCGGCCCGCGGGGAACTCCGAGGCGGGGAAGGCATCCGTCTCCCCCTGCCCGGCGCCCTCGCGCAGCCCCGCCACCGCCTGCGCCATGAAGTACGAGGTGCCACAGCCGACGATCGCGACCCGCTCGCCCGCGGCGGGCAGTACGGCGGCGTGGCGGCCCGCGAGTGCGGCGGCCCGCGACCAGCACTCCGGCTGGCTGTTCAGCTCGTTCTCGACATGGCTCATACCACGCCCTCCTCCGTATGATTGTTTCTGCAAGATATAGGCACGTTACAAGCAGCATCAAGCATGCCTGGGAGCACCCTGCGCTAGGGTCACCGACATCCGGGTATGCCCCCGGTCGGCACGCCGCATACCAGGGCGACCGACCGGGCCCGCCATGTGCACGTTCCGGGAGGACGTTCGGCCCGGACCACGGACCGAGCGCCGGTGGGCGCGGATGGGAGGCGCTGCATGTCGCGCGACGCCCGCTGGCAGGAGCTGCTGGAGCTGCTGGTGGAGCACGGCCGGCTGGACGTCGAGGAGGCCGCGACCCGCCTCGGGGTGTCGGCCGCGACCATCCGGCGCGACTTCGACGGCCTCGCCGAGCAGCAGATGCTGGTCCGCACCCGGGGCGGGGCGGTGGCGCACGGCGTCTCCTACGAACTGCCCCTGCGGTACAAGACGGCGCGGCGCGGCGCGGAGAAGCAGCGCATCGCCGAGGCCGTGGCCGGCCTCGTCACGCCGGGCCAGGCGGTGGGGCTGACCGGGGGTACGACCACGACCGAGGTGGCCCGCGCCCTCGCCGTCCGCCCCGAGCTCGCCTCCGGCTCGCCCGCCCTGACCGTGGTGACCAACGCGCTCAACATCGCCACCGAGCTCACCGTCCGCCCTCAGTTCAAGATCGTGGTGACCGGCGGGGTGGCCCGGGCGCAGTCGTACGAGCTCATCGGGCCGCTCGCCGACGGCGTGCTCGGACAGATCACCATCGACGTCGCCGTGCTCGGCGTGGTCGGCTTCGATCCGGTGCACGGCGCCGCGGCGCACGACGAGGCCGAGGCCGCCATCAACCGCCTGCTCTGCGAGCGGGCCCAGCAGGTGATCGTTGCGGCGGACTCCAGCAAGCTGGGCCGCCGCGCCTTCGCCTGGATCTGCGGCGCGAACCAGGTGGACACGCTCGTCACGGATGCCGCCGCGCCTCCGGAGACGCTGGCAGGGTTCGAGGAGGCGGGCGTCGGCACGGTCATGGCGGTGTGACCGGACGGCCGGGCGCCGAGAGCCGGGCACTCGGCAGTCGGCACTCGACCACCCGCACCGGCACGCCCGCACTCGCACGCTCCTGCGCTTGCTGCGCAGATGCCTGCCCCTGTATGCGGATGTAAACGGATGCGGACACATGTGCTCGTACCGCCGCGCCTGCTCCGGCACATCAGCACCCGCACATACGCGCGCCCCGGACCGTTCACCGGCTCCGGCACCCGCCACCGCGGGGCCCTGCGCCGGCCCTTGTGGGCTTTCTCGGCGGTTCCCCGCAGGGTGCCCCCGTATTCCCCTTGCCGGGTGGGGAGCACCCTCCTAGTCTGATTTTGTGCCGACACTAAACAAAGTAGGGAGCGCAACGCCGCGCACCCCGGAAGCACGTGCCGTGGCCGGACTCCGTGCCGCGGTGACGGTCTTCTTCGCGCTCGACGGGTTCGTCTTCGCCGGCTGGGTGGTCCGCATCCCCGCCGTCAAGGAACAGACCCACTCCTCGGCGAGCGCGCTGGGACTCGCGCTCCTGGGCGTCTCGGCCGGCGCGGTGGTGACGATGATGTTCACCGGACGGCTCTGCCGCCGGTTCGGCAACCACCCGATGACCGTGACCTGCGGCGCGCTGACGTCCCTGGCCGTGGCCCTGCCGCCGCTCACCCACTCGGCGCTCGCGCTCGGCGGGGTGCTCCTCGTCTTCGGCGCCGCTTACGGCGGCCTGAACGTCGCCATGAACAGCGCGGCCGTCGACGTCATCGCCGCCCTGCGGCGACCCGTGATGCCGAGCTTCCACGCCGCGTTCAGCCTCGGCGGCATGCTCGGGTCCGGCGTGGGCGGCCTCGTCGCGAGCCATCTCTCCGCCACCCGGCACCTGTTCGCGCTCGCCGTGGTCGGGCTTGCGGTGACGGCCGCCGCGGGACGCACGGTTCTGCGGCACACCGTTCCCGCGCCCGCGGAGGAGATGCGGAGTGCGGAAACCACGCCCGCGCCGGCTCCCGAGGCGCCCTCGTCGCGGCGGCTCGACGGCGGGACACGCGGCCTGGTGATCGTGTTCGGCCTGATCGCGCTCTGCACCGCCTACGGAGAGGGCGCGCTCGCCGACTGGGGCGCGCTGCACCTGCAGCAGGACCTGTCCGCGGACCCGGGCGTCGCGGCCACCGGGTACGGGTCCTTCGCCCTGGCCACGACGATCGGCCGGGTCACCGGCACGACCCTGCTGGAGCGGCTGGGCCGGACGCGCACGCTGGTGGTGGGCGGGGCGACGGCCGCCGTCGGGATGCTGCTCGGATCTCTGGCGCCCACGCTGTGGGTGGCCCTGCTCGGGTTCGGCATCACCGGCCTCGGCCTCGCCAACATCTTCCCCGTCGCGATCGACCGGGCCGGCGCCCTCGCCGGGCCCAGCGGCGTCGCGGCAGCCTCCACCCTCGGTTATGCCGGGATGCTGCTGGGGCCGCCGGCGATCGGTTTCATGGCGGACTGGTTCTCGTTGCCCACCGCGCTCACCAGCGTGGCCGTGCTGGCTGCGGTGGCGGCGGCGGTGGGGTACGCGACCCGGCGGGCCGCATCGGCGTGAGCCGGATCCCGGGTCCCGGCTTCCAGCTCCGGCGTGTTCCCTGTCCGCTGAACGACGATCGTTCCTCCGGTGCGAGAGGTGTTCCGGTGCGAGAGGTGTTCCGGTGCGAGAGGTGTTCCTCCCGTGCGAGAGGCGCAGGGCGCACCGGGCGACCACGTGGTGCGCGGGCCGCAAGTCCGTGCGCCCGAAACGTGCAGTGGGCACGGCATCCTTGCATGGCAGACTCCCCACATGAAGACCTCCCATCACATAGAGATCCTCGCCCGGCAGGGCGAGTCCATGGCGAAAGCCGCCGCCGCGGCGGGCCTGACGGCGACCGTACCCACCTGTCCCGGCTGGCAGGTCGCCGATCTGCTGCGGCACACCGGCCAAATACACCGATGGGCCGCAGCGTTCGTCCGCGAGGAGCTCACCTCGTTCCAGCGCCGGCCCTCCGCGCCCGACGGCGACACCGACCTGATCTCCTGGTTCGGCGCAGGGCACGCGGCCCTCGTCGCGACACTCAAGGCCGCCCCTTCGGACCTGGCGTGCTGGACGTTCATGCCCGCGCCGTCCCCTCTCGCCTTCTGGGCGCGCAGGCAGGCCCACGAAACCACGATCCACCGCATGGACGCCGAGTCCGCACGCGGCACGCAGGCCGACGGAGTCGGGGCCGAACTGGCCGTGGACGGCATCGACGAGCTGCTCGCGGGCTTCCACCAGCGTTCCGTGAGCAAAGTGCGCACGGACACCCCCCGGGTCCTGCGGGTACGCGCCACGGACACCGGCGACACCTGGACCGTGCGGCTCTCCTCCGAGGCGCCGGTCACCGAGCGCGGCAGCACCACGGCGGAGGCGGAGTGCGAGCTGGCGGGCCCGGCCACGGAACTCTACGCGGCGCTGTGGAACCGCCGTCCCGTGCCCACCGTCACCGGTGACCACGCGCTGGCCGAGCTGTGGAAGGAACGCTCCCGAATTGTGTGATCAACGGGTGCGGAGGCGCGCACACGGCGCGGGACGCGCCGCCCTGCACGGTTACGCCCGTCCAGGAAGGGCTCGTATCTGAAGGCCTGTAGCGGAAGGGCCCGTACAGGAAGGGCCCGTACAGGAAGGGCCTCTCCCGCAAGCGCCTGTACAGGAAGACGCCGGCCGGCCGAGCCGGGATACGGACCCGGCCGACGCCGGCGCCCGGGTGACCCCGACCGGGCGGCCGCTCAGCCCAGCCAGCCCGGCCGCACCAGCCCGGACTCGTAGGCGAACACCACGAGCTGAGCGCGATCCCGGGCGCCGAGCTTGACCATCGTGCGGCTGACGTGCGTCTTCGCCGTGAGCGGGCTGACCACCAGGCGGCGGGCGATCTCCTCGTTGGACAGCCCGATGCCCACCAGCGCCATCACCTCCCGCTCGCGCTCCGTGAGTTCGGCGAGCGACGCGGCCGCCACTGGTTCCTTGGAGCGCGCCGCGAACTCCGCGATCAGACGTCGTGTCACGCCCGGCGACAGCAGCGCGTCCCCCTCGACCACGGCACGCACCGCGCGCAACAATTCGTCCGGCTCGGTGTCCTTCACGAGGAAGCCCGACGCGCCCGATCTGATCGCCTCGAAGACGTACTCGTCCATCTCGAACGTGGTCAGCATGACCACTTTGACCTCGGCCAGCCCCGGGTCCTCGGTGATCCGCCGGGTCGCGGCAAGGCCGTCGAGCACCGGCATGCGGATGTCCATCAGGACCACGTCGGGCCGCAGGCCCCGCACCCCGCGCAGCGCCTCTTCCCCGTCGGCCGCCTCCCCCGCCACCTCGATGTCCGCCTGCGCATCGAGCAACGCCTTGAAACCTGCCCGGACCAGCGCCTGGTCGTCGGCGAGCAGTACCCGGATCAACGGACCCCCTTCAACGGCAGTTCGACGGAGACCGAGAAGCCGCCGTCCGGGCGCGGGCCCGCGTCAATGGTGCCGCCCAGGGCCGCTGCACGCCCCCGCATCCCGGCGAGACCGTTGCCGCTGCCTCCCGCGTCGGCTCCGGTGGCCGGACCGTCGTCGTCGATCCGCAGCCGCACCACACGTGCGCCGTACCGGATCCGCACACGCGCCTGCCGCGACCCCGAGTGCCGGACCACGTTCGTCAGCGCCTCCTGGATGATGCGGAAGGCCGCGAGGTCCAGGGCCGGCGACAGCACGGGCTGAGCGGACTGCCGGCTTGGCCGCTGCCGCCCGCGGAGCGCGGAGTCGGACCGGGATGGACGGCCGGCGGGGCGGGGTTCGCAGGTGGGCGCGGCGAGGCCGGCGGAGAGGGCCCAGCCCTCCGGGACGGTGCCTGGGCCTGGGCCCGGGGCTGCCTCGCCTCTTGGGGCGGAGGCGGGCACGGTTGCGGGGCTGGTGGTCGGGGCTGGGGCGGAGGCCGGTGCCGGAGTGAGGGCCGCATCCGTATCCGCTTCGCCCCGGAGGCCGGCGGCCTGCCCACGGTCGACGCCGTCCCGTGGATGGGCATCCACCCCGCGGCGGGTTTCGCGTTCGCGGTCCAGGTCACCTTTGCGGCCCGGGGCGCCTTCGGAGTCCGGGGCGCCTTCGGAGTCCGGGGCGCCTTCGCCGTGGGCTTCATCTCCGCGGTGGGCTTGCTCTTCACGGTCCCCGTCGCTGTCCGCGGTGCGGGCGTCCACGTGCACGGTGAGGCCCGCGCTCGCGGCCTGGTCGACGAGTTCCTGGAGCCGGTCGAGCCCGGGCGCGGGGGCCCGCGGCGCGGCGCCCGGCGCGCGCAGCGTGTCGAGCACCTGGCGCACCTCCCCCAGCGCTTCCTTGCTGGCGCCCTTGATGGTGGTCAGCGCCGTCCGGGCCTGCTCGGGATCGGAGTCGAGGAGCGCCAGGCCCACCCCCGCCTGCACATTGATCACCGAGATGCTGTGCGCGAGGACGTCGTGCAGCTCGCGGGCGATCCTGAGCCGTTCCTCGTCGGCGCGCCGCTGCGCGGCCCGCGCACGCTCCGCCCGGTCCTTCGCCCACTGCTCCCGCCGCACGCGGACGAGCTCGGAGACCGCGACGATGGCCAGCGCCCACGCGGCGACGCCGACCTCGCCCTGCCAGCGCGTGGGCCCGTCACCGGACGGCGGCAGATAGGCGTAGAGCCAGTGGGCCACCAGCAGATGCCCGGCCCACACCAGTGCGATGGCCGACCAGGCCACTCTGCGATATCCGGCGACGAGGGCGCTGAAGCAGCCGAGGGCGACGGTCAGGAAGACGGGCCCGTAGGGATAACCGGCAGCCAGGTACACGAGTGCCGCGGCGGCCGTACCGAGGGCTACCGGGCCGGGCCTGCGGTGCCGCCACAGAAGCAGGAGACCGCCGCCCGCCAGCAGGGCGTTCGCGAACGGGTCCAGCGGCTCGCGCGTGCCCTGCGCGTGTGCGGCGAAGTGGGAGCCGACGAGGACGAAGGCGGTCAGCAGCAGCGTGGACGGCCACGGCCACCGGCGGGCACGGCCGTCCCGGTCGCCGTCGCCCTGCGAACCGGCCCACGGCGGCTCATGCCGCCGCCACCCCCATGGCGGGCCACCCCACCTCGGGTCCCGGCCGCCGGGCGCACGCTCTTCTGCCATGCCGCCACGCTAGACGCCGCGACCCCGGACGGCGTCCCACGTGCGGGGTGATCAGGGCTACTCCCCGAGGAGTAGACGGCGCGGGCGGACGCGGGCGGTCCTGCCGTGCCGGTCAGGAGGCCCGCCGCACCTGTCCCGCCGTCGGGGCACCGCGCCCGCCGCCCGTTCCCGCGGTGTACGGCCCGACGAGGCCGACCGCGTGCGCAAGCTGCTCCACCGCGTGCGTGAAGAACGCCTCGCGGTCCTCCACCACGCGGTTGAACTGCCCGAACAGCTCGAACCCGATCAGTCCGAAGAGCTGCGCCCACGCCGCGACCAGCGCCGCCGCCACCCCGGGCGGCAGGTCCGGCGCGAGGTCGGCCGCGATCCGCTCCGCCTCAGCGCTCGCTCCTTTGGACACCGGGGGCACCGCGATACCGCCCCCGCTCCGGGCGCGGCGCACGATCTCGATGAGCAGCAGCCCGACTCGTGAGGCGGGCGGCACGGTCGTCCGGGGAGCGGTGTACCCCGGCACGGGCGAGCCGTAGATCAACGCGTACTCGTGCGGGTGCTCCAGCGCCCACACCCGTGCCGCCGTGCAGACGCTTACCCAGCGCTCGCGCGGATCGCCCCCGCCCGCCACGGCCTGTTCGTCGGCGGCCTCGACCGCCGCGCCGAGGCTGTCGTAGGCGTCGATGATGAGGGCGGTGAGGAGGTCGTCACGGCTGGGGAAGTACCGGTAGAGGGCCGAGGAGACCATGCCCAGCTCACGGGCGACCGCGCGGAGCGACAACCGCGCGGCGCCCTCCGCCGCGAGCTGCTTGCGCGCCTCGTCCTTGATCGCCGCCGTGACCTCGATACGCGCCCGCGCCCGGGCTCCCTTCGTCCCACTCATGTGCGCAGTCTGCCATGCTTTCGAGAGCACCGCACACAAAGGGAAGCGATGCTCCACAACGAGAGCACCGCTCCGTCACGACGTCGAGCCACCCGGCAGGAGGGCAGCCGTCCGAACCCTCCCTGGCCACGCGCAAACCTCACCCGTGGCCCTCGGCGCCACGCTTATCAGCTCGGGTTACTCAAGATCGTTTCGTGGTAGTTCTTCCCGCGGCTCATGCGGAGCAAGCGGGCGATGGGCCGCTGCGCGAGAGCCGAGGCGATCAAGTCGCCGATGCGAGGCGACAGAGCCTCGCCGAGCAGCAGCATGTTCGCAGTTCGCGGGAGCACCACACGCCGCCTCCCATGCCGGACGGCGGCCACCACAGCTCGGGCAACACCTTGCGACGTCAGCGGGGTCATGTGCCGGAACGGCGGAGGCATCTCGGTTTCGTCGGCCTCCCTCAACAGGTCGGTGGCGGTGATCGCCGGATGGATCACCGAGACCCGGATACCGCTGTCGGCCACCTCCTGGCGAAGGCTGTCCGAGAAGGCGGAGACCGCATGCATCACGATCGCGTACGAGCCGAATCGAGAGAACGCCTTGCGCCCCATCACGGACGACATGTTGACGATCGCGCCCGACCCCTGCCGCCGAAGAACCGGGAGCACGCCTTGGGTCACGCTGATCATCCCGAAAAGGCTCGCCCGAAGGGTTTGCCGGACGTTGTCCTCAAACCCCGCCGATTCGATAAGGCCAACCCTCCCGATTCCAGCGTTGTTCACCAGTACGTCGATTCGCCCGAATCGCTTCGTCGCAGCGTCCACCAGGGCCGTCACGGCATCGGGGGAGGTCACGTCAGTCGGTACCGACAGCGCTTCCGAACCCAGATCGCGTACCTCGCCCTCCACCTGAGCGAGCCGGTCGGCCGAGCGGGCCGCAAGAACCAGCCGTGCTCCCTCCCGGGCAAAGGCCAGCGCGACGTCCCTGCCGATTCCTCGTGACGCGCCGGTGACCAGTACTACTTTGTTCGCAAAGAAGGCGTTCATGCGCTTCCCCTTCTTGTCCTTGCTTGCTCTTGGGAAATGTTGATGTATATACAACAAGCGTGGATTGAAATCCTCTTGACTCACCCCGGTTCAGTCAGGCGCCCGGCGCATACCCCATACTGCTCGCGATCCTCTGAATCTCGCCGACCCCCGTCGTACCGAGAAGTTCCCTGGCCTGCCGCTGAGCCGCTTGCCATTCAGGCATCACAGACTCGATCTTGGCTCGGCCGGCAAGGGTGAGCGCAACCTCCCGTATCCCTTTCGCGTCAGACGACAAGGCCTCGACCCAGCCGCGGTTCAGCAGCAGATTCAGATTCCGGCTGACCGTCGACCTCTCCAGCTGCAGCACGTCGCCAAGCCTCGACGGCGGGCACGGACCAGCCTTGCCCAGCGCGGCCATGAGGTTGACCTGGGCAATGGTCAAACCATGACCGTCGAGGGCGCCGTCATAGAGGCTCGTCAGAGCCCGGCCGATCAGCCGTATGCGCACCGCCAGGCAGTCGCGCGCGATCTCGTCAACGGAAGAAGTATCCACACCCCAGAGTGTTGTATATGCAGCAATGGGAGTCAAGCGCGCCATCCGGATGGATGGACATCCGGACGCCAGGGCTACGGACACGGGTGGACGTGTGCGGTGCGGCTCCAACGACCCAGCGACCGTCGCCGCGACGGCCGCCGCCCCGGCGACCAACGACCGAACGTCGAAGACCGAAGGCCGGACATCGGACAGCGAACCCCAGCAGCCAGACACCTGCCCCCACGGCAGGGCACCGCACCCACCCGAGAGCACCGCACACTTTCGAGAGCACTGCTCTTGCAATCGGCCAACCAGTCATACAGACTGCCACCAGGCAAACAGAGAGCACTGCTCACAAAGAAGAGCAGCGCACTCGATCCCAGAGCCCCAGCCCAGGCGTACGTGCCCGCCACGCAACCGCGGCGCCCCTCGCCCGACCGGTGGCGGCACACCACCCCGTTTTCACGGAGGACACCATGACCAGCACGCAGCGTTATATTCAGCCCAAGCGCATCGACAAGGCGGTCGGCGGGTTCGTCAGCTGGCTGGCGCGGCACGGGGTGAGCCTGGTCGGCGCGGCCGAGCTCTCGGTGCGCGGCCGCAAGAGCGGCGAGTGGCGCCGGCTGCCGGTCAACCCGTTGCCGTACGAGGGTGGGCCGTACCTTGTCTCGGCCCGGGGCGACTCCGAGTGGGTCCGGAACATGCGGGCGGCCGGCGGTGGCCGCCTCCAGGTGGGAAGCAGGACGCAGGAGTTCACGGCGGTCGAGCTGCCGGACGCCGAGAAGCCCGTGGTCCTTCGGGCGTACCTCGCCAAGTGGGGATGGCAGGTGAGCCGCTACTTCGACGAGGTCACCGCGGACTCCACGGATGCCGAGCTGCTGGCGGCCGCGCCCCGCCACCCGGTGTTCCGCATCACGGTGATCGACTGACCAGGCGCCTGGACCCGCTACCCCTGCACGCCAACAGGCTGCACCCCCGGCACCAGTACGCTCAGCGAGCCCGCCGCGGCCGGTCGCACTCGCCGGTCCCAGCGCCGGTCCCAGCGCCCGCACCGCCGGTGGCACCGCACCCGTACCTCCGAACGCACCGCCACCGGCAGCCAGGACACCGCAGAGTTGCTCCCTCCGGGCCTCGACTCCCCGGGCCTCGACTCCCCGGGCCTCGACTCCCCGGGCCTCGACTCCCCGGGCCTCGACTCCCCGGGCCTCGGCTTCCCGGGCCTCGGCTCCCCGGACCGCTAGCGGTCCAGGGCGTTCAGCGCCCGCCCCGCGACCGGATGCGTCCGCACGATGTCCGCCAGGGAGGCCGATCCACGCGTTATGCGGGTGAACGCGTTCCAGGCGGGCCTGAAACCGGTGATCGCGGCGTGGAACATGCCGGGACGGCGTTCGAAGACGGCGAGGATCCGCTTGCCGACGCTCATCTCGACGCCGAGGCCGGCCTTGATCGCGAACGTGTAGTTCAGGGCCTGGCGGCGCGCGTCGACGGCGTCCGGGGCCTCGGCGATGCGCACCGCCCACTCCCCCGCCAGCCGCCCGGAGCGCAGTGCGTAGGAGATGCCCTCGCGCGTCCAGGGCTCCAGCAGCCCCGCCGCGTCGCCGCACACGAGGACCCGGCCGCGGGACAGCGGCGAGTCGTCGCTGCGGCAGCGCGTGAGGTGCCCGGAGGAGATGTTCGGCTCGAAGCCCGCGAGCCCCAGCCGGCCGATGAAGTCCTCCAGGTACCGCTTGGTGGCCGCGCCCTCGCCGCGCGCGGAGATCACGCCGACGGTCAGCGTGTCGCCCTTCGGGAACACCCAGCCGTAGCTGCCCGGCATCGGCCCCCAGTCGATCAGCACCCGGCCCGCCCAGTCCTCGGCGACGGTCTCCGGAACCGGGATTTCCGCCTCCAGGCCCAGATCGACCTGGTCGACCTTCACGCCGACATGGGCTCCTATGCGGCTCGCGCTGCCGTCGGCGCCGACCACCGCTCGTGCGAGCAGCGTCTCGCCGCCCTGGAGCACGACGGCGACGGTGCGCCGGTCGGGCACGGAGGGGCCGTGCTGCTCCACCCGCGAGACGGTGACGCCGGTGCGCAGTTCGGCGCCGGCCTTCTGCGCGTGCATCACCAGCTGCTGATCGAAATCGGGGCGGTTGACCAGGCCGAAGAGCATCTGCGAGGACCGCCGGGTACGGGTGTACCTGCCGTTCATCGAGAACGTGACCGCGCGCACCCGGTCCTGGAGCGGCAGCTCGAACCCGGGCGGCAGGGAGTCCCGGGACGGCCCGATGATGCCACCGCCGCAGGTTTTGTACCGGGGCAGCTCAGCCTTCTCCAGTAGAAGCACGCGGCGTCCGGTGACGGCTGCCGCATACGCGGCACTGGCTCCCGCGGGTCCCGCTCCCACCACGACGACGTCCCACACCTGCAGAGCGTCGTCCGAAGAATTGTCGCTGCTCACGATGGTCTACCGCTCCCGATCAAGCCGCCTCGCACACCTTTCCCGGGCATCCTACGGTGGCCCCGGCCACTCGCCCCTGTGGGAGGATCATCATCATATTCACCGGTGCGCGCCGGCAGCGGTGCGGCACCGTTCAAGGCGGACGCGCTCCGGCGTCCGCCGCCACCCGCGCGGCCGCCGCGAGCGGTCCGCGGCCGTACCACCGACCCGGTGGGGGCACGGGCACCCGGCCCCGCACCTACGAGGAGCGCGATCCATGTCACCGAACACGATCACCGATGCCGTCGCCGCCCTGATGTCCCGGGCCAGGGAGGAGCTCACGGAACTGGTGGCCTTCAAGTCGGTGGCGGACTTCGCGCAGTTCCCGAGGAGCGAGAGCGAGGGGGCGGCCTCCTGGATCGTCGGCGCGCTGCGCGCCGAGGGCTTCCAGGACGTCGCCGTGCTGGACACCCCGGACGGCACGCAGTCGGTCTACGGGTACCTGCCGGGTCCCGCGAACGCCCCGACGGTGCTGCTGTACGCGCACTACGACGTGCAGCCCCCGCTCGACGAGGCAGGCTGGACCACTCCCCCGTTCGAGCTGACCGAGCGGGACGGACGCTGGTACGGACGGGGCGCGGCGGACTGCAAGGGCGGCCTGGTGATGCACCTGCTGGCGCTGCGCGCCCTGAAGGCCGCGGGTGAGGTCCCGGTGAACGTCAAGGTGATCGTCGAGGGCTCGGAGGAGCAGGGCACGGGCGGTCTCGAACGGTATGCGGAACAGCACCCGGAGCTGTTGAGGGCCGACACGATCGTGATCGGCGACGCGGGCAACTTCCGCCTCGGCCTGCCGACGGTGACGACCTCGCTGCGCGGTATGGCGCTGGTGCGGGTGCAGGTGGACACGCTGGAGGGGAACCTGCACTCCGGGCAGTTCGGGGGTGCGGCGCCCGACGCGCTGGCCGCGCTGATCCGCATCCTGGACTCGCTGCGCGCCGAGGACGGTTCCACGGCGGTGGACGGCCTGGACGGCGGCGGCTCCTGGGAGGGCCTGCAGTACCCGGAGGACGACTTCCGCCGGGACGCGAGCGTGCGCGAGGGGGTGGAGCTGACCGGTTCGGGTACGGTCAGCGACCGCATCTGGGCGCGGCCGTCCGTGACGGTGCTCGGCATCGACTGCCCGCCCGTCGTGGGCGCCACCCCGTCCGTGCAGGCGGGTGCCCGGGCGCTGGTCAGCCTGCGGGTGCCGCCGGGTACGGACGCGTCGGAGGCGGCCAGGCTGCTGACGGCGCACTGCGAGGCGCACGCTCCGTGGGGTGCGCGGGTGCGCTGCGAGAAGACCGGCCAGGGGCAGGCGTTCCGGGCCGGCACGGACAGCCCGGCCTACGCGGCGATGGCCCGCGCGATGAGCGAGGCGTACGCGGGCCAGGAGATGCAGTTCGCGGGCCACGGCGGATCGATTCCGCTCTGCAACACCCTCGCCGGGCTCTACCCGGAGGCGGAGATCCTGCTGATCGGCCTGAGCGAGCCCGAGGCGCGGATCCACGCCGTGGACGAGAGCGTCTCGCCGGACGAGTTGCGGCGGCTGGCGATCGCCGAGGCGTTGTTCCTTCGGAACTACGCGGTCTGACGACCTGCGACCACCCCGGGGGCGGGGCGCCTGCCGCCCCCGGGGTGGTCGCCGCGGTTCCGGAGTCGTCCGAGGCATGTATCCCTGGGCCCCGTGATCCGGCCAGGGGCAAGGTTCTCTCTCCTCCGGCCCGTCCTTTCCTCCCCTCCCGGATCGCGGGTCCCTCTCCTCCCTCCCGTCCATGCCCCCTCTCCTCCCCGGCGCGTGGCTCGCCTGTCTGCCCACGGCGTAGCTCGCTGGCGTCCGTCCGGCTCCGCTGCCTACCGTCGGCGCATGGACGATGTGGGGGACGGTGTGCAGGTCATCGAGGTGCGTCCGCGTCTGCATCTGCTGCGCTTCGCCGTGGGGCAGGCCTACCTGTGGCGGGACGGGGACGACGACCTCACGCTGATCGACGCGGGGGCGTTCGGCGCCGGGCCGCTGATCGCGGGTGCGCTGGCAGGGCTCGGGCGGCATCCACGCGACGTACGCCGGGTGGTGCTGACGCACTTCCACGAGGACCACGCGGGCGGGGCCGGGGAGTTCGCGGAGATCAGCGGTGCCACGGTGCTGGCGCACCGCCTCGACGCACCCTTCGTGCGTGGCACGGCACGGGGACCGCGGCCCGTGTTCGAGGAGTGGGAGGTGCCCCTCCACGCGGAGGCGGTACGGCGGCTTCCACCGATGCCGGTACGGCCGGTGTACCCCGCGGAGGTCCGCGAACTGGCGGACGGCGACGTGCTCGGCTTCGGCGGGGGCGCCCTGGTCGTCGGTGTGCCGGGGCACACCGACGGCAGCGTCGCGCTGCTGCTCCCGGAGCACGGGGTCCTCTTCACCGGCGACGCGGTGGCGGCCTCGCCCAGCACCGGGGAGGTGATCCGCGGGGTGTTCAACCTGGACGGCGACCGCGCCACGGGCTCCCTACGGGGGCTCGCCGCGCTCGACTGCGAGGTGGCCTGCTTCGGGCACGGCGATCCCGTCACGGAACAGGCCGGTCGCGAACTCGTGCGCGCCGCCGGGCGGTACGGCGACTGAGCAGGCCCGGCGCCGGTCCGAACGCGCTCCGGTTCCGCAGGCCGGCACGCGCGGTGCCTCAGACCGGCACGCCCGCCTCCAGATAGACCGCGGCGCCCCGCTCCCGCGCGTACAGGGCCCAGCGGAGCCGCTCGTAGCGGACGGGCGGCAGCAGATCCGCGGCCTCCTGCTCGGTGACGAAGCGCCAGTCGCGCAGCTCGGGCCCGGGCAGCAGCACGTTCCGGGCGGCACCGCTGTTCAGCCGGCCGCCGTCGAAGAGCATCCGCAGGCCCCCGAAGCCGGGGGGTGTGGGCGACTCCCAGTCGACCACCAGAAGGCGGGGCACGTCGTGGAGCCTTATTCCGGTCTCCTCTGCGACCTCGCGCATCCCCGCGCGCGCCGGAGCCTCGCCGGGTTCCACGACCCCGCCGGGGAACTCCCAGCCCGCCTTGTACGTGGGGTCGACCAGCAGCACCCGGTCCTGGTCGTCGAAGAGCAGCACCCCCGAGGCGAGGGTCTCCGCGGTGGGCTCCGGGGACTGCACTATGTCGCACACCGGCGCGGCGCCGGTGCGCACCGCCTCGGCTATGCGGACCGCGGTCTCATGGGCGGTCAGGGCGCCGGTGTCCAGGAGGTGTGCGTCGGCGGCGAGCCAGGTCGCGAGGGCGGTGCGGTAGGGCTCGATGTGGTCGTAGGCCCACTGGCGTACCCGCAGCTCGCCGCGGGGCAGGTCGGCGGGCACCTCACGGCCCGCGATACGGGCCCGCAGTATCGTTTCGGCCGGAGTGAGCGCGATGTGGCGCACCGGGATCCTGCGGGCGGCGAGGCCACCGAAGATCTCGTCCCGGTACTCCTGGCGGAGCAGGGTCATCGGGACCACCAGGACCCCGCCCACCTCGGCGAACAGTGCGGCGGCGGTGTCCACCACGAGCCGCCGCCAGATGGGCAGGTCCTGGAAGTCGCTCACCTCGGCGAGGTGCTTGGGCGGCAGCAGGCAGGACAGGCCGCTGCCGATGATCTCGGGGTCGAAGAGCGTGCTGTTCGGGAGCAGGTCGATCAGTTCCCGTGCGGTGGAGGTCTTCCCCGCACCGAACGCACCGTTGATCCAGACGATCACGGTTCCCCCTCTTCTGTCGGCCCCCTGTGGCTTGCCCGCAACACCCCGCCATGGAAACCAGCCGCTGATCAGATCACCCGGCCTGGAGCCCGGCGGGCATCCCCCTGCCCTGTCCCGGTGCCGCTCCAGGCCTTGCCGGTGGTGTCCGGGGACCGCGTGGGGCGGACGGGTGTGCTCAGCCGCCGGTCTCGCGCGGGGTGTGCTTGGCCTGCCAGCCGCCGAGGAACGTCAGTATCGGCGGCACCAGGGCGATGATCACCGACTGGAGCCACTCGGGCAGCGAGCCGAGCAGGCTCGCGTCGGCGACGACGGCGTTCAGGACGGCGACGACGACGCCGACCACCAGGGAGGCGGCCGTAGCGGCCGTGACCTTCTTCTCGACGGGTGCGGCCATCTCAACCCTCTTTCCAGACCAGGGCCGTGAGGACGGCGGACGTCACGGTGACCGGGGTGTCCTGGAACGCCTTGATCCGGATCCGCATCTGGCGGCCCTTGGCGAGCCGGCCGACGACGGGCACGATCCCGAAGGTGCCGCCCTCGGAGCCGATCAGCTCCGCGATGGGGTGATCGGCGACGTGCTTGCCGGCGGAGTCCACCTCGGTCTGGCGCACCTGGAACTGCGTGCCGACCGGGACTCCGGAGAGGACCAGGCTGACCTGCCCGGCGAAGCGGGCGGCGCCGCGGACGAACACCGAACCGTCGTTGGCGTGGTCACCGGCCTCGTCGTTCCACTCCTTGGTGAACTCGATGGCGTCCCAGTCCTGGCCGGGGCGGAGCGTGAAGGGCTTGTCGAGGCCGAGGTTCACGTACTGGGGCATGTCGTCCTCCGTCGATGATCCTGTGCCGGCGGCCCACGTGCGCAGGGCGGCCCTGCTCGCGAAGTTCCCGAGGTTGGTGTCGACCGGCTTGCTGGTGTACTGGTGGAACACCCACGGCGCCTTGATGCCGGGGTGGCCCGGGTTGCCGTTGTAGTCGGCGATCCACAGGCCGTCCCCCGCGAAGGAGGAGCTGTCGTGGTTGAGCCAGAAGTCGCGGTTGCAGTACAGGCCGACGCGGTGCGTCTTGCCCCGCAGACGCTGCACGGCACGGATGAACGCGTCCTTCTCCGCTCCCGAGGCCCGGGTGCCCGACGACGTGTTCTCCCAGTCGACGAAGAGCAGGTCGCCCTCGGCCGAGGCGCACTTGGCGACGAAGTACTCGGCCTGGGCTTCGATGTTCCCCGGCCACAGGAAGTGGTAGAAGCCGACCACGCATCCGGCGTCGCGTGCTCTCTTGGCCTGCGCGGCCTGCTTCGGGTTGATGTAGGAACGGCCCTCCGTGGCCTTCACGATGACGAAGTCGAGGCCACTCGTGGAGAAACCCGTCCCCTGGTAGTCACTGACGTCGATCCCTTTGATCACAGCGGCTCCCTTGCCTGATGGGCGGTTCGGCGCCTGCCGTGACGCACACCCCGTGACCCCCCGTGATGCCGTCGGCCCCCTCACGCCCCGGCATGGCGCCATTGTCCGACAGCAACTCCCCGTATCTCCAATGGCTTTGGCGGCGCGTCGCCGGAAGGACGGCGCGGCCGCCGGGAGGCGCTCACCGCCGTTACTCCGTGTGTTTGCCCGCTTCTGCCCCGGGGTCAAACGGCCGCCGTGCGCAACGATTCGGCACCGGCCGGGTCTCTGTGGCGGGTTCCTTTCGGGCAGGGGTGCCGGCCCCGCGCCGGGCAGCTTCCCGCCGGCCTCGTCCACCACGAGGCCGGCGGGAAGCGGTGACGGACAGGTGGCGCACAACGGATGGCAGCGCCCCGGCGGCCACCGCGGTCACGCCCCGCGCCGCTCCAGGTACGCGATCAGCTTCGCCATGTTCGACGCGTACGCCGCCGTGCTGATCCCCATCGGCCGGTCGTGCGGCTCGTAGGGCGGCTCCTGCGGCGGCTTCTCGGGGTCGTAGGGAGAGGTGTCGCGGAGGTCGCCGACGTTCCTGCTCATATACGCCTTGCCGTCGTACGGCTCGGTCGAACCGGGGCCCTGATACGGGTTGGTCACCGCTTCGAGCGGGGTGAGCCAGTAGTCACGCGTGCCGAGCCCGTCGACCAGGTCAGCGGCCTGCTGGCCGGTCACCTCGGGCAGGTCGAGGGGCGAGTCCCGCAGGAGATCGGTGAGCCGGATGTCGCGCACCGAGTAGTAGCGGGGCAGCGGAGCGGTCACGCCCGGCGTCAGCGGCGAGCGCGCCCTCAGCGCCGCCACCTCGGCGTCGCTCATCGCCGCGAGCCGCGCATGAGTGGCGCGCATGCCGTCGACGTCGACGGAACGCCCTGACGAGTAGTGGCTGAGCGTGTCGTGGTGGTCGTGGTCGTAGTAGTAGGCGCCGTTGCGGATGTTGGAGCCGAAGCGGTGGGTGAACTTGGCCCGGTTGGTGCCGATCTCCACGAACGTGGGGTGGGTGTCGCCTTGGAGGAGCGGGTTCTCGGCGATCTGCTGCGCCGTCAGCCGGCAGGTGTCCAGCCAGTCCAGCGCCTCGGGCACCCGGTCCAGGAAGGTGCGGTCCCCGGTCAGCTG
The DNA here is from genome assembly GCF_018327685.1 of Streptomyces sp. TS71-3. Classification (NCBI taxonomy): domain Bacteria; kingdom Bacillati; phylum Actinomycetota; class Actinomycetes; order Kitasatosporales; family Streptomycetaceae; genus Streptomyces; species Streptomyces sp. TS71-3. The sequence continues at coordinate 3,327,625 of NZ_BNEL01000003.1, read as the reverse complement.
GAAGTACTGGAAGAGCTGCTGGACGTTGGTCCCCGTGGTGTGCGAGGTCAGCGCCCTCGGCTCGTACGACCTGGCCCCCGCGGGCGCCCCGGCGGGCCTGCCGCCCTGCGCACGGGACAGGTGCTGCAACCCCCAGCCGGCCTGGGGCGCGGGCTGCTGCATACGGCGCAGGCACTCCATCGCGCGCCGCACCGGAGCGACCAGGTCACGCCGGCCCAGCGCGGACACGCACATGAGGAGGAACTTGATGTTCTCGCCCAGCACGTCGTCGTTGAACGTGACGTGGTGGGTGTAGTCCCCGTCCTCCATGCCGTGCTGCGCGTCCTTCGGCAGCCACGGCGGGCGCCTGTCCGGCCACGGCATCCGGCTCACCGAGCCGGAGTACGCGGGGAAGCGCTGCGGCCAGCCGCCGTCCGCCGTCCCGCCCTGGAACTGCGCGGCCAGGACGAAGCCGATCGCCTTGTCGAGGGGCCGCCTGAAGCGCGGGTCGCGGCGCTCGGCGTAGAGCCGCAGGAGCAGTTGCGCGGCGGCGGACGTGCCCGCGTCGTCGAACGTGGCGTTGCCGTAGTAGTGCTGGAACTCCTCCAGCCGCCAGCCGTTCGCGCCGATGGTGGCGTACCAGTCGCGCAGGGACGCCTCACCGGCGAAGTCGTGGATGTAGTTCCAGCCGCCGACGGGGAGCTGGGCCTCCACCAGGGCGAGTCCGGTGCGCTCGGCCGCGCGGTAGAAGGCCTCGTCGCCCGTTGCGTGGTACGCGTCGAGCATGCTGTGGCCCATGGAGGGGGTGCCGGGCGGCTGCACCCAGCACATGGTGCGCCGGGCCTCCATCTCGCCCCAGGTGACCGACAGGTCGGGCAGGTAGTTCCAGACGTAGGCGCCCCGGTAGGAGACGACCCGGTCCATGTGAACGGCGGCGCGGCGCATGGCGGCCCGGATGGAACGATTCAACGACGGAGACGCCTGAGCGGGAGGGGCCGACAGGGCCACCCCCGGCACGGCGAGCAGCGGGGCGGCGGCCAGCTGGTTGAACGTGCGGCGGCTCAAGGGCTTCTTCATCCGTGAAGTGCCTTCCTCACGATTGCCAGTTGTTCACGTACAAAAACAACTTCCACATGCGAGAAAGACGGTAGCCGGGCTGGACGCCCGCAACAAGCTGTAGGAACGTTCCGTTGCCAGACCGGGCGTGCTCATTACGGCTCACTGCAACGACAGCAGCCCGGCCTTCGGACCGGCGAGGGCGCCCGACTCCCGCGCTCCCTGCTGTACGAGTGTGGTGCCTTCGCATGCAGGTCCGCGGGGAGTGGGCGTCCTCGCTACGGGGACAGTCGCGGGTGGTTCTGTCAGCAGACGACGGTCTTCTGATACGTCCCCCAGTTGATCACGTGGTAGAGCTGGTGCTTGTTCGTGATCGCCTTGCAGCCCATGTCAGGGCCGTTGTTCACGACGACGTTGACATGCATCGTCTTGCCGCACGTGTTGTAGAGGTACACCTGCGTGTAACCCTCGGGGTGGGCGTACACGGTTCGCTGGATGCAGGCCGGGGCAGTGCCACCAGAAGCCGCACTCGCAGCAGGGGCCATGGCTGCCATTCCGCCGACCAGCGCTCCAGTTGCCGCCAGCGTTGCCAGGCACTTACGGATTCCCATGATCGATTTCCCCCTTGATGGTCGAGGACGACGCGGGGTGGACCGCGCCGCCCGGCTTGTTCGACCGAGATTGCCGAGATGTTGTGCCGGCTGCCAGGACGGGCACTGAACTGAGGGCTTCGCGGGACGTCCCATGCGCTGACCTGCTGGGACGGTTCTGTGTATGAAGCAGGGCCGGGATGCGCCGAGACGGGTGGGCATCAGGAACGGCCCTCGCGGCCGCGGGGTGGCTTGCCATCGGTCGACGTCTATGCGTCGGACACGCGCGAGTTCGGCCTTCACTGGCTCCGGCACACCTACGCGTCGGTGCAACTGGACGCGCGGGAGAACCCCGTGCCAGTCTCGAAGTGGCTGGGCCACAAGGACGCCTCGACACGCAGCGGATCTACGCGCACTTGATGCCGGCGGCCGGGGCCGGGGCCGGGGCCGGGGCCGGGGCCGGGGCCGGGGCCGGGGCCGGGGCCGCAGAGGCGATGGACACCTGTTTCTCCCTCATGCAGGGCAGCGCGAAAAAGGTCTCCCCAGATGCTCCCGGAGTGTTGCCTCACGCCCGATTGGCCGACCGTCGGACGCCGCCACAGTTCCCTCGCCGCGCTCCATGGACGGGGTGACGTTGTCGGCCAGCGTCGACAACGTCACCCCGTAACCACCACGTCTGCCCAGGTCGAACGCTATCCCTTGCTGGACCCCAGGGTCAGCCCCGCGATGAAGTGCTTCTGGAGCAGCAGAAAGACGACGATGGTGGGCAGCGCCACGAGGACGGAGCCGGCGGCCAGCAGGTTGTAGTCCGTGAAGAACTGCCCGCGCAGGCTGTTCAGCGACGACGTGATGGGCAGTTTGTCAGGGTCAGAGATGAAGATCAGGGCCCAGAGGAAGTCGTTGTAGACCCAGGTGAATTCGAGCGTGCCGAGCGCGGCGAGGGCGGGGCGGCACAGCGGGAGGGTGATCCTCCAGAACTGCGTCCACACCCCCGCGCCGTCCACGATCGCCGCCTCCGTGATCTCCTGCGGAAGCGTGCGCATATAGCTGGACAGCACGAAGACGCAGAAGCCGATCTGGAATCCGACGTGCACCAGGATGACGGCCCAGTACGAGTCGTACAGCGTCATGGAATCGGACATCCACCAGGGCAGCGGAATCCGGTTGAAGAGCACGTACAGCGGGGTGACGATCACCTGCTGCGGCAGCAGGTTTCCGGCGGTGAAGAGCATCAGCAGCACGACACCGCCGCGAATCCGCAGCCGCGAGAGCGCATAGGCCACGAACGACGCCAGGAAGAGCGTGATCAGCACCGCGGGCACGGCGATGATCAGCGTGTTGAGGAAGTACCTCCCCATGTCGGACTCGGTGAACGCCCGCTCGTAATAGGTGAAGGAAAGGTGCCTGGGCAACGAGAAATAGCCGTACTTCGCCGTCTCGTCGTACGGCCGCAGCGACGCGTAGACCGCGAGCAGCAGCGGGGCGAGGAAGGCGAGCGAGACGGCGAGCAGGAAGACGTGAACACCGAACCGACCGCGGCGCGGGGGCCGTTGGACGGGGTCAGCGGTGGCCGGGCGGAGCGGTGCGGGGACGGCGGTGCCGGGCGTGGTCGTCATCGTTCCCGGGCTCCTCTCAGCTCTTGGACCAGGAACGTCACCACGAAGCCGATCGAGACGACGAGCAGGACGACCGCGATGGCCGAGCCGAAACCGATCCGGCTCGCCTCGCCGATGATGTTGTCCGTGATGAGTACGGACAGCAGTTCCAGGCCGTTGCGGCCCTTGTTGACCGCGTAGACGATGTCGAAGGCGCGCAATGCCTCGATGACGGTGATCACGCCGACGATGACGTTGACGGGGCGCAGTGTGGGAAAGGTGACGCGGAAGAAGGTCTGGCGGGCGTTCGCACCGTCGATCGCGGCCGCTTCCGAAAGCGCGGGATCGACCGCCTTGAGGCCGGCCAGATAGAGGATCATCACATAGCCGACGTGCCGCCAACCCGCGGCCAGCAGGATCATCCAGATATTGAGGTGCGGATCGCCCAGCCAGTCGACCGGGTCCTGGGGGTTGCCGAGCATGGTGTTCAGGACGCCCTGGTCGCTGCCGAGGATCAGCTGAGCGATGAAGCCGACGATGGCGAGCGAGAGCACCACCGGCATGTAGATGACGGACTGGTAGAAACGGCTGAAGCGGACACCCCGGTCGATGAGTACGGCGAGGAAGAGGCCGAAGGGGGTGGCGACCAGTCCGAGGAAGGCCAGCCACAGCAGATTGTGCCGGACGGCGGGCCAGAATGACGGATAGTTGTTGACAAGGTTGTCATAGTTCTGACCGCCGACCCAGTGGATGGTGCCGATGCCGTCCCAGGCCGTGAACGACAGTCCGACGGAGGCCAGGGTCGGGCCCCACACGATGGCGAGATCGAGCAGTACGGATATGCCAAGCAGCACCCCGACCACGGCGAGATCGCGGCGCGTGAAGCGCCGCGATCTGCGTCCGGGGCGCCGCGCGGTGTTCAGCGGCACGTCGTCCGTTCCTCCTTTCCGGCTGCCTGCCGGGTGCCGGGCGTCTTACCGGTCATCCGACGGGCTGGGAGAATATGGTCTTCTTCTGCCGCTCGATGCCGTTGACCAGGCCGTCGACATCCTTCGGATTTCCGATGAAGTCCTGAATGGCCTTGATCATCACCGTGCTGGCGAAGTCGGGGCGCGTGTCGCGGTCCATGAACTGCGATATCTGCTTGGCGTTCGAGACGAGCTCGGCCGACTTCTTCTGCAGGGCGCTGTACTTGGAGGTGTCGGCGCCGTCGTTCACCGCGATGTTGTTCGGGTCGCCGGCCAGGTAGACGGCCTCGGCCTGCGGCGTGCCGAGGTAGCGCAGCAGATCCTTGGCGCCGTCCACGTTCTTGGACTTCTTCGCGATCAGGAAGCCGTCGATCGGGGCCTCCACCGCGTCCTGGCCGTAGGAGGGGTCGATCTCGGGGAAGGCGAAGAAGTCGATGTCGTCACGCTCGTTCACGGGGAACTGCTGACCGGGGTGCGGCATGCCGAAGACGGCCATTCCGCAGGTCCGCTTCTGCAGCCCCTGGGCGGCCTCCTGCCAGGTCCTGCCGTTCGCACCCGGCTGGCAGTAGGGCAGCAGCTCGCGCCAGAGGTCGAAGACGTGCTTGACCTTGGCATCGGTCCACGACTCGGTACCTGCCATCAGGGACTTGTGGAAGTCGTATCCGTTGGCGCGCAGGTTGATGTAGTCGAAGGTGCCCATCGCGGGCCAGCCGTCCTTGTCGCTGAAGGCGACGGGCAGCTTGTCCTTGGACATCTGCTTGGCGAGGGCGATGAAGTCGTCCCACGTCTTGGGCTGCTCGTAGCCCCGCTCCTTGAACAGGCTCTTGCGGTGGAAGACGGCCCACGGATAGTAGTAATAGGGGACGAAGAACTGCTTTCCGTCCCGCGACGACTGCTCCTTGATGGCCGGCGAGAACCCCTTCAGGTCCTTCCAGACGTCGCTGATGTCGACCAGCAGCCCCTTCTCGGCGAAGTACTGCATGCGGTACCCGGCGAACCACATGAAGGCGTCGTCCGGCCGGCCCTGCAGATAGCGGCTGATGTTCTCCTGGAAGTCCTCGTGGTTCTGGGTGTTGACCTTGACGGTCTTTCCGGACTTCTTCTCGTAGGCGTGGAACGCGTCGGCGAATGCCTTCTTGGGCACCGCGTCCGACGCGTTCGAACCCATGGTGACGGTGTTGCCTCCCCCCGGGCCCTTGCCGCAGGCAGCCAGCAGACCGGGCAGCGTCACGGCACCCGCCGCTGCCGCCGTGGTACGCAGCAGGCCTCGTCTGGACACCGGGGGCGTCCCGTGCCGCACCGCGCTCAGATGGTCGTCGGAGTCCCGGAATGACCGCGCCATGTCCCCTCCTCGGGGTCGCTCATCTCGCCGAACACGAGATCTGGATCTCACTGCCAAGAGATCAGCGCGTCAAGAGTTTTGACGGGGCTCGGGGGTAAACGCTCTTCCCTGATCTATCGGGCCCGTCAGCCGCCGACACCCGCGGCGGTCGCGTCCGGGGCCGCGTGCAGTGCTGCCGCCGCCGCGCCCACCAGTCCGGCGTCCCGCCCCATCTGCGCGGCGGTCACCTTCAAGTGCTGCACGAAGGAGAGCGTCACGTAGTCGCGCAGCCACCTGCGCAGTGGGGTGAAGAGCACGTCGCCGGCACCGGCCACCCCGCCGCCGATCACCGCGATGTCGATCTCGACCAGTGTCGCCGTCGCGGCGATCCCCGCGGCAAGCGCCTGCGCGGCCCGCTCGAACGACGCCACCGCGGGCGGGTCACCGGCCCGTGCCGCCTTGGCCACCGCCGCCGCCGACGCGTCGCCGTCAGGGCCCGGCCGCCAGCCGTTCGCGAGGGCGCGCCGGGCGATGTTCGGGCCGCTCGCGATGCGCTCCACGCAACCGCGCGCCCCGCACGGGCAGGGGTCGCCGTCCAGGTCGACGCTGATGTGGCCGATGTGACCGGCGTTCCCGGTGGGGCCCGGGTGCAACCGGCCGCCCATCACCAGCCCGCCTCCCACACCCGTGGACACCACCATGCACAGGGCGTTGTCATGGCCACGGGCCGCGCCCTGCCAGTGCTCCGCCGCGGCGATCGCGACCCCGTCGCCGATCAGCTCCACGGGCAGCCCGCAGGCGACCGCGCGCACCCGCTTCACCAGCGGGAAGTCCCGCCAGCCGGGCACGTTCACCGGGCTGACGGTGCCGGTCGTGGCGTCCACCGGGCCCGCGCTGCCGATGCCGATCGAGCCGGCCCTGGCCCACAGCGGGGAGCCGGTGAGATCGTGGAGCACGCCCTCGACCGCACGCATGACGGTGTCGCCGTCCTCCTGCGCGGGCGTGGGGCGCTGGGCGCGCAGCAGTATCCGGCCGCCGCCGTCCACCAAGGCTCCAGCGATCTTGGTGCCGCCGATATCCAGCGCGGCGACGAGGTCCGTATGCATCAGGTGAGGTCTCCAGGTGAAAGGGCAGGCCGGAGATTGGGCCGAACCAGTCTCCCCTGCATCTGACAACGTTGTCCAGGCCGTATGCTCGACGCCACATCCTCATACATTCATGAACGACAGGACAGATCACCGTGGCTGAGACCACCCGCAGAGCCGAGACCCGCTACGGCAACCGTCCCACGATGAAGGACGTAGCCGCACGCGCCGGGGTCGGCCTGAAGACGGTCTCACGCGTGGTCAACGGCGAGCCAGGGGTGACGGCGGACACCGAGCGGCGCGTCCAGGAGGCCATCGAGGCCCTGAACTTCCGGCGCAACGACTCCGCACGGGTGCTCCGCAAGGGGCGGACCGCAAGCATCGGCCTGGTCCTGGAGGACCTCGCCGACCCGTTCTACGGACCGCTCAGCCGGGCCGTGGAGGAGGTCGCGCGCGCCCATGGCGCCCTGCTGATCAACGGCTCGAGCGCCGAGGAGCCGGAGCGCGAGCAGGAACTCGCGCTGGCGTTGTGCGCCCGCCGGGTGGACGGGCTGCTGGTCATCCCGGCCGGCGACGACCACCGCTATCTGGAGCCCGAGATACGCGCGGGTGTCGCCACCGTCTTCGTGGACCGCCCGGCCGGCCGCATCGACGCGGACGTCGTGCTGTCCGACAGCTTCGGCGGCGCCCGGGACGGCGTCATCCACCTGGTCGCTCAGGGTCACCGCAGGATCGGCTTCATAGGCGACCAGCCCAGGATTCACACGGCCGCGGAGCGGTTGCGCGGCTACCGGGCCGCCATGGACGACGCCGGCATCGTCATCGAGGACTCCTGGATGTCGCTGGGCATGACCGACCCCGAGCGGGTCCGGCGGGCGGCGGAGGAGATGCTCACCGGGCCGGATGCCGTCACCGCGGTCTTCGCGGGGAACAACCGCGTCACCGTGACCGTGGTCCGGGTGCTGTCCTCGCTGGCCGAACGCGGGCAGCGGGTCGCCCTCGTGGGCTTCGACGACTTCGAGCTGGCCGACCTGCTCCAGCCCGCCATCACGGTCGTCGCCCAGGACTCGGCCCAGCTGGGCCGCACCGCCGCGGAGCGGCTGTTCAGCCGGCTCGACGGGGTCTCCCTGGTCCCGGAGCGCATCGAGTTGCCGACGCGTCTGATCACCCGGGGTTCGGGGGAGATCCCGCCTGCGGCCTGAAGCCGGCGGCTCCTCCGGCGGCGGCATGCTCTCACGGGTCGTCCGGCTCGACGAGGGGCGCGGCGGCCCCTGCGGCGCCTGGCTCGGGGCGCGGGCTTCGGGCTCCCCCGCACCGGGCGGCCTCCGCCGCACGGGGCGGGGTACCACGTGCGGCGGAGGAGCCGTCAGCAGGTGGGCAGGCCGGGTATGGGCTGGTCGTTGTCGCCGCCTCGGAGGTAGACGTCGCTGACGAAGACGTCGGTGTTGCCGCTGTCGTCGTCCGTCCTCGCATACCAGGTGTTCGTCCACTGGCCGTAGGTCTCGCGGCGGCCCAGGTTCTGCTGGCAGTAGAAATAGTTCGTGCCGGCGTTCAGGACCCCGGCCTGGGTGCCGGAGGCCGTGTAGGAGGTGGCGCTCCTCCAGACGGTGCAGTTGTACTTGCCGCCGCCCGCGGACTGGCAGGCCGGCGGCTGGGCTGCGCTGCCGGACGAGTTACCGCCGGAACCGCCTGAACTGCCCGAGCCGCCGGTGCCGGGCTTGGGAGGGGTGGTGGGGCGCGCGGGCGGCCGCCTGGTGGCGGGGGCGGCGGAACGGGTCCGGGTGTGCGGAGGCGAGGCGGACGGCGAGGTGGCCCCGCTCCTGCCCGGGCGCTTGGAGCCGCCCGAGTCCGGCAGGGTGCCCGGGCTGGGGTGCTCGGAGGACGCGCCTGAAGGTCGGGGCGCGTCGCTCGCGCTGGCCGTGTCGGCGGTGCCGTCCGGGCCCGTCTTGAGCAGGGCGACGGTGACACCGGTGGCCGCCAGCACCACCGCGACCGCGACCGCCGCCGGCACGGCGCGGCCTCGCGAACGGCGCCGCCCGGTGGAGCCGGCGCCCGGCGCGCCCTGACCGGTGGCCTGGGTCCCCGGACCGTGCCCGCCTGGTGCGGCGGCCGCCGGCCGGCCGCCCTCGCCCCCGCCCCGGCCCGGCGCACCCGGCGCACCCGGCGCACCCGGATAGCCGTACCCGTAGGCCGCGTTGCCGCCATGACCCTGCTCCGCGGGATGGCCGGCAGCGCCGGGGTACTCCCGGCCACCGCCGTATCCGCCGTCCTGCTGGGCGGCACCCGCACCGGCCACTCCCCCAGCTGCGGGCAAACCTCTGCCTGCGGCCACGCCACCACCGGCCGGCAGGCCACCGCCGCCGGGCACGCCCACGCCGCCCGGCGCGGCACCGCCCCCGTACGCCGCACCGCCACCGGCCTCGGCACCGCCCTGCCCGCCACCAGAGCCGGAATCGCCGTACGCCTCCGCCGGCCCGAAGCCTTGCGCGGGACCGCCAGCCGCCTCGGCGGGCCCGAAGCCCGGGGGCACGCCGGGCACGTTCCGCACGGTCGTCTCCCGGGCTCGCGGATCCAGTCCGCGGTCGGAGGCCGAATCCGGGGCGGAGTCACGGGCGTGGAGGATCTCCGCCGCGACCTGCCGCAGCAGGTCGGCGGCGCGCGCGGCGTCCGGCCGGCCGTCCGGGTCCTTGTGCATCAGCGTCCGGAGCACTCCGGTCAGCGGCCCCGCGAGGCGGGGCTCCGGCAGCGGCTCGACGACGATGGCGGTGAGCGTCGACCACGTGGACGTGCGCCGGAAGGGAGAGGTGCCCTCGACCGCCGCGTACAGCGTGGCCCCCCACCGCCCAGACGTCGGAGGCGGGGCCCGGGGCGCGGCCCTGGGCACGCTCCGGAGCGAGGTAGTCCAGCGAGCCGACCAGCTCGCCGCTGCGGGTGAGATGGGTGTCCGAGCCGTCGCCCGGGTCGTCCATGGCGGCGATGCCGAAGTCGGTGAGCACCACCCGGCCGGAGCGCTCCAGGAGGATGTTGCCGGGCTTGACGTCGCGGTGCAGGACCCCGGCGCGGTGTGCGGCGGCCAGCGCGTCCAGCACCTCGGCGCCCACCGCGGCCGCCTCGCCAGGGCCGAGGGTGCCGCGCTCGCGCAGCACATCGTCGAGCGAGGGGCCGTCGACCAGCTCCATGACGATGAGCGGCCGGCCGTCCTCCTCGGCGATGTCGTGCACGGCGACGACTCCGGTGTGGCGCACTCTGGCCGCCGCCCGGGCCTCGCGCTGCATCCGCACCCTCAGGTCGGAGAGCTCGCCGGCGGCGGCGTCGGTGTACGTGCGGAGCTCCTTGACGGCGACCTCGCGGCCCAGGACCTCGTCGACGGCGCGCCAGACGACGCCCATGCCGCCGCGGCCGAGCTGCCCGGCAACCCGGCGCCGTCCGTCTGTCCGTACTCCCCCGATGACACTGCCGCACCGTCCCCTGTCACGCGTCAACCGGTGCAACAGCCTACGCGGAGCCACCGACAGGGCCCGCATCCACCGGCCCGGGGGCCGCCGCTGGCTGTCGGCGCGTCAGATCCCCGCGGGGCGTGGGGATGCGTACGCCTCCAGATCCGCGCGGGTGAGGCCGGTGTGCCGGGCGACCTCGCCGATGTCCAGGGCGCCGCAGTCCAGGCCGCGGAGCAGCTGGCCGGCGAGCGCGCGGGCGGTGGCGGGCTCGTCCAGCACGCCGCCGGCGGCGCTCTGGCTGTAGGCGACCAGGCGCCCGGCGGCCGATGCGAAGCTCTCGCGGTGGAAGGCGAACACGGCCGCGTAACGGGTGGGCAGGTGGCCCGGGTGCATGTCCCAGCCCTGGTAGTAGGCACGTGCCAGCGCGCGGCGGGTGAGCCGGTAGTGCAGCCGCCAGGCGTCGTGCACGCGCGCGGTGGGGCCGACGGGCAGCACGTTGGTGGAGCCGTCGCAGACGCGTACGCCGGTGCCCGCGGCGGCGACCTGCATCACGGCCTTGGCATGGTCGGCGACGGGATGGTCACCGGCCTGGTGGACGGCGCCGACGCCGAGGGCGGCGCTGTAGTCGTAGGTGCCGTAGTGCAGCCCGGTGGCACGGCCCTGGGCGGCCTCGATCATGCGGGCCACGGTGGCCGTACCGTCGGCGGCGAGGATGGCCTGGCTGGTCTCGATCTGTATCTCGAAGCGGAGCCGCCCGGCCCGCAGGCCGTGTGCCTCCTCGAAGGCGTCCAGCACCCGGGCGAAGGCGGTGACCTGGTCGGCGTGGCTCACCTTCGGGAGGGTGAGGACGAGCCCTGCGGGCAGGCCGCCGGAGGTCATCAGGCCGGTGAGGAAGATGTCGAGGGTGCGCATGCCGCGGTCGCGGACGCCGGCCTCCATGCCCTTGGTCCGGACGCCGGTCCAGGGTGCCGCGGTGCCCTCCGCGCAGGTCTCGGCGGTCAGCCGGGCGGCGCGGGCTGCTGCCTCGTCCTCCTCGGCGTCCGGGCGGGCGCCGTAGCCGTCCTCGAAGTCGATGCGCAGGTCCTCGACGGGCTCGCGTGCCAGTTTGGCGCACACCCGGTCGTACACGGGCTCCGCGAGGTCGTCGGCAAGGCCGAGGACGCCGGCGAAGGAGGCGGCGTCCGGCGCGTGCTGGTCTAGGGCGCGCAGCGCCTGCTCGCCCCAGGAGCGGACGGTGGCGGCGGTGAGAGCGCCGGCGGGAACGTAGACGGTGTGGACGGGCTGGCGGGTGCCTGGGTCGCCGGGGTAACGGCGTGCCAGGTCCGCGTCCACGGGGGCGAGGAGGGCGCCGATGTCCTCGCCGAGGCCGGCGGGCAGGGAGGTCGTCACGTTCTCGTGCGGAGCGCTCTCCTGCGGGGCCAAAGCCTGCCTCCGATGCCGCTGGACGATCCGCGTGACAGGATCAACAACCTGTTGAAGGAACGTAGTGGTCGCCGTCGGCGGCGTCAATGGCGGCACGGGATGGCACGGGCCGGGGCCGCACGGTGGTGGTCACCGCGCGGCCCCGGCCCGTCGATCGCTTCCCTGAACGCCCTGGAGGTTCTCCGCTGGGTCCCGGGCCCCTGGGTCTCTCCCGTGTGGCCCGTCCTGCGGTCTCCGCGGGCGGTCTCAGCCCTTGCGGGTGGTGATCTCCTCGGTGAGCTGGGGGACGACCTGGTGGAGGTCGCCCACCACTCCGTAGTCCACCAGGTCGAAGATCGGGGCCTCGGAGTCCTTGTTGATCGCCACGATGGTCTTCGAGGTCTGCATGCCCGCCCGGTGCTGGATCGCGCCGGAGATGCCGGAGGCGATGTAGAGCTGCGGGGAGACGGTCTTGCCGGTCTGGCCGACCTGGTGGGAGTGCGGGTACCAGCCGGCGTCGACCGCGGCGCGCGAGGCGCCCACGGCCGCGCCCAGGGAGTCGGCGAGCGCCTCGATGACGGAGAAGTTCTCGGCGCCGTTCACGCCGCGGCCGCCGGAGACCACGATCGCGGCCTCGGTCAGCTCCGGGCGGCCGGTGGACTCGCGCGGGGTGCGCGCGACGACCTTGGTCCCCGTGGCGAGCGCGCCGAAGGTGACGTCCAGCGGCTCGACGGTGCCCGCGGCGGGCGCGGCCTCGACCGGGGCGGCGTTCGGCTTGACGGTGACGACGGGGGTGCCGTTGGTGATGCGGGACTTGGTGGTGAACGCCGCCGCGAAGACGGACTGGGTGGCCACCGGTCCCTCGTCACCGGACTCCAGGTCGATGGCGTCGGTGATGATGCCGGAGCCGATGCGCACCGCGAGGCGCGCGGCGATCTCCTTGCCCTCGGCGGAGGACGGCACCAGCACGGCGACGGGCGAGACGGCCTCGTGGGCGGCCTGGAGGGCGTCCACCTTGGGCACGACGAGGTAGTCGGCGAACTCGGGGGCGTCGGCGGTGAGGACCCGCACGGCGCCGTGCTCGGCGAGCGTGCCGGCGGTGTCCGCGGCGCCGGGGCCGAGGGCGACGGCGACCGGCTCGCCGACGCGGCGGGCCAGGGTCAGCAGCTCGAGGGTGGGCTTGCGGACGGCGCCGTCCACGTGGTCGACGTAGACGAGGACTTCAGCCATGGGATTGCTCTCCTGCGTGGAAAAGTTGAGGGGCGGTCAGCGAATCCGGGCTCAGATGAACTTCTGGCCCGCGAGGAACTCAGCGAGCTGCTTGCCGCCCTCGCCCTCGTCCTTCACGATCGTGCCGGCGGTGCGGGCCGGGCGCTCGGTCGCGGAGTCGACCTGCGTCCAGGCGCCCTTGAGGCCGACGGTGTCGGCGTCGATCTCCAGGTCGTCCAGGTCGAGCGCCTCGACCGGCTTCTTCTTGGCGGCCATGATGCCCTTGAAGGACGGGTAGCGCGCCTCGCCCGACTGGTCCGTCACCGACACCACCGCGGGCAGCGACGCCTCGAGCTGCTCGGAGGCGGCGTCGCCGTCCCGGCGGCCCTTGACCGTGCCGTCCTCGACCGAGACCTCCGACAGCAGGGTGACCTGCGGAACGCCCAGGCGCTCGGCGAGGATGGCGGGCAGCACGCCCATGGTGCCGTCGGTGGAGGCCATGCCGCACATCACCAGGTCGTATCCGGTGTGCTCGATGGCCTTGGTGAGTACCAGGGAGGTGCCCATGACATCGGTGCCGTGCAGGTCGTCGTCCTCGACGTGGACGGCCTTGTCGGCGCCCATCGACAGCGCCTTGCGCAGCGCGTCCTTGGCGTCCTCGCCGCCGACGGTGAGCACGGTGATCTCCGCGTCGTCGGCCTCGTCGGCGATCTGGAGCGCCTGTTCCACCGCGTACTCGTCCAGCTCCGACAGCAGCCCGTCGACATCGTCACGGTCGACGGTCAGGTCCTCGGCGAAGTGCCGGTCGCCGGTGGCGTCGGGCACGTACTTCACACAGACAACGATCCTCAAGCTCACGCCGGCTCTCCTACTGCGTCGTCAAATCCTTCGGCTGCCTTATGCAGGCAGCATAAGCGCCTGAAGCGGCGGATCCCGGTCGGGGCGACCGCGCTTCCGACCGCAATATTACTCGCCAGTACACCTAAGGAGGTTCCCTCTGAGCAAGCGCTTTGAACTGTGACGTTCACAACGCTCCGTAATCGAAGAGCCCGCTGCGCCGGCGTGCGCGGCTGCCGTTACGTGGGGGTTCGGCGGGCGGGCAGGGGTTTCAGTCGCGCAGCGTGCAGAAGCCGCCCTCGTGGTAGAGCAGCGGCCGGCCGGCACCCGCGGGGTCGCCGGCGAGGGGCTCGGCCAGCACGATGTGGTGGTCCCCGGCGGGCACCCGTGCGGCGATCCGGCAGACGAGCCAGGCGGGCACGTCCCCGAGGACGGGCACGCCCTCGGGGCCCGGGCTCCACCGGGTGGGCGCTGCGAACCGGTCGGCGCCGCTGCGCGCGAAGGTGGCGGCCAGCTCCCGCTGGTGCTCGCCCAGGATGTGGACGCCGATGTGCTCGGTGGTGGAGATCACCGGCCAGCTGGAGGCGGTCTCGCTGATCCCGAACGATATGAGCGGGGGTTCGACCGAGACGGAGGCCAGCGAGGTGGCGGTGAAACCGACCGGGGTCTCTCCCATGGCGGTGATCACGGCGACCCCGGCCGCGTGGCGGCGGAAGGCCGCACGGAGCAGGCCGGGGGCGTCGGTGGCGGGCGGCGTGTGCGTGGCGAGGCCGGGTGTGGCCGTCATGAGGTGTCCTTCTGCCGAGGCGGTGAGATGGCCGGTTCCTTGGCTGCTCAGCAGGCCGGACAGCGTGCGCTGGCGGTGCGGGCGAGATCCACGTGGACGCGGGCGTACAGGTGGGGGTCGCTTGGCATGTGCTCAGGCTGACCACCGGCGGGCGATGCGGTCAAGCCGGGGCGGCCGGGTGCCCGGCCGCTCACCGGTCGTCCGCCTGCGGCTGCACGGCCTCGCCGAGGGCTGCGATCACATCGGCCCGGCGCGGCAGGCCGGCGGCGCGGCGCACCACCCGGCCGGTGGCGTCGAGAACCAGGACCGTGGGCGTGCTGCGGATGTCGAGGGCGCGCACCAGCGGCAGCCGGCTCTCCGCGTCCAGGTCGACATGGGCGACGCCGGGCACCATGGCCGCGACGTCGGCGAGCACCCGCCGGGTCGCCGCGCAGGGGCGGCAGAAGGCGGTGGAGAACTGCACGAGGGTCGCGCGCTCCCCCGGTGCCCGACCGAGTTCGGCCGCGCCCAGCCGCGGCGCGTCGTCGTGTCCGCCGAGGACCACTCGTGTTCTCCTTCCGCTCGCCACCGGCACCACAGTGCAGCGCGGGGCGGCCGCAGAAGATTCCCGGGGCCGGGGGCATCCGGGCCGCCGCCGGCCGGCGTCGCGCGAACGGGCCCGCTAGCGGGCCATCTCCTCCTTGAGCGCCGCCACGAATCCGTCGACGTCCTCTTCGGTGGTGTCGAACGCGCACATCCAGCGCACGTCGCCCGCGGCCTCGTCCCAGAAGTAGAACCGGTGGCGCTTGCGCAGGCGCTCGCTCACGTCGTGCGGCAGGCGCGCGAAGACGGCGTTGGCCTGCACGAGGTACAGGATCTCGACTCCGTGCACCGCGCGCACGCCCTCGGCGAGCCGCTGGGCCATGGCGTTGGCGTGCCGGGCGTTGCGCAGCCACAGGTCCTTGGCGAGCAGCGCCTCCAGCTGGACGGAGACGAAGCGCATCTTGGAGGCGAGCTGCATCGACAGCTTGCGCAGGTGCTTCATGTGCCGCACCGCGTCCCGGTTGAGGACGACGACGGCCTCGCCGATGAGCGCGCCGTTCTTGGTGCCCCCGAAGGAGAGGATGTCCACCCCGGCGGCGTTGGTGAAGGCGCGCATGGGCACGTCGAGCGAGGCGGCGGCGTTGGCCAGGCGGGCGCCGTCCATGTGCACGAGCATGCCGAGCTGGTGGGCGTGGTCGCAGATGGCGCGGACCTCGTCGGGCGTGTAGACGGTGCCCAGCTCGGTGTTCTGGGTGATCGAGACGGCCTGCGGCATGGCGCGGTGCTCGTCGTCGAAGCCCCACGCCTGCCGGTCGATCAGCTCGGGCGTCAGCTTGCCGTCGGGGGTGGGGACGGTGAGCAGCTTCAGGCCGGCGACGTGTTCCGGGGCGCCGCACTCGTCGGTGTGCACGTGCGCCGACTCGGTGCAGATCACCGCGCCCCAGCGGTCGGTGACCGCCTGGAGCGCGATGACGTTGGCCCCGGTGCCGTTGAAGACCGGGTAGGCCTCGGCGGTGGCGCCGAAATGGCCCCGGATGACCTGCTGGAGGTCCGCGGTGTAGGCGTCCTCACCGTAGGAGATCTGGTGCCCGCCGTTGGCGAGTGCGATGGCGGCGAGCACCTCGGGGTGGACGCCCGCGTAGTTGTCGCTGGCGAAGCCGCGTATGTCCGGGTCGTGCCGGCGGCGGGCGTCGGTCCTGGGAGGGTTCACGGCTTCTCGGTCAGCCACAGGCGGTTTCCGTTCACTTCCGTGGCGGGCCTCTTCCAGACCCCGGCGATGGCGTCGGCCAGCTCCTTGACGTCCGTGAAGCCCGCGAACTTGGCTTGCGGACGCTCGGCCCGCATCGCGTCGTGCACGAGCGCCTTGACGACAAGGATGACAGCCGCAGCCTTCGGCCCCTGCTCGGCCCCCGCCTTGCGGAAGTCGTCGGCGAGCGCCAGCGTCCAGGCTTCGGCCGCCGCCTTGGCCGCGGCGTAGGCGGCGTTGCCGGCGGTCGGCCGGCTCGCGCCCGCCGCGCTGACGAGGACGTAGCGGCCGCGGTCGCTGCGGGAGAGCGGGCCGTGGAAGGCGAGCGACGTCTGCTGCACGGTCCGGATCAGCAGCTTTTCGAGCAGGTCCCAGTCGGCCGGGTCGGTGGCCGCGAAGGTGGCGCCGCCCCGCCAGCCGCCGACCAGGTGGACGAGGCCGTCGACGTGCCCGAAGTCCTTCTCGATGCGCTCCGCCCAGTGCCGGGTGGCCGCCGGGTCGAGCAGGTCGACGGTGTCCCCGGTGACCGTGGCGCCGCCGCGCACCGCCGCCGCGGCGTCCACCGCCTCCGCCAGGCGCTGGGGGTCGGCGTCGGCGCCCACCACCGTGGCCCCCGCCTCCGCGAGCCTGAGCAGGGTGGCCCGCCCGGCCGGGCCCGCCGCCCCCGCCACCGCGACCACCGCGCCGTCCAGCGTCCCGCTGCTGCCGTCCATCGTCGTCACCTCCGGCTCTCGCCGGCTCACGCGGCGACCTGCGCCACGCCCGCCGCCGTGATTCCCTTGGTCGAGGCGATCACTTTCCTGAGCTTCTTGGCAAGCGCTTCGTAGAACATGCTGAGCGGAAACTCGTCGGCCAGCACGTCGTCGACCAGCTTGCGGGGCGGCTGGGACAGGTCGAGCGCGTCGGGGCCCTTCGCCCAGCGCGAGCCCGGGTGCGGTGCGAGGTGCCGGGAGACGAACTCGTACCCGGCGAACCAGTGCACCAGCTTGGGCCGGTCGATGCCCTCCCGGTAGAGCTGCTCGATCTCGGCGCACAGCTGAGTGGTGGCCTCCGCTGCGCGCTCCCAGTCGATGCTCAGGGTGTTGTCCGTCCAGCGGACCACGTCGCGCTGGTGCAGGTAGGCGAAGAGCAGCTGGCCGCCGAGGCCGTCGTAGTTGCGCACCCGCTGACCGGTGACCGGGAAGCGGAACATCCGGTCGAAGAGGACGGCGACCTGCACGTCCCGGCCCTGGGGGATACCGTCCGCCTCCAGCCGGGCGGCCTCGCGGAAGGCCGTGAGGTCGCAGCGCAGCTCCTCCAGGCCGTACATCCAGAACGGCTGCCGCTGCTTGATCATGAAGGGGTCGAACGGCAGGTCGCCGTGGCTGTGCGTCCGGTCGTGGATCATGTCCCAGAGCACGAAGGCCTGCTGGCAGCGGTCCTGGTCACCGATCATCTCGCGGATGTCGTCCGGCAGCCGCAGCCCGAGGACGTCGACGGCCGCCTCGATGACGGTGCGGAAGCGCGCGGCCTCGCGGTCGCAGAAGATGCCGCCCCAGCCGAAGCGCTCCGGCGCCTCGCGCACGGCGATCGTCTCCGGGAAGAGGACGGCGGAGTTGGTGTCGTAGCCGCTGGTGAAGTCCTCGAAGGTGATGCCGCAGAAGGCGGGGTTGTCGTAACGGGTCCGCTCCAGCTCGGCGAGCCAGCCGGGCCAGACCATGCGGACCACGAGCGCCTCGAGGTTGCGGTCCGGGTTGCCGTTCTGCGTGTACATGGGGAAGACGACGAGGTGCTGGAGGCCGTCCTCACGCCGCGCGGCGGGCTGGAAGGCGAGCAGTGCGTCGAGGAAGTCGGGGACCTGGAAACCGCCGTCGGCCCACCTCCGCAGGTCGGCGACGAGGGCCGCATGGTAGGCGGCATCGTGCGGCAGCAGGGGCGACAGGCGCTCGATGGCCGAGATGACACGCTGGACGGCCTCCCGGGCGGCGGTGCCCGACGGGGCGTCCTCGGCGTCGAAGTCGATGGAGCCGTCCTTCGACTGCCAGGGCCTGATGTCCTCCACGGCCTGCTTCAGCAGGGGCCAGGCTGGATGCTCCACCACGCGCATGGACGGAGGAATTTTCTCATCCCCGCGATGCCGCGCAAGCATTTCCGTCACGACCCCTCCTCCACAGCAGAAACTTTCGTAGCACCCACCGTATGCACCCAAGGCCGTTCACCACAAGTCGACCTTCAGGAAATCATCCTGCATTCACACCGTACTGAGCCCTTTTTTCCTGCCGCATAAATGTTTCACGGATACTTCTTCGGAAAACGTCGCGGTGCTCGGGGTGCGCCGCCCCGCGCCCCGGCGCTCCCCGCGCGCCGGTGGCAGCCCGGCCGTGACACGCCCACGCACGGGTGAGGCGGCACGGCCGGAAGCGGGGCGCGGGAGAGCCGGGTGAGGCGTGACACCGGACTTCGGCCACTCGCGTCGGAGCGGTTCCCTCTCACAGGAGGGCCATTAGGCTGCGAGCGTGGCCGCGTGGGCACGCTCCCCCTGTCCCAGCGGGCTTTGGGCCGGGACCCCATCGCCGCGCGGGAGCCGGGCCGCCACGCGGGAGCCGAGCCGCCGTCGACGGAAGCGAGTGAACCTTGAACTTCCTCACCATCGGTCATCGTGGGGTCATGGGAGTCGCGCCCGAGAACACCCTGCGCTCCTTCACCGCCGCGCAGCACGCCGGCCTCGACGTCATCGAACTCGACCTGCACCTGAGCAAGGACGGCGCCCTTGTCGTGATGCACGACGCCGACGTGGACCGCACGACCGACGGCAAGGGACCGATCGTCGAGAAGACGCTGGACGAGCTGCGGGCGCTGGACGCCGGCGGCGGTGAGCGCATCCCGGTCTTCGAGGAGGTGCTGGACGCCGTCACGGCGCCGCTGCAGGCCGAGATCAAGGACGCCGCCGTGGCCCAGGTGCTCGCCGAGGTGATGATCCGCCGCGACCTGTGCGCCCGGGTGGAGGTGCTCTCCTTCCAGGACGACGCCCTCGCCGAGATCAGCCGTCTGGTGCCGGGCGTGCGGACGACGCTCGTGGCCAGCCACTACGGCAGAGACGTGGCGGGGCGCGCGAAGGCCGTGGGCGCGACGGCGCTCGCGCTGGACATCCAGCGACTCACCCTGGAGGTCGTCGAGGAGGCCAGAAGGGCGGGGTTGAGGGTGTACGGCTGGGTCGTCAACACGCAGGACCACCTGCGGCTGGTGCGCGCCCTGGAACTGGACGGCGCGACCACCGACTATCCGGAGATCAAACGGACGGCACGCTTCACGGCCTGAGGGAGCCTGATGGGTTGAGGGCTGAGAGCTCGGGGAACGTGAGCGGGCCGCCCTCGTCATCCGGGGCAGCCGGCCCGGGTCGATCTTCGAACGATCGGCCCAGGCCGCCGAGCGATCGGTCCGGCTCGCTTCTGAGGGGCGTCCAGAGCGCTGAACGGCGTCCCGGCGCGTGAGGGCCACCGGTGCCACCGGTCCCTCGGGCCCGGTTCCGGAGCGCGCCGGCGGACCGCCCGGCTGGGCGCTCAGACCAGCGGCTTGACCAGCAGCTCGAACTCCAGATCCGGACGCTGCGGGATCCCGAAGCGCTCGTCGCCGTACGGGAAGGGGGTCATCTCGCCCGTGCGGCGGTAGCCGCGGCGCTCGTACCAGGCGATCAGGTCCTCGCGCACCGAGATGACCGTCATCTGCATCTCCCGCGCGCCCCAGTCCTCGCGGGCGCGCCGCTCGGCCTCGGCGATGATGACCTTGCCCAGCCCCGCACCCTGCAGGGCGGGACGCACCGCGAACATGCCGAAGTAGGCGCTTTCACCGCGGCGTTCCAGCTGGCAGCAGGCCACGACCTCGCCGTCCCGCTCCACCGCGATCAGAGTGCTGGCGGGGCTCTCGATGACCTCCAGCACGCCCTGCGCGTCGGTGCGCTGCCCTTCCAGGATGTCGGCCTCGGTGGTCCACCCGCTCCTGCTGGAGTCCCCGCGGTAGGCCGACTGGAGGAGCGCCACCAGCTCGTCGGTGTCGCTGCCGAGCGCGTCGCGGAAGACGAGCTCGCCGGGCGCGGGTGACGGGGCGGTAGCCATGGAACGATCTCCGGGTCTCGACTGCGAGGGACGCCCGCCGGGCTCGGGCGCGCGGTACGGCGCTCGGGGCGGGACGGGCCGCACGGCGCCGCGCGTGCGCGGGTGGGCGCACATACCGGCCGCCGAACGGCTCGAATGAGGTTAACCCGGCGGCGGCGCGGCCCGTAAGGTCGGCCTGCATGGTGCACGTACTGAGCAGCAGGACACTCCTCAGGCCGACCGATCCGGAGCGCTCCCGCACCTTCTACGGGGAGCAGCTGGGCCTCGCGGTCTACCGCGAGTTCGGCACGGGTCCCGAGCGCGGCACGGTCTACTTCCTCGGCGGCGGCTTCCTGGAGGTCTCCGGCCGCTCGGAGCGGCCGCCTTCTCCCGGGCTGCGGCTCTGGCTCCAGGTGGCGGATGTGGCGGCCGCCCATGACGAACTCGGGGCGCGCGGCGTGGAGATCGCCCGCCCGCCGCGACGGGAGCCCTGGGGGCTCGTCGAGATGTGGATCAAGGATCCGGACGACTGCGACATCGCGGTGGTGGAGGTGCCCCCGGACCATCCCTTGCGGTACCGCCCCTGAGCCAGGCTCCGCGTCAGGCCCGCGAGTTCAGGCCTCCGGGTCAGGTCCCCAGGTCAGGCCCCGGGTCAGGTCCCCGGGTCAGGCCTCCCCTGGAAGGGCTCCGGGAGTTGGAGTGGATGCGGCGCATTCCCCGGTGGCGCACCACCGGAGCGAGCGCCAGTGCGCCGGTGATGGCTTCCGTACCCGCGTGCGGCGCATGTGTGTACGGTTCTGCTCCCCCTGCACCCCCGTGTGCTCGGTTGAGCCGGCGGCTCCGTGGGCATCCGTCCCCCGGGCATGTCGAGGGGGGATCCGTGCACGGACCGGTGTCAGCAGCGTGGCTCGTCGTAGCGGTGTGCGCGGCGAGCGGTGCCTACTGCCTGCTGCGCATGCGCGGCGCGGTCGGCGCCGAGCGGCATGCGGCGGGTGCCGATGCCCTGATGGGACTGGGCACGGCGGCGATGGCGGTACCGGCGGCCGTGCTGACCCCGCCGCGGGCGGCGTGGCTGGCCTGTGCGGCGGTCTTCGGCGCGGCGGCGCTGCACGCGGCCTGGACGGCCCGGCAGGACCGCGGCCATCTGCACCATCTCGTCTGCTCCGGCGCCATGGTGTACATGTCACTGGCGATGGCGGCGATGCCTGCCATGGACGGCGGTATGGTCCACAGCACCGCGGGGGTGTCCGCGGTGACCGGGCCGCTGCTGCTGTACTTCGCCGGGTACGCGCTGTGGGGCGGGATCCGACTGGTGCCCTCGGCGGCACCGGAGCCGGCCGGCCCAGGACTGCGTACGCCCGCGGTGGCGGTTGCGCGCTGGACGGACCGGCCCGAGCTGGCGCGGGCCTGCCGGATAGGCATGAGCATCGGGATGCTGGCGATGCTGCTCGCGCTGTGAGGGCCCCGGGTGAGGGCCCCGGGACATGACGTCCGTACGGGAGGACAGCCGGGCGGGAGACATCCAGGCGGGCGGGCGCCCGCGATCGAGGACAGCCGCGCCACAGACGGGGCGCCGTCGCGTCAGGTCTCCCCACCGGAGTTCCCCGTGGGGTGACGGCCCGCCATCCGGCCGCCACGGGATCCGGCGTGGCGTACGTCACTTGCCCCGCCATCCCATGTCGCTGCTCGGCCGCCGCTCCTAGGCTGGCGCTCATGATGGTGCCCGTGGCATTGCTGCTGCTCGGCGCGTTGATCGCCGCTGTCGGACCGAGGTTGCTCGCCCGTGCCGACTGGTTGGAGCGCGAGCCCGTCGTGGCGCTGTGGGCATGGCAGTGCGTGGTGGCGGCCGTCTTGCTGTGCTGTGTCCTGTCGATGACGCTCAGCGCGTCCGTGGCGTGGCTGACGGTACGGGGACAGGTGTTCGCGCCCGCGCCACGTCCGGTCGTCGAGGCGTACGCCCTCGAAGCGTGGCGCCCGTGGGCCGCGACCGTGGCCGTGGTGCTGGCCTGCGGCGGGTTGTGGACCGCGGCGATGCTGGTCCGGGAGATCATCAGGGCGCGCTCCCGGCGGCGCAGGCGGCGCGCCGAACTCCTCGTGCGCGCACCGCAGCTGCCGGGTGAGACGCCGGCCAGCGACCGCCTCGTGGTGCTGGAGAGCGAACGCCCCGACGCCTGGTGGCTGCCGGGCACCGAGCCCCGTCTCGTCATCACCACCGCGGCGTTGCGGCGTCTGAAGGGGCGCCAGCTGGACGCCGTCGTCGCCCACGAGGAGGGGCACGCGCAGGCCCGGCACGACTGGCTGCTGCACTGCTCGGGCGCGCTCGCCGAAGGCTTCCCGCAGGTCCCGGTGTTCGCGGCGTTCCGCAGGGAGATGCACCGGCTGGTCGAACTCGCCGCCGACGACGTGGCGTCCCGTCGCTTCGGCCGGCTCACGACCGCCCTCGCACTCGTCGAGCTGAACGAGGACCGGGGCGTCTTCGGCCCCGGCGGCGCCCCGGGCGCCCATGTCCCCCAGCGGGTGCACCGCCTCCTCACCGCGCAGTCACGGCTCTCCGCCACACGCCGCCTGCGGCTCACGGCGTTCGCGGCCCTGGTGCCGGTGATACCGCTGCTGGTGACCTTCTGGCCCGGGCTGCGGGCACTCCAGTAGCGAGGAGCTTCCAGCAGCATGTAGGACCGCGCTGTGCGGACATCGCCGGCGCCGCTCCCCCGGCCGGCCTCGATCGCTCACCCGGCACGGCCTCCCCGGGCGTGGAATTCCGGACCGCGTCCCGCCCGTCGGCGAAGATCGCCGCATGCGCCCTGCCCAGCCGTCCGGAGCCCTGCCACGGCCACGTGTCTCCCGCGCCGTGCTGCTGACCGTGCTCCTGTTGTCCGTGCCCACGGCGCTGATCGTGGCGCTGGTGGCGGTGCGCTGGCAGCCCTTGATGGACTGGGACGCCTCCGTGGCACGCACCGTGCACCGGCACGCCCTCTCCGACCCCGGCACGACCCGGGCGAGCCGGGTGCTGACCGACTGGGTGTGGGGCGTCTGGCCGATGCGTGTGGTGGGCGCCCTGGTGGCGGCCCTGCTGCTCTGGCTGAGGGCCTGGCGAACGGCGCTGTGGCTGGTCGCGACGTATGTGTGCGGCACGCTGGTGCAGCAGGCCGTCAAGGCCGGAGTGGACCGGAAGCGCCCGGCGTGGCGCCATCCGCTGGCCTCGGTGGACTATGCGGCCTTCCCGTCCGCGCATGCGATGACGGCGGTGCTGGTCTGCGGAGCACTGCTGTGGGTGCTGCACCTGCGCGGTGGCGGGGGACGCTGGTGGTGGCCCGCCGTCGCCCTCGCCGCGATCAGCGTGGTGGGCGTCGGCCTGACCCGGCTGTGGCTCGGGGTGCACTGGCCCTCCGACGTCCTGGGCGGCTGGCTGCTGGGCGCGCTCGTGGTCTCGGTGGCGGTGGCCGTGTCGGCCGCCGGGCGCGGCCGCTGAGAAGCCTCCGTACGCCACGCGCGCGGGGCTTCGCCCCCATGGCCAGGTCTCGTCCCGTGCCCGCGGGCACCACCGCCGCGCCGGCCATCCCCGCCTCGGCCCGTCCGCATCCGGGCCTCCTCCGACCGTCCGCAAGACGACAGCCGACCCATCGGCCGGCCCCGGCCCGAGCACCGGCTCCGGCCCAGCCCCGGCTCCGGCTGCGTACGCCGGATTCCGTCCTCCCCGCGCGGCCCGCCCCCGCTCCCGTCCGAACGCAGTACGGAAACCGGGCGGACGCACTTGACCCCTGCCCCGCGGAGCCAAAGGATCTTCGTATGACCACAGGGGTGCTGTTCGATTTCTCGGGGACGCTCTTCCACGTCGAGCCGGTCGAGAGCTGGCTGCGCGCGGTGCTCGACGCCTCGGGCGTGCGGATGTCGGAGGACGAGGTGGAACGTGCGGCCGCCGGGCTTGCCGCGGCCGGTGCGCTGCCCGGGGGCTCCACGCCGGAGCGGGTGCCGGACGAGCTGGCCCATGCCTGGGCGACCCGGGACAGCACGGCCGCCCTGCACCGCAGCGCGTACACGGGCCTGTCCCGCCAGGTGGAGCTGCCGGATCCGGCCCTGCACGACGCGCTGTACGACCGCCACATGCTCCCCGAGGCGTGGCGGCCCTACCCGGACGCCAAGCCGGTGCTCGCCGAACTGCGCGGGCGCGGCGTGGCCGTGGCCGTGGTCAGCAACATCGGCTGGGACCTGCGGCCCGTCTTCCGCGCCCACGGCCTCGACGACCTCGTCGAGGCATATGTGCTGTCGTACGAGCACGGCATCCAGAAGCCGGACGCGCGGATCTTCAAACTGGCCTGCGCCGAGCTGGGCCTGGCTCCCGAGGAGGTGCTGATGGTCGGGGACGATCGCAGGGCCGACGGTGGAGCGGCCGGCATCGGGTGCGGCGTCCACTTCGTGGAGCACCTGCCGGAGACCGAGCGGCCCGACGGCCTGCGGCCCGTGCTCGACCTGGCCCTGGGTGCCGAGCCCGGCCCCGGGGTGGACGGCCTGGGGTGATGGCCCCGGCTCGGGTCCGGCACGGCCCCTCTTCGGGGCTGATCCGGACCACGCTGTCGGCCCTCGGAAGGCAGGGCATATGCTGACGGCATACCACAGAGCGGAATAATGCCGTCCGCATGGACGATCCCCCGCGTCGCCCATGCGGACGGCAGCCACGCACACCTCACCCCTTCAACAGAGGCCCCGGCGGCGGGACGTACCCAGTATATTGGCTGTGGGCCAGTCAACGCAGGAGTTACAGAATGTCCCCTCGTAGCGCATCGGTCAATGAAGAGTTGCGCCGGCGCTCGCGGGAGCGACTCCTGCAGGCAGCCCTGGAGTTGGTGAGCGAGCGGGGGTACGACTCGACGACGCTGGCGGGGATCGCCGATCGCGCCGGTTCGGCGCGTGGCCTCGTCTCGTACTACTTCCCCGGCAAGCGCCAGCTCGTCCAGTCGGCGGTGCACCGGCTGATGCACCGCACCCTGGACGCGGCCCTGGAGCGCGAGCCGCGCACACAGGACGGCCGGGAGCGGATGGCCCGGGCCATCGACGCGATCCTGGGGCTCGCCCGGGACCAGCCGGTGCTGATGCGCACCCACATGGCAGGCATCCTGCAGGCCGAGGGGTTCGTGCAGTGCCCGGAGCAGCAGCGGCTCGCCGAGCTGCTGCGCGACACGGTCCAGCGGTACGGCTCCACGGCCGTCGACAGCGATTACCCCATGCTCAGGGCGCTGCTGATGGGCGCCGTCTTCGCGGCGCTGGTGCCGGGCGCGCCGATGCCCCTACCGACGCTGCGCACCGAGCTGTTCGACCGCTACCGGCTCGACTGGGAGCAGGGTTCGCCACCCGGCGAGTCCACCGACGGGCGCGATGCGCAGGAGCCCGCGGACCTGTCCATGTTCTTCGACCCGCGTCCCGCGTCCGAGTAGCGGAACGGGTCGGCCGCTAGTCCCGGGCGCCCGGCACAGGGAGCATCGCGGACCGCGGACCACCGGTCACGGTCAGAGTCCGGAGTCCTCAGCCGTGCGCTCAGGCACGCTGCGGCGGGTACCGAAGGGGGCTGCACGGCCTGCCGGACCTGCGAGCCCTGCACGCCCCGGCGCCGGCCGTCGAGGGCGTCAGGCGTCCGTCAGGGGTTCGCCGGACGCCGCCAGGCGCCGGTCCTCCCGCTCGGCGGCGTCGAGGACGCTGTCGAGCAGGCCGGGGAAGAGGGCGTCCAGGTCCGACCTGCGCAGGGCGTTCATCTTCGCGGTGCCGGAGTATGCCTGCCGGATCACGCCGCTCTCCCGCAGCACCCGGAAGTGGTGCGTCGTCGTGGACTTGGTGACCGGCAGCCCGAAGAACCCGCACGGCACATCGCCGTCACAGGCCGCCAGCTCCCGGACCACCTTCAGCCGCAGGGGATCCGCAAGCGCGTGCAGTACCGCCTCCAGCCGTATGGCTTCACGATCCGGGTGGGCGAGGGCCCGGGGGCCGGGTGCGGCGGTGGTCACGGCGGCTCCACTTCGTCGGGCGGGCACGATGAGCGGTTCGTCGGCGGCGAGCGGTGAACGGCGAGCGGTCCTCCAGGGCCGATCGAGCGCGATTATACGATGCTTATCGTAGTTTGACATTTCACGTACTACGAAGAGTATCGTCCTAATGGGCTGCTCCGGTGTGACGCCGGGCGGCCTTCCACCTGCCCCCGTTTCGAGGAGTCCGCCGTGAGCGCCCTGTTCGAGCCCTGCACGCTGCGTTCGCTGACCGTTCAGAACCGCGTCTGGATGGCGCCCATGTGTCAGTACAGCGCCGCCGCCGAGGGACCCGAGCAGGGGGTGCCCGCGGACTGGCACTTCCAGCACCTGGCCGCGCGTGCCGTCGGCGGCGTCGGCCTGATCCTCACCGAGGCCACGGCCGTGAGCGCCGAGGGCCGCATCAGCCCCTTCGACCTCGGGCTGTGGAACGACACCCAGACCGAGGCGTTCCGGCGGATCAACGCCTTCCTCAAGGAGCAGGGCGCCGCGCCGGGCGTGCAGCTCGCCCACGCGGGCCGCAAGGCGTCGACGGACGCTCCCTGGAGGGGCGGCACACCGCTCGGCAGCGAGGAGGGCGGCTGGCCGGTGGTGGGGCCGAGCCCGGTGCCGTTCGACGAAGGCCACCCGGTGCCCGCGGAGCTGACGGTCGAGCAGATCCACGGGATCACTGAGGAGTTCGCCGCGGCGGCGCGGCGGGCCCTGGACGCCGGCTTCGAGGTCGTCGAGGTGCACGGGGCGCACGGCTATCTTCTCAGCCAGTTCGTCTCCCCCCACTCCAACCACCGCACGGACGAGTACGGCGGCTCCTTCGAGAACCGCGTCCGCTTCGGCCTGGAGGTCGTGGACGCCGTCCGGGCCGTGTGGCCCGAGGACAAGCCGCTCTTCTACCGGCTCTCCGCCACGGACTGGCTGGAGGAGGGCGGCTGGACCCCCGACGACACCGTCCGCTTCGCCGCCATGCTCCGCGACCACGGCGTGGACCTCCTCGACGTCTCCTCGGGCGGCAACGTGCCCCACGTGCGCATCCCCGTGGGCCCCGGCTACCAGGTTCCCTTCGCGGCCCGGGTCAGGAACGAGACCGGGCTGCCGGTCGCCGCGGTCGGGATGATCACCGAGGCGGAGCAGGCCGAGAAGATCGTCTCCGGCGGCGAGGCCGACGCGGTGCTGCTCGCCCGCGAGCTGCTGCGCGACCCGTACTGGCCGCGGCACGCGGCCCAGCAGCTCGGCGTACCGGCGCACGTCCCGGACCAGTACAAGCGGTCTCTCTGAGGCGCTTCCCTCAAGGGAGTGCTCCCTTGAGCATTCGCCCGACCCCGCGGCGCTCCGCAGTCGCGGGGTCGGGCCCCGGAGGTGCGGGCCCCGGAGGTGCGGGCCCCGGCGACGGGTGCGGTTGGGTTAGCGTCGGTGGCGTGAACGGTGCTGCGACATTCGCGGACGCGCTCGCCCGGGGTGCCCTCGTGCTCGACGGAGGCCTGTCGAACCAGCTGGAGGCCGCGGGCCACGACCTGAGCGACGCGCTGTGGTCGGCGCGGCTGCTCGCCGACCGGCCCGAGGCGATCGCGGCGGCCCACCGCGACTACGCCGAGGCCGGTGCCGACGTCCTGATCACGGCCAGCTACCAGGCCACCTTCGAGGGCTTCGCGCGCCGTGGCATCGGCGGTGCGCGGGCCGCGGAACTGCTGCGGCTGAGCGTCCGGCTGGCCACGGAGGCGGCGCCGGGCACCGAGGGCCGCCCGCGCTGGGTGGCCGCCTCCGCAGGCCCCTATGGGGCGATGCTCGCGGACGGCTCGGAGTACCGCGGCCGTTACGGGCTGAGCGTGCCGGAGCTGGAGCGCTTCCACCGGCCCCGCCTTGCGGCCCTGGCCGGGGCC
This sequence comes from Streptomyces sp. TS71-3, assembly GCF_018327685.1. NCBI lineage: Bacteria > Bacillati > Actinomycetota > Actinomycetes > Kitasatosporales > Streptomycetaceae > Streptomyces > Streptomyces sp. TS71-3. The sequence continues at coordinate 3,299,637 of NZ_BNEL01000003.1, read as the reverse complement.
GAGCCGGACGTGTTCGCACTGGAGACCGTCCCGGACGTGGACGAGGCCCGGGCGCTGCTGCGCGCGGTGCGCGGGCTCGGGGTGCCCGCCTGGCTGTCGTACAGCATCGACGGGGACCGGACCCGGGCCGGGCAGCCGCTCGAGGAGGCCTTCGCGGTGGCGGCAGAGGCGGACGAGGTGATCGCGGTCGGCGTGAACTGCTGCTCCCCGCAGGACGCGGACACGGCGGTACCGCTCGCCGCCCGGATCACGGGCAAGCCCGTCGTCGTCTACCCGAACAGCGGGGAGCGGTGGGACGCCGCGGCGCGCTCCTGGCGTGGCCCCAGCCGCTTCGCACCGGGCCGGGCCGGGGCCTGGTACGCAGCCGGTGCCCGGCTGATCGGCGGCTGCTGCCGGGTGGGCCCGGACGCCGTCGCCGGCGTGGCCGCCGAACTGGCTGAAACCCCATCCGCCCGTGCCGGCACCGAAGGCCCCGGCCGTTCCCCGTCCACACCGAGCCGGTACCGCTGACCTGCGGTGGCGCTTCCCGGTTCCGGGGCGGCCGCGCGCGTCGGGGTCCGCTGTCAGTGGTGCGGTGCACACTGAGCCATGGCTTGTCAGCGCTCCTGTGGAGGTGATTGCGTCATGGCCGAGGTCCTGCTCACCGTGGGCACCAGGAAAGGGCTCTTCGTCGCCCGCAGACGTGCGGGAATCTGGGAGTTCGACGACGCCCCGCACTTCACCGCGCAGGCCGTGTACTCCGTCGCCCTCGACACCCGGGGGCCGGTCCCCCGCCTGCTGGCCGGTGGCGACAGCTCCCACTGGGGCCCGTCGGTCTTCCACTCCGACGACCTCGGGCAGACGTGGACGGAGCCAGCGCGGCCCCCGGTGAGGTTCCCCGAGGACACCGGCGCCTCGCTGGAGCGCGTCTGGCAGCTCCACCCGGCCGCCGCCGAGCCGGACGTGGTCTACGCCGGCACCGAACCCGCGGCGCTGTACCGGTCGGAGGACCGCGGCGAGACCTTCGAGATGGTGCGCCCCCTGTGGGAGCACCCGACCCGCGAGCGGTGGGTACCGGGCGGCGGCGGGGAGGGGCTGCACACGGTGGTCACCGACTCCCGCGACCCCCTGTCGGTGACCGTGGCCGTCTCCGCGGCCGGCGTCTTCCGCACCCGCGACGGCGGCGCGAGCTGGAGCCCGTCGAACAAGGGCGTGTCCGCGGTCTTCCTGCCGGATCCCCATCCGGAGTTCGGCCAGTGCGTGCACAAGATCGCCCAGGACGCGCTCGACCCGGACCGCCTCTACCTGCAGAACCACTGGGGCGTCTACCGCAGCGACGACGCCGGCGCGCAGTGGACCGACATCGGCGAGGGCCTGCCGTCCACGTTCGGCTTCGCCGCCGCCGCGCATCCGCACCGCGCGGACACCGCCTACCTCTTCCCGATCAACGCCGACTCCGACCGCGTCCCCGCGGGCCGCCGCTGCCGGGTGCACCGCACGGCCGACGCCGGCGGCACCTGGGAGCCGCTCTCCGCCGGCCTCCCGGAGGAGCACCACTACGGCACGGTCCTCAGGGACGCCATGTGCACGGACGACGCGGACCCGGCGGGCGTCTACTTCGGCAACCGCAACGGCGAGGTCTACGCGTCGGCGGACGACGGCGACAGCTGGCAGCAGCTCGCCGCGCACCTGCCCGACGTGCTCTGCGTGCGGGCGGCGGTGATCGGCTGACGGCGGCCCGGCGGGGTGAGGTGGGTGCGGGACGCGGCCGTACAGGCGGCGCTGCGAGGTGCGGGGCACGGGCTGTAGCGGAGGCGCTGCAAGGAAGTGGGCACGGGCCCTACGGGCGGCGCTGCTGGGAGGCGCCGCGCGGCGCGGGGGGCCGGCCGCGGCGCCCCGGTGGCAAGTGGGGCGCCCTCCGCGCGAGTTGATCTCGGCGCGGTCCCCGGCAGTAGAGTGACGCTCCGTGGCACCACGACCCTTGCATGAAATCGTCGAAGAAGGCTGGGCGAAGGCTCTCGAGCCCGTCGCGAACCGGATCTCCTCCATGGGGGAGTTCCTGCGGACGGAGATCGCCGCGGGACGCACCTATCTGCCCGCCGGGCAGCATGTGCTGCGAGCCTTCCAGCAACCCTTCGACGACGTTCGCGTCCTCATCGTCGGCCAGGATCCTTACCCCACCCCGGGCCATGCCGTGGGTCTTTCGTTCTCCGTGGCACCGGAGGTCAGACCGCTGCCGGGAAGCCTGGTCAACATTTTCCGGGAGCTGAGCACGGACATGGGCCTGCCCCAGCCGAGCACCGGCGACCTCACCCCGTGGACGCAGCAGGGCGTGCTGCTGCTGAACAGAGCGCTGACGACCGCCCCCAGGCGCCCCGGCGCCCACCGCGGCAAGGGCTGGGAAGAGGTCACCGAGCAGGCCATCCGGGCCCTGGCGGCACGGGGCACGCCGCTGGTGTCGATCCTCTGGGGCCGCGACGCGCGCAACGCCCGCCCGCTGCTCGGCCCGCTGCCGGCGGTGGAGTCGGCCCACCCGTCGCCGATGTCGGCGGACCGGGGGTTCTTCGGTTCGAAGCCGTTCAGCCGCACCAACGAGCTCCTCGTCGGGCAGGGCTCCGGCCCGGTCGACTGGAGACTTCCGTGAGCGAGCCGGACCGCCCGGCGCAGGGGGCCGGCGTGGACGCCGTACTCGCCGTGGACTCGGGCGGATCGGGACTCCGCGCCGTGCTCGCCGGACGGGGCGGCACCGGAGCCCCGTTGGCCTCGGGCACCGCCGTCCGCACCGGACCCGGCGGCATCGATCCGGGCCACATGATGGAACAACTGGTGCCCATGGTGCGCGAGCTGACGGCACGCACCGGCGGCACTGGCAGGCTGGGAGCGGTCGCCATCGGCGCGGCGGGCATGGCCACCCTCGGCGACGCGCTCCGCGCCGAGCTGCCCGGCGCGCTGCAGAAGGAGTTCGGCACCCGCAGGGTGGCGCTCGCCGCCGACGCCGTGACGGCCTACGTCGGCGCCCTGGGCTCCCGCCCGGGCGCCGTGGTCGCCGCGGGCACCGGCCTGATCGCGCTCGGCACGGACCTGGAGAGCTGGCGCCGGGTCGACGGCTGGGGCCACCTGCTCGGCGACTGCGGCTCCGGCGCCTGGATCGGCAGGGCCGGCCTGGAGGCGGCACTGCGCGCCTTCGACGGACGGCGGGGCGGATCGACCGTGCTGCTGGAGCGCGCCGTGCGGATGTTCGGGCCGGCGTCCGAACTGCCGGGGAAGGTCTACCCGCGCACCGACCGGCCGGCCTGGCTCGCCTCGTTCGCCCCGGAAGTGGCGGGCGCCGCCCGGGAGGGCGGCGGGGACGACGTGGCGGTGGGCATCCTGCGTGCCGCCGCCGGCCACATCGCGGAGGCCGCGGCGGCCGCCTGCCCCGCCACCGGCCCCTGCGACGTCGCCCTTACCGGAGGCCTCCTCCAAATCGGCGAGCCCCTGATGGGCCCGCTCCGCGACGCACTCGCAGAGCAGGTCCCGCATGCCCGCCAGGTCCCCGCCGCCGGCGATCCGCTGGCCGGCTCCGTCCGCATCGCCGTCGACCTCGCGGACGACCGCCTGGCCCTGCCGCGGGACGGCCGCATGCTCTACGTCGAGCCGGGGCAGGCGCCCGCGGCGTGACGCACCGCCCGGCCGCGCTCGCGGGGCCGGGCCGGGCAGCGCCCGCGGATCCCGGCGGCGCTCCCGCGAGCAAGCCGACCGCCGGAGCGAGGAACGCCTCTCGCGCCCCCACACGGTCACCTTCCGCCCCTTGGCGCCCGGATACCCGCACGCGTCCGCAAAGTGCGATATTCCCCATCCACGCCCATGACATCCCGTTCGCCACCATCTGGCGTGCGCCACCCCGTTCCGCCACTCCGACAAACAGGGATATAAACCGCCCACCTCCCCCTCCCCGAACAGAGATGCCCGGAAAACCAGTAGCATGCGGCGCCATGAGCTCCCCCACTGGGCCCGCTTCCGGCCTGCCTGTACGTATGCCGCCACCCCGCAGGTCGGGGCGGCACCGCCGTCCGGAGCCCGTCGCGGCTCCCGAGGGTGCACCCGCGCTCGTTCTCGCCGTGCCGGGCACCCCCGGCACGGACACGCGCAGCCTCGCCGAGGAGGTCGTGAGCATCGCGCGCTCCGAGCTGCCCGGCCTCGACGGCCGCATCGGTTATCTGGACGGCGGGGACGACACCGAGTTCCCCGGACTCGCGACGGTGCTCACGCGAACCGTGGAGGAGCGCACGGCCCGTTACGAGCAGGCCAAGGCCGCCGGTGCCGAGGTGACCGAGCCCGAGGGGCCGGCCGCCGTCGTGGTGCCGCTGCTCGCCGGCCCGCACCCCGTGCTGCTCGACCGCATCCGCCAGGAGGTGGCGGCGAGCGGGACGCCGGCCGAGCTGACCGATGTGCTCGGCCCGCATCCCCTGCTCGCCGAGGCGCTGCACGTGCGCCTCTCCGAGGCGGGCCTGGCGCGCGCCGACCGTGCCCGCCTGTTCACCGTGGCCACCGCCGCCGACGGCATCGTCCTCGCCTCCGTGGGCGGCGCGGACGCCGTGCAGGCCGCCGGCATCACGGGCATGCTGCTGGCCGCGCGGCTCGCGGTTCCGGTGATGGCGGCTCCCCTGGACGAGGAGGGCGCCATCGCGGCCACCGCGGAGGAACTGCGCGCCGCCGGTGCCGGGCAGCTCGCCCTCGCCCCGTATCTCATCGGCCCGGAGATCGACAGCGCGCAGCTGGAGACCGCGGCCAAGGAGGCCGGCTGCTCCGCCGCCGAGCCCCTGGCGGCCTACCCGGCGGTCGGCAGGCTGGCGCTGTCCCAGTACGCCGCCGTGCTGGGCATCAAGCTGCCGGAGCAGGGGACCCCGGGCCGCTGACGGCCCTTCGGCCACCGGGCGCGCACGGGCACCGCGAGAGTCCGCCCCGCCTGGAGCGGGGCAGCGGCTCCTCGCGAGTCGCGCGGAGGCACCTCCGGCGTGCGGGCCCCGGATCCGGCTCCCGCCCGGGCTCCGCGCCGTGGCGCGACGGTGCGGCGCGGTCAGTCGAAGACCACACAGGAGGCCGCGGGGGCCTCGATGGCTCCACCCCGGGCCGGAACGCCGGTCTTTGCGTCGAGCGTGAACCAGGTGACGTCGCCGGACCGCTCGTTCGCCGCGTAGAGGAACCGCCCGGAGGGGTGGAGGGCCAGGTCGCGGGGCCAGCGGCCGCCGCAGGACACCGTGGCGGTGAGGGTGGGGCGGTCGCCGTCGCCGTCGAGCGCCAGGACCGAGATCACGTCCTCTCCGCGGGTCGCCGTCCAGGCGAACCGGCCGTCGGGGGCGACGACGATCTCGGACGGGTAGGCGTCGCCGTCCGGCGCGCCGGCGAGCACGGCGGTCTCCGGGCCCGTCTCCAGCACGCCGTCCACGGGGTCCCAGCGGCAGACGGTCATCGTCGGGGTCAGTTCGTTCAGGACGTAGGCGCGGTGACCGCGGGGGTGGAAGGCGAGATGCCGGGGCCCTGACCCGGGTCGCAGGGCCGTCTCGTGGTGGAGCTTGAGTCCACCGGAGGGGTCCAGCGCGCAGACGCGCACCGAGTCGGTGCCGAGGTCGACGCTCACCGCCCAGCGGCCCCCGGCGGCCGCGAGCACCTGGTGGGCGTGCGGGCCCTGCTGGCGCTGCGGGTGCGGTCCGCGGCCCTGGTGCAGCAGCACGGAGGTTCGCCGGCCGAGCCGTCCGCCGGACTCCACCGGCACCGCGGTCACGCTGCCCGACCCGTAGTTGGCGGTCAGCACGTGCCCGGCGTACGGGGCGAGGTGCGTGGGCCCCGAGCCGCCGACGGGCACCGGATCTCCCGCAAGCCGAAGGCCGCCGGCGGTCACCTCGAACGCGGCGAGCGCCCCGTCCTCGGTCTCGCTGACCGCGTAGAGGGTCTCACCGGAGGCGGAGAGCGCGAGGTACGACGGGTCCGGGACCTCGCCGGTCGCGTCCAGCGCCGTCAGTGCGCCGGTGTCCGGCTGCACCGCGGCCGTGAGCACCCCTCTGCCCCCGGCCGCGGTGAACGATCCGATGTACGCCCGGCTGCCGCCCTTGCCCACGTGTGTCCCCTCTCGGCTCCGTGTCGTCGCGGCCGACGGTAGCAGCCCGAGCCGTCTGGTCCGGACCAATTGAAGCCGCGCGTGGCGGGATCGGCTTGGCATGCTGGGAGCCATGACAAGCCCCGGCGACAGCGCACGCCAGACCACTCGTCCCACGACCGCCGCGACCGCCCTGCCGGCGGTCCTCTTCGACCTCGACGGCACGCTGGTGGACAGCGAGCCGCTCTACTACAAGGCGGGCCTCGGCACCCTGGCCGACCACGGCGTCACCGGTTTCACCTGGCAGGACCACGAGGGTTACGTCGGCATCAGCACCCGCGAGACGGTGGCGCTGTGGCGGGAGCGGTACGGCATCGCGGCGTCCGCGGACGTACTGCTGGAGGACATGGAGCGGCGGTATCTGCGGCTGGCGCGCACCGAAGCCAGGGCCTACCCGCAGATGCGGTCCTTCGTCGACCGCCTGAGCGCGGCAGGGGTGCCGATGGCGGTGGCCTCCGGGTCGTCCCGGGCGGCGATCGAGGCGGTGCTGGCGGGGACGGGCCTGACGGCGCTGCTGCCCGTGAGGGTGTCCTCGGACGAGGTGGCGCGCGGCAAGCCCGCCCCCGACACGTTCCTGGAGGCGGCTCGGCGGCTGGGCGCGGCCCCCGGCGACTGCGTCGTGGTGGAGGACGCCGCCCCCGGCGCCCTGGCCGCCCGGGCCGCCGGTATGCGCTGCATCGCGGTGCCCTACGTGGCCGCGCAGGCCGAGGATCCCGGCTTCGCCTCCGCCCAGCTGCTGTTCCGCGGGGGCCAGGACGAGTTCACGGCGCAGGCCGCTTTCACCTGGGTGATGCAGGCGGTGCGGGACAGCCGCGACGGGTGCGCGGCCGGGGTGCCGCCACAGGGCTAGCCAGGACAGCATCGGCCCCGGGCCGGCTCCTTCCGACCGGCCCGGTGCCGTGCGGCACCACGTCGAGCAGCACCACGCCGAGCCGTGCCATCGCGCCGGCGGCGGTCACCTCCGCAACGCGACCGAGCGCCCGGGGGCGGTTCGACGTGGTGCGTGTCAGCCGGCGCGAGACTCAACGGCGAGGCCGGCCCCGACCGGCGACGAGGGCGTCGGTCAGAAGCGACAGCAGCTCGATGGCGAGTGCCACGTGTTCGACGTTGCCCGGCAGCACCGCGTAGATCTCGCGGTCCAGCCGCGAAGCCAGGCGGCGCGCGACGGTCGATCGTGATTCGTGCGGTGCGAGGCCGGGAAACGTCAGCGTCGACAAGGCCGGCGTGTTCGCCACCTCGCGCCTGTGGCGGCGCACCGCAGGGGAGGTCAGCGCGAGCACCGGCATCCCGTTCGACAACGTGAACGTGGACCGTGCCGCGTACGAGTTCGTGAAGTACCCGGAACTCCCGGCCGTCGTCGTCACCGAGGGCATCTTCGGCGACATCCTCTCCGATGTCCTGTGCGCCCGCGCGCGCTCGCCGGCCCTGTGCGGCTCGGCCACCATCAACCCCGACCGGCGGTTCGGCTCCGGTGCGACCGCCCTGTTCGAGCCGTCGCACGGCTCCTCACCCCACCGCGCGTGGTCCCGCCGCTCCAACCCAACAGGGGGGTGGCTGGCCCTGGCCGACCTGTTCGACTGGTGCCCGGACCTCGCACCGCTCGGCCTCGCACCGCGCGTGCGGGAGGCGCTCGACGCCACCTACCGCGGCGGCGCGTTGACCTACGACCTCGCCACGGACGGCACGCCGGCGGTCGGAATGGACGAGTTCAACGCCCGGGTCCTCGACGCTCTCGACCTCACGAGGTCCGGTCTCACGGGCGCCGGCCGATGAGCATACCGACCGATCGGATCCGCGCCGCCTCCCGCCGCCCCGCCCCGCTGGGCACCACGCCGGGCGGCGCGATCTCGCTGGCGATGGGTGAACCGTTCTTCCCCACCCCGGCGCCGATCGTCGACCGTGCGATCTTGGCCCTGCGCCGGGGCCGGACCCGTTACGAGGCCCTGACCGGGCCACCCGTGCTGCGGGAGACGCTGGCGGAACACTGTCCGCCGACGTGGGCCGCGATCTCGACCCCCGGCAGGTCGTGATCACCCACGGCGCCAGCGCCGGGCTCGCCGCGGCCGTCCTCGCGCTGGTCGATCCCGGCGACCGCGTCCTGATCCCCGAACCGACCTACTCCCTCCCCGCCGACCACGTCGCGATGGCCGGCGGGGAGCCGGTCTGGGTGCCGGGGTTCGACCTGGGACCGGACCGAGCAGGAACTCCCGCGAGCCCGGCTCGTCGTCGTGTGCAACCCGAACGATCCCACCGGCGCGGTCCTCAGCCGGGAGGAACTCACGGCGCTGGCCGAACTCGTCGCCACCAGCAACGCCTACCTTCTCCTCGACGAGGCCTACGCCGACATCGTCTTCGACGGACCGTTCCACTCCGGGCTCCGGCTGCACGAGCTCACGGACCGGGTCGTGTGCTGCGGGACGTTCTCCAAGACCTTCGCGATGACCGGCTGGCCCATCGGGCACGTCGTCGCGCCCGCCGCCGTGGCCGAGGAGACCAACCTCGTCCACCGCAGCCTCAACGGAGCGGTGAACACCTTCGCGCAAGACGCGGCACTCGCCGCGCTGCCGTTGCGGCGTGCGCTCGCCGCGGACGCCGTCGTCGCCTACCGGGATCGGCGCGACCGCGTGGTGGAACGGCTCTCCGGGCTGCCGGGGGTCGTGGTGGAGGTGCCGCGCGGCGCGTTCTACGCGTTCCCGAGAATCCGGAGTGGACTGTCCGCCGAGGAGATGGCGACCCGGCTTGCCGCCGGCGGCGTCCTCGTCCGCTCCGGCTCGGAGTACGGGCCCTCGGGCGAGGGGCACGTCCGGCTGTCCTACGCCACCAGCCTGGAACTTCTGGACGAGGGCCTGGACCGGCTGCGTGCCGTCCCGCCCTCCCTGACCGCGACAGCGGTGCCGTCACGACCGCATCGAGGAGGAACACCATGACGTTCTGGAGGTAGCACGTCGACGAGGCGCTCGCCGCGCCGGCGCGGGAGTTCGCGCAGCTGCGGGTACGACCGGTCGCCGATGAGCTCGAACAGGCCGACGTCCACCCTGCCGGCCTCGTCGCCGAGACCGCCGAAGCGGACTGGAACTCCATGACGCTGCCGAAGCGCTACGGCGGTTCGGAGGCGCCGGCGGAACACGCCCTCGCCGTGTTCGAGGAGCTCGGAGCGGGCAGCGCGAGCCTGGGGGTCTCGCTGATCTCCATCTTCCAGAGCAGCAAGATCATCGAGCTGTACGGGTCCCGGGGCCTGGTGAAGCGCGTCCTCCCTCGCTACGCGAAGGGACTGCGCGCGTCCTACGCGCTCACCGAGAGCGGCCGCGGCAGCGACCATCCGGTCGCTCGAAACCAAGGCACGCAGGTCCGGTTCCGGCTGGGTCGTGACAGGGGAGAAGGCGTTCATCACGTCCGGGTCGGGAGCGGACTTCTTCGTGGTCCTCGCGGAGACCGACATCGGCGTGTCGACGTTCGCCGTGGAGCGGGACACCCCTGGCGTGTCGACCCGCGAGACCAGGGGGGCCGAGACCTTCGGCCTGCGCAACGGCCCGCACGTGAACCTCGTCCTCGACGACGTCGAACTCCCCGAGGACGCCCTCATCGGTGTCGAAGGCAAAGGGCTGAAGCAAGCATGGTGACGCTCTCCAACAGCCGCACCCTGGCCGCGGGGATCTCGCTGGGCATCGCCCGCGCGGCGTTCGACGAGGCTTTCGCCTACGTGAGCGAGCGTTCCGCATTCGGCGGCAAGGTCATCGACTTCCAGGGCATCCAGTGGTACTTCGCCGAAGCGCTGCCGAAATCGACACTGCCCGCCTTCTGTGCTACCAGGCTGCCCGCGACCTCGACAGCGGCGGCGACTACCGCGCTCGTCCTCCGCGGCGAAACTGGTGTCGGCATCACTCGCCACCAAGGTCTCCGCCATCGCCGTCCAGGTCTGCGGCGCGCACGGAACCCAGGAAACAGCGTCCTTCGGCCGCTACCTCCGGGACGCGACGGCGTACGAAGTCGCCGGCGGATCCTCGGAGATCCTCAAGAACACCATCGCGAAAAGCCTGATCAGGACGGCGCAGTCCGCGTAGCTGCCGTCGGCTGCGGCGGGGTCCGGAACCGGCCTCGCGCAGGACCTTCAGCAGACCCGGCGCACGTGCGCGTGGCCATCCGGCGGCCCATGGCTCCCTCCGACCCGGGGTCGCGTGCGCCTGGTTCGCGACCCCGGGCCGGCGCGGCCGTCTCGCTCGGCCCCCCTCAGGCCTCCCCGCCGGCCGGCAGGCCCCGCAGGCTGACGATCCGCAGGAAGCCGCCGGCCTCGTGGGGGCGCCGGCTGGTCAGGTCGATGCGGACGGCGCTGGTGGCGACCGGCTCGAAGGCGATCACCGTGGGCTGGTCCGAGGCGGTCGCCCAGGTGATGACGGGGCGGTCGACCGGCACGTACTCCCTGCCGTTCCAGTGGCTCACCGTGGCCGACGCGGGAAGGTCGTGCGTGCCGTCGATCGTGAACACCGCCTCCACTGCCCCGACCCGCCGCCGCTCGGGCCAGGTCAGCGACACCCACGCGGTGGGGTGCGCCTCGCTGATCGCGGGCAGCAGCGCCGTCGGGGCCATGGTGTAGGCGTTCGACCACGCGGTCGCGGGGTCACCGTCCAGCATCTTCGCTGGAACGGTGTCGGGGGCGCCGGAGAAGCCGGCATCCGCCTCGGGCCCCGACGCGGCGGAGGAGGACGCGGCGGGGGCCGTGGCCGCCGCCTGGGCCGGCGCGGTGGTCCCGTCCGGGGCCCCGGCTGCGGACGCGGGAAGCGCCTTGGCCTCGCGGGCCGTGACCGACGCGGAGTCCGGCCGGAGCCCGTCGGCGTGGGCGGTGACGGTGATCCTCCCCGCGTCCCGCCCGGCCCGCACGATCGCGAGGGCCTTGCCGTTGAAGGCGCTCCGGGTGGCCGACTGGTGGTTCTCCGCGCTCTCCTGCCGGCCGTTGTCGGCACCCGCGAGGTGGCCGCCGGTGACGGTGAAGGTCAGCGCGTGGCCGGCGTCCGGCACCGTCACGCCCCGTGCGTCGGTCACCTCGGCGGTGACGAAGAAGAGCGCCCTGCCGTCAGCGGTGACTTCCGTACGGTCGGCGGTCAGCCGCAGCGCGGCCGGCTGCCCGGCGGTGCGCAACACGTCACGGGCGACCTCCGCGCCGTTGCGCCGTGCCACCGCGACGAGCTTGCCGGGGGCGAACGGCACCTGCCAGGTCAGGCGCAGATGCCCTGCGCTGCCGTTCGGGCTGGTGTAACTACCCGGGTAGGGTCCGGAGGTGACGGTCTTGTCGTCGCCGGTGGCCTCGGTGGTCTCCAGATAGGCGGTCCCGTACCCGGTCTTCTTCCTGTCGAAGCGGCGGACGCCGAGGGACGACCCGTTGAGGAAGAGCTCGGCCTCCTCCGCGTTGCTGTAGGCCCACACCGTCACCTCCTCCTTCGGGCGGTGTCCGGTCCAGTCCATCGGCAGCAGGTGGACCATCGGCTCCTGGCTCCACTGGCTGCGGAAGAGGAAGAACTGGTCCTTGGGGAAGCCCGCGGTGTCCACGGCGCCGAAGAACGACGACTTCACGGGGAACACATCGCTGTACGGGGTCGGCTCCCCGAGGTAGTCGATGCCGCTCCACACGAACTGCCCGGCGTGGAACTCCCGGTCGCGGTCCTTCTTGAGGACGTACTCGCCGCTCATGGTCCACGATTCGAGGTTGTTGTCGTAGGACGAGACGCCGCGCCGACCGGGTGTGTAGTTCTCGCCGGTGTTCAGCTGGCCGGGGTTGTCGTAGACGCCCCTGGCGGAGGTGGACGAGGAAGACTCCGACTCGAAGAAGAACGTGTCCGGGTACTTCGCGTGCAGGGCGTCCACGGAGGCCGCGGTGTTGTAGTTGAGCCCGACGCCGTCCAGCATCCGCAGGATCAGGTCCCGCGGCGAACCGTCCTCGGGCACGTCGCGGTACTTGTCCGAGCCGATCACCACGGGCCGGGTCGGATCGGCGGCCCGGACTGCCTCTATCAGCGCCTTGGCCATCGGCACGCCGGCGGCGCTGGTGCTGTCGGGGATCTCGTTGCCGATGGACCACATCACCACCGCGGGCGAGTTCTTCGCCGCGTTGACCATCTCCGTGATGTCGTCGTGGCTGTGCCCGTCGAAGAACCTGCCGTAGTCGTACGGGTTCTTGGGGGTCCGCCAGCAGTCGAAGGCCTCCACCATGAGCAGGACGCCGAGTTCGTCGCAGAGGCCGACGAGCCCGGGTGCGGGCGGATTGTGCGAGGTGCGCAGTGCGTTGACGCCCATCTGGCGCATCAGCGTCAGCTGACGGCGGGCGGCATCGGGGTGGAAGGCGGAGCCGAGCGCCCCCTGGTCGTGGTGGAGGTTGACGCCCTGCAGCTTGGTGCGCCGGCCGTTGAGCGAGAACCCGTGGTCGGGGTCGAAGGCGAAGTGGCGGAAACCGAAACGGGTCGTCGTCTCGTCGCGGGTGCGGCCGTAGACGCTGACGCTGGTGTGCACCGTGTACAGCGCGGGGCCCCCCGCTCCCCCGGCCCCAGGGCTCCCCGAGGCCTTGGCCCCGGGGGTTGCCGGCGACCCGGCCGGCGGCTCCCCGGAGGCCCCGGACGGAAGAACGCCGGCCATCTCCGTCGACCAGAGCCTGGGGTGGTCGACGCGCACGCGGATCGTGGCAGTGGTGGGCATGCCCGTCAGGGTCGCCATGGTGCGGCCGCCGGCCACGACCTTGCCGTCCGGGTCCACCACGACGGCCGTGACCTGCGCGGGAACGGCGCCCTCCGTACTGACGGCGACCGCGGCCACCTGTACCTCGGCGTGCTGGGCGGCGAGTGACTCGGCGAGGCCGGGCGTGGTGACGGTGACACCGTGCCGGGTGAGGTGGACGGCATCGGTGACCACGAGGCGCACGTCGCGGTAGATGCCGCTGCCCGAGTACCAGCGGCTGCTCGGGATCTGGTTGCGCACCCGGACAGCGAGCATGTTGGGCGTCGTGCCGTCGGTGTGCGCCAGGGTGGTGAGGTCGGCGGCGAAGCCCGTGTACCCGTACGGGTGGGCCGCGACCAGTTCGCCGTTGAAGTGCACCTGCGCGTCCATGTAGACGCCGTCGAACTCGACCGACAGCCGCTTCCCCAGGGCCGCCTGCGGCAGGGTGAAGGTCTTCGTGTACCAGCCGAGCCCGCCCGGCAGGTAGCCGCTGCCCGCGGTGGTGTGCTCGTCCCTGCGCGGATCGAGTTCGATGCTCCAGTCGTGGGGAAGGTCCACGTCGCGCCAGCCAGCGTCGCCGGCGGCCGGCTGGGGGGCGTCCTCACCCGTGGTGTTGACCAGGACGAAGCGCCAGCCCTGGCGGAGGTCGACGGTACGTACGGACCCCGCGTCCGGCAGCAGGTCCGGGGCCGGGCTGTCGCTGCCGGCCGCTGCGCCGACGGCGGCCGACGCGGGTGCGGCCGTCCGGAGGGCAGCCGCACCCGCGAGCGCGGCCACGCCCGCCCCGCTCAGAGCCGTTCTTCGAGAGATCGCCATCCGTGCCTCCTGGGCCGTGGTCGTCGCGGCGGCACTCCGGACGGCGCCGCCGCGCTGGCCGAACAGATGGCGAGTGTGTCGCTCTCTGTTTGCTTTAGTCAATGAACTAAACAAACCTTTTCACCGCGACTCACCGCGCCGTGCAGGGGCAGTGGGCATCACGTGGGGCACGTGGCGCGGACGGGCCGGATGGGGCGGACACATGGGCCTGCGGCAGCCGAGCCGGGCCAGCTCGTGTGCCATGAGCACGGCCGGGCGCGGGTGGCCTTCAGCCCAGGAACGTCAGGCGCACAGTCCGGCGCGGGTTGTCCCGGTTGGTGTCGACCAGGCACACCGACTGCCAGGTGCCCAGTTCGAGGCTCCCGCCGACGACGGGCAGCGTGGCGTGCGGCGGGACGAACGCCGGCAGGACATGGTCGCGACCGTGCCCGGCGCTACCGTGCCGGTGCTGCCACCGGTCGTCCGCGGGGAGCAGGTCGCGCAGCGCGGCCAGGAGATCGCTGTCGCTGCCCGCGCCCGTCTCGATGAGGGCGATCCCCGCGGTGGCGTGCGGCACGAACACGTTGAGCAGGCCGTCCCTGCCGTCGGCCACCTCCCTGAGGTAGGCGTCGCAGGTCCGGGTGATGTCGACGACGGTCTCGTCGGACCCGGTGGTGATGTTCAGGTTGCGTGTGCTGAAGGCGTCGGGCATGGCCCCATCCTGCCCCGGGATACGGGATTCACCGCGCCGCCACGGAGGGCGCGCCACGACCCGGGAGGCCGGCGGCGGTACCTCCCCGCCCTGGGGCGTTCCCTCTCCACCCGGGAGGCGGCTCCTCCCGAGCCCCCCGGGCCTCCCGAGCCCCTCGGGCCTCCCGGGGGGCAGCCGGGTCCGCCGGGAAGATCCCGCCAGCGCCCATAGTTAGTAGAAGCGTGAACGAATTCCTGGGCACGGACGTCGATGTGCTGGTCGTCGGCGCGGGGCAGGCCGGACTGTCCAGCGCCTTCCATCTGCGCCGCACCGGCTTCGAGCCGGGCGCCGGCTTCCTCGTGCTCGACCACGCGCCGGGCCCCGGCGGCGCATGGCAGTTCCGCTGGCCGACGCTCTCGTACGGCGTGGTGCACGGCATGCACTCGCTCCCCGGGATGGAGCTGACCGACGCCGACCCCGCCCGGCCGTCGTCCGAGGTGATCACCGAGTACTTCACGGCGTACGAGCGGACCTTCGACCTGCGCGTGCGACGGCCGGTGGACGTGCACGCGGTACGCGAGGGCACCGGTGGCCGCCTGCTCGTGGAGACATCGGCGGGGAACTGGGCGCCGCGCGCGCTGATCAACGCCACCGGCACCTGGGACCGGCCGTTCTGGCCGCGCTACCCCGGACAGGGGGGTTTCCGCGGACGGCAGCTGCACACCGCGCAGTACCGCGGCCCCGAGGAGTTCGCCGGGCTACGGGTGGTCGTGGTGGGCGGCGGGTCCTCGGGCACACAGCACCTGATGGAGATCGCCCCCTACGCCGCCGCGACGACCTGGGTGACCCGCAGGCCACCGGTCTTCCGCGAGGGCCCCTTCGACGAGAACCGGGGCCGGGAAGCCGTGGCGCTCGTCGACGAACGGGTCCGGCAGGGGCTGCCGCCGTTGAGCGTGGTCTCCGTCACCGATCTGCCCCTCACCGACGCCATCCGGCGGGCGCGCGCCGAGGGGGTGCTCGACAGGCTTCCCATGTTCGACCGGATCACCCCCGAGGGCGTCGCGTGGGACGACGGCCGCCGTATCGAGGCCGATGCCATCCTCTGGGCGACCGGCTTCCGGGCCGCCATCGAACATCTTGCGCCGCTCCGGCTGCGGGCGGCAGGCGGCGGGATCCGGGTCGACGGCACCCGGGTGGTCGCGGACCCGCGCATCCATCTCGTCGGCTACGGCCCCTCGGCCAGCACCATCGGGGCCAACCGTGCGGGGCGCGCAGCGGTACGGGACATCCGGCGACTGCTCGCGGGGCAGCCCGGGGAGCCTGTCGCGGCCTGAACTCAGCTCGTCATCCGGGGGTCGTCATCCGGGGCTCGTTATCCGGGCGGCCTGGTGATAGCGGTTGAACTCGGCCACGTTCCGCATCTGCTCTTCGTAACTCGATGTGAACCGCGTGTCCCCCGGCTTGACGGTCACGAAGTACAGCCAGTCGCCCGGCGTGGGATTGACCGCGGCCTGCATCGCCCGCGCGCCGGGGTTGCCGATGGGCGTGGGCGGAAGGCCCATCCTGTTGTACGAGTTGTACGGGCTGTTGACCTTGGTGTCCTGCTCGGTGGTGTGGACCGTGGAGCGGTTCAGCCCGTAGTTCAGCGTGGAGTCCATCTGCAGCGGCATTCCGCGCGAGAGGCGGTTGTAGATGATGCGCGCCACCTTGCCCATGTCGTCGGGGCCGGCGGCCTCCGCTTGGACGACACTGGCGATGGTGACGGCCTGGTAGACGTTCAGGGCGTTCCCCTGGGCCCCTGTCGTCACGCCCCGGTCGCTGAACTTCTTGTTCGCGGTCTCCACCATCTCGGTCAGCAGCGACACCGGGGTCGTGTGCCGGGTGATCAGGTACGTGGCCGGAAAGAAGTACCCCTCCGGATTTCCCCGCGCCTCCTGCGGCAGTGCCAGGTGCACCTGGGCCACGGACTTCTTGGCGGTGCCCGCGGGAACCCCGAGCGCCTTGTCCACTGCCTCGTACACCTGGCTGGTGCGCCAGCCCTCCGGGATCGTCAGCGTCTGCGGGGGCTCCGTGTGGTGCTCGTCGGGTGCCAGCGATGTCACGATCACCGCGATGACGGCACCGAGGGCGAGCGCACATGCGGTGCTCACCACGAGCCGGCCTCGGCGCGTGAGCCGTGCCCTGCTCCGCCTCCGTCGCGGGGGTGTGGATCTCATGGCGGCACGGTAACCCGCATATGCCCCGAAACCGGGCATATTTTCATTTCGCCTGCTCCAAACGTGCGTCTCTGTGGACCAGGGCCGCGTAGCGCCCGCCCGCCTGGAGGAGTTCCTCGTGCGTGCCGCGCTCGGCTATCCGGCCGGCGTCGAGCAGCACGATCTGGTCGGCGCCGCGGATCGTGGAGAGCCGGTGCGCGATGGTGATGGTGGTCCGGTCGGCGGAGAGCGCGTCGAGGGCCTCCTGCACCGCCTGCTCCGTACGGTTGTCCAGCGCGCTGGTCGCCTCGTCGAGGACGAGCACGGGCGGGTCGCGCAGGATGGTGCGGGCGATCGCCAGACGCTGCTTCTCGCCTCCGGAGAAGCGGTGGCCCCGCTCCCCCACGAGCGTGTCGTACCCCTTCGGCAGGGACGCGATGTGCTCGTGGATCTGGGCGGCTCGGGCGGCGGCGACCAGATCCTCGTCGGTGGCGTCGGGCTTGGCGAAGCGGAGGTTGTCGGCGACCGAGGCGTGGAAGAGGTAGGTCTCCTGGGCGACCACCCCGACCGTGCGCGCAAGGCTCTCGAAGTCCATGTCGCGCACGTCGACACCGTCGATGGTGACGCGGCCGGCCGTGACGTCGTACAGCCGCGGAACCAGGTAGCTCAGCGTCGACTTGCCCGCCCCCGTCTGCCCGACCACGGCCAGGCTGCCGCCCGCGGGGACGGTGAGGTCGATGCCGTCGAGCGTCGGAGCCGCCTTCTCGTCGTAGCGGAACTCGACCCCGTCGAACCGGATCTCGCCCTTCACCTCGCCGAGCCGCACCGGACGCGAGGGCTCCTCGATGTCGACGGGCAGATCGAGGTACTCGAAGATGCGCTGGAAGAGCGCGAGCGAGGTCTGTATCTGCACACCGGTCGCCAGCAGGCTCACCGCCGGCCTGAACAGGCCCTGTTGCAGCGAGACGAAGGCGACCAGCGTACCGATCGAGACGGTCGGGCCGCCGAAGTGGAATGCGAGGCCCGCCGCCCAGTAGATGACGGCGGGCATGGCGGCCATGACGATCGTGATGACCGCCATGCGCCATCGGCCCGCCATGTTCGACCGGACCTCGAGGTCGACCAGGCCCTCGGACTCGACCGCGAAGGAACGCGTCAGGGAGTCGGCCCGCCCCATGGTGCGGCCGAGGAGGATGCCGCTGACGGACAGGGATTCCGTGACGGTGGCCGCCATCGCCGCCATCTGCTTCTGCCGTTGCGTGGCGATCTTCTTGCGTTCCCGCCCGACCTTGCGGCTGATCCATACGAACGCCGGCATCAGCAGCAGCGACACGACGGTCAGGCGCCAGTCCAGCGCGACCATGGCCACGAAGGTCGCCACCACACTCGTGACGTTGGAGACCAGGGAGGTGGCCGTGGACGTGACCGTGGCCTGCATGCCTCCGATGTCGTTGGCGATGCGGGACTGGACCTCGCCGGTGCGGGTGCGGGTAAAGAACGCGAGGGACATGCGCTGCAGACGGCCGTACACGGCGGTGCGCAGGTCGTGCATGACGCGCTGGCCGACCGTGGTCGAGATGAGTGTCTGCAACACGCCGAAGACGCTGTTGACCACCGCGCTGAGGATCATGCCCAGGGCGAGGAGGCTCAGCAGGCCGGTGCGGCCTTGCGGGATGGCCGTGTCGAGGACGGCCTTCAGCAGGAAGGGCGTGACGACCGACACCAGGGACGAGGCGCAGACGAGCAGGCCGACGAAGGCGAGGCGACCACGGTAGGGGCGGAAGAGCCGGAGGATCCTGCGGGTCTGGCGGGGCTGGTCCGGATCGGCGTCCGGCGGCGTCCAGGGGGACTTTTCGGTGCGCAATGGGCTCCTATGGGGATCGGGACGACAGGAAGGCCTGCGGACGCGCGGCATCGTGAGCTGGGCGACCACTCGGCGGCGAGCATCCAGGCAAGCCGTACAGAGCTTAGCTCATTGTTACCTATACTCACAATGAACGAAGCCCTGATATGGTTCCCGCATGAGCACCCCAGATGCCGACGGCCTGCTAGCCGAGCAGCTGCTGCGCCTGACGCGCCGCGTGCACCGCATCCAGAAGCGCCATCTGGAGGGGTCCGAGCTCGGCATCACGCCGGCCCAGTCCCGGCTGCTCCGTGTCCTCGCTCAGTACGGGGCGCCGCCGAGCATGGCGGACCTCGCGCGCCATCTGGAGGTCGTGCCCCGCGCCGTGACCACGCTGGTGGACGGCCTGGAGAGCCGGGGCTCGGTGCGACGGGCCCCGGACCCCGGAAACCGCCGGGTGATACGGATCGAGATCACCGACGACGGGCGCCAGGCGCTCAAGGAGCTGCGGCGGGCGCGGCGGGTGGCGGCGGAGGAGATCCTCGCGCCGCTGAGCGACCGCCAGCGGGAGGTTCTGGGCGGCCTGCTGTCCGCCCTGCTGGACGACCCGGACGTCCCACCGGGCGCTCCCGCACGGTGCGGACCGGCCGAGGCACCCGCGACCGGCCAGCAGCACGCACGGACGTAACGGCAGAAGCCCAGCGGGGAGAACGGCCGGGACCGTGCGGGCCGGACCATCCGGGCATCGGGGGGCCTGTCCAGCGGGTGCACGGCGACGTACCGCCGGGCGCTGGTCGCCGACCGGACGGCTGCTTGACGGACGGCGGGCAGGCGGGCGGCGGTTGGCCACGATGGCACGCGGGGCGCGGGCGTAAGCCGCGCTCAGGACTCCAGGTCGGCGTCGTCACCCATGACCACGACGGGATGCTGCCGCGGGTCCAGCGTGCGGAGCAGGTACTCCATCGCGGATCCGGGCAGGCTCACACATCCCGATGTGCCACTGCCATGGTCCAGATGCAGCCAGATGCTGCCGCCCTTCGTATAGCCCTGAGGGCGGTGCGGGTCATCGGGCGGGGTGCCCTTGACGCGGTTGTAGTCGATGGCGATGACGTAGTCGAAGTCGTGGTGGTACTCCCTGCCCCAGTACGCCGGAGCCTGGAACGCGGCGGACGCCGTGTACGGCAGCCTGGCACCCGGGTCGGGCAGCACCCCGCCCGCGTCGCTGAGCGTGAACACGCCCACCGGGCTGCGCTTGTCGCCCTCGTGGTGGTCGCGGGTCCACCCCTTCTTGCCGTTGTGCGCGGACCAGGTAGGGCCCTTGTGCCACGCATCACCCTGCTTGGTGAACAGCGTCACCGTGGAGTCGGCCGAATTCCGCCCCTTGCCGTGAACGGCTACCACCTGATGAGATCCGGATGGGATCCGACGGCGCAGCGCCTCACCCACATCGGGGATCTGGTCGAGACCCACGGGACGTGGCCGGGCGTGCTCGGTCCGGTCCGCGGCGGCGCCGTTCTTCGCCGCTGCCGGCTCGTCGGCGTGCCCGCATGAGACCAGGGCGCCCACCAGTACGCCGCAGGCCATGGCGGTGCGGACGGCCCGGGCCAACCCGCCCGGACGCCCCGGCGGCGAGCCGGACACGGCCGTGGGGTCCACGTCATGACGTGGCGCCGTCCCGTCGCGATGCGGCGCAAAAGGGCTGCCGCCTGTCAAAAATCGATTGCCCCGGGCCGTCTCGTGCCGGGAGTCTGTCACGGTTTACGTCCTCTCACACCGCCCGTTTACGCACTTATTCTGTCGGTTCGCCCGCCACGGGTCTTGAACCCTCCGGATACGACTCGTCGCCCCCTTACTCCTTCCCCTCCCATCGGCACTCTTCCACCTGTCCGTTTCATTCCCAACTTCGCGAGCCCTGGGACGCCATGCAGATTCGAGACCTCCCGTACGCCGACCCGGGCGTGCCCGACGCCCGCTCGGGCCCCCGATTCCTGCTGTGGCTCGGGCTGAACCAGCTCGGCGGGCAGGTGAAGTCCCTCGCCTGGGGGCTCCTTGCACTCCTGTCCGTCTCGTCGCTCCCCTACCTGGTGGGGTTCGCCGTGCAGGCCGTGGTGGACCGCGACGGCGCTCAACTCGCCCTGACCGGCGGGCTCACCGCACTGTGCGGCGTGATGATCGCCGCGAGCGACACCATGCTGCACCGCACTGCCGTCACCAACTGGATCACCGCGTCCGCCCGTGTCCAGCAACTGCTCGCCCGCCACACCGCCCACCTCGGCTCCGCCCTGACCCGCAGGGTCGCCGCCGGTGAGGTCGTGGCGGTCTCCACCGGCGACGTCGAGAAGATCGGCTGGTTCGTGGAGGCTCTGTCGCGGTTCTCGGCCGCTGCTCTCACCGTGGTGGCCATCTGTGTCGGCCTCCTCGTCTACCAGCCCGCGCTGGGCGTGATCGTCGCCATCGGGGTGCCCCTGCTGGCCGTCGCCGTGCTGCCGCTGCTGCCGCGTGCCACCCGCCGGGCCGACCAGCAGCGCACCAAGGCGGGCCGGGCCACCGAGCTGGCCTCCGACACGGTCGCGGGCCTGCGGGTGCTGCGCGGCATCGGCGGCGAGGAACTCTTCCTCGACCGCTACCGCCGTGCCTCCCAGGATGTGCGCAAGGCCGCCGTGCACAGTGCCCGCATGTGGTCGCTGATCGCGATGGTGCAGGTGCTCCTGCCGGGCGCCCTGCTGATCGTGGTCGTCTGGCACGGCGTGCAACTCGCCCGCCAGGGCCGGATCAGCGTGGGCGAACTGGTCACCGTCTACAGCTCCGTCACCCTGCTCAATCTCCCGCTGCGCAACTTCGAGGAGATCGCGATGGCGTACTCCTTCTCGCGGCCGTCCGCCCAGCGCGCGGCCCGGGTGCTGTCGTTGCGGCGGGCCACGGACGCGGGCGGGTCACGCGGCCGCACCGGGCCCCGGCCGGGCGGCGACCTGTCCGACCCCCAGACGGGCCTGCTCGCGCCCGCCGGGCAACTCACGGCCGTGGTGTGCGGCGACCCGGACGCGGCGGGCCGGCTGGCGGAGCGGCTCGGCGGCCATGCCGCCGGCGATGAAGCAGACGGTGCCCAGCCCGCCTCCGCGCGGCTCGGAGGCATCGCCCTGGACGAGCTTCCGCTGGAGACCGCGCGCACGGCGGTCCTCGTCCAGGACAAGGACCCGATCCTGCTCTCCGGCACGCTGGGTGATCTCTTCGACGTGCCCGCCTCGGGCGAGGTCACGCCCGAACGCGCCCTCGCAGCCGCCCAGTGCTCCGACGTCCTGGACGCGCTGGTGCAGGGCTCACCGGACGCGTCCGATCCCATGCGGACCCACATCACCGAACGCGGCCGCTCCCTCTCCGGTGGCCAGCGGCAGCGCCTCGCACTGGCCAGGTCACTGGTCACCGACCCCGAGGTGCTGGTCCTGGACGAGCCCACCTCGGCGGTCGACTCCCACACCGAGGCGCGCATCGCGGACGGCCTGCGGGGGCTGCGCAGCGGCCGGACGACGGTGGTCCTCACCTCGTCACCGCTACTGCTGGACCGCGCCGACCGGGTCGTGCTGGTGCACGAGAGCAAGGTCCTCGCCACCGGCACACACCGCGAGTTGATGGTCATCGATCCGCGGTACCGGGCCGTGGTGACCCGCGCCCCCGAGGACGAGGCAGCCGCCGCAGCGGCGACTCCGGGGGCCAAGAACGGGCACGGCGCCGCTCCGGACGGCCACCAGGCACCCGTCCGCGCGTCCGGGGACCCCGGCGCGCCGGCCGGGCCCCCGGACACCCTGCGGAACATGGACGCGCTCGGCCCGCTGGAAGACATCGAGGAGATCGCATGATCGGCTTGTCGCCCCCGGCCTACGACCCGGCGGCACCGACTACCGCACACACCCTTCCCGTCGGCGCCCCCGCGACCGTTCGCGCCTACGTGAGTGAGCTCTTCCGCCGTCACCGACGGGCCTTCCTGCTGCTCGTCTCGGCCAACGCCGTCGCCGTCATCGCCTCCATGGCGGGCCCCTACCTGCTGGGGGACCTCGTGCAGGACGTGACGGACGTCCACGCACTGCAGCGGCTCCACCTGGGCCAGGCCATCGTGCTGTTCACGGCCGCCCTGGTGGTGCAGGCCTACTTCGTGCGGCAGGTGCGATTGCGGGGGGCCGTGCTCGGCGAGCGGATGCTGGCGGACCTGCGCGAGGACTTCCTCGTGCGCTCCGTGGGGCTGCCGCCCGGCGTGCTGGAGCGGGCCGGGACGGGTGACCTGCTGTCCCGGATCACCACCGACATCGACCGTCTCGCCAACGCCATGCGGGAGGCCGTGCCCCAGCTGGCCATCGGTGTCGTGTGGGCCGCGCTGCTGCTCGCCGGTCTCACCGTGACGGCTCCGGCCCTGGCCCCCGCCGTGCTGATCGCCGTGCCGCTGCTCGTGGCGGGCTGCCGCTGGTACTTCAGGCGCGCGCCGTCGGCCTACCGCTCGGAGGCCGCCGGTTACGCCGCCGTGGCAGCGGCCCTCGCCGAGACCGTCGACGCGGGGCGGACGGTGGAAGCCCATCGGCTCGGCCCCCACCGCATCGAGCTGTCCGACCGGCGTGTCTCCCAGTGGACCGCCTGGGAGCGTTACACGCTCTCGCTGCGGTCGGTGCTCTTCCCCACCGTCAACGCCGTTCACACGACCGTGCTCTGCTCGGTACTCATGATCGGCGGGGTCTACGTGCTCGAGGGCTGGATCAGCGTCGGCCAGCTGACGACCAGCGCTCTCATCGCCCAGATGCTGGTCGACCCCGTCGGAGTGATCCTGCGCTGGTACGACGAACTGCAGGTCGCCCAGGTCTCGCTGGCCCGGCTGGTGGGCGTCCGGGAGGTCGACGCCCACCAGGGCGATCCCTCCCTCACCCCCGACGGGCGCGCCGTGCACGCCGACGCGGTGCACTTCGGGTACCGGCCTGGCGTCGACGTGCTCCGCAAGGTCTCCCTCGAAGTCGAGCCCGGGACGAGGCTGGCGCTCGTCGGCCCGTCCGGTGCCGGGAAGTCCACCCTGGGGCGGCTGCTGGCGGGGATCTACGCCCCGCGGGACGGACGGATCACCCTGGGCGGCGCCGAGCTGTCCCGGATGCCCGCGGAGCAGGTCCGCGCCCACGTGGCACTCGTCAACCAGGAGCACCATGTGTTCGTCGGCTCCCTGCGCGACAACCTCCTGCTGGCCCGCCCGGACGCCGAGGACACCGAACTGTGGGCGGCCCTCACGGCGGTGGACGCCCGGGGTTGGGCGGACGCCCTCGACGACGGCCTGGACACCGAGGTCGGCTCGGGGGGGCTCGCCCTCACGCCCGCGCAGGCGCAGCAGATCGCGCTGGCCCGGCTGGTGCTCGCCGACCCGCACACCCTCGTCCTCGACGAGGCGACCTCGCTGCTCGACCCTCGCGCGGCCCGGCACCTGGAGCGCTCCCTCGCCCGGGTGCTGGACGGGCGCACGGTCGTGGCGATCGCGCACCGGCTGCACACGGCGCACGACGCGGATCTGATCGCGGTCGTCGAGGACGGCCGCATCAGCGAGCTCGGCAGCCACGAGGCGCTGGTGGCGGCTGACGGCCCTTACGCGGCCCTGTGGCGGTCTTGGCACGGCTAACGGGTGCCGTAGCCCGCGCAGCGGGGCTTGCGGAACGGCCGGAGCGGGTCCGTCCGCGGCAGGCTCCGGTGACCGGGGTCGGGGGCCTGGGCGGACCGCCGGATCCCGGGGGCGGCCGGCCGGGGCGAGGGGCCGGCCGGCAGGGACCGCGGCTCGGCCCGTGGCAGTAGCGGTTCGTACGTGCGGAGTGACAGCGTGACGCCGGGATGGCGGGTCCGGGGGCCGTCGAGGCACCGCGCGCGGGCGGGGCCCCGGAGCCGGGGCCGCCCGTCCCGGGGCCGCCGTCCTCAGATGACGTTGAGCGCCGCCGCTGCTCCCACGCCGCCCAGCAGCATGAAGGCCGGCATCAGGACCTTCAGCTCCACCCAGCTTCCCGCCCTGAAGCGCATCGCCTTGGGCGGCCCGATCGGGTACCAGCGCTTGCGGCCGAGGGGTATCGGCCAGAGTATCGGGCAGCCGGACACCGTCAGGGCGTCGCCGATGTCGTGCACCAGGGCGCCCAGGACGATGGGCAGGCCCAGCCACAGGTACTCCTGGCCGGGGGCGGTGAACAGCCAGTCCGAGCCGTTGCCCGGCTCGTCCAGGATGCCCGCGAGGATCCAGGCGCTCGTCGCCGCCAGCAGCCAGACCAGGATGTCGCTGCTGGAACCCCGGGCCGCCCGCCACAGCAGGCCCTCGATGGCCAGGACCATGTGGATGAAGAGGATCGCGAGGACCGCCCAACGGCCGAGCGCGATCGCCAGGGCCGAGGTGCCGGCGCCCACCAGCACCGCCCACAGCCACGTGTGGGTGAGGGTGCGGTGCCCGCCGTTGCGCCTCGGGTCGCCCTTCATCCGGGTGGCCTTGTAGACGACGTAGGAGAGCCGGTCGACGATCTCGCACACGCCGTGTGAGATCGGTCCGAAGGCCCGCGAGATCGTCGCCGCCTTGTGATCCAGGTCCGGGGCCAGGGCGGCCCCCGCGCAGATCAGAGCGCCCACCAGGAGGACCGGCCAGGGCATGGCGTGTCCTGCGGCAGCCGCCGCCGCACCCACCCCGAGCCATGCCGCCGCTCCCGACAGTGAATGTGCCGGTCCCATCATGGTTGCATCCCGCCCCGTTCCCCTTGTCTGCGTGTGTAGTTGTCCGCGATCGATGACGCTCCGTCGGCGCATCAGAGTAGCGTTTGCGATCTTCGCATGAGCGTCCGATTCCCTCTTCGGGCGGGTCGGCGGGCAAGATGGGGGTGTGACCCTCATCGATCAGCTGCCGAAGACCGCCGACCCCGACGCTCTCTACGAGGCCTTCGAGTCGTGGGCCACCGATCGCGGTCTCACCCTCTATCCGCATCAGGAGGAGGCGCTGATCGAGGTGGTCTCCGGCGCGAACGTGATCGTTTCCACCCCGACCGGGTCGGGGAAGAGCATGATCGCCGCCGGAGCGCACTTCGCCGCGCTCGCGCGTGACGAGGTCACCTTCTACACCGCCCCCATCAAGGCGCTGGTGTCGGAGAAGTTCTTCGAGCTGTGCAAGCTCTTCGGCACGGAGAACGTGGGCATGCTGACCGGCGACGCGTCCGTGAACGCCGACGCGCCCGTGATCTGCTGCACCGCCGAGGTGCTCGCCTCCATCGCGCTGCGCGACGGCAGGCGTGCCGATATCGGCCAGGTCGTGATGGACGAGTTCCACTTCTACGCGGAGGCCGACCGCGGCTGGGCCTGGCAGATCCCCCTGCTGGAGTTGCCCCAGGCGCAGTTCATCCTGATGTCGGCCACCCTCGGCGACGTGTCGATGTTCGAGAAGGACCTGACACGCCGCACCGGCCGTCCGACCGCGGTGGTGCGCTCTGCCACCCGCCCCGTCCCGCTGTCGTACGAGTACCGTCTGACACCGCTGACGGAGACGCTGACCGAGTTGCTCGAGACCCGGCAGGCGCCCGTCTACATCGTGCACTTCACCCAGGCACAGGCCGTCGAACGCGCCCAGGCGCTGATGAGCATCAACATGTGCTCGCGCGAGGAGAAGGACCGCATCGCGGAGCTCATCGGCAATTTCCGCTTCACCACCAGGTTCGGCCGGAATCTCTCGCGCTACGTGCGGCACGGCATCGGCGTCCATCACGCGGGGATGCTGCCGAAGTACCGCAGGCTGGTGGAGAAGCTGGCGCAGGCCGGACTGCTGAAGGTCATCTGCGGGACCGACACCCTGGGCGTGGGGGTGAACGTGCCGATCCGCACGGTGCTGTTCACCGCGCTCGCCAAGTACGACGGCAACCGCGTGCGTGTACTGCGCGCCCGGGAGTTCCACCAGATCGCGGGGCGTGCCGGCCGTGCGGGCTTCGACACGGCGGGGCTCGTGGTGGCGCAGGCGCCCGAGCACGTCATCGAGAACGAGAAGGCACTGGCCAAAGCGGGCGACGACCCGAAGAAGAGGCGGAAGGTCGTCCGCAAGAAGGCGCCCGAGGGGTTCGTGGGCTGGACGGACAACACGTTCGAGAAGCTGATCGCCTCCGAGCCGGAACCGCTCACCTCCCGCTTCCGGGTCACCCACACCATGCTGCTCTCGGTGATCGCCCGACCCGGTGACGCGTTCCAGGAGATGCGCCGCCTGCTGGAGGACAACCACGAGCCGCGCCGGCAGCAGCTGCGGCACATCCGCCGCGCCATCGCCATTTACCGTTCGCTGCTGGACGGCGGGATCGTGGAGAAGCTGGACGCCCCCGACTCGGAGGGCCGCAACGTCCGCCTGACGGTCGACCTGCAGCAGGACTTCGCCCTCAACCAGCCGCTGTCGACGTTCGCCCTCGCCGCGTTCGAGTTGCTCGACCCGGAGTCGCCCTCCTACGCGCTCGACATGGTCTCCGTCATCGAGTCCACCCTTGACGACCCACGGCAGATCCTGGGCGCCCAGCAGAACAAGGCACGCGGCGAAGCCGTCGCCGTGATGAAGGCGGACGGGGTCGAGTACGAGGATCGCATGGAGCGGCTCCAGGACGTCTCGTACCCGAAGCCGTTGGAAGAGCTGCTCTTCCACGCCTACAACACCTACCGCAGGAGCCACCCCTGGGTGGGCGACCACCCGCTGTCTCCCAAGTCGGTCGTCCGGGACATGTACGAACGAGCGCTGTCCTTCGGCGAGTTCGTCTCCTTCTACGAGCTGGCGCGAACCGAGGGCATCGTGCTGCGCTACCTCGCCGGCGCGTACAAGGCCCTGGAGCACACCGTGCCCGACGATCTGAAGTCCGACGACCTCCAGGACCTGATCGCCTGGCTCGGTGAGATGGTCCGCCAGGTCGACTCCAGCCTGCTCGACGAGTGGGAGCAGCTCGCGAACCCGGAGGAGATGACCGCGGAGGAGGCCCAGGAGAGGGCCGACCAGGTCAGGCCGGTCACCGCCAATGCCCGCGCCTTCCGGGTCCTCGTCCGCAACGCGATGTTCCGCCGGGTGGAGCTTGCCGCACTCGACCAGGTCGAGGAACTCGGCGAGATGGACGCCGAGGCCGGCTGGGACGCCGAGGCGTGGGGCGGGGCGATGGACGAGTACTGGGACGAGTACGACACCCTCGGCACCGGCCCCGACGCGCGCGGCCCGAAGCTTCTGATGATCGAGGAGGATCCGGGGAACGGGATCTGGCGCGTCCGCCAGACCTTCGCCGACCCGAACGGCGACCACGACTGGGGCATCAGCGCCGAGGTCGATCTCGCGGCCTCCGACGCGGAGGGCCGGGCGATGGTCCGTGTCACGGACGTCGGGCAGCTGTGACACGCTTCCCTCCGCGCCTGACCGGCCGAGCGTCCTTCTGTCCCCTGCACCCGGGAGAACACCAGCCATGACCAATGCGGTGGAGAGACTTGTCGATCTGCTCGACCTGGAGCGGATCGAGGTCGACATCTTCCGTGGCCGCAGCCCCGACGAATCCCTCCAGCGGGTGTTCGGCGGCCAGGTCGCGGGCCAGGCCCTCGTGGCGGCCGGCCGCACGACCGACGGCGAGCGTCCCGTGCACTCCCTGCACGCGTACTTCCTGCGCCCCGGCAGGCCGGGCGTGCCGATCGTGTATCTGGTGGAGCGGGTCCGCGATGGGCGCTCGTTCACCACACGCCGGGTCACCGCCGTGCAACAGGGCCGCACGATCTTCACTCTCACCGCCTCCTTTCACAAACCCGAGGAAGGAACGTTCGAACACCAGCTGCCGCTGCCGCGTGAGGTGCCGGGACCCGAGGAACTGCCGACGATCGGGCAGGAGGTCCGCGAGCACCTGGGCGCCCTGCCCGAGCAGTTGGAGAGGATGGCCAGGCGGCAGCCCTTCGACATCCGCTACGTGGATCGGCTGCGCTGGACCCCTGAGGAGGTCAAGGACGCTCCGCCGCGTAGTGCCGTGTGGATGCGCGCGGTGGGGCCGCTGGGAGACGATCCGCTGGTCCACACGTGTGCCCTCACCTATGCCAGCGACATGACCTTGCTGGACGCCGTGCGCCTTCCCGTGGAGCCGCTGTGGGGCCCCCGGGGCTTCGACATGGCGTCGCTGGACCACGCGATGTGGTTCCACCGGCCGTTCCGCGCGGACGAGTGGTTCCTGTACGACCAGGAGTCGCCGATCGCGATCGGCGGGCGAGGCCTGGCCCGCGGCCGGATCTACGACCAGAAGGGCTGCCTGCTCGTGTCGGTCGTCCAGGAGGGTCTCTTCAGGTCCGTATGAGGGTCAGGTCCGCGTGAGGGTGGGAAACCCCTTGTGCGGCACCTGTCCGGCGGAACTCCCGGGTGCGGGCGGCGACGGTGCTCACCGGTGGCTGCGGCGGAGCCGGGCCAGCAGGCCCTTCGGACGGGCGACCGGGATGTGGTGGGCCGTCTCGCTCGCCCGCGTGTCGCCCTGTGGTGGAGTCGGCGTGGGACTGCCACCGGCTTCACCCGTGGTGCTCGCTGTCGCCGGCTGGAGGTCCGGAGCGGGACGGGCCTTTCTGGCGTCGGTCAGGGACAGTGCGAGGCTCGACCGGAACCACTCGATCTCGTCCGGCTCTTCCGCTGTCATCAGCCCGCCGACGACCTGGGAGGCGAGCGAACCCGGTGAGTTCTGGTCGGGTCGTTCGGGCCTGAGCCGGGCAAGGTAGGAGCGCTCGCGCGGGTCCGCGACGACGTCCTCGACCTCGTCGGCGTCGAGCGGGGACGCGGTGACCGCGGCCCGGGCCCATGGGTCCTCCGTGAGCCGCAGGAGGAAACCGTGCTGGCGACCGCGCCAGTTCCTCGCACGCAGGTCGGTGCCCGTCTCGATCTGGGAGCGCAGCGTCTCGGGCAGCCGGGCGGTCAGCAGGGGTTCGTTCGCCTTGAGGGCAGCGAAGGTGCGCAGTTCCTCGGTCAGGTAGAGCCAGACCACCGCGCGGTAGCGGTTGAGGTAGAAGCGGACCGGGACCAGCAGCCCTAACCGCGCCAGGCGGGTGAATCGGGCGATGCTGATGCCCATGAGCTGGGCGCCCCGCGGAGCGCTGACCGTCGAGATGTCCTCGCGCAGGGTGTCCGGGAAACCCTCGGTGGCGCGAATGCGGTCGATCTCTTCGCGTGCGACACGCCGGCGTGTGGCGGCGGAGCCGGGTGGCTCATGTGCTCGCGCGGTCTCGCTGAGGGTGCGGATGCGTCCCAAATGGACCGCGAGATCGAACTCCGCGCGTCGCAGCCCCAGCTCTCGCGCGGCGCGGCTCGCCGTGAGCGCCGAAGGTCGAGCCGCTGAGCGGGTGGTGCCGGGCGTGGCGATGGTGTGGCCTGTCATGGCTGGTCTCCCCCGTGTGACGTGATCGATCGGGGTGTGATCGATCCCGGGAAGAACCGTAGCCCGATTCCCGCCCAGCCCGCCGAGCCTGTGGATAACTCCGCTCCCCGGGGAGTCTGCGCAGGTCAGATGCATGGTCGGCGAAAGAGCGGCTACCCGCCAGGGGTGAGTCCGGGCTCGCTCAACTCTCCGCGGCAGGGGCCGGCTCCGGCTGCCTGGCGTCCACTCCGAGGTGTTCACCGACGCGGTTGACCAGCAGGGTCATCTCGTAGGCGACCTGGCCGACGTCGGCCTCGGCTCCGCTCAGCACGCACAGGCAGCTGCCGTCGCCGGCCGACGTGACGAACAGCACCGCGTCGTCGAACTCGATCATAGTCTGCCTGACCCGGCCCGCCCGGAAATAGCGGCCTGAGCCCTTGGCCAGGCTGTGCAGTCCCGACGAGACGGCGGCCAAGTGCTCGGCGTCCTCGCGCTTCAGCCCGGTGCTGGTACCGGTGACGAGTCCGTCGTTCGACAGGACCATGGCGTGCCGCACGTGTTCGACGCGTTGCGTCAAATCGTCCAGCAGCCAGCCGAGCCCTTTGTTCTGAGGCATGTGCGGTCTCCCCGCTCGCGTGTCCTCCCCGTTCCCCCCAGCCGGAGGATATGTCTGCCCAGCCTTCCCCACAGGGGGCCTTCGAGCAAGCAGGATGGCGGCATGGCGCACAAGATGACCGACGACGAATGGCGGGCCTTCGTGTCAGAAGGCACCCGCACCGCGACTCTCTCGACAGTTCGGGCCGACGGCAGCCCGCACAGCGCGCCCGTCTGGTTCCTGCTGGACGGCGACGACGTTGTTTTCAACACGGGGAAGGAGACCCTGAAGGGGCGGAACCTAGCCCGGGACGGGCGTGTCAGCCTGTGCGTGGACGATGACCGGCCACCGTTCTCGTTCGTGGTGATCCAGGGCCGTGCCGCCATCTCCGAGGACCTCGACGAGGTGCGGGCGTGGGCCACCCGGCTCGGCGCCCGGTACATGGGAGAGGACAAGGCGGAGGAGTTCGGCGAGCGCAACGGCGTGCCGGGTGAGTTGCTGGTACGGGTGCGTATCGACAAGGTGGCGTCGATGGCGGACCTGGCGGGCTGACGCGGCCCGGACGGATGCTGTGCCGAGCGGTGCGAGAGCATGGCGTCCATGAGCGACGACCACGCCCGGGTGCGCGAGTTCTTCACGGCTCGCGCACCCGTCTGGGACAGCAAGTATCCGGACGACACTCCCGCGTACCGGGACGCCGTCGCACGGCTTGGGCTGCGCCACGGTGACCGGGTGCTGGACGCGGGGTGCGGCACCGGCCGAGCGCTGCCCGTCCTGCGGGATGCCGTCGGCGCCGAAGGCATCGTCCTCGGCGCCGACCTCACTCCGGCCATGATCGACGAAGCCGTCAAGGCGGGCCGGCACACCAAGGGGCAGTTGCTCCTTGCTGACGCGGCACGGCTCCCCGTGCGCACGGCCGTGCTGGACGCGGTGTTCGCGGCGGGCCTGATCGCCCATCTGCCGCGGCCGGACGACAACCTGCGGGAGCTGGCCCGCACGGTGCGTCCTGGAGGCGTCCTGGCCCTCTTCCACCCCCTGGGGCGGGCGGCCCTGGCACGCCGCCAGGGGCGAACGATCACGCCCGAGGACCTGCGGGCCGAGGAGAACCTGCAGCCGCTTCTGGCGCGCTCGGGCTGGCGTATGACGTCGTACGTGGACGTCGACACGCAGTTCCTCGCGCTTTCCGTGCGGATGAGTTGAGTGTCCGCAGCGGCGGCAGCGATCTGTCCGGCCCCGGGGCCCCGTCGCGGCACGAACAGCCCCGCCACGACCGCACGGTGGGCACCATCCGCCGCGCATTTCCCCTGGTCGGTGGGACGACCGCCCCATAGCGCACGGTTCGCCTGACTTTCCTGCTCACCCGCACTCGACGAGTTGATCGCCGAAGGTTAAGGTGCGCCGACGGACGTAGCGAGGGGAAGGACGACATGGCCGTGACGGATGACGCAGCCGTCGCCGCCGGAGACGACGCGCTGTATGTGCTGACCGCGGTGCTGCTGACGCCTGCACAGTTTCCAAGCGTGCTGGGCGACGACTACCCAGAGGCGTGCGAAGCACTCAGTCTGCTTCCGGACGCCGAGGGGTACGGGCTGGTGCTCGGGCAGGACAGCGCGGGCGCCCGGTGGACCGTCGTGGTGGACGACGTGTCGCTCGTGGCCGTGGCGATCGCCTCCTGGGACTGCGGCATGGAGTACGACCTCTCGCCCGATGAGCGTTCCGTGGTGGCGGCCCTGGCCGGCTGGCCCCTCGCGCTGGCGGTGGCGGCGCCGGGTGTGCCGGCCCCGCACGACCCCGAACCGGATCCCGGGGACGCCGACGCGGCTCCCCTGACGCCTCCCGACACCGAGACCTGGGGCCCCGCGCAGCGCCGGCTGGGTGCCGACGAGATAGCGCTCCAGTGGGCCGTGTGGCGGGAGCAGATCGACGACGCCGACTTCGCTGCCGACAGCGACGGTGACGGAGCCGACGGCGAAGCGGCGGGCGGCGAGGCGGCGAAGAACGACGGCGAAGGCGGCGAGAAGGAGACGCGCAAGCCGCACGGCGGCATCCAGCGGGTGCTGGCCGAGGCGCGCGCCTATATCGACGCCCCGCCTCCCCTCGGGCGGGTCCGCTCCTCCTTCGCCTCGGGCGAGGCCCGTACGCTGCGCGCCGATGGACCTGGTTGGTCGATGGTCGCCAGAACGGACGACATCGCCTTCGTCCTGCTCGACGAGGAGCCCGGTGAGGTGCTTCCCGTCGGACGCGGACCGGAACTGCCCGCGCTGCTGGAAGCGCTCGACAAGATGGCCGTGCGTCCTTCCTGACCGCGGAAGGCACGCCTCACCCACCGGCCCCGTCCCCACCCGGCCTGAACGGCACCTGTACCAGGGCCGGGGGCGGGCGCCGCGGTCGAGCGGCTGGGTGCTCCCCACATCGGCCCTTGGTGGGCAGAGGGTCGTGTGATGCCGGGGTTCAGCCGCCCAGCTCCTTGCGGGAGATACGGCGCAGCCGGCGCCGCTGACCGGGGTCCAGCGCCAGATAGGCCGCCGCGGGCACGCCCACCACGATCAGGAACGCGGCCCACCAGGGCAGCCAGATCAGCAGGAACAGTCCGACCGCCACACCCCCAACGGCGATCTTGGCTCTCTTAGACATGCGTGTTGCCTCCTCTGCGGCAGGTGCCGCTTCTGCTGTGAAAAACGACCGTCGGTCCCCGACAGTTCCACCCCCTGCCCCTGAGACGTCCCTGAGCCTCGTCCCCTACGAAACCCGGACTCACTCCTTCCAGCCGGTCTCACCTCGATCTCACGCGGCACCGGTGGAGCCGGGCCGGGCGTCCCGCAGGGGCGCCCCGACGTCGTGCATGTGCCTCAGGGCCTGGCGATAGGAGTCGACGAGGCCGGTCTCGGTGTACGGGACGCCGAGGCCGAGGCAGTGTGCGCGCACCATGGGCTGGGCCAGTCTCAGGTGGGGGCGGGGCATGCTGGGGAACAGATGGTGCTCGACCTGGTAGTTGAGCCCTCCGAGGAACCAGTCGGTGAGCACGCCCCCGCGGATGTTGCGGGACGTGAGCACCTGCCGGCGCAGGTGGTCCCATCGGTCCTTGCCGGGGTCGGGCATCTCCATGCCCTTGTGGTTGGGCGCGAATGCGAGGCCCATGTGCAGGCCGAAGAGTGCCTGGTGGAGAGCCGCGAAGAGGAGGGCCTTGCCCGGCGACAGGGTGGAGAGCAGCAGGGCTGCGTACCCGATCACGTGGGCGGCCAGGAGCGACGCCTCCACCAGGCGCCTGCCCGGGGGCTGCTCCCGCAGGCTGCGGAAGCTGTGGACCTTGAGCGCCACTCCCTCAAGGAGCGTCAGGGGGAAGAACAGCCATGCCTGGTTGCGCGTGAGCCAGCTCCGGAAGCCGGTGCGCACGGCTGCCTGCCGGCTTGTGAACACCAGCACGTCGGCGGCTACGTCCGGGTCCTTCTCGGTGTGGTTGGGGTTGGCGTGGTGGCGGTTGTGCTTGTCGTTCCACCAGCCGTAGCTCATGCCCAGAAGGAGGTTCCCGTGGACCAGCCCGATGGCCCGGCCGACGGCACGGTCACCGGATATCTGGGCGTGCCCGGCGTCGTGGCCTATGAAGGCCGTCCGGGCCGACAGCACCGCGAGTACCGGGGCCAGCGCCAGGGTCCACCAGGAGTTTCCCGAAAGAACGATGCCGGTGACCACGGCGGCGAGCAGCAGCAGATTGGCGGTGATCCCGGTGGCGTACCAGCCGAGACGGCGGTCGAGCAGTCCCTGGCCCCGCACCGTCCGCAGCAGGGGCGCGAAGTCGCTGCCCCTGTCGAGGGAGGAGACGACATCCGGCGGGGGTCCTTCGAGGGTTCTCACGGCCTGGGGCATGGTTACGTCTCCGGTCCTGTGAAGTATGGACTGACCTCAGGAAACGTACGCAGAGTGACTGCCCGGGACCATGGCGCTGCCACCCCGGTACGACCGGTGCCGGCACCCCGGGACGCAGGGGGGCTGGCAACACCCCGCTCCTGGGGTGAACCCCCGTGCATGCACCCGGCAGGGACTCGGCGACGCGGGGTTTCCGCGCGTGCATCCGCGTGGTGTACTCTCGGCCGCCCATTAGTCAAATTTGAGGAGTGGCCATCGCCGCGCCACACGTTCCTGTGCCGCCGCCCCCGGGCGCCTCTCCCTCAGACGCCCCTCCCCCGGGCACCTCTTCCTCGGAGACCTCTGAAGGCCTCTCCGGAGGGGCCTCGGAAGCCGACTTCGAACTGGCCTTCTACTCTGTGGTGTTCCTCCCTGCCGATCCGCCCCGCACGGGAACCCTCGCCTTCTGGAGCCCGGACGGAGCCGAACCGCCCGTGGGTGCGGGTGGCCGCAGAGCACGGATGACGGTTGCGCTGCCCCGCGGTGAGGGGGTCGAGGCGGTTTCGGTGCCCGCCGTGCGCCTGCCTGTGCACAGGGCCCTTCCCGTCCTCACGCGCGCGCGTGACGTCGCCGGCGCGGATCCGGCGGCGGCGTTCTGGGGCGCTGCCTCGCTGCTGGCGCTGTCCTTCCTGGCGCGAGGGAGCCTGCTCCCCGGCGTGACCCCGGGCGGACACGACGCGTGGCGCTGCGCGCCGTTGCGCGCCGAGGACCTGGGACGGATCCGCGAACTCGCCGCCGCGGCACCGCCATCCGCTCACGCCCTGCCCGTGTCGGATCCTTCGGCACCGTCCACGGCGGCCCCTGCGGGTGTGCCGGACGCGGAGCCGACCCCGGAGGCTCTTACCGCGGACACTGCCCCGGAGGCTCATTCGGGCCCACTGCGGATCGCGGAACCGGAGCGGCTGCTGCGGGCCTTCCTGGACGCCGTGGCGGACACGCTTCCGCGCTCTCCCGCCGCTCCCCTGGCCACCGGGGGCCGGCCGTTCGCGGCCGTGGAACCTCAGCAGGTGGCCGCGCTGCTCCCCTGGGCACGGGAGGTCGCGGCCGGGCACGACGCCGGAGTGCGGATCTCGCTGCGCATCGAGGTACCGGAGCTGGTGCTCTCCGCGCAGGACGGCGAACCGGTCTCTGGTTTCCGAGCGGTACTACAGGTCCACAGCGCCGACGATCCGACCGTGGTCGCCGATGCGGCCGACGTGTGGGCCGAGTCGCCCGGCGCGGGGGACGCCTTCCGGCCCCAGGACCGATGGGAGGTCCTGGTGGCGCTGCGGCGTGCCACGCGCGCGTGGGCACCGCTCGGCCCTCTGCTCTCCGCCGCGGTCCCCAGCGCCGTGGAGGTGGCGGACGACGAGATCAGCGAACTGCTGGGCGAGGGGGCGCGGGCCCTGGCGGCTGTCGGTGTCGACGTGCACTGGCCCCGGCGCCTGGCCCGGGGGCTGAGCGCGAGGGCGGTCGTCGGCCCCGAGAACGACGGCGCGACAGCGGGCGCGGCGTCCTCCGGCAGGCGCGCGGCGGGTTTCTCCGCCGGCCCCTCAGAGGCGTTCGCAGAAGGTATGTCGTTCTTCTCCGCCGAGGCACTGCTCGCGTTCCAGTGGCGGTTCGCGCTGGGCGGGCGGCTGCTGACCAGGGAGGAACTGGACCACCTGGCCGAGTCGAAGCGCCCTCTGGTCCGGCTGCGCGACCAGTGGGTGCTGGTCGACCCCGAGGAGGCCCACCTGGCGCGCGCCGAACAGGACCGCGGGGTCGCTCCCATGGACGCGCTGCGGGCGGTGCTGACGGGCTCCGCGGAGGTGGCGGGACGCCGGGTCGACGTCGAGCCGACGGAGGTACCGGCACGTCTGCGTTCGGCTCTGTCCGAGCCGGAGGCCGCCACGAGCGTCGGACAGCCCCCTGCGCTCTCCGCCGTGCTGCGCGACTACCAGGTGCGCGGCCTGAGCTGGCTGGCCAGGATGACGTCGCTGGGCCTCGGCGGCTGTCTCGCGGACGACATGGGCCTCGGCAAGACGATCACACTGATCGCCCTGCACCTGCACCGCCAGAGGGACACGGCGACACAAGGGCCCGCCCTCGTCGTCTGTCCGGCGTCGCTGATGGGCAACTGGCAGCGCGAGGTGGAGCGCTTCGCGCCGGGGACGGCCGTGCGCCGTTTCCACGGCACGCAGCGGAGCCTGGAGGCACTCGAGGCCGGCGAGATCGTCGTCACCACGTACGGGACGATGCGGCTGGCCGCCGCCGATCTCGACCAGGTCCCCTGGGGGCTGCTGGTGGCGGACGAGGCCCAGCACATCAAGAACCCCTACTCGGCCACGGCGAAACAGCTCCGGACGATCACGGCACGCGCCCGCGTGGCGCTCACCGGCACACCCGTCGAGAACAACCTCTCGGAGCTCTGGGCCATCCTGGACTGGACGACTCCCGGGCTGCTCGGCACGCTCGGCCGCTTCCGCAACCAGTACGCCAGGGCCGTGGAGGGCACGCAGGACCAGGTGGCGGCGGAGCGGCTGGCCCGGCTGGTCCGCCCGTTCCTGCTGCGCCGCAGGAAGTCGGATCCCGGTATCGCGCCGGAGTTGCCACCCAAGACGGAGACTGATCTTGCGGTGCCTCTCACCTCCGAGCAGACGGGGCTCTACGAGGCACTGGTCCGCGAGACGCTCGCCGCCATCGCGGGCACGGACGGCCTCACGCGGCGCGGCCTGATCGTCAAGCTGCTCACCGGGCTCAAACAGATCTGCAACCACCCCGCGCAGTACCTCAAGGAGGACGATCCACGGATCGAGGGCCGTTCGGGAAAGCTGGACCTGCTGGACGAGCTGCTCGGCACCATTCTGGCGGAGCAGGGCAGCGTGCTGGTCTTCACGCAGTACGTGCGGATGGCGCGCCTGCTCGAAAGGCATCTGAACGCGCGTGGAGTGCGCACGCTGCTCCTGCACGGCGGTACTCCCGTGGCCACCCGGGAGGCTCTGGTGCGCCGCTTCCAGGACGGCGAGGCGCCGGTGTTCCTCCTGTCGCTGAAGGCGGCGGGAACGGGCCTCAACCTCACGCGCGCGGAACACGTCGTGCACTACGACCGCTGGTGGAACCCCGCCGTGGAGGACCAGGCAACCGACCGTGCCCACCGCATCGGCCAGACGCGGGCCGTGCAGGTGCACCGGCTGATCGCGGAGGGCACCGTGGAGGACCGCATCGCGGCCATGCTGGCGCGGAAGAAGGCGCTCGCCGAGGCGGTGCTCGGGGCGGGTGAGGCGGCGTTGACCGAGCTGACCGACGCCGAGCTGGCGGACCTGGTCGAGCTGCGGGGAGGCGGCCGGTGAACGCGGCTGACGGGCGGCACGGGTGCGACGACGGGACGACGAGATGACGGGCGAGTACGGCGGGGGTCGGGATGACGAGCGGGTCCGGACGTTCGAAGCGCTACCTCCCGCGCATGGGAAGGCCTTTGCCGGGACCTGGTGGGGGCAGGCCTGGCTGAAGGCCCTGGAGGACTCGGCTCTGGACGGCCAGCAGGTCAAGGCGGGGCGCCGGTTGGCCCGTGCCGGTGCCGTCGGGGCGATCTCGGTGCGGCCGGGGCGGATCACCGCGGTGGTCGAGGACCGCGACCGCACCGCACACCGTTCGGACGTCCTCGTCCAGCCGCTGAGCGAGACGGGCTGGGACCGGTTGCTGGACATGGCGGCCGGTCGTGCCGAGCACATCGCGGCGCTCCTGGAGCGTGACATGCCGCCGCATCTCGTGGCGGACGCCCAGGCCGCCGGGGTCGACCTGCTCCCCGGCGTGGGCGAACTGGAACCGGCCTGCGACTGCGGCGCATGGGACCACTGCGGCCACACCGCGGCCCTGTGCCACCAGGTGGCCCGGCTCCTCGACGCGGACCCGTTCGTCCTCTTCCTGATGCGCGGCCGGGCCGAACAGGACGTCCTGGACGCGCTTCAGGAGCGTTCGGCGGCAGGCGGCCACGAGGAGAGCCCCGGGCCGAGTCCGGTCGAGCCGTCCGGCACGGGCGGAGTGGACGCCGCGGAAGCGTATGCCCTCGGGAGCGTCCTTCCGCCCTTGCCCGCTCCGCCCCGGGCCCCTGCCGTGGCCGGAGCGCCGCCGGCCCTGGGCACCGGCACGGACCCGGTGCCCGGCATCGACGTCCACGGTCTGCAATGCGTCGCCGCGCGTGCCGCGCAGGAGGCCCACCGGCTGCTCACGGCGGCGCTCACCCGCCGGTATCCGGCCCCGCACGAGCTCAGCCTGGCTCAGGACGCCGTGCGGATCGCGGCTGCGCTACCGGCGCCGGACGTGGGGGCGGGTGCTCGGATCGCCGCACGACTGGCGTCCGGCACCGGCCGGGACGCGGACGCGCTCGCCCGGGCCGTGCGCGCCTGGGCGCAGGGCGGGCCCGTTGCGCTGGAGGTGCTCGAGGAGGAGCTGGAGCCGGCACCGGAGACGTACGCACGCGCGCGTGCCGTACTCGACGCGGCATGGGACGACGACGAACGCCCACATCTGGACGCGGATCGGAACCGCTGGACCACGGACGACGGCCGGGCTCAGGTGCGCCTGGACCTGGACGGCCGCTGGTGGCCCTTCCGGCGGGAGCACGATCACTGGGTGCCGGCAGGACCCGCCGCTCCCGACCCGGCCGCGGCACTCGCCCAGGCCGTGGAGGGCGGCTGACGGCACCAGGCTCCCCGGACACCATGGCGGCCGGGTCTCGTCGGAGCCTCTGTGCCGGAACGCCGCCCGGCCGCCCTCCCGCCGGACGCGACGCCCCGGGAGGAGCACGCCGGGATCCAGCGGCCACGAGGCGCGCTTGCCCCAGGGCAGCACCAGGTGACCGGACGGCGCCACGTAACCGTCCGGGGCTGCGGGAGCGGCCTCCCGCAGCCCCGGCCCGAGCGAGGCGGCCTGCGTCAGTCCCGTGCGGCCAGCAGGTGGTCCATCGCCAGCTGGTCGAGCCGCTCGAAGGCCATGCCGCGCTTCGCGGCGGCCTCCACGTCGAACTCCTCGAAGGCGCTGCGGTCGGCGAGCAGGGCGGACAGGCCGTCGGACGCTGTGGGCTGGGCCAACTCGTCAAGACGCGAGGCGCGCAGGGCCTCCTGGACCTCGGGGTCGGCCCGGAAGGCCTCGGCGCGCTCCTTGAGGATGAGGTAGTTGCGCATGCAGCCGGCGGCCGACGCCCACACGCCCTCGAAGTCCTCGGTCCGCGGCGGCTTGAAGTCGAAGTGCCGCGGGCCCTCGTAACCGCCTCGCTCCAGGAGGTCCACGAGCCAGAAGGCGGCACGCAGGTCGCCGGCGCCGAAGCGCAGGTCCTGGTCGTACTTGATGCCCGACTGGCCGTTCAGGTCGATGTGGTAGAGCTTGCCCGACCACAGCGCCTGGGCGATGCCGTGCGGGAAGTTCAGGCCCGCCATCTGCTCGTGGCCGACCTCCGGGTTCACGCCGTACAGCTCCGGTCGCTCCAGACGCTCGATGAAGGCGAGCGCGTGGCCGACGGTCGGCAGGAGGATGTCGCCGCGCGGCTCGTTCGGCTTCGGCTCGATCGCGAAGCGGATGTCGTACCCCTGCGACGTGACGTACTCGCCCAGCAGGTCGAAGGCCTCCTTCATGCGGTCGAGCGCGTCCCGCACGTCCTTCGCCCCGCCCGACTCGGCGCCCTCGCGGCCGCCCCACGCGACGTACGTCCTGG
This sequence comes from Streptomyces sp. TS71-3, assembly GCF_018327685.1. Taxonomy (NCBI): domain Bacteria; kingdom Bacillati; phylum Actinomycetota; class Actinomycetes; order Kitasatosporales; family Streptomycetaceae; genus Streptomyces; species Streptomyces sp. TS71-3. The sequence continues at coordinate 3,259,776 of NZ_BNEL01000003.1, read as the reverse complement.
CGCCGAGCTCCACCGCCAGGTCGATGTTCCGGATGGTCTTGCGGAGGGCGTACCGGCGCACGTCACGGTCATTGGCCGTGAAGCCGCCGTCCTTGAAGACGGGGTGCGTGAACAGGTTCGTGGTGGCCATCGGCACCACCATGCCGGTGGCGTCGAGGGCCTGCCGGAAGCGCTTGATGTGGGACTCGCGCTCGGTCTCCGAGGCGCCGAAGGGAATCAGGTCGTTGTCGTGGAACGTGACGCCGTGGGCACCGAGCTCGGAGAGGCGCTGTACGGCCTCGACCGGGTCGAGGGCCGGGCGGGTGGCGTCGCCGAAGGGGTCCCTTCCCTGCCAGCCGACGGTCCACAGTCCGAAGGTGAACCTGTCCTCGGGGGTGGGCTGAAAACTCATGACACGGCTCCTTGCTCGCTCACACTATTTCGTCATGGCCCTTTACAAATTAGTATGCATACGCAGCCCTGGGAAGCCGGGAAGCGCAGAACGCATCGGATCGCACATCTCAGGACCCTCGAACCGGGCAATCCGAGGCGAACAGCACGAACAGGTTCAGTACACGCCGCAGAAACGGAGAGTCCGATGACAGCAGCCGATGGACCACTCGTCGTCGGGGTGGACACCTCCACCCAGTCCACGAAGGCCCTGGTCGTCGATGTCGCCACCGGACGCGTCGTGGCGAGCGGACAGGCGGGGCACACGGTGACCTCCGGCGCGGGCCGGGAGAGCGATCCCGAGCAGTGGTGGAGCGCCCTTCTGGAGGCGCTGGCGCAGTGCGGAGACGCGGCGCACGAGGCGGCGGCGGTCTCGGTCGGCGGCCAGCAGCACGGACTGGTCACCCTGGACGCCCAGGGCAGGCCGGTGCGCCCTGCGCTGCTGTGGAACGACGTGCGGTCGGCTGCGCAGGCGCAGCGGCTCATCGATGAGCTGGGCGGTGCCAAGGTGTGGGCGGACCGCTTCGGCAGCGTCCCGGGCCCGTCGTTCACGGTCACCAAGTGGGCGTGGCTCACCGAGCACGAGCCCGAGGCCGCCCGCGCCACCGCCGCCGTCCGGCTCCCCCACGACTACCTGACCGAGCGTCTGACGGGAACGGGCACCACCGATCGCGGCGATGCCTCCGGGACGGGCTGGTGGGCGTCGTCCACCGAGTCGTACGACGAGGACATCCTGGGCCGGGTGGGGCTCGATCCCGCGAAACTGCCCCGGGTCGTGCGTCCCGGAGAGGTCGCCGGCACGGTCCGCGACGGCAGTGACCTGCCGTTCGCCAGGGGCACGCTGGTGGCTCCCGGGACCGGCGACAACGCGGCCGCCGCGCTCGGTCTCGGACTGCGGCCCGGCACTCCGGTGCTCAGCCTCGGCACGTCCGGCACGGTCTACGCGGTGTCGCGGAACCGTCCGACGGACGCCACCGGCACGGTCGCCGGTTTCGCCGATACCCGCGGCGACTGGCTGCCCCTGGCGTGCACCCTCAACTGCACCCTCGCCGTCGACCGGATCGCCGCGCTGCTCGGCCGGGACCGCGAGGCGGTCGAACCGGGCGGCGAGGTCACCCTCCTGCCCTTCCTGGACGGCGAGCGGACCCCCGCGCTGCCGGGCGCTTCCGGCCTGCTGCACGGCCTGCGCCACGAGACGACGGCCGGGCAGCTGCTCCAGGCGGCCTACGACGGCGCGGTGCACTCGTTGCTGGGCGCTCTGGACCTGGTGCTGGACGAGGATGCGGACCGCTCGACCCCGCTGCTGCTGATCGGGGGCGGCGCGCGGGGCACGGCCTGGCAGGAGACGGTACGCCGGCTGTCCGGGCGGCCGGTTCAGATCCCCGAGGCCAAGGAACTGGTGGCGCTGGGTGCCGCCGCCCAGGCCGCCGGCGTCCTCACGGGCGAGGATCCCGCGGCGGTGGCCCAGCGGTGGAGGACGGCCGAGGGCCCGGTACTCGACGCCGTCGAGCGGGACGAGGCCGCACTGGCGAGGATCGGCGGGGTGCTGTCCGACGCCGGCCCACTGCTCGACCGGGCGTGAGAAGACCCCTGACCGGGCCCGCGGCAGCCGCCGCGGGCCTCCCGCACGAAGGACCGGCCGCCGTATGACCGCACCCCTGCACGAGGCAGGCACCGGCACCCCCGACACCCAGCAGGGGATGCGCCGCAGGAACCTCTCCCGCGTGATGCACACGATCGCCGCCGACGGACCCATGTCACGGGCGGCCGTCGCGTCGCGCATCGGGCTCACCCGGGCCGCTGTCTCCACTCTGGTGGACGAGCTGGTGCGTGCGGGTCTGCTGGAGGAGCTGGGCCCGGAGCGGCCGGGGCGGGTCGGGCGGCCCGGCTCCGCGCTCGCCGTGAGCGGGAGCGGCCCGGCCGGTGTCGGCGCCGAGATCGGCGTCGATCATCTCGCAACGTGCGTCGTCGACCTCCGTGGCGAGGTCCGATTCCGCGCCGAGCGGCACGTCAGCAACAGGGGGCGCGCTCCGGAACCAGTGATCGCGGACTTGACGGCACTGGTCCGACAGGTGATCGACGAGGCCGGGCGGGAAGGGCTGTGGCCCGCCGGACTGGCCGTGGCGGTCCCCGGGCTGGTCGCACGGGACAGCCTCACCGTCGTCAGGGCCCCCAACCTCGAATGGCACGACACGGACCTCGGCGAGCTGCTGCCCGCCCATCCGCCGGTGACCGTGGACAACGAGGCCAATCTCGGCGCCCTGGCCGAACTGTGGCTCGGCGAGCGCGCTCCGAACGACTTCGTCCATGTGTCCGCGGAGATCGGCATCGGCGCCGCCGTGGTGGTCGACGGACGGCTGCTGCGCGGCACTCGGGGGTTCGCGGGCGAGCTCGGCCATGTGCCGGTGCATCCCGAGGGGCCCCCGTGCGCGTGCGGCGGTCAGGGGTGCCTTGAGCAGTTCGCCGGCGAGGAGGCCGTGTTGCGCGCTGCCGGGCTCGAACCCGGCGAGGGCCGCGTCGGGATGCTCGCCGAGCGGGCCGCCGACGGGGACCAGCGGGTCCACAAGGCCCTGCGGGAGGCGGGGACGGCGATGGGCATCGCGCTCACCGGCACGGTCAATCTGCTCGACCCGCAGTCCGTGGTGCTCGGGGGCGCGCTGTCCCGGCTGGCGCCATGGCTGCTGCCGTCGCTCGAGGCCGAGCTGGACCGGCGCACGGCGGGGCCGGCCTGCGGAATCACCGTGTCGCGCCTCGGACCTGAGGGACCGCTGCTCGGCGCCGCGCACTACGTCGTGCGGGCCGTGCTGGACGACCCGACCGGTATCGCCCAGAACGTTTGAGGGTGGCGCCGGACGGTGCTGTCGCGTTCCGGTCGGCTGATCCCTTGCCGACGGGGGCGAAGCGCACCGGTTCGGCGGACCCTTGCTCATCTGCTCCGCCTCGCCGAGCAGTCCGGGGTCCGCACGGCCGCACCGAGTCCCCTACCCCCTCGCGCCCGCACCCGGGCCGAACATGCCCCCAACCACCCGAACGGGTGGCGGAGTTGTGCACATTCTCGCCGCTGTCCCCAGATCCACTCCGTGCTCTTCCGCCTCAACCTCCGTGGCTCGTACCGTTGAAACCGCGCTTGGATCACACGGCCGCACGAACGTGCGGGTCACGGCAGGAAGGGGGAGGCGATGCCGGAGCAGATCGCTCGGACGGGTCCGGGCTTGCGGCGCGAGGCCGTCGGGCTGCGTGAGGTCCTGTTCCAGAGCATCACGGCCATGGCGCCGGCCGCCGCGGTCGCGGCCTCGATTCCCTCGGGTGCTGCGTTCGCGGGCGGCGACCTGCCCCTGGCCGTGCTGATCGCCCTCGTCGCCTGCCTGTTCACGGCGTCCTGCGTGGCGGACCTCGCACGGCAGATGCCCGCGGCGGGCTCGGTGGCCACGTACACGGCACAGGGCCTCCACCCGGCCGTGGGATTCCTCGTCGGCTGGGGCTACGTGTTCGTGCAGGCCCTGGTCCCTCCCTTGCTGCTGCTTCAGCTCGGCTTCACGACGGCCGGCACGCTGCACGGTGAGTGGTCCTCCTACCCGCAGGACCTGTGGTGGCCCTGGGCGCTGGCGGGTGCGGTGATCATCGCTGCCGCCGGGTACTTCGGGGTACGGGCCTCGGCCACGTTCGGGACCGTCCTCGGCGCGTTCGAGGTGGCCGTCCTGCTGGTCTTCGCGGTGCTGCTGATCGTGAAGGCCGGAGGGGCCAACACCCTGTCGGTGTTCGGCACCTCCCACACCCCGCCCGACCACCATGGCATCAGCGGCGTGTTCGCGGGCTCCGTCTACACGGTGCTGGCGTTCTCCGGCTTCGAGGCGGCCGCCCCGCTCGCGGAGGAGACGAAGGATCCGCGGCGCACCATGCACCGTGCCGTCCTGGGCTCCGCCCTGGCCATCGGGCTCTTCTACGTGGTGACGACCTATGCGATGACCGTGTTCTACGGTCCGGACCGGTTCGCGAAGTTCGGTGCCTCGGGGGCCGCGTCCTGGCAGGGGGTGGCGGAGGCGTCCTTCGGGCTGTTCTGGGTGCTGGTGTTCCTGGCCGTCGTCAACTCGACGATCGCGAACGCCAACGCCAGCGCGAACGTCTCGACCCGCACCGCATTCGCGCTGGGCCGCATCGGTGTCTTCCCCCGTCCGTTCGCGCGGCTGCACCCGGTGCGGCTGTCGCCGGTGGCCGGTGTGGCGGTGCAGTTCGCGGTGGCGGTGGCGGTGGTGCTCGGGCTGGGGTTCGGCTATGACCCGGAGACTGCTTTCCTGCTGCTGGCGACGATGATCGTGACGGTGGTGATCGGTGTCTACATCCTCGCCAACGCGGCCTGTACCGGTTACTTCCTGCGCCGCAGGCGCTCGGAGTTCCGTCCCGTGCGGCATCTGGTGTTCCCCGTGCTGGGTATCGTCGCGTTCGTGCCCGCCCTGTTCACGGCGGCGGGGCTGCCCGTGTTCGACTTCGTCTCCGAGCTGACGGCGCCCGTGTCGTACGCAGGCCCGATCGTCGGGGTCTGGCTGCTGGCCGGGGTCGTGGTGCTGGCCGTCCTGGCGAAGCGCCACCCGCGGCGCATAGCCGAGACCGCCCGTGTTCACCTGGACGACGATGCCGTACCCGACCCTGGACAGAGTGGAGCCGAGCTGCGATGAGTGATCCGCGGATTCTCACGGTACGCCCCGAACCGGGCGAGTACGCCTGGACGTTCGGTGGCGCGCCGCCGGTGGCCCGTATCGCCCCGGGTACGGTTCTCGACCTGTTCACGGAGGACTGCTTCGCGGGACGGGTCAAGTCCGAGAAGGACCTGGTCTCCGAGGTGTGCGAGTTCCCGTTCCTGAACCCGCAGACGGGCCCGTTCCATGTGGAGGGCGCGGAGCCGGGTGACACGGTGGCGGTGCACTTCGTCTCGGTGGAGCCGGCCCGTGACTGGGCGGCCTCGACGACGGTGCCGCTGTTCGGGGCGCTCACCTCGACACACACAACGGCAACGTTGCAGGAGCCGCTGCCCGAGAGGGTGTGGATCTGGCAGCTCGACCGGGAGCGCCGGACCGCGACCTTCTCCGCGCGCGACGGCGGTTTCGCAAGGGAGCTGCCCATGGACCCGATGCACGGCACGGTGGGCGTCGCCCCGGCCAATCTGGAGGTGCGCTCGGCCCTCGTGCCCGACGCGCACGGCGGGAACATGGACACGCCGGAGATGCGTGCCGGAGTGACCTGCTACCTCGGGGTGAACGTGGAAGGCGCGCTGATGAGCCTGGGCGACGGGCACGCGCGGCAGGGTGAGGGCGAGACCTGCGGCGTGGCCGTCGAATGCGCCATGAACACGGTGGTGATCGTGGAACTGCTCAAGGGGGTCGCAACGCCGTGGCCGCGCCTGGAGTCCGATACGCACATCATGTCCACCGGGTCCGCCCGCCCGCTGGAGGACGCCTTCCGGATATCCCAGCTCGACCTCGTGCAGTGGCTGGTCCAGGACTACGGCTTCAGCGAGCTGGATGCCTACCAGTTCGCCTCCCAGACCGTGGAGTCACCGCTCGCGAACGTCTGCGACACGAACTACACGTGCGTGGCGAAGCTCCGCAAGGAGTGGCTGCCGGCGCGTGAGACGTACCGCGGAGTGCACGCGCAACTGCGGGAGACCGCATCGGCCCTGTCCCTCTGAGCCGTCCCCTGCCCGACCGATCTCGTCCATCGCCTCCCGAGCCGCCCGCGTCGCCCGCCAGCCGACTCCGGGGCCGGGCTCGGGGCAGGGGCCGGGAGCCCTGACCCGGCTCCGAGCCGCACTTCACGGTCCAACCGCCGTCCTCGTCGACATCGCTGCACCCGGCGCTCCACGGCTCCACGGCTCAGCCGCCTATCAGGCTTCGGGGGCCGCACCACGCTCCACCCGCCGAACCACACTCCGCCAGTCCCGCTCCATCAGGCTTCACTGACCGCACCACGCTCCACCTGCGACACCACGCTCTGCGCGTGTCGTACGTTCCACCTGCCCCACCACGCTCCATCCCGCTCCACCACGTTCCACCCGCTCCACCGTTCGGTTCGCTCCTTTTCCGCTGCTCCCCCACCGAGAGGTAGACCAGCAATGGAACGAGCAAGACGCACAAGACCCTCCCTGAGCCGGCGCCGGCTGCTCCAGGGGGCCGCTCTCGCCGCGGTGCCCGCCTCCCTGCTCGGCGCGGAGCCGGCCCTTGCCGCGGCGCAGGCAGTCGACTACCCGGGGGCCGAGTCGCGCCCGGCCAGCACGTCGAACTACACGGCGTCCAACCGCCCCACCAGCTATCCGATCGACCATGTGGTCATCCACGTCACGCAGGAGACCTGGAGCGACGCCATCGGGATCTTCCAGGATCCGGCGCGCGCGGTGTCCTCCCACTACGTGGTGCGTTCCCGGGACGGTCATATCGCCCAGTGCGTCCGCGAGCATGACATCGCCTGGCACGCGGGCAACTGGGACTACAACACGCGGAGCATCGGCATCGAGCACGAGGGCTGGGTGGACCAGCCGCAGTACTTCACGGACGTGATGTACGAGCAGTCGGCGCTGCTGACCGCGGAGATATGCGCCAAGTACCGCATCCCCGTCGACCGGGGTCACATCATCGGCCACCGCGAGGTCCCGGGCGCGACCCACACTGACCCCGGTCCGTACTGGGACTGGGACAAGTACTGGAACCTCATCCTCTCGGCGTCGCTGCGGGCCCACTGACGGCTCGGCCCAGTCCCCGGGCGGTGGCCGGCCTGCCGGCGGCCGCCGCCCGGGGCGGGCCGTGGACGGCCGGAGCCCGGGTCAGGGACGGGCGGGGCGCGTCCGGCTCAGGGGGTGAGGCGGCTGACGATGTCAGCCGTGGCGGTAAGCCCCTCCTGAATGGTGGGGGCCATGCTGGTGCTGGACAGGTAGAAGCCGAGCAGCGCGCACACCACCGCGTGCGACATCTTCAACGTGCCGTTCCGCACGAAGATCACGGCAAGGATCAGCAGCAGCAGTACCGCGGAGATGGAAATCGCCATCGTCACCCTCCAGGGCCATGCCGACGCCATGGCCTTCGGCCGTAAGTGTGGCCTAGCGCGGGCTCCGTCCGGGCGAGCGGCATGTCCTCCGAACGTGTATGACTTGGGTTGACGGCGGCGGGATCGCAGCGGCCCGGGAAGGGGGTGCCGGCGAGCAGACGCCGAGGTCAGCGGGGTTCGGGTGTGGGGAGGAACGCTTCCGGGACAGCGGGGGCGTCGGAGTTCGGCAAGTCGGAGCCGACGGCCGGTAGTTCGCCACCGGGGCGTCGGGGGCCAGGCCGGCGGTCCGTGGACGGCCGCGAGGCGGTTCCTCTGCCCCTGGGCGTGCGCGACGGGGACCATCCCGCCGCGGCACGCCATGAAGGCCATCCGGCGCAGCGTGGCGTGTTCCGCCGCGGGCAAGGAGCTGTCCGGGCAATGGGGAGCCGCCCCGGCAAGGCGGCCGGTGCCCGTGCCCCACCAGCTGAACGCCTTGCAGGCACGGTCGTGGCCCGGCCCTCCGCCAAGGGAGCGTGCCGCCACACGCGATGGCGGCGTCCCCTGCGACGGGAGTGGGGCCGGGCGGGCAGTCGTGACGGCCCGGTGCGACCACCGTCCGGCCACCGGCGCAGCCTCCGACCCCACCACCGGTTCGGAGACCGGCCGGCCCCCGATTGGGCCGCCGATCCGGCCACCCGTTCGGCGGCCGGCCCGCCCACCGGATCGTTCAGATCTCCTGAGGCCCCGTCAGGCCGGTCAACGCTCCAAGGTTCTCGCGGTGGTGGCCCGCCGTGCCGAGGGCGATGGAGTCGGCCTTGGCGCGTTTGAGGTAGAGGTGCACGGGGTGTTCCCAGGTCATGCCGATGCCGCCGTGCAGTTGGAGGGCCTCCTCGGCCGCGTGGACGGCGACGCCCGAGGCGTAGGACTGGGCGAGCGAGGCGGCGAGGGGGGACTCGGGGCTGCCGGTCGCGAGGGCGTCGGCGGCGTTCCGCGCGGCGGCACGAGCGTGGACGGTCTCCAGCCAGAGCTGGGCGAGGCGGTGCTTCAGCGCCTGGAAGGAGCCCACGGGCCGGTTGAACTGGTACCGGTCGCGCGTGTAGCCGACGGTTTCGACCAGGCACCAGTCGGCGACACCGAGTTGCTCGGAGGCGAGCAGTGCGGCGCCCGCGAGGAGGGCACGCCGCACCGCACCGTCCGCGTCGGTGGTGAGCAGGCTCCCGGAGGCCCCCGCGAGGGCCACATCGGCGAGCGGACGTGTCCGGTCGAGCGAGGTCCGGGCGGTGGCGGTGACGCCGTCCCCGTCCGCCTGCACCGCGTAGAGGCCGTCCTCGGTGGGCACGAGCAGGACGTCCGCGGCGAGGGCGTCCGCGACGCCGGTGATCCGGCCGTGCAGCGTCCCGTCCTCGAACCGGGCGCCGGACTCCCCCTGCGCGGCACCGGCGCGCTGCCCCATCCCACCCGACGACGCCGTCGGCGCGGTCGACAGGGGCACGGCGAGCACTCCGACGGTGTGGCCCGCGGCGAGTTCCCTCAGCAGTCCGGCCGCGGCGCCGTCGACGGAGCCGTCGGCCGTGCCCAGCCCGTCGGACCCCACGTCGGACGGCCCGTCGGCCGCCGCGTCCGGCAGGCACCCGAGGAGCGCCTCCGTGGCCAGGACCGCGCTGGTCAGGAAAGGGACTGGGGCGGCGGCACGGCCCAGTTCCTCCAGGACGACCGCCACCTCGCGGTGCGTGGCCCCCTGGCCGCCGAGGTGTTCGGGCACCAGCAGCCCGGCCAGGCCCATGTCCGCCGCGAGGACGGTCCAGACCTCCTGGTCGTGCGGTGCCTCCGACTCGGCGCGGGCGAGCACCGCGGCGGCGTCGCAGCGGTCGGCGAGGAGGCGGCGCACGGTGGCGCGCAGGGCCTCCTCCTCTTCGGTGTAGAGCAGGTCGGGCGTGGTTTCCGCCGTGTAGGGAGCCGAGCCGTCGGCGGTGCTGCCGTTCCCGGGTCCGGTGGCCGGGACGCTATCCGTTGCTGCGGCCGCGCCAGCGGATTCCGGCCGTGCGGGCACGCTGCTGCCCGCGGGCAGCGGATTCCCGGCGGTCTCGTGCGGCGTGCTCATCGGGCGAGGTCCTTCCAGGCGACGTCCTTGTCGGTGCGCGGCTCCGGCGGCAGGCCGAGGACGCGCTCCGCGATGATGTTCAGCAGGATCTCGCTGGTCCCGCCCTCGATGCTGTTGCCCTTGGCGCGCAGATAGCGGTAGCCCGCCTCACGGCCGGTGAAGTCCACCAGTTCGGGGCGGCGCATCGTCCAGTCGTCGTACAGCAGGCCCTCCTCGCCGAGGAGTTCCACCTCCAGGGCGCTGATCTCCTGGTTGAGCCGGGCGAACGCCAGCTTCATCCCGGAGCCCTCGGGACCGGGATGCCCGGCCACGAGCTGCTGCCGCAGCCGCTCACCGGTCAGGCGGGCGACCTCCGCCTCCGCCCAGAGGGTCAGCAGCCGCTGGTGGAGGTCGTGGGTGCGCAGTTCGGGGCGCTGCCGCCAGAGACCGGCGACCAGGCCGATCATGCCGCCCTCGCGGGGCAGCCGGGAGCCGCCAATGGAGACCCGCTCGTTCATCAGGGTCGTCTGCGCGACCTTCCAGCCCTCGCCGACCGCCCCGAGGCGGTGTGCGTCGGGGATGCGGACGTCGGTCAGGAAGACCTCGTTGAACTCGGCCTCGCCGGTGATCTGCCGCAACGGGCGCACCTCGACGCCGGGGGCGGTCATGTCGCAGATGAAGTACGTCATGCCTCGGTGCTTGGGCACCTCGGGGTCAGTACGGGTGACGAGGATGGCCCACCGGGCGAGATGGGCCCCGGATGTCCACACCTTCTGCCCGTTCACGATCCACGAACCGGACGCGGGGCCCGTGCCCCCGCCGGTGTCGGGGCCGTCGCCGCCCGCACCTCCGCCGCCGTGACCGGCACCGCCGCCGGCCGTGGCACCTCCCAGATCACGCACCGCCCGGGTGCCGAGCGCCGCGAGGTCGGAGCCGGCGCCCGGCTCGCTGAACAGCTGGCACCACACCTCCTCACCGGTCCACAGCGGCCGCAGGAAGCGCTTCTTCTGCTCCTCGGTGCCGAAGGCGAGGATCGTCGGCGCCGCCATCCCGAGGCCGATGCCGATGCGGCGCGGATTGTTGTCGGGCGCGCCCGCCGCGGCCAGCTCGGCGTCGACCACGCCTTGGAGGGAGCGCGGGGCCCCGAGGCCGCCCAGCCCCTGGGGATAGTGCACCCAGGCGAGTCCGGCGTCGAAGCGGGCCTCCAGGAAGGCCCGGTCCTCCGTGGTGGCCGGCGGGTGCGCCGCCAGCAGCTCCCGGGTGAGGCGGCGCAGTTCGGCGGCGTCGGTCATGCCGTCACCCCGTCCGCCGCGCCGAGGGCCTCGCCCGCCGCCGCGGGCAGGACGCACACGCGCCCCGTGGTCGTGCCGTCCGCGACCCGCTGGACCGCGTCGGCCGCGGCCGTGAGCGGCACCCGTTCACTGATCAGCGGGGTGACGGCGCCCTCCTCGACCAGGGCGGTGAGCCGGTCGTGGCACTCCAGCACCGTCTTCGGGGACCGGGCCGCGTACAGGCCCCAGTGCAGGCCGAGGACGGAGTAGTTCTTCACCAGGACGTGGCCGAGGGCCGGGCTCGGGATGGTGCCGCTGCTGAAGCCGACCACCACGATCCGGCCCTCGAAGGCGACGCACTTGGTGGACTGGGTGTATGCCTCACCGCCCACCGGGTCGTAGACCACGTCCGCGCCCTTGCCGCCCGTGTACTCCTTGACGGCGGCGACCACGTCGTCGGAGTGCCGGTCGATCACCAGGTCGCACCCGAGCCTCCGGGCCGCCTCGGCCTTCGCGGGGCCTCCGACGACGCCGACGACCCGGGCGCCGGCGGCCTTGCCGAGCTGGACGGCGGCGCTGCCGACGCCGCCGGCGGCCGCGTGCACCAGCAGCGTCTCGCCCGCCCGCAGCCCGGCCCTGCGGTGCAGGCCGAACCAGCCTGTCTGGTACGCGATGAGCAGCGCGGCGGCCTGCGCGTCGTCGAGCGCTTCGGGTGCCGGCAGCAGTCCCGCGGCGTCCGCGAGGGCGTACTCGGCGAAGCCGCCGTGCGGCAGGGCGCACGTGGCGATGACGCGCCGGCCGTCCTCGGTCGTCCCGCAGACCTCCACCCCGGGGGTGAACGGCAGTGGCGGGCGCACCTGGTACTCGCCGCGGCACAGCAGCGCGTCGGGGAAGTTGACGCTCGCCGCGCGCACCTTCAGCAGGACCTGGCCCTCGCCCGGCACCGGCGGCTCCGACTCCGCGAGGCGCATCACCTCGCGCGGCTCGCCGGTGTGGTGCACGTGCCATGCCTGCATGGGCGGCATGTGGGGCATAGAGGCCTCCACGGAAGGTCGTCGATCCGGGCTCCACGACATACTAAGCGGTCGCTTGCCCTTCTGAAAGAGACCTCGGCCGGGCCTCGCGAGCGGGCGGTCGGGACAAGCCAAGCCCGCTCACCGACCGAGGCCGGGGCCTCGGCCTCCGCCACCGAAGCCGCAGGCCCGACCCTCCCCGTTGAACCCGCGGACTCGGCTCTCCCCTGAAGCCGCAAGCCCGACCCTCCGCAGCGAGGCCACAGGCCCGACCCCCACCGAAGCCGCAACCCCGACCCCCTCAGCGAGGCCGCAGGCTCGACCTCCGCACCACCAGCTCCGGCTGGAGCACCACCCGCCGGTGCGCGTGACCCGTCACGCCCGCACCACCAGCTCCCGCACCCGCTGCCCCCTCTGCCCCCGCACCCGCGACTCCCCCACCGGCCATCCCCTCGCCCGCAACCCCCGCACCACCCGTCTCCGTCTCCTCCAGGAGGAGTTCCGCGGCCATCGCTCCCATGGTGACCGCGGGCTGGCGCACCGAGGTCAGCGGGACCGCGGCCGCGGCGGCGAACTCGATGTCGTCGTAGCCGACGATGGCCACCTCGTCGGGGACCGGGACCCCGGCCGCGAACATCGCCTGGAGCACGCCGAGCGCCAGCAGGTCGTTGGCGCAGAAGACCGCGGTGGGGCGGTCGGCGAGGCCCAGCAGCCGGGCGCCGGCGTCCCGGCCGGCCGCGACGTCGAGGCGTTCGGTCGGCAGCTCGTGCAGGGTCTCGGGCGGCAGCCCGGCCTCGGCGAGGGCACGCAGCGCGCCCACCCGGCGGTCCCTGACCTGGTTGAGCCCCGGCGGGCCGCTCACATAGGCGATGCGGCGGTGCCCCACATCCACGAGGTGCCGTACGGCCAGCGCGCCGCCCTCGACGTCGTCGACGGAGACGGAGCACTCCGTGGTGCCCTCCGCGACACGGTCCACCAGCACGAAGGGGATCCCGTGCCGCCGGAACGCCTCGATGTTGCGGCCGCTCGCGTCGGCAGGGGTGAGCAGCACGCCGCGGACCCGCTGCTCGACGAAGAGGGAGAGGTAGTCGGCCTCCTCCGCGGGGTTCTGCGCGCTGTTGCAGACCATCACGCCGAGACCGGCCGCACGGGCGGCGCGCTCGGCGCCGCGTGCCACGTCCACGAAGAACGGGTTGCCCATGTCGAGCACGAGCAGCGCCATGATGCGGCTGTGCCCGGCCCTGAGCTGGCGCGCGGACTCGCTGCGGACGTAGCCGAGGCGGTCGATGACGGACTGCACCCGTCGGCGGGTCTCCTCGGACACCAGATCGGGACGGTTGATCACGTTCGATACGGTGCCCACCGACACCCCGGCGTCCCGCGCCACGTCCTTGATGCCGACCATGTCTCGTCCCTGCTCCGTCCTGCCGTCGGTGGGCCCGGCGCGGGCGGGGGCGGCGCGGGCCGGTTGGGTGTCAGCGTATGCGCCCCGCGTCGTGCGAAGAGACCGTCACAGGCCGGCGCCGTCTTCAGAACCTGTACTGGTCGATGTTCTTCGCGTCGAAGACGGTCGGCTGGCCGAGGTCGATCACGCCCTTGGCGCCGACGGTGAAGCTGCCCATGTCACCGGCCTTCAGCGTCTCGCCCTGCGCGCCGGTGATCTGGCCGGAGGCCAGGGCCACGGCGGCGTGCGCGGCGAGGGCGCCCAGCTTGGTGGGGTCCCACAGCTCGAAGGCCTCGACGGTGCCGTTCTTCACGTACTGGCGCATGTCGTTGGGGGTGCCGAGGCCGGTGAGGCGGACCTTCCCCTTGTACTTGGAGCCGGACAGGTACTGGGCGGCCGCCTTGATGCCGACCGTCGTCGGGGAGACGATCCCGGCGAGCTTCGGGTGCTCCTGCAGGAGGCCCTGGGTCTGCTGGAAGGACTGCTGGGCGTCGTCGTTGCCGTAGGCGGTCTTGACCAGCTTCACGTTCTTGTACTGGGGCTTCTTCAGCTCGTCCTTCATGTACGAGATCCAGGTGTTCTGGTTGGTCGCGGTCTGCGCGGCCGACAGGATCGCGATCTCGCCCTTGTAGCCGATCTGCTTGGCGATCTGCTGGATCTGGGTGCGGCCGATGGCCTCGGCACTGGCCTGGGAGATGAAGACGTTGCGGCAGTCGGGGTTGGTGTCGGAGTCGTAGGTCACCACCTTGATGCCGTTCTTCATGGCCTGCTTCAGCGCGGTGCACAGCGCGCCCGGGTCCTGCGCGGACACGGCCATGGCGTCGACCTGCTGCTGCGTCAGGGTGTTGACGTAGGAGACCTGGCCGGACGTGTCGGTGGCGCTGTTCGGCCCGGTCTCCCGGTAGGTGGAGCCGAGTTGGCCGAGGGCCTTCTCGCCGCCCTTGTCGGCGACGGTGAAGTACGGGTTGTTGACCTGCTTGGGCAGGAAGGCGACCTTCAGGCCCTTCTTGGTGGCAGCGTTCGGGTCGGCCTTGGCACCCGATCCCGCGGCCTTTCCCGAGCTGTCGTGCTCGACCGAGTCCTTGGTGGTGCCGCCGCACGCCGTGGAGGCCAGGGCGAGGGAGGTGATCGCGGCGAATGCGACGCCGGCGCGGCGCAGTGCGGGAGAGAACATCATCGGTCCCTTTCGGACGTGCCTGGGAGGTGGTGCGGGAGGTGCCCGGTCCCCGGAGCGGGGACGGTGGCGGGCCTTGCGGCGATCTGCCGGGCGACGCGCGGGCCGAGCACGGAGACGACCAGCAGCACACCGGTGACCACGATCTGGGACTGCGCCGAGACGTTCAGCAGGCTCATGGCGTTCTGGAGCCCGCCGAGCAGGAAGACCCCGGCGATGGCGCCCCCGAGGGTGCCCCGCCCGCCGTCGAAGTCGATGCCGCCGAGCAGCACGGCGGCGACGACGGAGAGTTCGAGGCCGGTGGCGTTGTCGTACCGGGCGCTCGCGTAGTGCAGCGCCCAGAAGACGCCGGTGAGCGCGGACATCAGCCCGGTGGCCGTGAACAGCCACACCTTGTGCCGCTTGACGCGGATCCCGGCGAACCGCGCGGCCTCCTCGTTGGCGCCTATAGCGAACAGAGCGCGGCCGAACGGCGTGACGTGCAGCACCACGACGGCGACGGCGAGCAGCACCAGGAACGGCACGAAGGTGTACGGCACGAAGCTGCCGCCGATCCTGCCGGAGGCGAAGTCCAGGTACTGGCCCGGGAAGTCGGTGACGGCGTCGGAGCCGAGGACGATCTGCGCGACACCCCGGTACGCGGCGAGGGTGCCGATGGTGACGGCGAGCGAGGGCAGCCCGAGCCGGGTCACCAGCAGGCCGTTGACCAGACCGCAGACGACGCCGAGGAGCAGGCAGATCGGGATGATCGTCTCGATGGCCATGCCGGCGTTCCACAGCGCGCCCATGACGGCGCCGCTGAGCCCGGCCGTCGACGCCACCGACAGGTCGATCTCGCCGGCCACCACCAGCAGCGTCATCGGCAGCGCGATCAGCGCGATGGGCAGGGTGTTGCCGATCAGGAACGAGAGGTTGAGGGCGTTTCCGAAGCCGTCCACGAAGGCGAAGGAGAGCACCAGCAGGACGACGAGCAGCGCGCCCACGACGCCGTCCCAGCGCAGGGCACCGGCGCCTCGGACGGCACCCGGCAGGCCCCCGGCGCCCGGCGGCCGCCCCTCGCCCGGCGCGGGTGTCCCGATCTCAGGGCGTGTCCCGTCCCGCGGCGGGGCGTCGCGCGGGTCGCTCGGGCGGACGGCACGCTTCGGGGAGCTGTCAGCCATGGCGGGCGTTCCTCTTCTTCAGGGCCGCGGCCAGGCGCAGGGCGACCACCCGGTCCACGGCGATGGCGAGAACCAGCAGCACGCCGTTGATGGCGAGCACCCACACGGAGCTGACGCCGAGGGCGGGCAGCACGCTGTTGATCGAGGTGAGCAGCAGCGCGCCGAGTGCCGCGCCGTAGGCGCTGCCGGAGCCGCCGGTGAAAGCGACGCCGCCGACCACGACGGCACTGACGACGGTGAGTTCGTAGCCGTTTCCCGTGGCGGAGTCGACGTTGCCGAACCGGGCGAGGTAGAGGGCGCCGGCGAGCCCGGCGAGCGCTCCGCAGGCGATGTACGCGGTGAGGATCCTGCGGCGCACCTGGATTCCGGCCAGCCGCGCGGCCTCGGGGTTGGAACCCAGCGCGTACAGCTCGCGGCCGCCGCTGAAGTTCCGCAGGTAGTACGCGACGGCGGCCACCAGGACGAGGGCGATCAGCGCCAGGTAGGGCACCGCGCCGAGCCCGCCGGAGCCGAAGTCGGTGAAGCCGCCCGGCAGGTCGGAGGCGGTGATCTGCCGGGAGCCCACCCAGATCGAGTCCACGCCGCGGATGACATACAGCGTGCCCAGCGTCACCACGAGCGCGGGCACCTGGCCGAGGCTGACGAGCGCGCCGTTCAGCAGCCCGCAGCCGGCGCCGAGCGCGACCGCCAGCAGCAGCGCGAGCAGGGAGTCCCCGCCGCCCTGGAGGTAGTCGCCCGCGGCGAAGGCGCTGATGCCGAGGGTGGAGCCGACCGACAGGTCGACGTTGCGGGAGATCACCACCAGGGCCTGCCCGGTGGCCACCAGCACCAGGATGGTGGCGTTCAGCAGCAGGTCCTTGACGCCCTGTTCGGACAGGAAGTGGCTGTTGCCTGCCTGGGTGATCGCGATCATCACCAGGAAGACCACGAAGATGGCGAGTTCGCGCATCCGGAAGACCCGGTCCACGAGCCGGGTGGCGCCGCTGCGTTCCCGGCCCGCGGCGGGCGCGGGAGGCCGCTGGGTGAGCGTCACGCCGCCGCCCTCCCCGCGTCCCGGCCGGTCGCGGCGGCCATCACCGACTCCTCGGTGGCCTCCGCTCTCGGGATCTCGGCGGTCAGCCGGCCCTCGTGCATCACCAGCACCCGGTCGGCCATGCCGAGGATCTCGGGGAGGTCGGACGAGATCATCAGGACCGCGACCCCGTCGGCGGCGAGCCCCGACAGCAGCCGGTGCACCTCGGCCTTGGTGCCCACGTCGATGCCGCGCGTGGGCTCGTCGACGATCAGCACCCGGGGCCCGGTGGCCAGCCACTTGGCGAGGACGACCTTCTGCTGGTTGCCGCCGGACAGGGTGCCGACGGCGTCCGCCAGGCGCGCGTACCTCACCTGGAGCCGCACCGCCCAGTCGAGGGCCCGGCTGCGCTCGGCGCCGCGGTGCATCAGCCCGCCGCGGACCGTCCTGTCGCGGCCGGTGGGGGCGGTCAGCGCGGTCAGGTTGATGTTCCGCTCGATGGACATGCCCATCACCAGGCCCTGTGCGCGGCGGTCCTCGGGGACGAGGGCGAGCCCCGCGGCCATCGCGGTGCTCGGCGCGCCGTTGACGAGCGGCCTGCCGTCCACGTGCACCGAGCCCGCGTCCCAGCGGTCCACGCCGAACACGGCCCGCGCCACCTCGCTGCGGCCGGCGCCGACGAGGCCCGCAAGACCGACGATCTCGCCGTGCCGGACGGTGAACGACACGTCGGTGAAGACGCCTTCGCGGGTCAGCCGCCGCACGTCGAGGGCGACCTCGCCGACCCGGGTGTCCTGCTTGGGGTACAGCTCGTCGAGGTCGCGGCCGACCATCCGGCGCACCAGTGCGTCCTCGGTGAGGCCACCCGGGGCCGGCGTGGAGGCGTCAGGGCCTTGGCCGGCGTGCTCCGCCGGATCCTGGAACTCGCCCAGTGGATCGGTGGCCACCACGGCGCCGTCCCGCAGCGTCGTCACCCGCTGGCAGAGCCGGAAGATCTCCTCCAGCCGGTGCGAGATGAACAGCACGGCCGCGCCGTGCTCGCGCAGGGCGCGCACCACCCCGAAGAGCCGGGCGACCTCGCTGCCGGTGAGGGCGGCGGTGGGCTCGTCCATGATCAGGACGCGGGCGTCGAAGGAGAGCGCCTTGGCTATCTCGACGATCTGCTGGTCGGCGATGGACAGGCCGCGCGCGGGCTGGTCGGGGTCCAGCGGCACGCCGAGGCGGGTGAACAGCTCCGCCGCCGCGGTGCCCGCCGCCCGGTGGTCGACCCGGCGCAGGGAGCGGCGCGGATGGCGGCCCATGAAGATGTTCTCGGCCACCGACAGGTCGGGAAAGAGGGTGGGTTCCTGGTAGATCACGGCCACCCCGGCGTCCCGGGCGTCGGCCGGGCCGTGCAGGACGACCGGGCTGCCGTCCAGCAGCACCGTGCCGGCGTCCGGGCGGTGCACCCCCGCCAGGGTCTTGATGAGCGTGGACTTGCCCGCGCCGTTCTCCCCCGCCAGGGCGTGCACCTCGCCCGCGTACAGCCGCAGGGACACGTCCCTGAGCGCGCGCACGGCACCGAAGGACTTGCTCACCCCCTCCAGCGCGAGCACCGGAACGGCGTCCGGCTCCGATCGGGTCATGCTGCGACTCCACTCCACGAGCGATCTGCGGTGCGGCGTACCGCCGGCGGCCCGCGGCCGCCCCGGGCTCCCCGACCGCCCCGGGCCACCTGACCGCGCCGGACGCGCCAGCCCGCGGGGCAGCCCGGCCGGGGTCCGCCGCCGGCAGCCGACAGGGCCGGCGTCCAGGGCCCACTGTCATGAAATGATTCAATCAAGTGCCCGGGAAGCTAGCCTCCAACGAAGGCCCCGTCAAGGGTGAGCGCAGCGCCTTCACGTACCTCACCATGAACAATCCATAAACTCCGGGGCCTTGACGCCAGCCGCAATCAGGGCCAGAGTTCCTTGACATTGGATTGAATCGTTTTCAGAGGTGGCACATGCCCGATCTCTCGACCGTGAAGGCGGCGCTGGCGGCCCAGCACATCGAGACACCGTCCTGGGCCTACGGCAACTCCGGCACCCGCTTCAAGGTTTTTGCCCAGCCAGGCGTGCCCCGCACCCCGCAGGAGAAGCTGGACGACGCCGCCCGGGTCCACGAGCACACCGGCGTGGCGCCGACGGTGGCCCTCCACATCCCCTGGGACCGGGTCGACGACTACGCGGCCCTCGCGGCGTACGCACAGGAGCGGGGCCTCGGGCTCGGGGCGATCAACTCCAACGTCTTCCAGGACGACGACTACAAGCTCGGCTCCGTCGCCAACCCGGACCCGGCCGTCCGCCGCAAGGCGCTCGGCCACCTGCTGGAGTGCGTCGACATCATGGACGCCACCGGCTCGCGCGACCTGAAGCTGTGGTTCTCCGACGGCACCAACTACCCGGGCCAGGACGACCTGCACGCCCGCCAGGACCGGTTCGCCGAAGCCCTGGCCGCGGTGTACGAGCGGCTGGGCGACGGCCAGCGGATGCTGCTGGAGTACAAGCTCTTCGAGCCCGCCTTCTACGCCACCGACGTGCCGGACTGGGGCACCGCCTACGCGCACTGCCTGAAGCTCGGGCCGAAGGCGCAGGTCGTGGTGGACACCGGGCACCACGCGCCGGGCACCAACATCGAGTTCATCGTCGCCTTCCTGCTCCGCGAGGAGAGGCTCGGCGGCTTCGACTTCAACTCCCGCTTCTACGCGGACGACGACCTGATGGTGGGCGCGGCGGACCCGTTCCAGCTCTTCAGGATCATGTACGAGGTGGTGCGCGGCGGCGGCCTCGACGCCGGGATCGCCTTCATGCTCGACCAGTGCCACAACATCGAGCCCAAGATCCCGGCGATCATCCGCTCGGTGATGAACGTCCAGGAGGCGACGGCGAAGGCCCTGCTGGTGGACGCCGAGGCGCTGAAGGAGGCGCAGCTCGCGGGCGACGTGCTGGGCGCGAACGCGGTGGTGATGGACGCGTACAACACGGATGTGCGCCCGCTGCTCGCCGAGGTGCGCACCGACGCCGGGCTCGACCCGGACCCGCTCGCGGCCTACCGTGCGTCGGGCTGGCAGGAGCACATCGTCGCGGACCGCGTGGGCGGGACGCAGGCCGGATGGGGGGCGTAGGGCCATGACCCGCGAGATCAGGGACGCCGGGGAGACCGCGGACGCGCCGGCAGCGGCCGCGCGGCATCCACGCGTGGACGAGCTGCTGACCCGCTCCCACCGGCTGGGCGCCGACCCGCGCAACACCAACTACGCCGGCGGCAACGCCTCCGCCAAGGGCACCGCCACCGACCCCGTCACCGGCGGCGAGACCGAGCTGATGTGGGTCAAGGGCTCCGGCGGCGACCTGGGCACCCTCACCGAGCAGGGCCTCGCGGTGCTCCGCCTCGACCGGCTGCGGGCGCTCAGGGATGTCTACCCGGGGGTGGAGCGCGAGGACGAGATGGTCGCCGCGTTCGACTACTGCCTGCACGGCAGGGGCGGGGCGGCGCCGTCCATCGACACCGCGATGCACGGCCTCGTCGACGCCCCGCACGTGGACCACCTGCACCCCGACTCCGGGATCGCCCTGGCCTGCGCCGCCGACGGCGAGAAGCTCACCGCCGAGTGCTTCGGCGAGAGCGTGGTGTGGGTGCCCTGGCGCCGGCCCGGCTTCCAGCTGGGGCTGGACATCGCGGCCGTGCACGACGCCCACCCCGAGGCCATCGGCTGCGTCCTGGGCGGCCACGGCATCACCGCCTGGGGCAGCACGTCCGAGGAGTGCGAGCGCAACGCCCTGCACATCATCCGCACGGCGGAGCGGTTCCTCGCGGACCGCGGCAGGCCCGAGCCGTTCGGGCCGGTCCTGGACGGCTACCGGCCGCTGCCCGAGCCCGAGCGCCGGGAGCGTGCCGCCGCGCTCGCCCCGGTGCTCCGCGGCCTCGCCTCGCAGGACCGCCCGCAGGTGGGCCACTACACCGACAGCCCCGAGGTGCTCGACTTCCTCTCCCGGACCGAGCATCCCCGCCTGGCCTCCCTCGGCACCTCCTGCCCCGACCACTTCCTGCGCACCAAGGTCCGCCCGCTGGTGCTCGACCTGCCACCCACCGCCTCCCTGGACGAGGCGGTGGAACGGCTGAAGGAGCTGCACGCCGCCTACCGCCGGGAGTACGCGGCCTACTACGCGCGACACGCCCGGCCCGACTCGCCCCCGATGCGCGGCGCCGACCCGGCGATCGTGCTGGTGCCGGGCGTGGGCATGTTCAGCTACGGCAAGGACAAGCAGACCGCGCGGGTGGCGGGCGAGTTCTACGTGAACGCCATCCATGTGA
The DNA here is from genome assembly GCF_018327685.1 of Streptomyces sp. TS71-3. Lineage (NCBI taxonomy): Bacteria > Bacillati > Actinomycetota > Actinomycetes > Kitasatosporales > Streptomycetaceae > Streptomyces > Streptomyces sp. TS71-3. Next base: position 3,238,847 of record NZ_BNEL01000003.1, on the reverse strand, counting down.
TGCACGGCGCGGAGGCGGTGTCCTCGTACCAGCCCATCGTGGAGTCGGAGAAGTTCCGCATCGAGTACTGGGCGCTGGAGGAGGCCAAGCTGCGGCGGATGCCCCCGCCGAAGCCGCTCGCGACCCGGATCGCCCTGGTGACCGGCGCCGGTTCGGGCATCGGCCGGGCGACCGCGCGGCGGCTCGCCGCGGAGGGCGCCTGCGTGGTGGTCGCCGACGTGAACGCCGGCGGCGCCGAGGCCGTCGCCCGCGAACTGGGCGGCCCGGACACCGCGGTGGCCGTGCACGCCGACGTCACCAGCGAGGAGCAGATCCAGGCGGCCGTACGGCAGGCCGTGCTCGCCTTCGGCGGGCTCGACCTGGTCGTGAACAACGCCGGCATCTCCGTCTCCAAGCCGCTGCTGGAGACCACGGTCGACGACTGGGACCTGCAACACGCCATCATGGCCCGCGGCTCCTTCCTGGTCTCCCGCGAGGCCGCCCGGGTGATGACGGCGCAGGGCCTCGGCGGCGACATCGTCTACATCACCTCGAAGAACGCCGTCTTCGCCGGTCCCAACAACATCGCCTACTCCGCCACCAAGGCCGACCAGGCCCACCAGGTGCGGCTGCTCGCGGCCGAGCTGGGCGAGCACGGCATCCGCGTCAACGGCATCAACCCCGACGCAGTGGTGCGCGGCTCGGGCATCTTCGCGGGCGGCTGGGGCGCCAAGCGCGCGGCGGTCTACGGGGTTCCGGAGGAGCGGCTGGGCGAGTTCTACGCCCAGCGCACCCTGCTCAAACGCGAGGTGCTGCCCGAGCACGTCGCGAACGCCGTCTTCGCGCTCACCGGCGGCGACCTGTCGCACACGACCGGCCTGCACATCCCGGTGGACGCGGGTGTCGCGGCCGCCTTCCTGCGGTGAACGGGCCGGGCGTCCGCACGGCGGACCGGCCGATCGGCACGGCGCGTCGCCGGGACCCGGCCGGCCGGGCCGGCAGGGGGTGAGCGGGCGGAGATGAGTGCGTTCGTGTGCGCCGCGGTCGACCTGGGCGCCTCCAGCGGGCGGGTGATGACCGGCCGGGTCTCCCCCGGCGGTCGCTGGGCGCCCGGGGGCCTGGCCCTCACTCAGGCGCACCGCTTCCCCAACCGGCCGCTGCGCCTGCCCGAGGGGCTGCGCTGGGACGTCCTGGCGCTGTACGGCGGGGTGCTGGACGGGCTGCGGGCCGCCGGGCCCGTCGACTCGGTCGGCATCGACAGCTGGGCCGTGGACTACGGCCTGCTGGACGCCGACGGCGCCCTGCTCGGCAACCCGGTGCACTATCGCGACGACCGCACCGACGGGGTGGCCGAGCGGGTGTGGCGGACGGTGCCGGCCGAGGAGCTGTACGCCGCGACCGGGATGCAGCACGTCCCGTTCAACACCCTCTACCAGCTGGTGGCGGCCCGTGGCAGCGCGCAGTTCGCCGCGGCCCGGCGGCTGCTGCTCATTCCCGACCTGATCGCGTACTGGCTGACCGGCGAGGCGGGCACCGAGCTCACCAACGCCTCGACCACCCAGCTCATCGATCCGCGCACCCGCGACTGGTCGTACCCGGTGGCCGAGCGGCTCGGCATCGACCTCTCACTCTTCGCGCCGCTGCGCCGGCCCGGCGACCCGGCGGGGCAGCTGCTCGCGGACGTGCTGGCCGAGACGGGCATGGCCGGTCCCGTGCCGGTCACCGCGGTCGGCTCGCACGACACCGCGTCCGCGGTCGCCGCGGTGCCCGCTCAGGACGGTGCAGCCTTCGCCTACGTGTGCACCGGCACCTGGTCCCTGGCGGGCCTCGAACTCGATGCGCCGGTGGTCAGCGAGGAGAGCCGCGCGGCCAACTTCACCAACGAGCTGGGCCTGGACGGCACGGTGCGCTACCTGCGCAACATCATGGGCCTCTGGCTGCTCCAGGAGTGCCTGAAGGAGTGGGGCGACCCCCCGCTGGAGCCGCTGCTGCGCGAGGCCGCGGCGCTGCCCGCACTGCGCTGGGTGGTGGACGCCGGGGATCCGGCGTTCCTCGCGCCCGGCGGCATGGAGCGGCGCATCGCCACCGCATGCCGCGAGCGCGGCCACCCCGTGCCGGCCAGCCGGGCGGAGGTGACCCGCTGCATCCTGGACTCGCTCGCCCTCGCCCACCGGCGCGCCATCGAGGAGGCCCAGCGCCTCTCGGGCAGGCATGTGGACGTCGTGCACGTCGTCGGCGGCGGCGCCCGCAACGCCCTGCTGTGCCGGCTGACCGCGGACGCCTGCGGCCTGCCGGTGGTCGCGGGGCCCGCGGAGGCGGCCGCGTTCGGCAACGTCCTCGTCCAGGCGCGCGCCCGCGGCCTGGTCGGCGACCTGCCGGGGATGCGCGCCCTGCTCGCCGCCACCCAGCAGCTCACCCGGTACGAGCCGGCCGGCGACCGGGCCGCATGGGACCGCGCCGCCGGCCAGGACGCGGCGGCATGGTGATCCGCCCGGATCCCGCCCCCGCCGTTGCGCCGCCCCGAGCGGCGACGCGTAGTCTGCATCCGTCCGAATCCATCCGATGACCACCGTGGAGGATCCCGCGATGCGTGTCGCCCTGTTCCTGACGTGCGTCAACGACACGCTCTATCCCGACACCGGTCGCGCCGTGGTCAAACTCCTGACCAGGCTGGGTGTCGAGGTGGACTTCCCGATGGCGCAGACCTGCTGCGGGCAGGCCCACTACAACACCGGATATCGGCACGAGGCCGAACCCCTGGCCCGGCAGTTCTCCGATGTCTTCAGGGACTACGAGGCGATCGTGGTGCCATCGGGGTCCTGCGCGGCGATGGTGCGGGAACTGTACCCGCGCCTCGGCGAACGGGCCCGCGCGGAGGGCCGCGGGGACGCGCTCGCCGAGCAGCTCGCGCCCGTCGTGCCGAAGACCTACGAACTCACGGAGTTCCTGGTCGACGTGCTGGGCGTGACCGACGTCGGCGCCTACTACCCGCACACCGTCACCTACCACCCCACCTGCCACGGGCTGCGCTCGCTGCGCCTCGGCGACCGGCCGCGTCAGCTGCTGTCCGCGGTCCGGGGCCTGGAGTTGGTGGAGCTGCCCGGTGCCGAGGAGTGCTGCGGTTTCGGGGGCACCTTCGCGGTGAAGAACTCCGATGTCTCCGCGGCCATGGGCGCCGACAAGGTGCGCAACGCCGCGTCGACCGGGGCCGACGTGCTGTGCGCCGCGGACAACTCCTGCCTGATGCACATCGGCGGCACCATGGCCCGGCTGGGCACGTCCGCCCGGCCCGCCCGCGCTGTCCACATCGCCGAGATCCTGGCGAGCACCGAAGAGGAGGCCCTGGCATGACCGGCACCTTCGTGGGAATGCCCGCCTTCCCCTCGGCCGCCAGAAAGGCGCTGTCCAACGAGACGCTCCGCGGCAACCTGCGGTACGCCACGCACACCATCCGTGCCAAACGCGCCGGTGCGGTGTCCGAGCTGGACGACTGGGCCGCGCTGCGCGAGGCCGGCCGGGAGATCAAGGACCAGGCGCTGCGCCACCTCGACCGCTACCTGCTCCAGATGGAGGAAGCGGTGACCGCCGCCGGCGGCGTGGTGCACTGGGCGGCCGACGCCGACGAGGCCAACCGCATCGTCACCGGCCTGGTGAAGGCGACCGGCGAGAGCGACGTCGTCAAGGTGAAGTCGATGGCCACCCAGGAGATCGGTCTCAACGAGGCCCTGGAGGCCGAGGGCATCCACGCCTACGAGACCGACCTCGCGGAACTCATCGTCCAGCTCGGCAAGGACAGGCCCTCCCACATACTCGTCCCCGCGATCCACCGCAACCGCGGCGAGATCCGGGACATCTTCACCCGGGAGATGAGCGAGTGGGGCCGCCCCGCCCCCGAGGGGCTGAGCGACACGCCCGCCCAGCTGGCCGAGGCCGCCCGGCTCCACCTGCGCGAGAAGTTCCTGCGCGCCAAGGTCGGCATCTCCGGCGCCAACTTCATGGTCGCCGAGACCGGCACGCTCGTCGTCTTCGAGTCCGAGGGCAACGGCCGGATGTGCCTGACGCTGCCCGAGACCCTGATCTCGGTGGTCGGCATCGAGAAGCTGGTGCCGACCTGGCGGGACATGGAGGTCTTCCTCCAGACCCTGCCGCGCTCCTCGACGGCCGAGCGGATGAACCCCTACACGTCCATGTGGACCGGCACCAGGGACGACGACGGCCCGCGGACCTTCCACCTGGTGCTGCTCGACAACGGCCGCACGGACACCCTCGCCGACCGGGTGGGCAGGCAGGCCCTGCGCTGCATCCGCTGCTCCGCCTGCCTCAACGTCTGCCCGGTGTACGAGCGCGCGGGCGGCCACGCCTACGGGTCGGTGTACCCGGGCCCGATCGGGGCGATCCTCAGCCCGCAGTTGCGCGGCACCGCCAGCGAGATCGACGCGTCGCTGCCGTACGCGTCCTCGCTCTGCGGCGCCTGCTACGAGGTCTGTCCGGTCGCCATCGACATCCCGGAAGTCCTGGTGCACCTGCGGGAGCGCGTCGTCGAGGGCGGGCCCGTGGTCCGGCAGGGTGCGAAGGTGACGCTCCGGCCGGCCCGCGGGCACGCGGCGGAGCGCGCCGCGATGCGCGCCGCACGCTGGGCGTTCAGCCATCCGGGCGCCCTGCGCGCCGGCCAGCGCCTGGCGTCCGGCGCCCGGCGCCTGACGCCCCGCACCCTGCCGGGACCGGGACGGGCGTGGACGGCGACCCGGGATCTGCCGGCGCTGCCCCCGGAACCGTTCCGCGAATGGTGGCGGCGCACCCGGCAGCAGGAAGCGGGCCGGCCGGCCCCGGCCGACCGCGGGGAGGACCAGCAGTGAGCAGCAGGGACGTGATCCTGGGCCGGGTGCGCAGGGCTCTCGCGGACGTGCCGGAGGACGAGGCGCCGTACGAGGCCGCCGTGCGCCGCGGCTACCACCGCAGGCACGGCCGGCGCACGACCGCCGAGACCGTGGACCTGCTGGCCGAGAACCTGGCGGACTACCGCGCGCTCGTGCACCGCACGGACACCGCGGGGCTGCCGGGGCTGCTGGCGCGGCTGCTGGCCGAGCGGGGCTCCACGTCGGTCCTGGTGCCGAGCGGCCTGCCGTCCGGCTGGCTGGCCGACCAGCCGGCCGAGCAGGTGCCCGACGCCGCCGGCGACACGCCGCACCGCCTCGACCGGGTGGACAGCGTGGTCACCGGGTGTGCGGTGGCGATCGCCGAGACCGGCACCCTGGTGCTGGACGGCGCGCCCGACCAGGGCCGCCGGCGCATCACGCTCGTCCCCGACCACCACATCTGCGTGGTCCGCGTGCCCGACCAGGTCGTGTCGTCGGTTCCCGAGGCCCTCGACCGGCTGGACCCCTCGCGCCCGCTCACCTGGATCTCCGGTCCCTCCGCCACCAGCGACATCGAACTCGACCGGGTGGAGGGAGTGCACGGGCCCAGGACCCTGGAGGTCGTGCTGACCCGCGAGGGATGAGGGCGGGCCGGGGAGCGCCGGGCGGGGAGTGAGGTCCGCCCTGCCGGGACCGGGAGAGCCGGGCGGCCTCCGCCCGGTCAGGGCAGCGGCTGCTCCGTCCAGATGGTCTTGCCGCCGTCGGTGCGGCGCATGCCCCAGCGCGTGGTCGTCTGCGCGACCAGGTAGAGCCCGCGCCCGCCCTCGTCGTCGTCCTCCGCATGGCGCAGGTGCGGCGCCGCGCCGCTCCTGTCGGTGACCTCGCAGATCAGCGAGCCGTCCCGGATCAGCCGCAGGTCGACCGGGCCGCTGGAGTAGCGGAGCGCGTTGGTCACCAGCTCGCTGGCGATCAGCTCGGTGGTGAAGCCAAGGTCGGCCAGGCCCCATTCGGCGAGCCGCTGCTGCACCAGGCGGCGGGCCTCGGCGACGCTCTCCGGCCTGCTCGGCAGCGTCCAGGACGCCACCTGGTGGGGGGCGAGGGCCCGGGTCCTGGCCAGCAGCAGCATGGCGTCGTCGACCGGGTCCTCGGGCAGCAGCCAGGCCGCGAGGTCGTCGCAGATGTCCCAGAGCCTCGAACCCGGCCGGCTCAAAGCCTGCTCGTAGATGTGCAGTTCCTCCCGCGTGTCGGTCATGGCCAGGCCGGCGTTGCGCAGGCAGAGCACGGTGCCCGGTGGCAGCTCGAACCGGGTGGTCGTGTAGTCGGCCACCCCTCGCCCCAGCACCGGTCCCTGCGGCACCTCGGGGATCTCGGCGCGGCCGTCGGGCCACACGAGCACCGGCGGGGGGTGGCCCGCACTGGCCAGGTCGCAGGCGCGCATCACGGGGTCGTAGATCGCGTAGAGGCAGGTCGCCGTGAGGTGCACCGGGGAGTCGATGCGCGACGGGTACTCCCGGGCGAGCTGCGCGGTCATGTCGTGCAGCCGTTCGAGGAGTTCTTCGGTGGACAGGTCCATCACGGCCAGGGCGCCGACGACCGTGCGCAGCCTGCCCATGGTGACCACGGCGGGCATCCCGCGGCCGGAGACGTCGCCGGCGACGAGGGCCACCCGGGAGCCGGACAGGGAGATGACGTCGTACCACGCTCCGCCGGAGGCGAACGGCAGGTACGTGTACGCGGTCTCGACCGCCGCGTGCTCCGGCAGGCTGACGGGCAGCAGGTTGCGCTGCACGAGGCGGGCCCGGGTGTGCTCGCGCGTGTAGTGGCGGGCGTTGTCGATGCAGGTCGCCGCCCGGCTGGCCACATCGGCTGCGAGCCCGAGGTCGGGCTCGTCGAAGGCGGGCGAGTCCCCGGCCCGGTAGAAGGAGGCGATGCCGAGCACCACCCCGCGGGCCGTCAGCGGCACCGCGATCAGGGAGTGCAGGCCCGCTTCCCTGATCAGTTTCGCCAGCACCTCGTTCCTGGTCAGCCAGGCGTCGTCGGGGGTGAGCCTGCGCACCAGGCGGGGCCGGAGGTCGGAGAGCGCCTGCGAGTACGGCGTGCCGTAGTGCAGCATGCGCACCGCGCCGAGACCGTAGACGTTGCGGGCCCGCACGCCGGCCGCGGCGCGGTGGCCGGCCCTGCGTACGGTCAGCCGGTCGTACAGCGGGCCGGGCGCGGGGGCGTCGCCGCGCAGTACGGAGTCGAGGACCTCCACGGACACCATGTCCGCGAGGCCCGTCACCACGACGTCGGCGAGTTCCTGGGCGGTGCGGAAGATGTCCAGGGTGGTGCCGATGTCCTCGCTCGCGCGGTGCAGCAGTTCCAGGCGGCGCTGGGCCCGCCACCGCTCCGTGATGTCGATGGTGGTGACGGCCACCCCCACCGGCCGCGTACCGTCCTCCTCCAGCCGGAACGCCGACATGGACAGCATCCGATCCTGCGGGTAGGGCACCGCCATGCGCATCAGGTAGGTGTGCTCGACCAGCGGCTCGCCCGTCTCCAGTACCCGCCGCAGCCTCTCCTCGACCTCCTCGGTGGCGAGCCCCGACTCCCTCAGCGTCCTGCCGACCACGTTGGCGGGGTCGATCCCCTCCACTCCGCAGGAGGCCGTGTTGCTCCGCACCACGAGCAGGTCGCGGTCCATGACGTGCAGCCCGACGGGGGACTGCGTGAAGAGCATCTTCAGCAGCGCCGCACCGTAGTCAGGATCCATGCCGCCCCGGCCTCCTCGGCGCACTCCGGTCAGGCGCCGTGGAATCCAGTCAATCCCCGTCGTGACCGGTCGGCAGTCCGTGCGACCCGGACGGCTGAACGGCCGGCCGGCGAGCCGCGCCCCCGCACGCACACGGCGGGATGGGCGCTGCCACGGGCGTGGCGGAGGTGCGCGCCGATCCGGACCCCGGGCCGGGCTTCCACCCGGGCAGGCGGTACGAGGTCATCCGGTTCGACGAGGTCCCGGAGGTACCGGAGCTCCCGGAGGTACCGGAGATCGAGACCATCCTCGTCGACCACCCCGACCAGCCCCCGCTCGGCGCCGGAGAGCCCCCGATGGCGTCATGGGCGGTGCCATCGGCAACGCCCCGTACGCCGCCGCCGGGCGAGCCCTTGCGGACGCTGCCGTTCACGCCGGAGAGGGTGAGGGCCGCAGCCGACGGGTGACGGCGGCGCCGGGCGGGTGAGGACGGCGCGCCTCTGCGCGGGGTGCGCGCGGCGCTGCTACACCTCGGAGCGGGGCCGATGCCCGGGAGGTTGCGCCGTGGCGGACACGACATCCGAGCCCGCGTCCGAGGGCCTCCGCACGGATCCGGTGCAGCGGCGGCTCTTCGCCGGGGTGTACGGCACGGTCCTGACCAGTGCGATGGCGTCCGCGCTGGGCAATGACAGCTCTCCGCCCGATCCGGGCTACGACGCGCTGTGGGTGCTGTTCACCGTCCTCGCCGCGGCGGGCGCGCACGGCTTCGCGCACACCATCGCGCAGCGCACCTCACAGGGCAGGACCGCCCCGGTGGGCACCCTGCACTCGGTCCTGGAGGAGTGGCCGCTGGTCGCGGTGGCGCTGCCGACCGTCGCCGCGCTGGCGGGCGCCTACGCCGGGTGGTGGAGCGAGGACGCGGGCGTCGCGGCCTCGCTCGGCATCAACACGGCGGCCCTGTTCGGCTGCGGCCTGTGGTCGGCCAGGCTGGCCGGGCGCGGCTGGTTCGCGGCGTGCCGGGCGGGCCTCGCGGACATGCTGCTCGGGTTGCTGATCGTGGTCGGCAACGCGCTCATCAAGTGACCGGTCGCGCCCCATCGCCCTACCGGCCACACCCACCCCCGTATGGGCCCCGGCCCCACCCCCTGCGGGCCCCGGCCTCAGGCCCGCTTCGAACGCGGTGGCTGGCGGCGGAGCGTCGGGCGGCGTGAGCCGGTGGCCACGTCCCGCTGGTACTCCGCCACGATCCGGGCCGGCTCGGCCATCGAGACCTGGATCCGGCGCGCCACGTCGAGGTGGTCCGCCGTCCAGACGACCTTGACGGCGGTCCGGGACGCCTCGTCGGTGGGCACTGGCGTTGCGCGGCCCGTGCGGGCCAGGTCGCTCCGGACCGCCTCGGCCATCTCGCTGTCCAGAGCCGCGAGGGAGGACAGCCGGCCGGGCACTCTCCCGTATCCGGCCAGTGCGTGGGCCGTCCGCTGGTACCAGTCGGCGAGCAGGGCACCGGCGCGCAGCATCTCGCCGCGTGCGGCGCCCGCACCCGCGGTATGCGCCGGTTCGTGGGACCAGAGCCCGAGGATGGCGTCGGCGGTCAGCCGGAGCACGGCGACGGCGGTGATCAGGGCCGTCACGTCGGCGAGCGGCAGATGCTTGGTGCCGCGCTCCACGAGGAAGCCCCGCCATGCGTCGTCCAGCCGCCGTGCGGCCGCGGCGGCCCGGCGCTGCTCGTCCCGCGCGGCGCGTGCTCCGATCTCGTGCGCGTCGTACCGGGCCACCGCGTAGTCGACGGTGCTGCGCAGGTAGCGGGCGCTGGCGGCGAAGGCCTCGGCCAGCACCCGGCCCAGCTCCGTGACCGCGCCACGCGGCCAGAACAGCGCTCCGGCCAGCAGGCTCACCCCGCACCCGATGGCGACGTCCTCGATGCGGATCAGGCCGGTGTGCCAGCCCATCGGCGCGATGATGTCGAAGAGGATCAGCAGGGTGACGGTGAAACCCGCCTGGCCCGCGGCGAACGAGATGGTGGCGGGCGCGAGCCCGGTGAACAGCACGGCCAGGGGAAAGAGCAGCCAGCTCCCGGTGGGATAGGGGCCGAGCGCGACGATCAGCGCGCCTCCCACGATGATGCCCGCCACGGTGCCGGCCAGCCCGCGCACGGCGTTCTCCCCGGTGAGCACCGCGTTGGACCGGAGCACCGCCAAGGCGCCGAACACCGCCCAGAAGGCGTGCTGGACACCGAGGAGCTGGGCCACCGTGACCGCCAGGGCGAGCGCCACCGCGCCCCGGATGCTGTTGTGCAGCCACACCGAGTGCGGCTCGACATGGGCGCCGGCCCGCTCCCCGGCCGACTCCAGCGCGGACGGCACCCCCGGCGGCCTGCGGCCCAGCAGCCGCTGCCACCAGGACCTGCGGTACGCGGCGACGGTGAGTGCGATGGTCTCGGCCATGGCGGAGACGGCTGTGCTCATCTCGTGGGCGCGGAAGTCCGGTTCGAGCGAGTTGACGAAACCGGCCACCGCGGCACGCTGGTCCTCACCGGCCAGGGCGGCGGACGAGCGCAGCGGCAGCGCGGAGACCACGGTGTGCGCCATGTCGGCGCGTGCGGCGGCCAGGCGGCGGGCGGCCTCCCGCAGGCCCGGCGGGTCGCCGGCGGCCGTCCTCAGCTCACGGGCGCCTTCCTCCAGCAGGTCGGCAGCGGCTCGCCTGACCTCGTGCACGGCGGGATCGGCCGGCATGGGACCGTGGCCGGCCGGGGTCCGGTCCAGGATGTCCGCGAGCCACACCACCTGGTCGATCAGCCGCACCAGCATCCGCGCCTCCATGCTCAGGCCGGTGGGGCGGTAGGGCGCGCGGAAGTACGCGTGCCGCAGCGCACGCACCGCATCGGCGGCCTCGCGGGCCAGCCCGCCGGGTGCGGCACGGCGGTTTTCGGCGCCGCCGGTCGGGCCGGTGCCGTCACCGCCGCGCTCCCCCGCGCCGGCGTCCGGCCCGGCCTCCGCGCGCAGCCTGCGCGCCAGCAGGTCGCAGGCGCGCACGGTGGCGAGGCGCATCGGTTCGCGCTCGGGCGCGGGCCACAGCAGGCCGACGGCGGCCACCGAGGCGGCGCCGGCCAGCAGCCAGCCCTCGAGCCGTTCGGGGATCGCGTCCACGGAGGCGGGCAGGGACACCGAGAGGATGAGACCGGCCAGCAGCGCCGTGGAGGCGGCGGCGAGCGCCGAACTGACCACACCCGCGAAGAGCACCGCGAACCCGACCGCGAGGGTGACCAGCGCCGCCAGCCACACCCGGGTCGAGGCGAGGGTGCCCAGGCAGACCAGCACCGCCCCGCAGAGCACCAGCGCGGCCTGCTGGGCCACCCGCTGCCGGACGCGACCCGAGAAGTCCACGAAGAGCAGCCCGGAGATCGAGCAGAAGGACGCGAAGAGCCCCATGGTGGGGTTGCCGATGACGCGGTCGGCGAGGGCGAAGGTCCCGGGCGCCACGATTCCGGCACGGCACGACCTGCGCAGCGCGGCCAGGTCGGGATCACGCCTGCGCAGCGCCTCCAGGAGTTTCACGGAGTCCTCCGGTCGCGGCCGTGGTCCCGGCGGCCATGTTGCTCCTCGCCGAGCGAAACATTGATCGATTACGGTTACGGCTCAGGCGACGGTACTTCCTGCCGAGCGGTCGGCCGAGGCATCCACGCCGGAGGGAGAGGCATCGACGCCGGGAAGGCCGGAAAGAGGGGGACAGCGATGAGCCGCCCGCAGGACGCAGACGCCGGCTACTCCGCGTACAGCGCGTGGACCAGGAACCTGACCACGCCGCTGCGGGAGTTCCTGCGCACCGAGGTGGGCAGCGCCGTGGTGCTCCTGCTGGCCACCGTGTCCGCCGTGGCCTGGGCCAACGCGGCTCCCGCCGGGTACGACTCGTTCTGGCGCACCGACCTGGTGGTACGGGTGGGCGGCCACGGCCTCGCCCAGGACCTGCGGCACTGGATCAACGGCGGCCTGATGGCGTTCTTCTTCTTCGTCGTCGGCCTGGAGGCGCGCCGTGAACTCGACATGGGCGAGCTGCGCGAGCGCCGGCAGGTGGTGGTGCCGCTGCTGGCCGGGCTCAGCGGCATGCTGGTGCCGGTCGGGATCTACCTCGCCTTCAACGCCGGCGGCTCCACCGCGCACGGCTGGGGCGCCGCGATGTCCACGGACACGGCGTTCTCGCTGGGGCTCCTGGCGCTGTTCGGCTCCCGCTTCCCGCATGTGCTGCGCACGTTCATCCTGACCGTGACGGTCGTCGACGACCTGGTGGCGCTGGCCGTGATCACGATCGTGTACAGCGGCTCGGTGTCGCGGACGGCCCTGCTGGTCGGGGTGGGCATGCTCGCGCTGGTCCTGGTGCTGCACACCGCCGGCGTGCGGCGCGGACCGGTGGACGCCGTGCTGGGGGTGGCGGCCTGGGTCGCGTTCTTCGCGTCGGGCGTCGAGGCCGTCGTCGTCGGGCTGGTCATGGGGCTGCTCACCTACGCGCGCCCGGCGTCCCGCAGCGACCTGGAACGGGCCAGCGACCTCTTCCGGGAGTTCCGCGAGCAGCCGACGCCGGATCTGGAGCGCTCGGCCCGCAGGGGTCTGGCCGAGGCGCTGTCGCCGAACGAGCGGTTGCAGCGGCTCTTCCACCCCTGGACCAGCTATGTGTTCGTGCCGCTCTTCGCGCTCGCCAACGCCGGCGTGACGCTCAGCACCGACCTGCTCTCCGATGCCGTGCACTCCCCCGTCACCTGGGGCATCCTGCTCGGCTACACGATCGGCAAGCCGTGCGGGATCGTCGGCTCGACCTGGCTGGCATTCCGGTTCAGCAAGGGCCGGCTCCGCCCGGGCACCGGCTGGGCGGGGGTCGCGGCGGGCGGGACCATCGCGGGCATCGGCTTCACGGTGTCCCTGCTGATCGCGAGCCTGGCGTTCCACGGCGAGCATCTGGCGGAGGCCAAGCTCGGAGTGCTCGGGGCGGTCATCTGCGCCCTGCCGACCACCTGGGCGGTGTCGCTGGTCGTCTCCCTCCTTACGCCGCGCTGGCGGACCCGGGCGCTGTACGGCACGGCCCAGGGCCTGGTCGACCTCGCGGAACCGGTCGACCCGGAGCGCGACCATGTGCGCGGCCCGCAGGACGCGCCGGTCACGCTCGTCGAGTACGGCGACTTCGAGTGCCCGTACTGCGGGCAGGCCGAGCAGATCGTCCGGGATCTGCTGCGGGAGTTCGGGGACGAGGTGCGCTACGTGTGGCGGCACCTGCCGCTGAGCGATGTCCACCCGCACGCGTGGCTGGCCGCGGAGGCCACGGAGGCGGCCGCCGAGCAGGGCGCGTTCTGGGAGATGCACGCCCTGCTGCTCGAACATCAGGGGGAGCTGGACCGCCGGGATCTGCTGCGCTACGCCGAGGAGATCGGGCTCGACCCGGAGAGGTTCCGCCGCGACCTGCGCGGCAAGTCCGGGGCGGTGCGCATCGCGCAGGACATGGAGTCCGCCGACCTGAGCGGGGTGTCGGGGACGCCGTCGTTCTTCGTCAACGGGCGCAGGCACCACGGCTCGTACGACATCGAGAACCTGTCCGCCGCGGTGCAGGCGGCAGCGGCGACGGCGCAGTAGTGGATCGGCGCCGTTGGCCTGCCGAACGGTCGCGCTGCCCGCCGAACGGGTGGCGCGGGCCGGCCCGCCGGCATGTGCGGATTCGGCGGAGCCGAGGGATCCGCGAGGGTGAGGGGCGGCCGTCGCGGGCGCCTGCCGGCGGCGGACCGCCGAGGAGGAATAATCGTGACGGGTGGGTTCGCTGGTGGTGGCATGAGTTCCGACAAGCTTGAGTTGTTCGGCCGCATCGGCATCTGGAGCCCCGCGCTGCGCACGGCGGACGCCGACCCGGCACGCCGCGGCGAGGTCACCGAGGCGGTGGCCGCCCTCGACGAGTTGGGGTACGGCACCGTGTGGATCGGGGCGAGTCCCTCGGTGGCCGACGCCGCGAACCTCGTGCAGGCCACCCCCCGCATCACCGTCGCCACTGGCATCCTCAGCATCTGGTCGCACACCGCCGAGGACGTCGCGGCGCAGACGGCCCAGATCGAGGAGCGCGCACCGGGCCGCTTCGTCCTCGGCATCGGCGTCAGCCACGACGCCCTGACGCCCGACTACGCGAAGCCGTACTCGCGCATGGTGGAGTACCTCGACGCCCTGGACGCGGCGGCACGCCCCGTGCCCGCGGAGCGCCGGGTGCTCGCCGCGCTCGGGCCGAAGATGCTGAGGCTCTCCGCCGAGCGGGCCGGCGGTGCCCACCCGTACCTCATCACCGTCCAGCACGTGCGCCAGGCGCGGGAGCTGCTCGGTCCCGAGCCGCTGCTGGCGCCCGAGCTCAAGGTGGTCCCGGAGCCCGACCTGGAGAAGGCCCGCACCATCGCCCGCGGCGTCCTCGCGATGTACCTCCAGCTGCCCAACTACACGAGCAACCTGCTCCGGCTGGGCTTCGAGGAGGGCGACTTCGAGAACGGCGGCAGCAACCGCCTGCTGGACGCGCTCTTCGCCCTGGGCGGCATCGAGGAGATCCAGGCCCGTGTGGAGGAGTTCCACGCCGCGGGCGCCGACCACGTCGCCCTCCAGGTCCTCACGGAGCGGTCGCCCGAGGGGGTCCTGCCCCTGGACGAGTGGCGGGAGCTGTCGGCGGCCTTCTCGCTCCGCTGATCCGCCGTCCCGCGGCCCGGGTCCCCGAACCGAGGGGCCCGGGCGACCGGCTCGGGGGGCGGGCCGCATCCGCGGCCCGCCCCTCATCTCTGCCGCGTCAGCGCCGCGAGAAGACGCCGATCCCGTTGGGCACGGGGCGCTCCGCCCCGCCGCCGGGGTGGTTGCGGACCGTCACCTGGGCGGCTCCGGGGTCGCGGGTGACGAGGGTGGTGGAGCCTCCCCCGTCGAGGTTGACGGCGTCGTCGGCGCCGAAGCCCCTCATCGCCGTGGCCAGTTCGCCGATCGTGAGGCCCGCGCTGGTCTCGGCGTCGCCGTCCAGGGCGAGCAGGTAGAGCATCCGGCCGTGCGAGCCGACGCCGGCCGCCGTGCGGGTCGCGGCGGTGACGGTGTTCAGCCCGGCCAGCGGGCTCCCGTCCCGCAGCACGGGGAAGCCGCCGACCGCGAACCGCAGCGGGACGCGGCCCTCGCCGGCGAGGTGGTGGGAGACCCGTACGCGCGCGCCCGGCGTCAGGGCGCGCAGCTCGTCGGCGCCCTTCTCGCGGCCGACGAGGACCGTGCTCCCCGGTGCGATGGGACCGGAGCCGGGGGTGTCGGCGACGGACACGACGCGGCCGGCGCGCACGGTCACCTCGTAGGTGTCGGTGCTGCACGGCGCCTCGCGCACGGTGTCCGTGCCGCAGGTGGAGCGGGCGCGGGAGACGCTGCCCCAGTCGGAGGTGTAGGCGCCGACGCCGTTCTCCGGCAGCGCGTACTGGTTGAAGCCGCCCAGCGGCAGGGTGGCGGAGCCGGTGCGCACCGTTCCCTTGAGCGAGAGGGTGTCGAGGCGTCCCTTGCGGTCGTAGCCGACCCCGATGACGTCCCGGGTGGAGGTGCCGGGCGGCAGCCCGGGGCCGAACCGCTGCCCGTTCGGCACGGCGGCCTTGACCTGGTGTCCGCCGGCGATGGCGGGACCGTCGGAGGAGCCGGTGGGCGTGATGCCGGGGTGGGTCTCGGAGATGTTGAAGAAGTCGCCGTTCACGCCGGCCACCGCGTGCTGCGCGTCGGCGAGCGCGGACACGGGCTCGCGGTCGGTGACCGAGGTGCCGTGCAGCAGGTCGACGGAGACATGCGGGTTGCGCAGGTCCACGGTGACCAGGTGGCCGTCGATCCGGCCGTGGGACGCGGTGAAGTCGACGTTCTGGTAGGTCACACCGGGTGCGACCGGGGTCGCCTCGGCTGTGGCGACGGCCACCGGCTGCGTGGCGCTCGCCCCCTGCGAGGCGGCCACCGCCGGCCCGGTGCCCGCGATCCCGCCCGCCACGAGCACACCGCACGCGGCAAGGGCGACCGCGGTGGACCGCACCCATCTGGATTCCCGGACAGCTCTCCGTGCCACAGCCCCACCCCTGACGTCTCGGCGTCGTCACATCACTGCGTTCAGCCGAGACTTCAGCACGCGCGGGCGCGGGGCGGAAGAGGGCCCGGGCGGTTGTTGGCCGGGCGCTTGCGGCGTGTTCACCGTGGGCCGCCGCCCGTTCAGTTGCCGTGGTTTCGGGCGTCCCGCCCGAGGACGCCCGCGACCACGGCCGGAGCGCCGGCCCGCGCGTCAGCCGGCGGGCGGTGCCGGCGGAGTACGCAGCTGACCGTTCTCGTCCAGGTCGGCCGGGGTGCTGCCGGGCGGGCCGAGCACGACGTCGCCCAGCTCGGTGCAGACGGCCAGGAACCGCTCGAAGTCGAGCTCGGTACTGGCGTCGGCCAGCCGGGCCGGGGTGGCGGCACGGGCGATGAGCTCGGCGAAGCCGGCGGGCGAGGTGATGTTGAGAAGGCGGGCGCCGTCGGCGCCAGCCTTGATGGCATGCGGCACGTGCAGCGGCACGGTGGCGAAGTCACCCGACTTCAGGCTTGCCTCCTCGGAGCCGGCCCAGACCGTGACCGAACCCGAGAGCACCCACAACCGCTCCTCGTACCGGGTGTGCAGGTGCAGCGGAGTCATCGACCCTGCCGGCTGGGAGGCGTCGACCAGGTCGTGCCGCCCCTCCGTCTCGGCGCCGGTGGTCAGGATCTTGACGCGCAGCTCCTGGCCCAGCACGAACTCGCGGTCTTCCGCGCCCGGCGTCGTGAAGAAGTGACTCATGGTGGAACCTGTCTTTCGGATCTCGGAGACGAGACATGGGGGCTGGTCGGCGGGGGCGCTTCGGGGGGCGGGGTCGACCGTGGCCGCGGCCCTGACGGATCGCCCCGTGACACCGAGCATAATTCGTTATGGGCACCCTATATCCAATGCCGGGTCCCGATGGAAGGTGAGAAGAGGATGGCCGCTGAATCCCCGGGCAGGACCGGTCGGGCGTACCGGTCCCCGCGCCGTGCCCAGGCCGCCGAGGAGACCCATGCCAGGATCCTGGACGCGGCGCGGCGGCTGTTCCTGGAGCACGGCTACGCGCCGGTCACCGTCGGGGACATAGCGCGGGCGGCCGGGACCGCGGTGCCCACCGTCTACGCGAGCACCGGGGGCAAGGCGGCCGTCCTGGCCACGATCATCGACGCCGCGGTCCGCGACCCGATCGTCGAGCACACCCTCGCGGAGGTGCGGGCCGCCGCGGACGCCCGGGAGGCCGTGCGCCGCACGGCACACGGCGTGCGGACGGACAACGAGCGCTACCACGACGTCGTCCGGGTCATGGTGACGGCCGCGGCGACGGACGAGAGCGCCGCCGAGACGCTGGCCGCGGCCGACGCCGACTACCGCGCGGCGCTCGCCGACGTCGCGGCCGGACTCGACGGCCGCGGGGCGCTCCGCCCGGGACTGGCCCTCGGCAAGGCCACCGACATCCTCTGGTTCCTCCTGGGGCACCAGGCCTGGCACCTGTACGTGGCCGAGCTGGGCTGGTCCTGGGACGAGGCGGAGCGCTGGCTGGGCGAGCAGGCCGCCATCGCCCTGCTGGCCCCGGACCCGTCCGGCTGAGGACGGCGCGCTCGCACCGCCTAGGCCGTCCGGACCCGGCAGCGGGCCCGGCGTCCGGCTCAGCCGGCACCGCTCCCGGACACCGGGGGCGGCTCCGGACGGGACGGCAGGCCGAGGCGGAAGACGGAGCCGGCGCCCGGCTCGCTCTCGGCGGTCACGGTGCCGCCGTGCGCGCCGGCGAGCTGGCGGACGATCGCGAGGCCGAGCCCGCTGCCGCCGGTGCGCCTGCTGCGGGACTTCTCGGCCCGCCAGAACCGGTCGAAGACGTGCGGCAGGTCCTGAGGAGCAATACCGCTGCCGGTGTCGGCCACCTCGAAGAGCACCAGGTCGCCGTCCGTCCGGGCGCTCAGCGTGATGCTGCCGCCCGCGGGGGTGTGGCGGACGGCGTTGGAGACGAGGTTGCCGAGCGCCTGCCGCATCCGGACCGGGTCGGCCTCCACCCAGGGGTCGCCCTGCACGGTCGTGGCCAGCCGGATCCCCCCGGCCCCGGCCGCGACCCGGTGGGCGGCGGCGACCTGTTCGAGGAGCTCGTCGGCGCCCACCGGCTCCTTGTGCAGGCGGAGCGTGCCGGCGTCGGCGGCAGCGAGGTCCTGGAGGTCGTCGATGACGCGTTGCAGCACCACCGCCTCGTCGTGGAGGGCGGCCAGCAGGTCCGGGTCGGGGGCGACGATGCCGTCCCGGGCGACCTCCAGCCAGCCGCGGATGTTGGTGAGCGGGGTGCGCAGCTCGTGGGCGATGTCGCTGACCATCGCCTTGCGCTGCGCCTCGATGCGCTCGCGGCGCTCGGTGAGGTCGTTGAAGGCGGCGGCGAGGATGCCCGTCTCGTCCCGGGTGCCGACCGGCACGCGCAGCTGCCGCTCCGGCATCTGCCGGGCGGCCTGGGTGAGGGCGCGCAGCGGCCGGACCAGCCGCAGGCCGACGACGACGGTCACCGCGACGGTGAGTGCGAGCACGAGCGCGGCGACCGCCACCACCTTGGCCTTGTTGGCCGTGGACATGTCGAACGACGGCTGGACGGTGTCGGCGCCGCCGAGGAACAGCTCCGCGGCCGGGGCGACATAGGGGTCGAGCTGCGCGCGGCGCGCCGAGCCGAGGCAGTCCTCCGCCCGCTGGTTCTCCGCGGCGGTGTGCCCCGCAGGGTCCTTGAAGGAGTAGCGGTACGTGAAGTGCTGGGCGCCGAAGTCGATCGACAGGTAGGGCGGCTTGATCGCGGCCGAGCTCTGTCCGTTCCTCGTGAGACAGGCCTGGGCGTCGTCGATGAGCTTCTTCCCGGCTTGCTCCTCCGTCGGCACCGGGGTGTTGAGCATGCCGTCGGCACACTCCTGCGGGACGCTCACGTCGGTGGAGCCGTCCTCGCCGACCAGGACGGACCGGCCGGTCGGCGTCTGGACGACGCGCGTGTCGACACCGCCCTTCCGGGCGCAGGTGCTGCGCGTCTCGGCCAGCATCCGGACCTTCCGGCGCTCCGGTCCGGTCAGCCGGTACGGGCCGACCGCACGCGGATCGATGCCGGTGATCTGGGCCCCGGGTTCGGTGTAGGTGTCGGTGTGCAGCGGGTCGACGGTGGCGGCCGCCCTCGGTGGCAGCGGGATCCGGCCGGCGGCGGAGTCCGCGATGGGCTTGCGGTCGGCGGTGGTCAGGGCGATGCGCCGGCCGGTCTTGCGGGAGAGGGTGCGCAGTTCGCCCGAGACGCCGGTCCAGCTCGGGTGCATGGCGGCCCAGCCGCTCAGCTGCCGCAGGATGTCGGTGTCCTCGGAGAGCACCTGGCCCTGTTCCTCGCGGATGGCGCTGGTGGTGGTCTGCACGGCCAGCCAGGCGGTGCCGGCCACCGAGCACGCGGCAATCAGCACCGAGGTGAACAGGAGCCTGACCAGCAGGCTCCGGTGCAGGGGTATGGCGCGCCCGGCCCCCCGGGGCTCGGACCCGGTCCCGCGCGGGTCGCGGCCGGTGCTGCCGGGGCCTCGCCTGAGCCGCAGGAGGCGCCGGAGCCGGGACAGGCCCTTCACAGCCGCTCGCCGTTGAGCTTGTACCCCACGCCGAACACGGTGAGGAGGCGGACGGGCCGCCTCGGGTCGGGCTCTATCTTCCTGCGGAGGTTCATGATGTGGGCGTCGACGGCCCGCTCGGTGGAGGCCCTGTCGATGCCCCGGGTGCACTGGAGGAGCTGCCTGCGGGAGAACACCCGGCCCGGTTCGGACGCCATCGCCAGCAGGATCTCGTACTCGCCCGGGGTGCACTCGACCGGTGACCCGTCGCAGTGCACCTCGTGGCGCTCCGGGTCGACGGCGAGCCCGGCGGCCCGCACCACCGGGCTGGCGGCCCGTCCGGTCCCCTGACGTCTGCTGCGCCGGAGCACCGTGCGGATCCGGGCCATCAGCTCCCGCGGGCTGTACGGCTTGGTCATGTAGTCGTCCGCGCCGAGCTCCAGGCCGAGCAGCACGTCGTCCTCGGTGGAGCGTGCGGTGAGCATCAGGATGGGGATGTCGTCGTCCTGCCGCAGCGCCCGGCACACCCCGTACCCGTCGATCACCGGCAGCATCAGGTCCAGGACGATCAGGTCCGGTCTGCCGCGGCGGACCTCGTCGAGGGCGGACCGGCCGTCGTGGACCACGCCGGCGGTGTGGCCCTCCAACAGCAGGGAGCGGCGGATCAGCTCGGCCTGCATCTCGTCGTCCTCGGCGACCAGCACATATGCGCACACCCGGCCGATGCTAGGCCGATCCGGCGGCGCCCGGAGCGGGGGTGAGGGGCTTCCCACACGCTGACAGCTTCCTCACAACCGCGTGCGAGGGTGGGGGCGCCGGAGTGTGCCCGGGCCCCGGGCCCGGCTCCCGCAGCCCGTGCGCCCACCGGGGCCGGCGGACGGGGCCCGCGGGCCGGGGTCACTTGAGCAGGGCCGCCGCGTCGCCCATGACCACCACGGGGTGCCGGGCGGGGTCGAGCGTGTGCAGCAGGTCCTTCATGTGCGCCTTGCTGAGGCTGACACAGCCGTGGGTGGGGCCGCCGTGGTCGACGTGGAACCAGATGCCGCCGCCGCGCCCGTCGCCCAGCGGGCGCGTCCAGTCGAGCGGGGAGGTGCCCGGCTTGCGGTTGTAGTTGATGGCGACGACATAGTCGAAGGAGCCTTCCAGGGCCTCGCCCTCGAATCCGGTGCCGGTCGAGGAGAAGCCTCCCGTCGACTGGTCGTACGTGAGCCTGGTGCCGGGGTCGGCGAGGCGGCCGCCGGCGTCGGTGAGGGTGAAGACACCGATCGGGGAGCGCAGGTCCCCGGCATGGTGGTCGTCGCTCCAGCCGTGCAGGGCGTTGTGCGCGGGCCAGCTCTCCCCCGCCTCCCAACCCGCCGCGGTGCGGGTGTAGAGGACGGCGGTGGACAGCGGCGAGTTCCTGCTCCGGCCGGTCACCACGACGGCCTGGCGGGCGTCCGCCGGTACCCGCGCCCACGTCTTGGGGCCGAGGCCGGGGAGTTGCTGGGGTGCCACCTCCACGGACAGCGAGGGTCCGGGGGTGGGGGTCGCCTGGTCCTCGGCGGCGGCCGCCGTGCCGCTCCTGCCGTCGGAGGTGACTGCGCCGCAGCCGGACAGCAGCAACGCGCCCGCGAGGACCGCGGCCGGGACGGCGGGCACCCGGGGACGGGCGGCGCGGCCGGTCGGCGGGGCGTGGTCGGCGAGGGGGGCGGGGGCGGCGGTGCCGTGTTGCTTCCTGGTCATATCCGAGACTGTGACGGCCAGTTGTGAGGAACGCGTCAGGTCCCCGAGGTGATCTCGGCCGCACGGCCGGTTCGGGAGAGCAGCCCGGCTCGCTCCCCGCCGTACGCCCCCTGCTCGCTCCCCACCGCGCACGCGCCGTTCACTCCCCGTCGTGCACCACGCGGCCGTCGACCACCGTGAACTCCGGGCGCAACGTGAGCAGTCGCTCGTCGTCGCAGGTGAGCGGGGACTCGGGGTAGCCGACCAGGTCGGCGGGGGCGCCGGGGACGAGCCTGCCGCCGGAGTCCGTGCCGAGGAGCCCGTCGCCAGCGGTCGTGGCGAGCCGGACGGCGGTGTCCCGGTCGATCGCGTGGCCCGGTCCGAGGAGACCGGCGGGGGTGCGGCGGGTCACCATGCCGTGGATGCCCCGCAACGGGTCCAGGGGCCCGATGGGGTGATCCGTGCCGGCGCTGATCGGCACGCCGGCCGCCACGAGCGGGCGCAGCGGGAACAGTTCGGAGGTCCGGTCGGCGCCCCACGCCGCGGTGAGCGCCTCGGCCAGGCCGTCCAGCAGCGGCTGCTGGACGGTGATGTGGCATCCGAGGTCCGCGGCGTCCGCGATCCGCGCGCCGACGAGCCCGCCGTGCTCGACCACCAGGGCGCCCGGCGGCAGCGGTCCGAGGCTCTCGCGCACTGCCCGCAGGGCGTCGAGGAGGAAGGCCACGGCGCGGTCGCCGAACGCATGGGTGCCGACCGGCCATCCGCGGCGCGCGGCGGTGGCCAGGACGTCGATGAGCGCGGCCCGGTCCCACATCAGCTCTCCGTGGTAGCCGGGCCGGTCGGCGTAGGGCTCCTGGAGCGCCGCGGCCTCGACGCCGCCGTCGAGTACCAGCTTCAGGCCCCACAGGCGCAGTCCGGCATGGCCGGCGCCGGGCCGGATGTCCTGGGCCTCCAGGCGGTCGAGGTAGGCATCGGGAGAACCCGCGCCCTCGACGGCGGCGCGGGTGGTGAAGATCATCGCGTGGGAGCGCACGGAGAGCCGCCCCGCCTTCGCCGTCTCCAGATAGGCGGCCCACTCCCGGGGCGTCACGGCGGGGTCCCTGACGGTGCCGAGGCCGTGCGCGGCGTACCGCGCCGAGGCCTCTTCGAGGCCGGTCGCGAGCTGATCGCCGGGGATCGGCGGCAGGGCACGCAGGGCGTGCTCCAGAGCGGTGTCCTGCACCCAGCCGGTCGGGCGTCCCCCGGCGTCCCGGGCGATGAACCCCCCTGACGGGTCCGGGGTGCCGGGCCCGATGCCCGCGCGGCGCAGGCCCTCGGTGTTCAGGACGCCGTTGTGGCCGCCCCGCATCACGAGCACCGGGTGCTCCGCGGTGGCCGTGTCGAGCTCCGCCGCGGTGGGCAGGCGCCGCTCTGCGAGCCGGAGTTCGTGCCAGTCGGCGGCCGTGACGATCCACTCCCCCGGCGGGGTGTGTGCCGCACGCTCGTGGACCAGCCGCAGGAACCCTGCGAGGTCCGCCGCCTCGGACACCGGCACGCCGAGGCGGTTGCGGGCGGCGAGCATCAGGTGGTTGTGGGTGTCGACGAAGGCGGGGAGCACGACGGCGGACGGGCCGCCGAGCCGGCGCGTGCCGGGTCCGCACCGCGCCTCCAGGGCGTCGGCCTCGGCGTCGGTCCTGGCCACCGCGGCGATCGTGCCGTCCCGCACGGCCAGCGCCACCGCGGTCGGATCCCCCGCGTCCATGGTGTGGATCCGCCGCGCGCGGACCAGCAGATCGGCCCGGGTCAGGTCTGTCACCTCTGTCACCTCGGCGTACGCCATGCCGACGATCGTATGCACGCGGCACGGCACGGGGTGCGCCGGGGCCGCACCGCGGGGAGGACCGGTGCGGGTGGCCCGGGAGGCGGCTCGCGGTGCCGGAAAGGCCGCCGTGCGGGCAGCGGGAGGCTGCCGCGCGGGCAGAGGAAGGCCGCCGCGCAGGTGCCGGTTGCCCCGGAACCGTGCAGGGGCTTCGCCCCGCGGTGGCCCGCCGGCCGCCCCTGGACATGGGAGCGGCCGGCTGCCTGGGTGCGGTACGCGCCGTCAGTTCCGCGTGAACACGGTCACCGCGAGGCCCCCGCAGGTGGCGTCCGGGGCGTGCGTGGAGCCGGAGGCGTCGAGGACCTTGGTCCAGGTGCCCGGCGGCAGTGCCACCGTGTAGTCGGTGTCGGTGGGGTTGTCGACCACGACGGTGTCGGGGACGTCCGGTGCGCCGGGGCGGGAGCTGATGGCGGAGACCACGACCTGGCCGTCCGTGCGTGTCGCCATCTGGTCGTGCACGGCGTCCCAGGAGGTGAGGCGCAGGGCCGGGGTGGCCTTGCGCAGGGCGATGGCGTCCTTGTAGTAGCGCAGGACGGCGGCGTTCGCGGTCTTGTCGCCCCAGTGCAGGGCGTTGACGGTGTCGGGTGCGTCGTAGGAGTTCATCGCGGTGGTGTAGTCGCCGCCGACCACCTTGGAGCGCAGGAACTCGTCCCCCTCGCTGATGAACGGGACGCCCTGGGAGGTCAGCACCATGCCCGCGGCGAACCGGTCGATGCGCCCGGCACTGCCGTCCGCGCCGCCGGTGCCGCCCGAGTATGTGATCTTGTCCCAGAGGCCCAGGTCGTCGTGGACCGAGACGTAGTTGACGGTCTGCTCGGGGTCGAGGGCGAACGCCGGGTCCCACGGGTTCGGCAGCGGGTCCGTGCTCCTGGTGGCGAGCGGGGAGCCGCGCATGCCGGTGGCGACGGCGTTCGCGTCGCCGGAACCGCCCATGTAGGCCATGACGGCGTCCCGGGTGCCGCCTCTGATCGCGTCGCGGTAGGCGCCGTTGAACACGCCGACGTGCGCGTCCGCGAGCGCCGGCACCGTCCCGTAGCGCACCTTCTGGGACTCCTGCGGGTCCGCGACCCCGCCGCTCCAGGGCTCGCCGTGGAACTGGAGGGTCCGGCCGGGGTAGGCCGCGTTCAGGTACCGCGCCCAGCCGGCCACGTTCGCGTAGTGGTGGATGCCCATCAGGTCGAAGCGGAACCCGTCCACGTTGTAGTCCCGCACCCAGTGCTCCAGCGAGTCCCGGATCATGCGGCTGACCATGGGGTTGCCGTCGTCCAGGGAGTTCCCCGTGCCGGAGAGGTCGACCGGTGTGTAGTACTCGGGCGTGATGCCCTGGAGGACGTCCTTGCTGTAGGTGTGGTTGTAGACCACGTCCATGATCACGCGGATGCCGTTCCGGTGGAACGCGTCGACCATGTCCTTGAACTCCCGCACCCGGTCCTCCGGGTCGGTGAACTGCGAGTACTGCTCCTCGGGGACGTTGTAGTCCAGCGGGTCGTAGCCCCAGTTCGGCACGGTCGAGCCGAAGTCGAAGGACGGCATCAGCTCGACGTCCGTGACGCCGAGCTCCTTGAGGTGGTCGAGCCCCGTGCTGACGCCGTCGTGCGTGGTGCCGCCCTGCACGAGGCCGAGGAACTTCCCGCGCTTGTCCGGGTCGACCCCGGAGCTGGGGTCGATGGTGAAGTCCCGGACGCCGAGCTCGTAGATGACGGCGTCCTCGCGGGCGGCCAGCGCAGGTGTGGGCGCCCAGCCGCCGGTGGGCCCCACGGCCGCGCTGTTGAGGACGACGCCCTGGGTGGTGCCGGGCTTCACCATCTGGGCGTACGGGTCGGGCACGGCCCTGCCGGCGACGCGGAACTGGTACGTCTGGCCCTTGAGGTCTCCCTCGACGACGGCCTGGTAGACGTCGCTGTAGCCGTCCAGGCTCACCGGGCCGAGCGGGTGGCTCCGGCCGCCGATGTCGACGCGGACGTCCGGGGTGTCCGGCGACCAGATCCGGAAGGTGGTTCGCTCGGGGGTGTAGATCGCCCCGAGGGTGTCCAGGGGGCTGGTGGGCGGCGCCGCGGTCCGCGCGGCGGCGGCCGGGCTCGTCTGTCCCGCGGTCAGGGATGCCGCCTGGCCGCCGCTCGGCAGCAGGGCCGCGAGCAGTACCGCGGCGGCGAGTGCGGCGGGGGCGAGCCCGAGCGGGGCACGCGCTCGGCGGTGCCCTCTGCCGGTGCTCAGGCGTGCGGGCATGCGTGTGGCCACGGTGTCTCCTTCGCTTCGCTGCGGAAGGCCACACGCGCCGGCGGCTTCCGGTATGGGGGTGCCGTTCTCGGTCTGCCGGAAATCTACAACGGCGCCAGGCCCCTGAGGGACGACCCGGCGGACGGGGCGTCAGCGGCCGGGCGTCAGCGGCCGAAGCTCCGGTGGCGGCGCGCGACGGCGGCCGTCGTGCAGGTGCCGGCGCGCCACATGACGGACCGGGCACGGGCAGGTGCGGCCGTCCCCTCACTCCGGGAAAACCCGGGGGCCGTCACCGTCCGACCGGAACGCACCCGTCCGCTATGCTCACCGATCGGACTATCAGCGATGTTTCTCCCCTTTTGGGAAGGAGAGGCCGTGCGTGCGGAGCGAAGGGAACTGCTGACTCGGGTCGCGCGGACCCTGGGCACCACGAAGCCGCGCACGGCAGTGATCTTCCCGCTCAGCCTGATCGCCGGGATCGTGCTCGCCGACGTGCTGGCCCCCGCGGAGGTGCACCTCGGCTCGCTGCTGATCGTGGCTCCCGCCATCACCGCCTCCTTCGCCGGGCCACGGCTCACCTGCGCGGTCGGTGCGCTGGCGGTCGTGGCGCAGGTGCTGACCAGCCTGCTGCCCAGGCGGGATTCCACCGAGAACGTGGTCGCATTCGCCATCGCCATCGTGGTCATCACCGGCCTGGTCAGCCTGTTCCGCTATTTCCAGGACCTGCGGGCCAGCGAGCTGGGCCAGGTCAGACGGGTCTCGGTCGCCGCCCAGCAGGCCGTGCTGCGCCCGCTCCCGAAGCGCATCGGCCCCCTGAGGGTGGAGTCGCTGTACCTGGCGGCGGAGAACGAGGCACTCATCGGGGGCGACCTCTACGCCGCCGCGCGCACCGAGTACAGCACGCGGCTGCTGATCGGCGACGTCATGGGCAAGGGCACGACGGCCATGGGAGACGCTGCCCTGCTGCTCGGCGTGTTCCGTGAGGCCGCGCCCCGCATCCCGGCCCTCGACGAGCTGATGGCGTACATGGAGACCCGGATGTCGATGCCCGTCGGCGAGCCGGACCGGCCCGACGAGACCACGGAGTTCTTCACCACGGCCGCGGTCCTCGACATCCCCGACGCCCCCGGCCCGGCCCACGTCATCAACTCCGGGCACGTACCCCCGCTCCTGCACCGGCGGGACCGGCTCCAGACCGTGGACACCGAGACGGACCCTCCGCTGGGCCTGGGCATGCCGGGTGCCCGGTCCTACCGCACGCGCGCCTTCACCTTCGACGGTGGCGACGTGCTCCTGCTCTACACCGACGGCGTCACCGAGGCCCGCGACCCGGACGGCACGTTCTTCCCCCTCGCGCACTGCGCGGAGGGGTGGGACTGGGACAACCCCGGCATCGTGGTCCGGCAACTGCTGCACGACCTGCAACGCCACGTGAAGGCGCCCTTGCGGGACGATGCCGCGGTGGTCGCCATCCAGCGGGCCGGCCCCGACCAGCCGGGCCCCGGCTGACGGCCCGGCTTCAGCACGCTGGCAACTCGCCGGTCTGACGCCGGCACTCCGCTCGTGAGGGGTGGCTACGCCCCTTACGCCCCCTCCGGAGCCCCGTCCTCCCTCAGACGGGCCAGCACCACCGGGTCGATCCTGCCGGGAACCAGGCGGTCCTCCAGGTTCTCCACCCCGGCCCAGGTGTCCAGGCAGGCATGCCCGCGCGCGGCGACCAGGCGCCGGACCTCCTCCCCCAGCTCACCCGTCAGGTCCAGCAGGGTGTCCGGGTCGGCCTTGCCGAACAACAGCTCGTGGACGTCCATCAGCCGCTTCAGCTCGCCGACGGGGTCGGGGTGGTCGTCCACCCGCAGGTCGCAGGCGACATCGCTGCCACCGCCGTACCCGGCGCTCGGAGCGACCACGTACAGGGCCGCGCTCTGGCGGCCCCGGCGGTCGCCACCGGCCGTGTCCCCCGCGGCCAGCACCGCGGCCAGGCGCCGGCCGAACGGCGCCTGCGGCGACGACAGCCAGGCCGCCTCCATGGCCTCGACCACCTCGGGGCCGGCGAGGATGTTGCCCTGGATCGCGTAGCCGTCCCCCGCCACACCGCCGGCCCAGTCCAGGCACTCCTCGCCGGTGTGCGTGGTGCCCGCGCCCTCGGGGCCGACGATGCCGAGTTGGCGGTGCGCGCGGTCCCGGTCCGCGGCCAGGAGGGCGGCGACCACGTCGGCGGAGTCCAGGCCCGTACGCAGCAGCGCGAGCCCCTGGGGCCGGTAGCGGAGATTGGCCGACGCCTGGGTGGCCACCGCCCCCACCCCGGCCTCCGCGGCCGGCACCGCGGCGCCCACTGCCAGGAACTTGCTCGCCACCGCTATGCCGAAGGCCGGACCCGACCGGGCCACGATCGAAAATGTCATAAGACAGGACAGTAGAACAGTCCGACCGTCCGGCGTCCTCCGGCGGCTCCCCTGGCCGGCGGGCCGGTCCTGCGCCGGCGCGGGTACGCCGCGCCCGGCGCCCGCGTGGATGCGGGCGCCGGGCGCGGTCCCGTCACCTCAGGTCGCCGACCCGGGTGGTGTAGATCCCGCGCCCGTGCGTGGCCGCGTAGAGCAGGCCGTCGGGGCCGATCTCCATCTGGAGGACGGCCACCGCCGGCAGCGATCCGACCCGCTTCCACGTGGTGGCGTGCGGGGCCCGGTACACCACGCCGAGGTCGGTGGCGACCGCCAGGCCGCCGGTCGGGGTGATGACGGCGGAGTCCGCGGGCACGTCCGGGAAGTTGCCGGAGACGTCCTTCCACGTGGTGCCGCCGTCCGTGGACTCGAAGACGTGGCCGACGCCGGCGCCCGGACCCTCGGTCCACTGCCGCGAGAAGCCGCTGACGGTGAGATACACGTGATCGGCGTTCTTCGGGTCGATCGCGAATCCGCTCACGTAGCGGTTGGGCACGGTGGCGTCGGTGGGAAGGCCGATCTGGTGCCAGCCGCTGCCGTCGGCGTTGCCGACCGCGATGCCACGCGCGAAGCCCTCGCTGTCGCAGGGGCCGCACCACGCGGCGTACACCCTGCCGCCCGAGGACGCGACCGCGGTCGCGGTGCGGCCCTCGCCGAGGTCGAACGCGTCGGTCCACTCGTCACCGCTGCGGATGCCGTAGCCGTGGGTCTGCACCCACACGTGGCGCCCGCCCGCGACCCAGGTCGAACTGTCCTTGATGTCCGCCGACATCGGAGCGACGAAACGGGCCTCACCGGTCTCGTTGTCGGGCGGCGCCACCGAGTACGACGTGGCCTTGCCCGGGTCGTCCACCCAGGATCCGTCGTTGACGGCGCAGTTCTGGGTGACCTGGATCTGGAGGTAGACGTACGCCTGGGCGATGTCGCAGCCGTCGGCGGGGTCGGTGATCGTCGTGGTGCCGTCGCCGCCGAAGTTGGAGCCCATCACCTTGTCGCCCGCGCGCAGCTCCGACTGGCCGTTGTCCTGGAGGCCGCCGGTGACCGCGACACCGCCGCGGTCGGGGTCCTTGCCGACACCGACCGAGTAGTACTGGAGGGTGTCGATGGTGCCGTCGTTCAGCGACGTCCAGTCGGTGGCGTGTCCCTCGGCGTCCTCGGAGCCGTTGACGGGGCGCTTGTAGACGCCGCCGTCGTTGCCGACGTACACGTACGATTTGCCGTGGTAGCTGCCGATCGCGACGCCGTGCTGGTCGGAGTGCGTGGTCGGCCGGCAGTCACCCGTCTGCTTGCCGGGGTCGATGTTCCAACAGGGGAAGTCGAAGTTCCAGTACGGGCCGACCGTCGACCACTTCGCGCCGCCGTCCTTGCTCTCGTAGACCTCTTCCAGGCCCGCGTACACATGGTCGGCGTCCGCCGGGTCCACGGCGAGGAACTGGTTGTACCAGGCCTGCACACCCGGCATGAAGCCCGGCTCGGTCAGCGCGGAGCCGGAGGCCGAAAGCTGCTTGTAGTCGGCGATCCTCGTCCACGGGCCGAAGGGCGAGCCGGACCTGGAGACGTAGACGCCCTCCAGCGAGCTGTCCGGGTTGGCCTCCAGTTCCTCGGGCGACTGGTCGATCGCGTAGTAGCGCGACCCGTCGGCGGAGGGAGTGAAGGTGACCTGGCCGATCTGGTCCGGGTCGGACGGAAGGTCGCCGAGTCCGGTCGTCACCTTCTGCCAGGTGCCGTCCTTCTTGGCGTAGAGGCCGTTGTAGTCGTCACCGCTGCGCCAGCCGACGGCCAGCAGGACCTTGCCGGGGTCCTCGGGGTCGACGGCGATGTCGTTCGTGATGTTCTTGTAGGGCGCCTCGGGGTCCTTCGCCTTGGAATGCCCGGGGAGGTAGTCGGGGTTGGGGGCGTACTCCAGCTTCCAGTGCCCTGACAGGTCCTTGGTCGAGTGGCTCCACACGCCCTCGCTGGTGGCCGCCCACACCTTGCCGGCCCCGAACCGCAGCTCGTGGATGGTGGTGCTCTCCAGCTCGTCCCCGCCGACGCGGGTGCGCGGGGAGAACGTGCCGTGCCGCGGGTCCGGCAGCACGTAGACACCGCTGCCGAGGTAGGCGTCGGCGTTCGTGGTCGCCTCTCCGGTGCCGAGCCACAGCCGGCCCGTGCCGTCCAGCGCCAGCGCACCGGTCGCCTGGGTCGGCAGGTCGTCGCTGATGGGCGTCCAGTGCCCGCCGCCGGTGCCGGAGCGCCAGACACCGCCGCCCGCGCTGCCCGCGTACACATGGCCGTCGTCGTCGGCGGCCATCGCGGCCATGCGGCCGGTGACCAGGCCGGAACCGCCGCTGGAGTTGGAGTCGATGTCGCGGTAGCGCCGGTCGTCCGAGTCGTAGGGCAGGTCGGTGATGTTCTTCCAGCGACCGGTGCTCGGCAGCCCGACGAGGTCCTTCCAGGCCGCGCCGAAGGCTCCGGGGGCGACCACGCCGGGGGCGGTGCGCGCCTCGGCGAACTGCTGCGCGCCCTCGGCTATCTCCTCGGACTCGTTGCCGTCGTCGTCGGAGTCGTCCCGCAGCGCGGCATGGGACCGGCCGGCCGCCGACAGGCGCTCCTTGGCCTGCGCCTTCATCTCGCGGGCACCGAACGGGCTCGCCTTCCCGCCTGGTGCCGCGGAGGCCGGCACGGCGGCCAGCACACCCGCCAGGGTGATGGCACAGCCCGCGAGCCACCGTCTCCCGCGTCTCGATGGTGACACGTTGTTCCCTCCTCGAAACCGTATGCGAAATGGGGGTGGTGGAGGGAACTCGATCACGAGAGCGGTGACAAGGCAGGCACCAGTGCAGGGATTTGGTCAAGGTTTTGACGCTCGGCCGCCCGAACCGGGGCGAGCCTCGCACGGCGCGGGCCCCGGGGCGGGCGTGAGTGGGCGGTCCACGGCCCGGGCCGCGTCCGCACCACCGGCACGGAATGCGGTGTCGTACCCGCTCAGCGGCCCGGCGGCACGGTCCGGCCTCAGCCGTCCCGTCGAAGCCGTGCGGAGAGGTGGTGGTGCAGTGGCTCGCCGACGGCCGCGAGGTCGTGGACGAAGTCGAGCGTGCCCTCGTTCACCAGCGTGTAGCGGCGTCGGGTGGCGGTGACCTCCTTGGCGGTGGGAGCCAGCGCCACCTGGTGGGTGGTCAGGTCGACCGCTCCGCGCTCCGCACGGCCGACCGAGATCTCCGCGATGCCGGTGGGCTGGGTGATCAGCGCCTCCACGCGCCCTTCGGGACCCAGCCGCCACCAGCCGCTCTCGCGGGCCGCGGGCCGCAGGGGCGTGCCGTCCGTGTCGAGCAGCCAGGCGCGCGACTCGTAGTGGAGGAAGGGCCGCCCGTCGTGCCGGAAGGTGACCTGCTGCGTGTACTCGAACTCCTCCGGGAGCGTGGGATACCCGCCGCGGCCCCGGCCTGTCCACGCGCCGAGGAACCCGATCAGCGGCGCGAGCAGGGCGTGCGGCGCGGGGTTGTCGTCAGGTCGAAGAGCGTCGGGGTACGGGTACTCCCGGGCGAGGTCGGACATGGTGCGCGCTCCTGGGTCGGGGGCGGGTGCCGGGGTGGCAGCCTACGGTGTCGCTTCGGGCGTGCGGGCACGCCCGGGTCGGCGGGAGGCCCGGCGACGGACGCAGTGCACGGCACCCCGTCCCCGACCCGGCACACCGTCAGCGTTCGCCGTAGCCGGCGAGGGACCACTCCTCCCGAGCGCTGACCACCAGTTGGGCGAGGCTGTCGTACGGATGGGGGTCCTCCCCGTCGCCGGCCCACCACCAGTAGGCCCTCCACTCGCCGTCCGGCCCGATGCTGCTCGCGTCGAGCAGCCAGTAGTCGCCGTCGGCAGGCCCGGACAGGAGTATGGACCGCCTGAGCTGCTCCGTGATGTCCTCATCGTGTGACCAGGCGTCCCACATCCCGGGGTCCGCATCGGGGAACCACCCGATCTCCTCGACCTTGACCAGTTCGTACAGGGAGTGGGCGATGGCACTCCAGCCGTTGCTGGCCAGCAGGAAGTTCCGGTGGCTCGGCGGCAGCCGGATCCCGAGCCGGTCCTCGGCGGCGAGGATCTCCTTCTCGCCGGCCGGCCCGTAGCCGAGCCACCGGGTACGGCGCTGGACGGTGTCCACGTCGCCCCGCCCGTCCTCCGCCAGCTCGCGCAGGTATGCGGAGTCCAGGTATTCGGAGCTGTAGCCGAGGAGGAACTCGCGCCACTCGGGGACGGTCAAGGGTGTGGATCGGGTCATGCCCGGCCTCCTTCGACGGGGACGGCGTGCGCCGGTCATCCTCGCAAGATCCACAGCCGCATCACTCCCCGGGTCCGGCACGGACCTCGGCAGGGGCTCGGCCCTCGCCTTCGCCCCGCCTGACGGCCATCGCGACTCGACCGACCACGCCGTAGACAACGCCACCGGCCCCGTCATCGCCGACGGTGCTGTTCGCGGACCGCCGTGTCCACCGTGTGCGCGCCGGCCGCGTGACGGTTCGCCCGGTTCAGCGCACCCGTCCCCGCGGTTTCAGCGCGACCGGGGGCAGTTCGGGAGCAGGCAGCCGATCGCCGTCGTAGCCGTGCACCTCGCCGAAGCGGGGGCCGGTCATCCAGTCCTCGCGGGCCTGGGCGATCTCCTCATGGCTGCGGCCGATGAAGTTCCACCACATCACCAGCTCCTCGGCGAACGGCTCCCCGCCGAGCAGCATCACCGAGGCGTCGGAACCGGCGCGCAGCGGCAGCTCGGTGCGGCCGCAGCCGAGGTAGAGCATGGCGCCGGGCTGCACGGGCACGCCGTCGACGCGGATCTCGCCGGCCATCCCGAGGACGGCGTACTCGAAGTCGGGATCCAGCGGCAGGCGGGCCTCGGCGTCGGCGGACAAGGCGAGGTCGGCCCCGACGAGCGGGCTGTAGGTGGTCCCCGGGGAGGTCGTGCCGTCCAGCGAGCCGAGGATGAGCGTGGCGGTGAGGCCGGGTGCGGTGACGGCGGGCAGGGCGGCGTGGTGCTCGAAGTGCGGCTCGCTGTGCCGGTAGCCGTCGGGCAGCGCCACCCAGAGCTGTGCGCCGTGCAGCAGCCTGGCGTGCCCGCGGGGGCTCTCCTCGGAGTGGCTGATGGCCCGCCCGGACGTCATCAGCCCCAGCTCGTAGGGGCGGACGGTCTGGAGGCTGCCCAGCGAGTCCCGGTGCAGCACCTCGCCCTCGTGCAACCAGCTCACGGTCTGCAGGCCCATGTGCGGATGCGGCGGGACCTGCATGCCGGCCTCGTCGGCGATGTCGTCCGGACCGTAGTGGTCCACGAAGCACCAGGCGCCGACCATGCGGCGGCCCAGGTTCGGCAGCAGGCGGCGGACCTCGGTGGACTCCCCCAGCTTGACCCGCCGGGGGCTGAGGAGCTCGCGCACCGGTTCGGCGACGACGAACCCCCGCCCGCCGCATGGCGTGGCCACGGCCTCTCGTTCGAGATTGCTCATGGCTACAACCTAGCCCGCCCCCCGGCGGACGTACCGGGCCCGGTGCCCGGAGTCCGGGAGCGGGCCGGGGCGGGACGCCGCGCTCAGTCCGTGTAGACCTCGGCGCGGTCCACGCTGACGAAGGATGCCCCGGAGTCCGGGTCGTGCCGGCCGGTCACCCTGATCCGCAGGGTGTGCGGCCCGGGCGCCAGCCGGGGGCTGATGTACTGCACCACCTCGCCGGTGCGGAGGGCACCGTAGTAGTCGACCTGCTGCTCGGGGCCGCCGTCGACGCTGATCGCCGCATAGCCGTTGCCGACGTCGCGCACGGACAGCAGCGCGATCCGGGTGCCCGTGAAGGAGAAGGTGGCCGTCGCCCCCGCCTGGTCGAGCCAGTGGTCGTCGCCCCAGAAGCACTGCGCCGCACAACCCGTGCCGGAGTTCCAGGTCCCGGTGAACGCCACACTCCCGGCACCGCTGGAGCGCCCGTCGTCGTTGATCCAGTACGCGCCCGGCCCCGGGTCGCCGGACGGCAGGTCCTGGGTGGCCCCGGTCGCCAGCGGCGTGCCCAGGTCGGGGCTGCCGTCGGCGCGCCAGCTGAACCGCT
This sequence comes from Streptomyces sp. TS71-3, assembly GCF_018327685.1. NCBI lineage: Bacteria > Bacillati > Actinomycetota > Actinomycetes > Kitasatosporales > Streptomycetaceae > Streptomyces > Streptomyces sp. TS71-3. The sequence continues at coordinate 3,205,398 of NZ_BNEL01000003.1, read as the reverse complement.
GGGCGCGGGTGGTGCGGTTGTCGTACGTGTAGGCGGCCGTGCTCTTGGCGTGGTACACGATCCAGTCCTCGGTGCCGTCCGGGGAGCGGAAGAAGGCGTGGTGCCCCGGGCCGTAGACGCCGTTCGCGTCGGCGCGGGAGAACACCGGGCCCTGGTGCTGGGTCCAGTTGCCGGGCACCAGCGGATCCGCGCCGTCCGGCAGCGACATCATCCAGAGCTGGTAGTCGGGCTTGCCGGTGTCGCACGTCGAGTACGTCATCCACGTCCGGCCCCCGTGGTAGAGGAACTCGGGCCCCTCGCGCACCTCCGGGCAGCCGCCGTCCGCGTCGATGGCGACCGCGTCGCCCGAGACGGTGTAGGGGTTGGAGAGCGGCGCGATGTTGAGGCCGTTGTGCTGGTACTGGTTGATCCCGCTGTAGGCCAGATACAGCCTGCCGCCGACCTGGAGGATGCCGGGGTCGATGGCGAAGTCCTGGGCGTGGTTGGGCGGGGCGAGCTTCGCCTTGAAGTGGTAGGGGCCCGCGGGGTCGTCGCGGTCGGACTCCAGGACGTAGATCCGGTGGTGGTCGTCCACGCCGTCGTCGGCCGTGTAGTAGAGGTACCAGCGCTCGCCGAAGCGGTAGAACTCCGGGGCCCAGATGTCGCGGTTGCGCGAGGGGTCGCTGTCGGTCCAGACGGTGACGGGGTCCGCCGTGAGCAGGGTGACCAGGGACGGCGAGTTCCACATCCTGATGCTGCCGCCCTGGGTGGTGGTCAGGTGGTAGGCGCCGTTCGCGTACGTCAGATACGGGTCAGGGCCGGTGTTCAGCGGGTTGCGGAAGGTGCCGGACGCGGCGAGCGCCGGCGCCCGGTCGCGGGCGGACGGCCCCGCGCCGGGGGCGGCCACCGCGGGCAGCGAGCCGGCGAGCAGCGCGAGGAGCCCGAGCAGCAGGGCGGCGAACAGGCCCCTGCGGCCTGCCCGGTGAGCGGGAAGCGGTGCGGACATACGGCATCCCTCCGTGACACGTCTCGGCCGGAACCCGCCGCGGCCCCTCCGGCGCGCCACGGGATTTACATCGATGTAACCATGTCGCGACGACGGTAAGGACGGGACGTGGACCTGTCAATGGCGCGGCGGCACGCGGAGAGGGCGACGGTGGCGGCGAGGGTTCGAGGCGGAGGGCCGCCCCCGCCACCCGCTCAGCCCCCCGAACTCTCCCGCACGATCAGCCGGTGGGCCGCCACGTGCTCCACGGGAGGCCGGGTCTCATCCGGCTGGTCGATGCGGTCCAGCAGCAGGCGCACGGCGGCGCCGGCGATCTCCTGCTTGTCGGGAGCCACCGTGCTTATGGTCGGGATGCTGAACCGCGAGGCCTCGATGTCGTCGAAGCCCACCACGTCCAGGTCGTCCGGGACCGCCAGGCCCCGCTCGTGCAGGGCCCGCACCGCGCCCAGCGCCAGGTGGTCGTTGAGGCAGAGCAGCGCGTCCGGCCGGTCGGGGCGGTCGGCGAGTTCGGCGGCGGCGCGCGCCCCGTCCTGCCAGTGGAAGGCGGGAACGGGGACCACCAGGGAGGCGTCGAAGGGCACGCCGGCGGGGCGCAGCGCCTCGCGGTAGCCGTGGGTGCGCAGCCGGTCGGTGCCCTGGGGGCCGCGCAGCGCGCCGCCCACCACGGCGATACGGCGCCGGCCGCGGGCGAGCAGGTGGGCGGTCGCCTCCCGCGCCGCGCCGACGTTGTCGATGCCGACGTGGTCGGCGCCGCCGGGAGCGGTCCGCTCGCCCAGCAGCACCAGCGGCAGACGGGTGTCGCGGTTGGCCAGGTCGCGGGGCAGCAGGGCGAGCGGGCTGAGGATCACCCCGTCGGTGAACTGCGCGTCGAAGCCGTGCACCGCGGCCAGCTCCCGCTCGCGGCGCCCGCCGGTCTCGTGGATGAGCACGGTGCCGCCGCGCCGGTCGGCCTCCAGCATGACGTGCCGGGCCAGTTCGGCGAAGTAGGCGACGTCCAGCTCCGGCACCGCGAGCGCGAGCATGCCGGTGCGCCCGCGGCGCAGCTGGCGGCCCGCGAGGTTCACCCGGTATCCCAGCGCGTCGATGGCTTCACGGACGACGGCCCGGGTGCGCTCCGAGACGTGCTCGTAGTCGTTGATCACGTTCGAGACGGTCTTCGGGGAGACGCCCGCGTACTCCGCCACGTCCTTGAGCCTCGGCTTGGCCACCACGTTCTGTTCCCTTCCGCCGCCATGATCGTACCGAGCATCACGAATCGGTCTCGCGCCGCACTGGCTCCGCCGCAGCCATTTACATCGATGTAAGCAAGTGGTGGCATGACCCCGCACCGAATCGCACCTGCGTACGCGAGGAGCACCATGGCCTCTGCCCCGCCGCACTCGGACGTTCCGCGTCCCGAGTACCCCCGGCCCCAGTTCGTCCGTGCGGACTGGCTGAATCTCAATGGCCGCTGGCAGTTCGAGATCGACCGGTCGGACACCGGCCTCGAACGCGGTCTGCGGGAGCGCGAGCTCGAAGGCGTCATCACCGTGCCGTTCTGCCCGGAGTCCACGCTGTCGGGCGTCGGCGAGAGCGACTTCATGGAGGCCGTCTGGTACCGCAGGACCGTGACGGTCCCCGCGTCCTGGGCCGGCTCCCGGGTCCTGCTGCACTTCGGCGCCGTCGACCACGACACCACGGTGTGGGTGAACGGCACGGAGGTGGCGCGCCACCGGGGCGGGTTCACGCCCTTCACGGCCGATCTGGACGGGGTCGTCGAGCCCGGCATCGAGGCGGTGATCGTGGTCCGGGCGCGGGACACCCGCCACGGCCCGCAGGCCCGCGGCAAGCAGTCCACCTGGTACGCCAACTCCGGCTGCCACTACACCCGTACCACCGGCATCTGGCAGACGGTGTGGCTGGAACCGGTGCCCCTCGCCGCCCGTCTCAAGCGGCCCCGGATCACCCCCGACCTGGGCTCGGGCGCGTTCCACCTGGAGCTTCCCGTCACCGCGAACCTGCCGGGCCACCGGGTGCGTGCCGTCCTCGGCGACGAGCACGGTCAGGCGGTGCGGGCCACCGCACGGGCCGACCTGGACCTGTGCCCGCGCCTGGTGCTCACCCTCCCCGAGGACCGGGTGCGCCCCTGGTCGCCCGGGGACCCGCACCTGTACGACCTGCGCCTCGAACTGCTCGACGAGCGGGGCGAGGTGGTCGACCAGGTGCGCTCGTACGCCGGCCTGCGCTCGGTGGCCCTGCACGGCAAGCGGGTCCTGCTCAACGGCGAGCCGGTCTTCCAGCGCCTCGTCCTCGACCAGGGCTACTACCCGGACGGGCTGATGACCGCGCCGGGCGACGCGGACCTGGAGCGGGACATCCGCCTCGGCATGGCGGCGGGATTCAACGGCGCGCGGCTGCACCAGAAGGTCTTCGAGGAGCGCTACCTGTACCACGCCGACCGGCTGGGCTACCTGGTCTGGGGCGAGTTCGGCGACTGGGGGTGCGAGGTGGGCGAGCGGGACGGCAACCAGCGACCGGACGCGTCCTACGCGGCCGAGTGGCTGGAGGCGCTGGAGCGCGACTACTCGCACCCGGCGGTGATCGGCTGGTGCCCGCTGAACGAGACCTACCAGCCCCTGCACGACCGCATCACCCGGCTCGACGACGTCACCCGCGCCATGTTCCTTGCGACGAAGGCGACGGACACCACGCGCCCGGTGATCGACGCCTCGGGCTACGCGCACCGGATCGCGGAGACCGACGTCTACGACTCGCACTGCTACGAGCAGGACCCCGAGGCGTTCGCCACGATCATGGCGGGCCTGGCCGAGGGCAGGCCGCACGTCAACGCGGCCCCGGACGGCAGGCCCTGGTCGGTGCCGTACCGCGGGCAGCCGTACTTCTGCAGCGAGTTCGGCGGCATCTGGTGGGACCCGGCCGCCGCGGGGACCGCCGCGGGCGACGAGCGCGACTCCTCGTGGGGGTACGGCGAGCGCCCGCGCACCGCGGAGGAGTTCGTCGCCCGCTTCACCGGCCTGGTGGAAGTCCTGCTCGACGACCCCGGCATGTTCGGCTACTGCTACACCCAGCTCACCGACGTCTTCCAGGAGCGCAACGGGGTCTACGGCTTCGACCGCTCGGAGAAGATCGACACCGGTCTGCTGCGCGGCGTCCAGCAGCGCCCGGCGGCCTGCGAGTCGGGCGCCCGCGCCGATCCCGGTGGCGAGCCGCGGGCGGCCGAGCGGACCCCGGCGCCCTGAGACCCGGGCGGGACGCCGGGCACCTCCCGCGTCCCGCCACCCGGCGCCCGGGCGGGCCCTGAAACCGGCTGCCACCCCGCGCCAAGACATACCTCGACACACAGGAAGGGCATTTCATGGTCGACCTGCCTCTCCCCCGTGCCGCCGGCCCCGGCGGCGGCACCGGTGCGACACGCCGCCGGGTGCTACGGGCCTCGCTCGCCTCGGCCGGTCTGCTGCTCGGGGGTTCGGCCCTCAGCGGATGCGGCTCGGCACTCGCCGCGGACGAGCGGACGGTGCGGCTGTGGGACCTGTTCCAGGGCGGCGACGGAGCCAACCTCAACGCCATGATCGACAAGGCCCGCCCGGACATGCCCGGCACCCGGATCGAGCGCACCGTGCTGGAGTGGGGCACCCCCTACTACACCAAGCTCGCCATGGCTTCGGCGGGCGGGCGCGGCCCCGATGTGGCGATCCTGCACATGTCCCGGCTCCCCGGCTACGCGCCGACGGGGCTGCTCGACCCCTGGGACCCGGAGCTGCTCGCCGAGTACGGCATCCGCCGCGAGGACTTCGCGCCGAGCGTCTGGGCGCGCGCCCAGTCCGGCGGCCACACCTACTCCGTGCCGCTGGACACCCACCCGTTCATCGTGTTCTTCCACCCCGGCCCGGCCGGGAAGGCGGGCCTGCTGAGGCCGGACGGCTCCCTGGACCAGGAGGCGTTCTCGTCGCCCGCGCGGTTCATCGAGGCGGGCCGCGAGCTGGCGAAGGCCTCCGGCAAGCAGGGCATCTCCTTCGGCTACGTCAACGACCCCGCCCAGGGATGGCGGCTGTTCTACGGCCTGTACCGGCAGACCGGCGCCGGGCTGGAACTGCCGGACGGCGGTCCCGCGAAGGTCGATGAGGACAGGATGGCGGAGGTCATCGCGTTCATGGCGAGGATCACCGACGGCAAGGTCAACCCGAAGGCGCTCGACTACCCCGCGGGCCTCGCGAGCTTCGTGGGCGGCCAGACGTCCATGACCCTCTCAGGTGAGTGGGAGCTGCCCACCTTCCAGGGCGCCGACCCGAAGGTGGGCGCCGCGCCCTTCCCCACCGTCTTCGGCACGCCCGCGGTCTACGCCGACTCGCACTCGTTCGTGCTGCCGCACCGCCCGCACCCGGACCCCGCCCACCGCAGGCGGGCGCACCGTGCGGTCGCCGCCCTCCTCAAGGCGGGCCAGGTGTGGGCCACCGCCGGCCACATCCCCGCCTACCGCCCGGTGACCCGCACCGCCGCGTACGCGCGTCTGATGCCGCAGTCGCGGTACGCGGCGGCCCAGGACCACGTGGTGCTGGACCCGGCCGCCTGGTTCGCGGGAGCGGGCTCCGACTTCCAGAACGCGATGTGCCAGGTGCTCCAGCAGGCGCTGCTGAACGGTCTCGCGCCGAAGGCGGCCGCGCGCGCCATGGTCGAGCGCCTCAACACCTTCCTCTCCAAGCCGAGTCCGGCGTGAGCCCGAGCGCAGGAGGCACCACGATGTCCGCTCCCCCAGCCGCGCCGCGCCCGTCCGCGGCCACCGCCGTGCGCCGCTTCCTCAGCCCGGGGCTGCTGTTCGCGCTGCCCTTCCTGGCTCTGTTCGGGGTGTTCATGGTCTGGCCCCTGGTCCAGGGACTGTGGATGAGCCTGACCGACCGTTCGCTCTCCGCCCACGTGCCGTCCTTCGTGGGCCTCGGCAACTACGCCGAGGCCCTGGGCGACGGCGAGATGTGGCGGGCGGTGTGGCACACCGTGCTCTTCACCCTGATCTCGACGGTGCCGCTGGTGCTGGTGGCGCTGGTGATGGCGCTGCTCGTGCACACCGGGCTGCCGGGCCAGTGGGTGTGGCGGCTCGCCTTCTTCGCGCCGTACCTGCTGCCGGTCGGTGTGGTGAGCCTGCTGTGGACCTGGCTCTACCAGCCGGACCTCGGTCTGTACAACCATGTGCTGAGCGCGGTGGGGCTGGACGGTGTCCCCTGGCTGAGCAACGAGTCGGTGGCGCTCTGGGCGATCGCGCTCGCCACCCTCTGGTGGACCGTCGGCTTCAACTTCCTGCTCTACCTCGCCGCCCTCCAGTCGATCCCCGACCACCTCTACGAGGCGGCGGCCATCGACGGCGCCGGTGCGTGGCGGCGGCTGGCGTCGATCACGCTGCCGGGGCTCGGCCGGATCACGGGCGTGGTCACGGTGTTGCAGGTCCTGGCCTCGCTCAAGGTCTTCGACCAGGTGTACCTGCTGACGAAGGGCGGCCCGAACGGCGCGAGCAGGCCGGTCATCGAGTACGTCTACGACGTCGGGTTCACCGGCTACCGGCTCGGTTACGCCTCCGCGATCAGCTACGTCTTCTTCGCGCTGGTCGTCGTCGCCTCCGTCGCGCAGCTCACCGCCTTCCGCCGCAGGGAGAAGTGACATGACCTCCACCGAACTGCCCATGTGCCCCGCGCCTTCCGAGGCTCCCCGGCGGATGCCCGTGCGCGGCGCCGGCCGGCGGCCCGCCTTCGCGACGGGCACCAACCTCACCCTGGGCAGCGGCCCGCTCGCCAGGATCCTGGCCCTCGCCGCACTGGCCGTGCTCGCCGCCGCCTGGCTGCTGCCGCTGCTGTGGGCGCTGCTCACGTCGTTCAAGTCGGAGAAGGACGCCAGCGACGCCGCGCACTGGGTCTGGCCGGGCGGCGGCTTCACGCTGGAGGGCTTCCGCACCGTCGTCGAACGGGGCGACCTGCCGCTGTGGATGTTCAACAGCCTGCTGATATCGACGGCCGTCACCCTCGTCACGGTGCTGGTCTCCGCGATGGCGGGCTACGCCTTCTCGCGGACCCTCTTCACCGGCCGCAGATGGCTGTTCGCCCTGACGGTGGCGGCGATCCTGGTGCCGCAGCAGGTGCTGATCGTGCCGTGGTTCCAGCAGATGCTCACGCTGGGGCTCATCGACACCTACGCGGCGGTCATCCTGCCGCAGACCGTGATGCCCATGATGGTCTTCATCCTGAAGAAGCACTTCGACACCCTCCCCCGTGAGCTGGAGGAGGCCGCCAGGATCGACGGCGCCGGGCACTGGCGGATCTTCCGGTCCGTCATGCTGCCGCTCTCCAGGCCGATGCTGGCCGCCGTCGCGATCTTCGTCTTCATCACCGCCTGGAACAACTTCCTCTGGCCGTTCGTCTCGACGTCGGACCCGTCGCTGATGACGCTTCCGGTGGGCATCACCTCGGTCAAGGACGCGTACGGCATCCAGTACGCGCAGACCATGTCCTCGGCGGTGCTCGCCGCGCTTCCGCTGGTCATCGTGTTCATGCTCTTCCAGCGGCACATCGTCAAGTCGGTGGCGACGACGGGACTCGGGGGGCAGTGAGGGCGTTCACGGGGTTTCCGTTCCGGTCCCCGGAAGGCGGATCCCCCTCAGGACGGGTGTGCAGGCGAGCACGGCAGCCGTCAGGCACACCGCGCCGAACCCGGCGAAGAGGGCGCCGGGGCCCCACGCGGCCGCGACCAGGCCGGTCACCGGCAGCAGCAGGGGGCTGACACCCAGCGTGCAGAGGGTCGTGACGGCGGTGATCCGCCCCTGATACGCGGGCTCGGTCTCCCGCTGCACCAGCGCGTTGCCGAGGCCGGACGCCACCCCGGAGGCGGCGCCCAGCGCACCGCCCAGCACCACGGCGGCCGCTGCCGTCGGTGCCCGGCCCACGGCCGTGATCGCGGCGGCGGCCACCAGGAGCGCGGCGGCCATGACCGGCCCGGCGCCCGGCACCCGGGGCGCGACCGCGAGGCTCAGGCCCGTAACGGCCCCGCCCACGCTGAAGGCCGTGAGGATCCAGCCGAGTGCGGCGGGCGGCCAGCCGCGCCCTGTGGTCAGCAGGACCAGGCCGGTGGCGACGGGGCCGCTGAAGCACATGTCGCCCAGCGCGACCACGATCACCAGCATCAGCAGCCGCGGCCGGCTCCGCAACCGCCGCAGCCCTGCCCGGAGATCGGCCCATGCCGTGGGCCGGGGTGCACGAGGTCCGGCCGCCTGCTCCCGGGCCTCGCCCTCCGCAACTGCTGCGGTGGAGGCCGCGCCGTCCTCTCCGGCGCCCGCTCGGCCGCCGGCGCCGACGGAGGCGCCGGTCGCACCCGGCGCACCGGCCGCCGCGAGCGGTGCGATCCGCAGCGCCAGCAGGAAGGCGAGGGACAGGGCGAACAGCGTCCCGGACACCGTGAACGCCATGGCCGCCCCGCCCGTGGACAGCGCCACCCCGGCGAGCAGCGGGCCCACCGCGTTGCTCAGCCGGACCGCGAGGCTCCGCAGTCCCTGCACCCGTGCCAGCTGGTCCGGCGAGGTCAGCCGGACCGGCAGCGCGCCGACCGCGGGCATGAAGACGGCGTCGACCGAGCCGAACACCAGGGCGAGGCCGCACAGGGGCCACAACCGCGGGCCCGCGCCCGCGGTGAGGGCCGCGACTGCCAGGACCACCACGGCACGGACGAGGTCGCTGCCGATCAGTACCCGGCGCGGCCCCCACCGGTCGGCGAGCACCCCGCCGCCCAGCATGAGGACCGCCCGCGGCAGGGCGCCCACCGCGACCACGGCGCCGACCTGCGCGGGCCCGGCCGCCCGGGCGACGGCCCACGACAGCGCCATGAAGTACGCGACATCACCGGTGACGGAGCAGGTGTAGGCGGCCAGCCAGCGCAGCACACGGGCGTCCCGGAACGCCGCGGGGGCGGCGGCGGGCGCGGTCATGTGCCGGCCCCCGGCCGCCGCCGGCTCCGGCCCCGGCTCCGTCGCCGATTCCATTTCCGGCCCCGGACCCGGCTCCCCATCCTGCCGCCCGTACGCCTTCGCACTCGCCCACCCCCCGTGCGCTGGTCGTGCCCGCACGCCGTCGTACGGACGGGCGCCCGCAGACCGCGGCGGCGCGCGGGCGCCAGCCTCAACTGTCCCGGTACTCCTCCAGCAGCCGCAACCACACCTCGCTCACCGTGGGGAAGGACGGCACGGCGTGCCAGAGGCGCTCGACGGGGACCTCGCCGGCGACGGCGATCGTGGCCGAGTGCAGGAGCTCGGCGACGCCAGGGCCGACGAAACAGACCCCCACGAGCACGTCCCGATCGAGGTCGACGACCATCCGGGCGCGACCGCGGTAGCCGTCCGCGTAGAGCGCCGCCCCCTCGACCGAGGCCATGTCCTGGTCGACCGCACGCACCCGCAGGCCCCGCTTCTCGGCCTCGGCGAGGGTGAGGCCGACGGCGCCGACCTCCGGGTGGGTGAAGACGACCTGCGGCACGGCATGATGATCGGCGGTGGCCGTGTGCAGGCCCCACGGGTCGGTCTCCAGGATGGGCACGCCCTGGGCGCGCGCGGCGATGGCGGCGCCCGCGATGCGCGCCTGGTACTTGCCCTGGTGGGTGAGGAGCGCACGGTGGTTGACGTCACCGCACGCATACAGCCAGGTGGTGCCCTTCACCAGGCAGGTGTCGTCGATGTCCAGCCAGGAGCCGGGTTCGAGGCCGATGGTGTCGAGCCCGATGTCGTCGGTGCGCGGGACGCGCCCGATGGCGAAGAGGATCTCGTCGGCCTCCACGCTGCCGCCGCCCGCGAGCTCGGCCCTGACGCCGTCGTCGTCCCGGGCGAGGGAGGCCAGCGCGGTGCCGGTGCGCACCACGGCCCCCGCCTCGCGCAGGGCGTCGGCGACCAGCTCCCCGGCGAACGGTTCCATCCGCGGCAGCAGCCCCCGCCCGCGTACCAGCACGGTGACCCGGGAGCCCAGCGCCTGCCAGACCGTCGCCATCTCGCAGGCGACGACGCCGCCGCCGACGATGACGAGCCGGCCCGGCACATCATGGGCCGAGGTGGCGTTCCTGTTGTCCCAGGTCCGCGCCTCGGCCATGCCGGGCAGGTCGGGCAGCGCGGCGCGGCTGCCGGTGCACACGGCCACCGCCTGCCGCGCCGCCAGCTCCGTCACCTTGCCGTCCGCGCGGGTGACGGTGACCCGGCGGGGTCCGGCGATCCGGCCCTGGCCCCGGTACAGCTCGACGCCGATGCCCTTCAGCCAGTCGACCTGGCCGTCGTCCTTCCAGTTCGACGTGAAGTAGTCGCGGTGGGCGAAGACCTCGGCCACGTCCAGCGGCCCCTGCACGGCGTCCCGCACGCCGGGCACCATGCGTGTCTCCGCCCGCGCGATCACCGGCCTGAGCATGGCCTTGCTGGGTACACAGGCGTAGTAGGAGCAGTCGCCTCCCACCAGTTCGGCCTCCACCACGGCCGTGCTCAGGCCGGCGGCGCGGGCCCGGTCCGCGACGTTCTCGCCCACCGGGCCCGCGCCCAGCACCACCACGTCGAACTCGATCACGTCCGTCATGAGCGCCAGTCTGAGGGCAGGTGTGCATCGCAGCCACTCGGGTACGCGCGCGGAATACGTACCGGTCCGTATCCGTTGTGCCAGCGGCTGCACCGGATCCGGGAACCGGAGTCCGGATATTCAGGAAGAGGTAAGGACGCCCATGAGCAGCACCGTCGAGCTCACCAAGGACAACTTTGACCAGACGGTCACGGACAACAACTTCGTCCTGATCGATTTCTGGGCGTCGTGGTGCGGACCGTGCAAGCAGTTCGAGCCCGTTTACGAGAGGGCCGCGGAATCCAACCCCGACCTGGTTTTCGGGAAGATCGACACGGAGGCCCAGCCCGAGCTTGCACAGGCGTTCGGTATCCAGTCGATCCCGACGCTGATGATCGTCCGCGACCAGGTCGCCGTCTTCGCCCAGCCCGGGGCGCTGCCGGAGGCCGCACTGGAGGATGTCATCGGCCAGGCCAGGAACCTGGACATGGACGAGGTCCGCAACTCGATCGCCCAGGCGGAGGCGCAGGGCCGGCAGGGCGCGCAGCCCAACGGCAGCGGGCCCGCCGAGGGCAGCGGCGCGGCCGAGTAAGGCACCCGCTTTCCACCCAAGCCCCGGCTTCCACCGGCCCGGGCCCGGTTCATGCTGCCCGGGTCCGGGCCGGTGCGCGTACGGCGCCGAGCTCGGCGCGGTCCTCGGAGGGCCGCGCCCCGGCGGGTCGCCCAGGGGCGCCCGCTCCCGTCAGGTGGACTCCCGCTGCACCGCCGTGGCGGCCAGCAGGTCATGCGCCTCGGCGCGCGTGCCCGGCGTGCGCACCAGGCGGTCGACGAGCTCCGCAAGGGCCCGGCCGGACGGCAGCCCGATCCGTACCGTGCTCAACCGGGGCCGCAGCAGCCGGCAGAGCATCAGGTCGTCGGCGCCCATCACCGCGGTGTCGCCGGGTACCGACACACCCTCGTCCTGCAGGGCGCGCATCAGCAGCATCGCGTACTCGTCGTTGTAGGTGAACACGGCATCGAGTCCGAGAGCGCTCCAGCGGCGCGCGAGACCGGACGCGGCCTCCTCGGTATGGGCGAGCGGGACCTCCCTGATCTCGGCCCCGGTGTCCTCGGCGGCGAGCCGCATGCCCTGCGCGATGGGCCGGGAGAACACCTCGAGGCCCGGCTCGGCGGGCACCACCACCCCGATGCGCCTGCGGCCGCGGGCCAGCAGGTGCCCGGCGGCGCACTGCCCGACCAGGCTGTGGTCGGTGAGCAGGGCGTGCGCGCCGTCGACCCGCTCGGGACCGAGGGTGAGCACCGCCCGCGCGCCGGAGCGCTTGAGCACCGAGACACCCCCCGGCCCGAGCCCGGCCCCGGAGGGCGCGAGCACGGCCACCGGACGCAGCTCGGCCCAGGCGCGCGCCGCGGCGTCCCCGGTGCGTCCGAGGCCCCCGTACTGGACGACGGTGTACTCCAAACGGCCCAGTGCCGCCTGGAGATCGCTCAGGAAATTGCCGTAGAAGGGGCTGAGCGGAACGTTGGACGAGGGCATCAGCACCAGGCGGCTGTGCCCGGCGCGCAGGCTGCGGGCCGCGGCGTGGGGCACGTAGCCCAGTTCCTCGGCGGCCGCCCTGACCCGCCGGCGGGTGGGCTCGCTGATCCGCATGGTGCTGGTGTTGTTCAGCACATACGAGACCGTGGCCCGCGAGACACCCGCGAGCCGGGCGACGTCCGCGCTGGTGGGAGCGGGTCGGACGACCGGTGCGGGGGCGCGGGGCAGGGCGGGGGCGGGGGCCGCCTCGGCTAAGGGAGCGGCGGCCGGCACGCCGGGGCGCTGTCCCCCGGTCGGCCGCGGTCCATGCTGTTTCGGTATCTGCACCATGACGCCCCGTATTTTTCCACTCACACGCCGCTGTGGGGCGAACTCCCGTAAAACCACGGCCTTCCGGCAGCGCCCCGCCCCGCCCGGGGCGGGGACGGACCCTGGTTCTAACGTGACCCGCGTGACTGAGCGCATCGATCACCCGCAGACCGAAGACACCCCGGGCCGCAGCGGGCCCACCGCCACCACCGAGGCCCGGCCGGACCGGGTCGGGCGGGTGCGGACCGAATATGCCCCGGAACATGACGGAGATCCCGATCCCGGCGAAATCGTCTGGACCTGGGTACCGTTCGAAGAGAACGACGGCCGGGGCAAGGACCGGCCGGTACTGGTCGTCGCCCGCGAGGCGATGGGCACCCTGCTCGCCGTCCAGCTGTCGAGCAAGCGGCACGACGGCGACCGGGAGTGGGTGCCGATCGGGAGCGGGCCGTGGGACCGGGAAGGCCGTGACTCATGGGTGGACATCGACCGGGTGCTGCGTGTGCACGAGAAGGGCATGCGGCGGGAGGCGTGCGCGCTGGACCGGATGCGGTTCAACCTGGTGATCCACCGGCTGCAGTTGCGCTACGGCTGGCGCTGAGGAGCCTTCGGGGCCCCTGAGGACCGCGCGGCACCCGGTGGCCGTGGCCGATGTCCGGGAGCCGTAATCAGACGTAAGTTCGAAGCACTCTTGTGTGCGCCGTCGTGATCGGCTTGGGTGGGACATATGTGGCCGACCGGGCCGTGTGGGTCCGGATCGGTCCGTGGTTCTCGACCGCAGGATCAGGAGGCTCTCGACATGCCCGAGGCGAACTGTACGGAGGACGGCCCCGATATCCTCGGGGCCGACCTGGACGCCCTGGTTCGCGGCATCTGTTTCAAGACGGGCCCGCCGCGGACGGTGGGCGTGGAGGTCGAATGGCTCCTGCACGAGCCCGGACGCCCCACCGCCCCGATCACGCCCGCCCGTTTCGAAGCGGCACGTGCCGCCGTCAAAGAACCGTCCCTGAGTTCGGCGCTGACCGTCGAACCCGGCGGCCAGCTTGAGCTGAGCTCGCTGCCCGCCACGTCCCTCATGGAGTGCGTCACCGCGGTCTCGGCCGACCTGGCGCTCGTACGCGAGGCACTCCAGGCTCTCGATCTCACCCTCACCGGTCTCGGTACCGACCCCTGGCGTCCCCCCACGCGGCTGCTGCGCGAGCCCCGGTACGACGCCATGGAGACGTATCTGGACCGCGCGGGTCCGGCGGGCCGGGGCATGATGTGCTCCTCGGCCTCCGTGCAGGTCTGCGTCGACGCCGGATACGAGGAACCGGGCCCGCTGGGCCACGGCCGGCGCTGGCGGCTCGCCCATCTGCTCGGCCCCGTGCTGGTCGCCGCGTTCGCCAACTCTCCCCTGATCGGCGGCCTGCCGAGCGGCTGGCGCTCCACCCGGCAGGCCCTGTGGGCCGGCATCGAACCGGGCAGGTCCGCCGCGCCGGGACTCGACCAGGAGCCCCGTGCGGCGTGGGCGAGACGGGCGCTGGACGCGCCCGTGATGTGCGTGCGCGGGGACGACGGGCCCTGGCTGGTGCCGGAGGGCCTGTCCTTCAGAGCGTGGGCGCGCGACGGAGGGCCCCGCCCGCCGACCCGGGCCGACCTCGACTACCACCTGTCCACCCTCTTCCCGCCGGTGCGGCCGCGCGGCCACCTCGAACTGCGCATGATCGACGCCCAGCCGGGCGACGACGGCTGGATCGTCCCGCTCGCCGTGACGACCGCGCTGTTCGACGACGCCGCGGCGGCGGAGACCGCCTACCGCGCCGTCAAGCCACTGGCGGAGCGTGCGGGGGCGAGACCCGCGCCGCGCAACGCGCTCTGGCTGGCGGCGGCGCGGCACGCCCTCGCCGACCGGGAGCTGCACGAGGCCGCCGTGGTCTGCTTCGCCGCGGCGCTGGACGCGCTCCCGAGGATCGGCGCCGGCACGGCCGTGCTGGACGCCGTGGGCGCCTACAACGAGCGCTATGTGGTCCGCGGGCGCTGCCCCGCGGACGAGCTGATGGACCGATACACCCAGCAGGGGAAGGACGCGCTGTCATGACCGATCCAACCGCCCCCACGGCCGACCCGGACGCGCTGCGCGGGCGCGCCCTCGCGGCCCTGCTCGCGGCCCGCGAGCGCACGGCACTGCTCACCGAGTGCGTCGACGAGGCGGACCTGACGGCACAGCACTCACCGCTGATGTCACCGCTGGTGTGGGACCTCGCGCACATCGGCAACCAGGAGGAGCTGTGGCTGCTGCGCGCGGTGGCCGGCCGTGACGCGATGCGCCCGGAGATCGACCCGCTCTACGACGCGTTCGAGCACCCGCGCTCCGAGCGGCCCACGCTGCCGCTGCTGGCCCCCGGCGAGGCCCGCAGCTACGCGGCCGAGGTGCGCGGCAGGGCGCTCGACCTGCTGGAGCGCATCGAGTTCCGCGGCACCCCGCTCACCCACGACGGCTTCGCCTTCGGCATGATCGCGCAGCACGAGCAGCAGCACGACGAGACCATGCTCATCACGCACCAGCTCCGCAAGGGCCCCGCGGCCCTCAGTGCCCCCGATCCTGAGCCATCCGGCTTCGCCGGGCCCGCCGAGGTGCTGGTGCCGGGCGGCCCCTTCACCATGGGCACCTCCACCGAGCCCTGGGCGCTGGACAACGAGCGCCCGGCGCACCGCAGGCTGGTGCCGCCGTTCTTCATCGACACGGTGCCGGTCACCAACGGCGCCTACCAGCTCTTCATATCCGACGGCGGGTACGAGGAGCAGCGCTGGTGGACGCCGGAGGGGTGGGCGTACATCCGCGAGCACGGCGTCACCGCACCGCTGTTCTGGCGGCAGGAGGGCGGCATGTGGCTGCGGCGCCGGTTCGGTGTCACCGAGCCGGTGCCGCCGGACGAGCCGGTGCTGCACGTGAGCTGGTACGAGGCGGACGCGTACGCGCGCTGGGCGGGCCGCAGGCTGCCCAGCGAGACCGAGTGGGAGAAGGCCGCGCGGCACGACCCGGTCACCGGCCGCACGATGCGCTTCCCCTGGGGCGACGCCGACCCGCGGCCCGAGCACGCCAACCTGGGGCAGCGCCACCTGCGCCCGGCACCGGCCGGCAGCTACCCGGCCGGCGAGTCGCCGCTCGGGGTGCGCCAGCTCATCGGGGACGTCTGGGAGTGGACGTCGAGCGACTTCCTGCCGTACCCGGGCTTCGTCACCTTCCCCTACAAGGAGTACTCGGAGGTGTTCTTCGGCCCCGACTACAAGGTGCTGAGGGGCGGCTCGTTCGCGGTGGGCGAGGTGGCCTGCCGGGGCACGTTCCGCAACTGGGACTACCCGATACGGCGGCAGATCTTCTCCGGCTTCCGCACCGCACGGGACGCGACGCCCGCCGAGCGCTCCCAGGGGGCGCTCTGATGTGCCGCCACCTGGCCTATCTGGGGCCCTCGGTGCCGTTCGGCGAGGTGGTCCTCGCCCCGCCGCACAGCCTCATGCGGCAGTCGTGGGCGCCGCGCCGGCAGGAGCACGGCACGGTCAACGCCGACGGCTTCGGGATCGGCTGGTACGCCGAGGGCGATCCGGTGCCCGCCCGGTACCGCAGGTTCGGGCCGATCTGGGCCGACCAGTCGGTCGTGGACCTCGCCCGGGTGGTGCGCACCGGAGCGCTGCTCGCGGCCGTTCGCGACGCCACGCTCTCCGGCGCGGACGGGGAGGCCGCCGCCGCCCCGTTCGCCGACGGGCCCTGGCTGTTCAGCCACACGGGTGCCGTCGGCGGCTGGCCGGGCTCGCTCGCGCCGCTCGCCGCCGGCCTGCCGCCAGCCGCCCTGCTGGAGCTGGCGGCGCGCAGCGACTCCGCCCTGATCTGGGCGCTGGTGCTGCACCGGCTGCGGCACGGCGACTACCGCGACCGCGCCGGGCAGGCGCTCGCGGACACGGTGCAGGAGGTCGCCCGGGCCGCCCCCGGGTCCCGTCTCAACCTGCTGCTGACCAACGGTTCGGCGATCATGGCGACATCGTGGGGTGACGCCCTGTGGTACCGCACCGGTCCCGGCCCCCGGGTCGTCGTGGCCTCCGAGCCGTACGACGACGAACCCGGGTGGCAGCCGGTGCCGGAGCGGTCCCTGCTGGTGGCCACCCCCACGGAAGTCGAGCTGAGCCCCCTCAAGGAGGTCGCGGCATGAGCCCGTTCCGCGTGACCCGCACGCTGCCCGAGGACGCCACCGGCGCCGCACTGCGCGCCGACGTCCGAAGCGGCCTCACCCGAACGCCCAAGACCCTGCCCCCCAAGTGGTTCTACGACGCGCGCGGCAGCGCCCTGTTCGAGGAGATCACGGCGCTGCCCGAGTACTACCCGACCCGCGCGGAGCGCGAGATCCTGCGCGACCGCGCCACGGAGATCGCCGCCGCCACCGGTGCGCGCACCCTGGTGGAGCTGGGCTCCGGTTCCTCCGAGAAGACCCGGCACCTGCTGGACGCGCTCACCGGCCTGCACACGTACGTCCCCGTGGACGTGAGCGAGAGCGCGCTCGTCCTGGCGGGCGAGGCGCTGCTCGAGGAGCGCCCGGAACTCGACGTGCACGCGCTGATCGCCGACTTCACGCAGGGCCTCGCCCTGCCCGAGACGCCGGGGCCACGGCTGGTGGCGTTCCTCGGCGGCACCATCGGCAATCTTCTGCCCGCCGAGCGGGCGGCGTTCCTCACGGCGGTGCGGGCGCTCATGGTTCCCGGGGACGCGCTGCTGCTCGGCACCGACCTGGTGAAGGACGAGCAGGTGCTGGTCGCCGCCTACGACGACGCGGCCGGGGTCACGTCGGCCTTCAACAAGAACGTGCTCGCTGTCGTCAACCGCGAACTGGCGGCCGATTTCCACCCGGACATGTTCATCCACGTGGCCGTGTGGGACCCGGAGGAGGAGTGGATCGAGATGCGGCTGCGCTCACGCACCGCCCAGACGGTGAAGATCCGGGCGCTCGACCTCGCCGTCGACTTCGCGGCGGGCGAGGACCTGCGCACGGAGGTGTCCGCCAAGTTCCGCCCGGACGGCGTGCGCGCCGAGCTGGCCGCCGCCGGCCTGGCCCGCACCCACTGGTGGACGGATGCCAAGGGGCGCTTCGCGCTCTCGCTGAGCACGGCCGTGTGAAACGAAGGGAGAACTGCATGTCCCATCACACCTACCGGGTCACCGAGATCGTCGGTACCTCCCACGAAGGGTTCGACCAGGCCATCCGCAACGGCATCCAGCGGGCCTCGCGCACCGTCCGCAACCTCGACTGGTTCGAGGTGACCGAGGTGCGCGGGCAGATCGAGGAGGGACAGATCGAGCACTACCAGGTCGGCCTCAAGCTCGGCTTCCGGCTGGAGGAGGACGGCGACCGCTGACGGACGGCCGTTGACGGACCGGACGGGAATCCTGGCGGCGCCCACGCGTTGACGTGGAGGTGAGTTCCCTCATCGCCGCCACCCGATTCTCCGTGCTGGACCGCTCGCGGGTCCGCGAGGGGTACGGCGAGGCCCGCGCACTGCGGGACACCGTGCGCCTCGCGGTCCGCGTCGAGCGGCTCGGCTTCCACCGGTTCTGGGTCTCCGAGCACCATGGAGTACCCGGAGTGGCGGGCTCAGCACCGACCGTGCTGGCGGCGGCCGTGGCCGCCGCCACGCGGTCGATCCGGGTGGGCACGGGCGGCGTGATGCTCCCGAACCACCGCTCGTACGTCGTCGCCGAGCAGTTCGGCGTGCTGGAGTCGCTCTTCCCGGGCCGGATCGACATGGGCCTCGGGCGCTCGGTGGGCTTCACCGACGGGGTGCGCAGGGCGCTGGGCCGCGGCAAGGACGACGCGGACGACTTCGCCGGCCAGCTCGCCGAGCTGCTGGGCTGGTTCCGCGGCGACTCCCCGACTCAAGCGGCAGAGCGCCGAAGGCGCATTCCTTTGAGGGCGGTGGCGGGTGACGGGCGGGCCCATGCCCGGCCCGCCGAGGGCCTGCGGGTGCCCGCGTTCGTGCTGGCCACCGGCGAGGGCGCGGACATCGCGGCCGGGGCCGGGCTGCCGCTGGTGATCGGTGACATCAGGGGCCGGGAGCGGATGCTGCGCGCCATCGACCGCTACCGGCAGGCGTTCCGGCCCTCGCCCTGGGCGGCGGAGCCGTACGTCGTGGTGTCCGGCACCGTCGCGGTCGCCGCGACCGAGGAGGCGGCGTACCGCCTGCTGATCCCGGAGGCCTGGTCAGGGGCCCACTCCCGCACCCACGGCACGTTCCCGCCGCTCCCGCCCGCCGAGGCGGCCTTGGACCGCCCCATGACGGACAGGGAGCGCGAGCTCTACGCGTCGGCGCTGCAGGGCCACGTGCACGGCACGGAGGAGCAGGTCGCCGACGCGCTCGAAGAGCTGATCAAGGACAGCGGCGCCCAGGAGGTGCTGGTCACCACCAGCACCCATGACCGGGTGGCCCTGCTGGACTCCTACACCCGGCTGGCCCGGATCGCGGGGCTCACCCCGGGCCGGACGTCCTGAGCGCGGGCCCGGGGAACGCGGTCCTGGCGGCCAGCGGCACCGTTCCGGCGAGCCCCACGGGGTGCCCGGCCGGGGGCGGCGCGACGCCCGGCGCCGGAGCCGTCGGCGAGAGCCCGGCCAGGACTTCCTGGGCGGCGTGGGCGAGGGCCCGGCGGTCCGGGTGGTCGGTGCGCGCGAGCGGCGGCCGCACCCCGACGTGGGCGACCACGCCGCGTGCCATCGCCGTCCGCCACAGCGACCCCAGCAGCGAGTCGTCGCCTATGAAGGCCGTGGCGGTGCTCGGGCCGCCGGAGGTTGCCGCGTACCGCAGCTGGACGGGCTGCACGGGCACGTTCGCGTCGAGTGCCGCCTGGAAGACGGCCCTGCGGATCGATCCCCTGTCCCGGCCGCACCAGGTGCTGCCCTCCGGGAAGGCAGCGACGGCGGAGCCGGCGCGGAGCGCGTCGGCGATCTGCCGCACCGTGCCCGGCAGGGCGCGGGGCCTCGTCCTGTCGATGAACAGGGTGCTGCCACGCGCAGCGAGCGGGCCGGCGACGGGCCAGTCGCGCACGTCCGACTTGGCGAGCATCCGGGACGGCCGGACCGCGGCGAGCAGCGGGATGTCGAGCCAGGAGATGTGGTTGGCGACGACCAGCACCCCTGACTCGGCCGCGATCCCACCGGTGATCCGGACCTTCACCCCGATCGCGCGCACGAGCGCGCGGCACCAGAACCGGACGAGCCGCTCGCGTCGTACGCGCTCGAACCGGAAGACCACCGGGGTGAGCGCGATCCCGATGATCAGGATCGCCAGCAGGGCGGCGATCCTGATCACGGCACGCGGGGCGCCGGCCACGCCCGCCAGGAGCGGCTTGCCGGTGATGCACGCCTCAGGGGTGCACGTCGACGTGGGCTGCCACAGGCTCATGACGCCGGCACAAGGGAGAGGAAGTGCCGCAGGTAGCGCGGGTTGACCCGCTTCATGGGCAGCAGCACGTAGAGGTCGATGACGCCGAACTCGGCGTCGAGCGCGGGCTCCGAGCAGACCCATGCGCCGAGCCGGAGGTAGCCGCGCAGCAGCGGGGGCAGCTCGGTGCGGCCCTGCCGGAGTACGTCCTCATGGCGCCACGGCAGCAGCGGCTGGACCCGGTACTCCTCGGGCGACAGGTGCCGCTCCTTGACGCGGTCCCAGGTGCCCGCGGCGAGCACGCCGCCGTCGGCGAGCGGCACCGAGCAGCACCCGCCCAGCCACTCGTGGCCCGAGTCGGTCATGTAGCGGGCGATGCCGGCCCAGATGAGGCCGATGACGGTGCCGTCGCGGTGGGCGGGGTGCACGCAGGAGCGGCCGACCTCGACCAGGGAGCCGCGGATGCCGTCGAGGGCCCGGACGTCGAACTCGCTCTCCGCGTAGAGCCGGCCCGCGACCGCGGCGCGCTCGGGCGGCAGCAGCCGGTAGGTGCCGACCACCTCGCCCGTGGCCTCGTCCCTGACGAGCAGGTGGTCGCAGTACGCGTCGAAGGAGTCGACGTCGAGGTCCGGCTCGGTGTTGGCCCGCAGGTTCGCGCCCATCTCCAGGGCGAACACGTCGTGCCGAAGCCGCTGGGCGGCCCGCACGTCGGACTCGTCACGGGCGAAGGTGACGGTGTAGCGGGCCGGGGGCGCGGGCGGGACGGCCACGGCGGGGACGGCGGTCATGGCTCTCTCCTGGTCACAGGCGGCACAAACAGGGACATCACGGGCTCACGATCGGGCCCGTGATGTCAGTTCTTCCGCTGCGTTCTGGCGCGAACATGACGAGTGACGGGAGCGGGGGTGAGCGGATGCTGAACGGCCAGGGGGCCGCCCTGGCCCCGGCGGGGTGGCCCCGGGGGCCGGTGACCGTCCTCAGCCTCGGCCGTGGCTGTTCGCGCGGTTCCCCGCGCCCCTGATCAGGGCCTCAGCCCCTTGCGGTTGCCGGTCGGCTGCCGCCGCGTCGTGTTTTTCTGCGCAGTTCCCCGCGCCCCTTCTCAGGTCCAGCCCCTCGCGGTCGTTGTTCGGCTCTCGGCCCACTGTGGTTCTCGCGCAGTTCCCCGCGCCCCCGATCGGGGCCTCAGCCCCTTGCCGTCGTCGGTCGGCCGCCGCCGCGTCGTGTGCCGCGTCGTGGTCCTCTGCGCAGTTCCCCGCAGCCCCGATCGGGGCCTCAGCCCCTTGCCGTCGTCGGTCGGCTGTCGCCCTGTTCGTGGTTGCGCGGGCCCGTTGATCGGGGCGGAGCCCGGCTCTTCAAGGGGCGCGGGGAACTGCGCGAGCAACCACGACGGACCGAATGCCGAACGAGGGACCGCAAGGGGCTGGACCTGAGAAGGGGCGCGGGGAACCGCGCGAAAAGAGCAGGCCCCGAAAGGGGCACGGAGTGAGCCCACGGTGCCGGGGTACCGGGCACCGTGGGCTCGCCCCGGAAGGGCTTGCCGCTTGCCGGTTACCGCTTACCGGCCTTGCGGGTAGCCCGCAGCCACTCCTTGTTCATCCCGGTGATGGACATCAGCGGGATCCCCTTCGGGCAGGCCGTGGCACACTCCCCGGTGAGCGTGCACCCGCCGAAGCCCTCCTCGTCCATCTGGGCCACCATGTCGAGCACCCGGCTCTCCCGCTCGGGAGCACCCTGCGGCAGCACGTTGAGGTGGTTGATCTTCGCCGAGGTGAAGAGCATCGCCGCACCGTTCGGGCAGGCCGCCACGCACGCGCCGCAGCCGATGCACTCGGCGTGCTCGAACGCGAAGTCGGCGTCCGCCTTGGGCACGGGCGTCGAGTGCGCCTCGGGGGCCGCGCCGGTGGGGGCGGTGACATAGCCGCCGGCCTGGATGATCCGGTCGAACGCGGACCGGTCGACGACCAGGTCCTTCACGACCGGGAAGGCGGCGGCACGCCACGGCTCGATGTCGATCGTGTCGCCGTCCTTGAACGCCCGCATGTGGAGCTGGCAGGTGGTCGTGCGCTCCGGGCCGTGCGCGTCGCCGTTGATGACGAGCGAGCACGCGCCGCAGATGCCCTCGCGGCAGTCGTGGTCGAAGGCGACCGGGTCCTCGCCCTTGAGGATGAGCTCCTCGTTGAGGGTGTCGAGCATTTCGAGGAACGACATGTCCTGCGAGATGCCGTCCACCTCGTAGGTGGACATGGCGCCGTCGGCGCCGGCGTTCTTCTGGCGCCAGACGCGCAGGGTGAGCTTCATGCATAGCTCCGCTGAGTGGGGTGGACGTACTCGAAGACCAGGTCTTCCTTGTGCAGGACGGGGGCCTGGCCGGTGGCGGTGAACTCCCAGGCCGCGGCGTAGGAGAACTCGTCGTCCCTGCGGGCCGCCTCGCCGTCGGGGGTCTGCGACTCCTCGCGGAAGTGGCCGCCGCAGGACTCGCTGCGGTGCAGGGCGTCGAGGCACATGAGCTCGGCGAGCTCCAGGTAGTCGACGACCCGGTTGGCCTTCTCCAGCGACTGGTTGAACTCCTCGCCGGTACCGGGCACCTTGATGCGGCGCCAGAACTCCTCACGGATCGCGGGGATCCGCTCCAGCGCCTTGCGCAGCCCCGACTCGGTGCGGGCCATTCCGCAGAACTCCCACATCAGCTCGCCGATCTCGCGGTGGAAGGAGTCCGGGGTGCGGTCGCCGTCGACGGCCAGCAGCCGCGCGAGGCGCTCCTCGGTCTCCCCCAGCGCCTCGACGGCGGCCGGGTGCTCGGCGTTCACCTCGTCGTGGTGCGGGTTGCGCGCCAGGTAGTCGTTGATCGTGGACGGCAGCACGAAGTAGCCGTCCGCGAGGCCCTGCATCAGCGCGGAGGCGCCCAGGCGGTTGGCGCCGTGGTCGGAGAAGTTGGCCTCACCGACGGCGAACAGGCCCGGGACGCTGGTCTGCAGGTCGTAGTCGACCCACAGGCCGCCCATCGTGTAGTGCACGGCGGGGTAGATCCGCATCGGCACCTCGTACGGGTTCTCCGCGGTGATCCGCTCGTACATGTCGAAGAGGTTGCCGTACTTCTCGGCGACCTTCTCCTTGCCCATGCGCGCGATGGCGTCGGCGAAGTCCAGGTACACGCCCTGCCCGCCGGGGCCGACGCCGCGGCCCTCGTCGCAGACGTTCTTCGCGGCGCGCGAGGCGATGTCACGCGGCACGAGGTTGCCGAAGGACGGGTAGATGCGCTCCAGGTAGTAGTCGCGCTCGTCCTCGGGGATCTCGCTCGGCCGGCGGGTGTCGCCCTTGGTCTTCGGCACCCAGATGCGGCCGTCGTTGCGCAGCGACTCGCTCATCAGGGTCAGCTTCGACTGGTGGTCGCCGGTGCGCGGGATGCACGTGGGGTGGATCTGGGTGAAGCAGGGGTTCGCGAAGTAGGCGCCCTTGCGGTGCGCGCGCCAGATCGCCGTGGCGTTGGAGTTCATGGCGTTCGTCGACAGGTAGAAGACGTTGCCGTAGCCGCCGCTGGCGAGCACCACCGCGTCCGCGAAGTACGTGTCGATCTTGCCGGTGATCAGGTCGCGGGCGACGATGCCGCGGGCCCGGCCGTCGACGACGATCAGGTCCAGCATCTCGGTACGCGCGTGGATCTCGACGTTGCCGGCCGCGATCTGCCGGGACAGGGCCTGGTAGGCGCCGAGCAGGAGCTGCTGGCCCGTCTGGCCGCGGGCGTAGAAGGTGCGGGAGACCTGCACGCCGCCGAAGGAGCGGGTGTCGAGCAGGCCGCCGTACTCCCGGGCGAAGGGCACGCCCTGGGCTACGCACTGGTCGATGATCTCCACGGAGATCTGCGCGAGCCGGTGCACGTTGGACTCGCGGGAGCGGAAGTCGCCGCCCTTCACGGTGTCGTAGAAGAGGCGGTGCACGGAGTCGCCGTCGTTGCGGTAGTTCTTCGCGGCGTTGATGCCGCCCTGCGCGGCGATGGAGTGGGCGCGGCGCGGGGAGTCCTGGTAGCAGAACTGCACGACGTGGTAGCCCTGCTCGGCGAGCGTGGCGCCCGCGGAGCCGCCGGCGAGGCCGGTGCCGACGACGATGACCGTGTGCTTGCGGCGGTTGGCCGGGTTGACCAGCTTCGCCTCGAAGCGGCGGGTGTCCCAGCGCTCGTTGATCGGTCCCTCGGGGGCCTTGGTGTCGGCGACCGGCTCACCGGTCGTGTAGGCGGCGTATTCGCCGTATTCGCTGCTTGAGGTCATGTTCAGGCCACCAATCCGGTCATGACGCCGACGGGCACGGCGATGAAGCCCGCCGTAAGGACCACGGCGAGCGCATTGGCGATGATCTTGAGGGCCCGGTCGCGGCTGCGGCTGCCGGCGCCGAGGGTCTGCGCGGCGCTCCAGAAGCCGTGCTGGACGTGCAGGCCGAGCGCCAGCATCGCGACGATGTAGATGACGTTGCCGTACCAGGTGGAGAAGGTGTCCACGACGTTCTGGTACGGGTGTCCGGGCTGGAAGCCGCCGGAGTGCAGGGTGCCGGTGGTCAGGTCCAGGATGTGCCAGACGATGAACAGGCCGAGGATGACCCCGCCCCATCGCATGGTGCGGGTCGCGTAGCTGGCGCGGGCCCGGGTGTGCACGTACTTGCTCGGGCGGGCCTTGATGTCGCGGCGGCTGAGCTGGTAAGCGGATGTGGCGTGCGCCACAACGGCGACGACCAGCACCACGCGGATCACCCAGAGGGTCCACTCGTAGTGCACGAACGGCTCGCCGATGGTGCGCAGCCAGTGGGCGTACTCGTTGAACGTGCCCGGACCGAAGAAGATCTTCAGGTTGCCGTACATGTGGACGACCAGGTAAAGCAGCATGATCAGGCCACTGACGGCCATCACCGTCTTCTTGCCTACCGACGAGTCCCAAAGGGAGCGTGTCATGGACGGCCGTCGGTCCGTCCGCGTTGCCAGAGCCATGTGACAGAACGCTAGAACTACTAGGGCCGATCGGTCCAAGAGATGGAATAGCTCATTTCGATAGGCCAAACCTATTGATTGGCTAAGCTGACCTCATGCAGTTCCAGCAGCTTCAGTATTTCGTGGCGGTCGCGGAGACCCGGCACTTCACCCGGGCCGCCGAACTGGTACATGTCGCCCAGCCGTCGCTGTCCCAGCAGATCAGGTCGCTGGAGCGGGAGCTCGGCGCCGATCTCTTCCGGCGCGCCCGGGGCAACATCACGCTCACCGACGCCGGCGAGGCGCTGCTGCCGCTGGCCCGCCGGATCCTCGCGGACGCCGACACGGCCCGCCAGGAGGTCCAGGAGCTGGCGCAGCTGCGCAGCGGCCGGGTGCGCCTCGGAGCGACGCCGAGCCTGTGCACCGGCCTGCTCCCGGACGTGCTGCGCGGCTTCCACGACCGGTACCCCGGGATCCGGCTGCTGATCGAGGAGGGCGGCTCCCACGACCTGGTGCGCGAGCTGGCGCGCGGCGCGCTCGACCTGGCGCTGGTGGTGCTGCCGCTGCCCACCCCCTCCCCCGCGCTCACCACGGTGGAACTGCTCCGCGAGGACCTGGTCGTGGTCTCCTCCCCGCAGGCGCCGTTCCCCGGCTCGGGGAGCGTCGTCCGGGTGCCCGACCTGGAGGGCGAGCGCCTGGTGATGTTCCGGCACGGCTACGACCTGCGGGAGCTGACCGTGGCGGCCTGCCGCGCCGAGGGCTTCGAGCCGGCCTTCGCGGTGGAGGGCGGCGAGATGGACGCGGTGCTGGGCTTCGTACGGGCCGGGCTCGGGGTGGCCGTGGTCCCGCAGATGGTCGCCGAGCGCGCCGGCCACGGCCTGCGGGTGACCCCGCTGGCCCGGCCCGGCCTGCACCGGGTCATCGCGCTGGCCCACCGCAGCGACGTCGCGCCCCCGCGGGCGGCGCGCGAGCTCCAGCGGATGCTCCTGTCCCGGTGAGCAGGCGGTTCCGGTCAGCCCGGTGCCGCCCGGGGCGCGAGCACCCCGCGGGGCCGGGGCGTCAGCTGGTCGCGTCCGCCAGGGCGAGCTCGTGCAGCCGGTCGAGCGGGCCGGGGCGCGCGTAGTACCACCCCTGGGCCGTGTCGCAGCCCATGTCGCGCAGGGCCTCGGCCTGCGCGCCCGTCTCCACGCCCTCCACGGTCACCGAGAGGTTCAGGCTGTGCGCGAGCGCCACGATCCCCTCGACGATCTTGAGGTCGATGGGGTCGGCGGGGAACTGCTGCATGCCCCGGGTGAAGGACCGGTCGAGCTTGAGGATGCTGACGGGCAGCCTGCGGAGGTTGGCGAGGTTCGAGTAACCGGTGCCGAAGTCGTCGAGCGCGATGTCGACGCCCATCTCGGCGAGCCGCCGCAGCGGCTTGAGGAGGTCGTCGTCGGCGCCGATCAGTGCCGACTCGGTGACCTCCAGGCAGAGCGCGGAGGGGTCGAGCCCCACCCGGTCGAGGATGTCGACCGTGTCGGCCACCAGCCCCGGGTGCTGGAGCTGGCAGGGCGAGAGGTTGACGTTGATCCGCAGCGGCCCGGCGTCGGCGTGTCGTTCCTGCCAGCGTCTGGCCTGCCGCACGGACTCCTCCAGCACCCAGCGGCCGAGCGGCACGATCAGGCCGGTGTCCTCGGCGAGCGGGATGAACCGGTCGGGCCCGAGCACGCCGTGCTGCGGGTGCGCCCAGCGCACCAGCGCCTCCGCGCCCCGCACGCTGCCGTCCCCGAGGTGCACCAGCGGCTGGTACTCGATGAAGAACTCGTCGCGCTCCAGGGCGGCGGGCAGCGCTGTGGTCAGGCCGTGCCGGGTGATGGCGCGGGCGTCGGCCTCGGGGTCGGCGAGCTCGTAGCGGTTGCCGCCCGCCGACTTGGCCCGGTACATCGTGATGTCCGCGCTGCGCAGCACCTCGGCGGGGCTTCGCTCCTTCGCGGGGCCCTCCACGATGCCGATGCTGCCGCGCACCGTCAGCTCCCGGCCGTCGATGCGCACCGGGCCCGCCAGCGCGTTCATGATCCGGCTCGCCAGCTCGTCGACGTCGCTCTCGCCCGCGGGCCCGGACGTCAGCGCCACGAACTCGTCGCCGCCGAGCCGGGCGACCATCTCGCCGGGGGCCGTCGCGCACGACTGGAGCCGGTCGGCGACCTCGACCAGCAGCCGGTCGCCAGCCGCGTGCCCGAGGCTGTCGTTGACGGTCTTGAAACCGTCGAGATCGAGGTAGCAGAGGCCGAACCGTCTGTCCTCGCCGGCCGCCAGGGCCTTCTCCAGGCGCTCGAAGAACAGCGTCCGGTTGGGCAGCCCGGTGAGCGCGTCATGGGTGGCCTCATAGCGCAGCCGGAGATTGAGCAGCCTGCGCTCGGTGGTGTCCTCCATCAGCGCCAGTTGGTACTGCGGGCGGCCCTCGGCGTCGCGGAGCAGGGAGACCGTCAGATTCGTCCACAGCACGGTGCCGTCGGGGCGGTAGAACGCCTTCTCGACGCGGTAGTGCTCGCGCTCGCCGGACACCAGCTCCTCGTAGAGGCGCCAGGTGTGGGGCGTGTCGTCGGGGTGCGTCCACTCGGTGACTTTGCGGCCGCGAATGAGTTGCTCGGAGCCGCCGAACATCCGCACCAGGGCGTCGTTGGCGTCGAGGACGGTGCCCTCCAGGTCGGCTATGCCGATTCCTATGGCGGCGCCCTCGAAGACCGCGCGGAAGCGTGCCTCACTGGCGTGCAGGGCGAGAGCCACGGCACCGCGGGCGTCCAGCGTGGCCCGCGCGATGGCCTCCTGCTCGGCGAGGGTGCGCTCCCGCAGGGCCCCCGCGAAGCCGGCCGCGACGGCATGCTGCACCCGCGAGCAGCGGGAACGCAGCTCCTCCTGGGGGCCGTCCGCCCCGCAGTAGAGCACCAGGTAGGCGTCGACCACGTCGAGGGTGGCGCTGAGCGCCTCGGGGTCGGTGCAGTGGGCATCGACGAGTGCCGCGCCGATCCGCCGGCCCGCGGCCGACTCGAACGCGCGGGCGAGCAGGGCGTCGCGCAGCTGCCGTGCGAGCGGGAGGAGTTGCCGCTCGAACTCGGGGCGGTTCAGCGAGGTGCCGGCCACCGGGTGGACCGCCCGGCTCCAGATGGTCGCGAACCTGCGCAGTCTGTCCTCCGGGCCGTCCGGCTCCGCGGTCACGCCTTTCGCCCCACACCGGCGACGCCCCAGAAGGCGAAGGAGTCCTCCCCCTCGGGAGCGGTCACCGGCCGCCAGCGCGGCAGCGGCACGAGCCCCGGTTCCACCATGTCGTACCCCTCGAAGAACCGCGCGATCTCGTCACGCGAGCGCATGATCAGTGGATTGCGGATGTTCCTGTACACATCCAACGCTCTGCCCGCCTGTTCGGCCGGGACGGGGATCCCTTCGTCCGAGACGTGCGTGAGGATGAGCAGACTACCCGGTGCCATGGCGTCCCGGAGGGCTTGCACGGCCTCGTACGGCTCGTCGGCCTCCGCGAGGAAGTGGAGCACCGCGACGAGCAACAGCGCGGCCGGCCGCCTCAGATCGAGCAGCCGGCCGACCGCTTCGAGTCCCAGAACGTCACGCGGACTGCGCAGGTCGGCCGTGGCCGCGTCCGCCCCCGGATTGGCCTCCAGGACCGCCTTGCCGTGCGCCACCGCGACGGGGTCGTGGTCGACGTACACGACCCGGGCGTCCGGGTCGGCCTCCTGGGCGACTTCGTGGACGGTGCCGAACGCCGGTATTCCCGAACCGATGTCGAGGAACTGCGTGATGCCCTGCGCCATCGCGTACCGCACGGCCCGCCGCAGGAACGCACGGTTCGCGCGTGCGAGCCCCGGCAGCCCCGGCATGCTCTCCATGGCCTTGCGGCCCGCCGCCCTGTCGGCCTCGAAGTTGTGCGAACCGCCGAGGTAGAAGTCGTAGATGCGGGCCACGCTGGGCACCGAGACATCGATGCCTCGCGGGGCCCACGGCGGACGCTCCATCAAAGTCTCCAAGGCTCGGACGATCCGGTGTTCGAGCTGAGGCTACTGATCGCCTGCCAAAGGGGCGAGCCCAAACGGAAATTGGCGATCCGTTCTCGGTCACTGCCTGCGGCAAGTGCCGTAAAACGGCCACCACGAAAACCGCCGAATCTGTCGCAAGCCTGCCAAGGGCGCCCGAAGGGCACCGGCCGCCGCCATCCGGACGGCGCCGCCGAGACCGGGCTCGCGAGGCCTTGGACGCCCCGTGTGACGGGTGATCAGGTGCGCCGGGCCGGTACGGCGCCGGGGTGCACGGCGCTCACGGAACTCCACGGGAGCAAATGGGGGCGCTTGCGAGCGCGTACACGCCGTCGTTTGCTCGGCACGGGACCGCGTAGCGGAATGGCTGATTCTCGTCCTTGTGGCCCGATAATCGGGCACCCAGGCGCGCCCTCAAGGGGCCGGCCCCAGGACGTCGTGCGGCTCCGCCGCGTGGGCACCCCCCGCCGTGGCGGCGGCCGGAGCCCGTGGAGTCGGCTCCTCCGGCACTACCACGACAGTGCCGACCAGCCGGTCCCTCCGAGCCCGGCACGCCGCTCCGTGCGCCCTCAAGGAGCGTCCCGCACCCGATCGGCCCCGGCCCTTGCCCCGTTCGCGCGACAGGGATCGCGCCACGCCGCGCGCCTTCATAGCGTGTGGACATCGAGGTGCATAACGCGCGCGGAAACGATCCGCTGGGTGCGTCTCGGGACGTGGAGGACGTTCTATGCGCGCCATACACGCCGCCTCGGTCGCAGTGCTCGGCACCGTGGCCATGGTGCTCATACCTCCGCTCCCCGCGCTCGCGCGGCCCACCGCGGCGCCGCCCGCCCTCACCGGCCGCGCGGAGGAGCGCTTCCAGGGGCTGGTCACGCCCGCGGTGATCCCGGCGGGCGGGCGCGTGACGCTCACCGCGCTCGGCTGCGCGGGCGACACCACGGTGGCCTCCCCCCTCTTCGGGAGGGTGACACTGCAGAAGCACTCCGGCTCCGGTACGGCCTCCGTGAGCCCGGCGGCCCGTCCCGACGGGGCGCAGCGGGTGACGTTCGTCTGCGCGGACGGGCGCGTGCGGACCCGCGAGCTGACGGTCGCGAGCGGCGGCGACAGGGGCGGGGAGAGCGGGAGCGGCGGCAGCGGTGCCGGCTACGACGGCCCTGCCCGGCACGGTGTGCGGGCCGGTCTCGGCGGCACCCTGGGCGCCTTCGACCTGCAGCAGATCGGGGTGGGCGTGGCACTCCTCGCCGGCGCGCTGGCCCTCGCCTACCGCCGCGCCCGGCGCCACCCCGGGGGGCAGCAGACACCCGCCGAGTCCGGCGAGCAGGCCGGCCGGACGCCGGGGTGAGCACGGCCCTTCGCCCCGGAAGCGGTGGTCCCGGGGTGAAGGGCCGTACGGGCGGCCACGGGCACCAGGTGCGCGGCCGCGATGTGTCGGGGAGTCGGGGTCGGGGGTGTGGGACCGGTGGGACCGGGGGGCGGTGGCGACGGGCGGGACGGGGGCGCCGGACGGCCGGGAACTGAGGACGGCCGGGAGCGGGGTGGGATCAGGCCTTGCTCTCGGCGCGCCGGTGCCGGAGCACCAGGCTGCCGCCGAGCAGGGCGGCGCCCACCAGACCGCCGCCGACCAGCATGTCGGTGCCGGCGGCGCCCGTGGTGCTGCCACCGAGACCGCCCTGCACACCGCCGATGACGGTGAAGGCGTTCCGCTTGGTGAAGGTCCTGCCGTCGCACCGGGCCGTGACGTCGTACGAGCCGCGGTTGGCGTTGTTGAAGACGCGGACGGTGGCCGTGACACGGTTGCTGCCCGGGATGGGCTGGAGCGTGGTCCTGGGGAAGGCCTCCGACTCCACGGTGCTGCCGGGCACCCGGCACTCCGGGGCGTCGGCGGAGATGGTGAGCTGGCCGCCCCGGGCGATGACCTGGGGGGTGACGGTGATGCC
This sequence comes from Streptomyces sp. TS71-3, assembly GCF_018327685.1. Lineage (NCBI taxonomy): Bacteria > Bacillati > Actinomycetota > Actinomycetes > Kitasatosporales > Streptomycetaceae > Streptomyces > Streptomyces sp. TS71-3. The sequence continues at coordinate 3,174,705 of NZ_BNEL01000003.1, read as the reverse complement.
GTCGGGGTCGTCGTTCCAGGCCGCGGCCGAGGGGGCTGCGAGTCCTACGGCGGCGGCTGATACTGCCGAAACCACCAGGGCTCGGAATCTGCGCATGGGAATCCTCCGCGGAAGGCGCCCGGGGTGCCGTCCCCGGTAGGTCGGTGAGCACGCCTTCCAGACAGACCCTCAGATGCGGTGCCCACCGTCGCATGTCGGGACTCCTCCGTCCCGGTGAGACGACACGCCGGGGCCCCGGGCGCACGCCTGGATCACCGCAGGTCACCTCACCTCAGAAATTTCCCATCCGGCGGGACCCGGATGGCGCACCGGCGCGCCCCCGCCACCCGTTCGCCACTGCCGCGTCGCCGCCCCCGGGCGGTCCGCCTAGCGTGCTGGTAAGCGCACGCACGCGGCTCGCAGGCCGCGTCGAGAGGGGATGGCGAATGTCTTCGTCCGAGTCGGCCGAGGAGGAGGAGCGGCCCAGGAGGCGCACACCGTGGGGTGCGCTCGCACTGGTCCTGCTCACCGGTCTCGCGCTGATCCGCAACGGCTCGGGGGAGTTCAACAGCGGTCCCCCGCAACCCGCGTCCGCAGCGGCCCCGAGTTCGAGCTTCGCGGCCGGGGTGCCCGCCCCGGGGATGCAGCCGCTGCCGTACTCGATGGTCGACCGGGTCACCATCCCGGAGATCAAGGTGGACGCGCCGGTGACCCCCGTGGGTCTGGACGGGGACGGCTGGGTGGGTGCGCCGCCTCCGGAGGACCCCAACCTCGCGGGCTGGTTCACCGGTGCGGTGTCCCCCGGTGAGAAGGGCACGGCCGTCATCGTCGGCCATGTCGACAACGCGCGCGGGCCCGCCGTGTTCTACGGCCTCGGCTCGCTGAAGCAGGGCAACCACGTCGAGATCAAACGGCGGGACGGGCGCACCGCCGTCTTCGAGGTCTACGGTGTGGAGCTCTTCCAGAAGGAGAACTTCCCGGGCGACCGGGTCTACGCCAACACGGGGAAGCCGGAGCTGCGGGTGATCACCTGCGGTGGCGGGTTCTCCAAGCAGCACGGCTACGACGGGAACGTGGTGGTGTTCGCGCGCATGGTGGAGGTGCGCTGAGTGCCGCCGCCGTCCGGGGCCCTCCCCGAGGGGCCGTGGACCGACGGGTTCCGCTAGCCTCACCGCTGTGACCCATCAGCAGTCCACCCGGTTCGAACGCGGCACTGACGGGCCGAAGGTGATCGTCGTCGGCGTCGACGGCTCGGAGTCCTCGTTGCGCGCCGCGGCCTACGCGGGTGGGCTGGCCCGCCGGCAGCACGCACTGCTCGCCGTCGTGTACATACAGCCGGTGATGGCGGCCGGTGCCGCACTCGGTGTGCCGGTCGCCGACGCCACCGACGAGATCGCCGAGACCCTCGCCCGCGAGATCCGGCTGGCGGCCGAGCGGGTGAAGGACATCTTCGAGGTGCGCTGGGAGTTCCACACCTTCCGCGGCGACCCCTACAACGGCCTGGTGACCGCCGCGGACGAGCTCAAGGCCGACGCGGTCGTGGTGGGCGCCTCGGAGCAGGCGGGCCACCGCTTCGTCGGCTCGGTGGCGATCCGGCTGGTGAAGGCGGGACGGTGGCCGGTGACGGTGGTGCCGTAGGCCCCGCGATGGGCTGCCAGGCGTGTGACCCGGGTCTGCGTCGCCGGTGACGAGGGCCGCCCCAGACCGGGTGGCGGTGTGGTGCGCGAGGCCCGACTTGCGGGCACACCGTGACGCACCACCCACAGCGTGTCACGACAGGGCTGCACCGCACCCGGTTCCCTGGTGCGGTGTCTTCCCTCCCGGACGTTCGTCAGACATCATGATCGGCCATCAGCCGACTGCCGTCCGCGAAGAGGTGGGTCCTCATGGCGCGACTCCGTATGGGCGAAGGCGTACTGCGCCGCAAACCGATCGACCAGATCGCCGAGACCCGTGGCGCACCGGGCGCCGAGGGAGTGGAGAGCGAGCAGCTGACCCGCACGCTGGGCCTGTGGCAGCTCACCGCGATCGGGGTGGGCGGCATCATCGGCGCGGGCATCTTCGCGCTGGCCGGCACGGTGGCCAACGGCACCGCCGGCCCCGCCGTGCTGGTGTCCTTCCTGATCGCGGGCGTGGCGAGCGCGGCCGCGGCGCTGTCGTACGCGGAGTTCGCGGGGCTCATCCCGAGAGCGGGCTCGGCCTACACCTACGGTTACGCGGTCCTGGGCGAGCTGGCCGGCTGGTGCATCGGGTGGGACCTGCTGCTGGAGTACACGGCGATCGTCGCGGTGGTGGCGATCGGCATCTCCGGCTACTTCAACTTCCTGCTCGGCGACATGGGCGCCCACCTGCCGGCGTGGATGCTGGGCGCGCCGGGCAGCGGGAGCGGCCACCGCGTGGACCTGTTCGCGGCGCTGCTCTGCCTGCTCATCGCCTACCTGCTCAACCTGGGCATCAAGAGCGCGGCACGCTTCGAGACGTTCGTGGTGGGCCTGAAGGTCCTGGTCGTGCTGCTGGTGATCGGTGTCGGGTTCTTCCACGTCAGCACGGGCAACTACCACCCCTACTTCCCCTACGGGGTGGGCGGCGCCTTCACCGGCGCGGCCACGGTGTTCTTCGCGGTGTTCGGCTACGACGCGATGAGCACGGCGGCCGAGGAGTCCAAGGACGCCCAGCGCCACATGCCGAAGGCGATCATCTACTCGCTGGTGATCGCGATGGTGCTCTACGTGCTGGTCTGCCTGGTGCTCACCGGCATGCAGAACTACCGGCACATCGACAAGGCGAGCGGGCTGTCCTCGGCGTTCAAGGCGGTCGGGCTCGGCTCGCTCGCCGACGTGATCGCGGTGGGCGCGATCATCGGCATCCTCACCGTGATGTTCACGTTCATGCTCGGGGTGACGCGCGTGTGGTTCTCGATGAGCCGCGACGGGCTGCTGCCGAAGTGGTTCGCCAAGACCCATCCGACCCGCCGGGTGCCCACCCGGGTGACCTGGATCGTGGGGGCCGCCTCCGCCGGCATCGCCGGGTTCCTGCCCATCGCCGAGGCGGCCGAGCTGACCAACATCGGCATCCTGCTCGCCTTCGTGGTGGTGTGCGTGGCGGTGATCGTGCTGCGCTACCGCCGGCCCGACCTGCCCCGGACGTTCCGCACCCCGGGCATGCCGGTGGTTCCGGCGATCGGGGTGGTGTTCTCCATCTGGCTGATCACGTTCCTGCAGTGGGTGACGTGGGTGCGGTTCGCGGTGTGGTTCGCGATCGGCCTGGTGATCTACTTCGCGTACTCCCGCCGCAAGTCGCTGCTGGCGGCACCCGGTGCGGGCGACGCGGCGGCGCCGGACGCGCGGGACGCCACCGCACCGTGACCGGGCCCGCTACCGCCCCATGACCAGGCCGTCGCCGCCCGCGCCGCGGCTGAGCACGACCTTGCGGATCCGGTCGCGCACCGCGGTCACCGGGCGGCCCTTGCGGATGGCCTCGTTGAGGTTGACGACCCGGCCGGTCGCGGTGTCGTACCACTGCGGGATGAACTCCGCCTTGGTCACCCGCCACCGCTCGCCGCTGCGCGCGGGCGGCGCGAAGGTGAAGCGGGCGAGGGTGCTCTCGTTGCCGCGCGGGTCCGGCCGGCCCATCTGGTTGATCATGTCGCCGGCGATCTGGTCGCCCATGCCGTAGACCACCCAGGTGCCCGCCACCTTCTCGTAGGCCTGCGGGATGTGGGCGTGGGTGCCCACGATGAGGTCGATGTCGGGGCGGGGGCCGGTCCTGGCGGCGGTGAGCTCCCGGGCGAGGGTGAGTTGCCGGGCGTCCGGCTCGTCCTGCCATTCGGTGCCCCAGTGGACGGACACCACGACCACGTCGGCGCCGGCCTTGCGGGCCGCACGGGCGTCCGCGACGATCCGGTTCCGGTCGATCAGGTTGACCGTCCACGGCTTGCCGGCGGGCAGCGCGATCCCGTTGGTGCCGTAGGTGTACGAGAGGTGGGCGACCCTGGCGCCGCCCGCCTGGAGCCAGGCGGGTCCGCGCGCCTCCGCGGCGGTGCGCGCCGATCCGGTGTGCCGCACGCCGGCCCGGTCCAGCGCGTCCAGAGTGCGCTGCACGCCGGCGGCGCCGTCGTCGAGCGTGTGGTTGGAGGCGGTGGAGCAGGCGTCGTACCCGGTGGCGCGCAGGCCCTTGGCCACCTCGGGCGGGGACTTGAAGGAGGGGTATCCGGTGTAGTTGCCCTTCGCGCCGTAGACCGTCTCCATGTGGCAGATCGCCAGGTCGGCCCGGGACACCACCGGTTTGACGTCCGCCAGCATCGGGGCGAAGTCGTAGCCGCGGCCACCCGCGTCGGTGCCGGCCTGGCGGATCACCGAGTCGTGCGGCAGCACGTCGCCGGAGGCGACCAGGGTGAAGCCGCGCTGCGCTCCGGCGCTGCCCATCGGGTGGGGGCCGGTGCCGCGGGCGGCGTGCCGCTCCTGCGTGGCGCAGGCGCCGACGGTCAGCAGGACGGTGAGCGCGGGCATCAGCGTCCAGCGCAGGACGCCCCGGAGCCTGCCGGGGCGTCCGGCGTGGCCGGGCTCCACGGCGGTGCGGCAGCCCCGGGCGCCCGGCATCCTGCCGGCTCCCGGCTCGGCACGCCCGAGGCAACGTGCGGGTCTGCTGCGTGGTCTGCGCTCGGGCATGGGCGGCCTCTTCCTCGGATTGCGTTACCTACACAATCCGCATATATGACTAATAGTCAGTCAAGCAGCAATGCCGGAGCGGTCCCCGAATCGGCGGCACGGGCCTCCCGGTGGGAGTGCCGAGGTCGTGCCGGAACCCCGAGGCCGTGGTGGTCGCTTTTCTGCGCAGTCCCCGCGCCCCTCTGTCAGGGGCCTGCCCCCTGCGCCCTTCGAGGACCTGCCCCCACGCCGTGGCCTCTCGCGCAGTTCCCCGCGCCCCTTATCAGAGGCCCTGCCCCTTGCGCCCTTCGAAGATCTACTCCCGCGTCGTGGCTGGTCGCGCAGTTCCCCGCGCCCCTTCGGGGCACGGCCTTACCGGTACGCACGGCGCCTGAAGGGGCGCGGGGAACTGCGCGAGAAGCGACCACCGCGCGCGGACAAGCAGGCCACCGCAAGGACCACGGCGCCGACAAGGGGCGCGGGGAACTGCGCAAGAATGACCACCACGCCGCAGACAAGTAGCCCACCGCAAGGGGCAGGGCCCTGGCAAAGGAGCGCGGGGAACTGCGCAGAAGGCGACCACTCCGCCGCACACAAGCAGCCCACCGCAAGGGCAGACCCCCGACAGAGGGGTACGGGGAGGCCGCACTCCCCGGTCGCCCGGTCACCCGCTCGCCGCACCGCTCGCCGACCGCTTCGACCGCCCGCCGCAGACCGCGGCCCCTGCCCTGTCCGAGCCGGCCGGGACTGCGGTGCCATACGCCCATGACCGTGAGGACGGGGGAGCGGGAGCTCGCCGAGCTGCTGCGCGAGCACGCGGGTCCGCTCTTCGCACTGCTGCTGCGACTGAGCGACGGCGACCGGCAGCGCGCCGAGGACCTGGTGCAGGAGACCCTGGTGCGCGCCTGGCAGCACCCGGAGGCCCTGGCCGCCGACTACGAGTCGGTGCGCCCCTGGCTGTTCACGGTCGGCAGGCGGCTCGCGATCGACGCCCGGCGCGCCCGTCTCGCCCGCCCCGCCGAGGTGCCGGGCGTGGTGACGGAGAGCGCGCGGATCTGTGCCGACCACGCGGAGCGCGCCGCCGCGGCCCTCGATGTCCGCGAGGCTGTGAAGACTCTCACTCCCGAGCACCGCGATGTCCTGTTGCAGGTGTACTTCCGCGGGGCGAGCGTGGCGGAAGCCGCCCAGGCCCTGGGGATCCCTCCCGGTACTGTGAAGTCCCGGGCGTACTACGCTCTGCGGGCGCTGCGCCGGGTGCTTCCCGGTTACGCCTCCGACCAGGCGTGAAACCGTGGCTGAGGCAAAACATTCGCAAAGCGCCTTGCCAGTGCGCCGGTTGCGTACTCGGCTGTCCTCATCCGTGTTCCACAGACATCAGGGGCCCGGCCGGGGCGCGCCACGGACCGGAGGAAGGCGGGAAGGGATGCAGCACGCAGGCCGAGGGAGTACGGACGGCGCCGGCGGAGGCGAAGTCACCGTCCCCATGGCATGGTTGTACGCCGAGTACGTCGCCGACGAGGTGCTGCGCAGCGGGGATCTGATGCCGCCCACCTCGTTCGAGTACCGCGCCGGGCGTGACGCCCTGGCGCTGACCATCTTCCTGTCCGACCCGGAGAGCGAGCTCAGCGGCCCCCACGTCGTCGCGTACTTGGAGACCTGGCTGTCGCTGACGGCGTACGACCAGCCGTGGCGCGACTGGGTGCGCGAGCGCATGGCGCTGCTCACCGCCGACGCGGTGGCGTCCGGCGGCGTCGGCCCCGACCTGGAGCTGGCCGCGTGCGCCTGGCGGTGGCTGGAGGAGACCGAACTGCTCGCCCCGGACCTCGACGCGGTACCCGGGGGCGGCCCGGTCCCCGAGGAGGACGAGGCACCACAGGTCTGGACACCGGCCTGGCAGCTCGGACTGCCGCTCGGCCACCTCGCGATACACCTCTTCTGACCCCGCGCCGCACGGCCGGCACACGCAGACACACCCGCACGCACCCCGGCACACGCAGACCCACTCACGCACACCCCGGCAGACTCAGACCCTCCCGCGCACATGCCGTGCGCCACCCCGGCCTCCCCCGGCGGCCCCCGCTCAGCCCTCGCTGTCGGCCGGCGACGAGTGCACGCCCGCCCGGTACTTGGGAATCCGGATCGTGATCCGCATGCCCGCCCCCACACCGGTGTCGATGACCAGCCCGTAGTCGTCCCCGAAGACCTGCCGCAGCCGCTCGTCCACGTTGGACAGGCCGACGCCCGACGTCGCCTCGCCCTCGCCGCGCAGGATCCGGCGGAGCAGCTCGGGCTCCATGCCGACCCCGTCGTCCTCGATCACCACCTCCGCCTCGGCGCCCGCGTCCTTCGCGCTGATGGTGATGCTGCTGCGCGCCACTGCGCCCTCCAGACCGTGCTTCACGGCGTTCTCCACCAGCGGCTGGAGGCAGAGGAACGGCAGGGACACCGGCAGCACCTCGGGCGCGATCTGCAGGGTCACCGAGAGCCGGTCGCCGAAGCGGGCACGCACCAGCGCCAGGTACTGGTCGATGGAGTGCAGCTCGTCGGCGAGCGTGGTGAAGTCCCCGTGCCGCCGGAACGAGTACCGGGTGAAGTCGGCGAACTCCAGCAGCAGTTCCCTCGCCCGCTCGGGGTCGGTGCGTACGAACGAGGCGATCGCCGCGAGCGAGTTGAAGATGAAGTGCGGGGAGATCTGCGCGCGCAGCGCCCGGATCTCCGCCTCGATCAGCCGGGTGCGCGAGCGGTCCAGCTCGGCCAGTTCGAGCTGCACGGAGACCCAGCGGGCCACCTCGTCGGTGGCGCGGGCCAGCACCGCGAAGTCGCGTGTCGCGTACGTCACCAGCGCGCCCAGCACCCGCTGGTCGACCACCACGGCCGCCGCCACCCCCCAGCGCAGCGGGCAGTCCGGGTCGCCGCAGCCGCAGTCGAAGGCGGTCGAGCGGCCGGTGGCCAGCAGGCCGGCCAGCTTCTCCATCACGTGCCCGGCGTGCTCCTCCCCGCCGCCGTCCCAGGCGAGCACGGAGGAGCGGCCGGTGACGCAGAGCGCGTCGGTGCCCAGCAGCGTGCGCAGTCCCCGCACCGCCTTGCGGGCGGTGTCCTCGGTCAGCCCGGCGCGCAGCGGGGGCGCGGCGAGCGAGGCGGTGTGCAGGGTCTCGAAGGTGGCGCGCTCCACCGGCGAGCCGACGTCGCTGCGACCGCCCGGGTGCGCGGTGCGCCGGCCCACCAGGAACCCGCCCGCCAGCAGCAGCGGGCAGAGCGCGAGCAGCACGGCGGCCGCGGTGCCGGTCATCCGCTCGCCTCGGGTGCCGGGCGCTCCGGCCGCGCGTGCGCCCGGGCTCCCCCGGCGGCGGCCGCGGTCTGCCGGACGCTCAGCGACTCCGGCAGGTGGAGCCGGGTCATGGTGGCGGACGTGTGCGGCGGGATGCTGCCGGGGGTGGCCAGCGAGACCAGCACCATGGCGAGGAACCCCACGGGCACCGACCAGACGGCGGGCCAGGCCAGCAGCGTGTGCAGCCAGCGGGTGCTCGCGACGCCGGCCCCGGCCGCCGTCAGCGTGACCGCGACCAGCGCGGAGCCGCCGCCCAGCAGCAGCCCCGCCATGGCCCCCGGCGGGGTGAGCCTGCGCCACCAGATGCCGAGGACCAGCAGCGGGCAGAACGACGACGCGGACACCGCGAACGCCATCCCCACCGCGTCCGCCACCGGTATCCCCTCCATCAGCAGCGCGCCGCCGAGCGGCACGCCCATCGCCAGCACCGTGGCCAGCCGGAAGTGCCGGGGCCCGCGGGCCGGCAGCACGTCCTGGCTGAGCACTCCGGAGACCGCCATGGTGAGCCCGGACGCGGTGGACAGGAAGGCCGCGAAGGCGCCGCCCGCGACCAGCGCGCCCAGCAGATCGCCGCCGACCCCGCCGACGGCGCGCCCCGGCAGCAGCAGCACGGCCGTGTCGGCCTCCCCGCTGCCGGTCAGCTCCGGCGCGTACAGCCGGCCGAGCCAGCCGTAGACGGGCGGCAGCAGGTAGAACAGGCCGACCAGTGCGAGGACGACGACGGTGGTGCGGCGCGCGGCGCGGCCGTTGGGGCTGGTGTAGAAGCGCACCACCACGTGCGGGAGGCCCATGGTGCCGAGGAAGGTGGCGACGATCAGGCCGTAGGTGGCGTACAGCGGGTGGTCGGCGCGGGTGTCGGAGAGCGGCTGGTCGGGGCCCGGCGCCCCGGACATCACGTCCGGGTCCGTGGGGAACGCCGGCGGGGTGCTGCCGTCGTGGCGCCAGGCGAGCAGCAGGAAGACCGCGGGCACCAGCAGCGCGGTGAGCTTGAGCCAGTACTGGAAGGCCTGCACGAAGGTGATGCTGCGCATGCCGCCCGCCGCCACGGCGACCACCACCACGCAGGCGACGAGCACCGCGCCGAGCCAGCGGGGCGCGCCCGTCAGGGTGCCCAGCGTCAGCCCGGCACCCTGCAACTGGGGCACCAGGTAGAGCCAGCCCGCGCCCACCACCAGCACGCTGACGACCCGGCGCACCCGCGCCGACTCCAACCGCCCCTCGGCGAAGTCCGGGAGTGTGTAGGCACCGGAGCGCCGCAGCGGCGCGGCCACGAAGATCAGCAGGACGAGGTAGCCCGCGGTGTAGCCCACCGGGTACCAGAGCATCTCGGGCCCCTGGACGAGCAGCAGCCCCGCGACGCCGAGGAACGAGGCGGCGGAGAGGTACTCACCGCTGATCGCCGCGGCGTTGAGCGAGGCGCCCACGGTGCGCGAGGCCACGTAGAAGTCGGAGGTGGTGCGGGAGATCCTGAGGCCGAAGCCGCCGATGAGGACGGTGGCGAGCACCACGCCGGCCACGGCGCAGACGGCGTACGCCTCGTTCACGGCGGCCCGTGGGGGTCGGTGCCGCGCACCAGGCGGGCGAAGTCGCGCTCGTTGCGCTCGGCGCGCCGTACGTACCACCAGCCCAGCAGGACCAGCAGCGGGTAGCAGCAGAAGCCGAGCACCGCCCACACGAGGGTGGCACTGCCCAGCGCCGTGAAGAACAGCGGCAGGGTGACGACGGGCAGCGCGAGAAGCGCCAACGCGGCCAGCCCGGTCCGCAGCTGGCTGCGCATCAGGGAGCGTACGTAGGCGGCGCCGAGCGTGGTCTGCTCGTCGATCTCCCACTGGGTGCGGTGGCGCGGTATGCGGTGCACCCTGCGGGGCTCGCCGGTGACCCGCTCACGGCGGGGTGCGGGCTCGGCGCTGGCGGACACGGCGTGGAGTGTAAGCAGGTCGCGGCCGGAAGGGAAGGCGGACACCCGTGCGAGGCCGCCGGGCCCGTGGCTTCCGTACGCACAATGTCCGTGGTCTTCCGCACGAGCAGGGCCCGCGCGCCGGTCAGTTGCCCGCGCGTCGCACCAGCAGCTCCCGCACCCGGCTCGCGTGCCGCCTGCTCACGGCGAGCTGCGCGCCGCCGATCCGCACGCTCATGCCGCCGCCGTCCAGCCGGAGTTCGTCGATCCGGTGCAGCGCCACCAGGTGGCTGCGGTGGATGCGGACGAACCCGTAGGGCTCCCAGCGCTCCTCCAGCGTGGCCAGCGGGATGCGCACCAGGTGGCTGCCGTCCGGGGTGTGCAGCCGGGCGTAGTCGCCCTGGGCCTCGGCGTAGGTGATGTCGGCGACGGCCAGCAGCCGGACGACGCCGCCGAGTTCCACGGGGATGCGGTCGGCGCCGGCGTTGGGCACGCCCTCGGCTCCGACGGTGCGGACGCGGTCCGTGCCGCCCGCGGGGGTCCGGTCGGCCGGGGCGTGGTCCCCGGAGCGCCGGATGACCGCGAGCTGCTCGGCGACCCGGCTCACCGCCTCGGCGAGGCGCTCCTTGCGCACCGGCTTGAGGAGGTAGTCCACCGCCTTGAGGTCGAAGGCCTGGACGGCGAAGTCCTCGTGGGCGGTGACGAACACGATCAGCGGGGGCCTGGCGAAGCCGGCCAGCAGCCTGGCGACGTCCAGGCCGGTGAGGCCCGCCATCCGGATGTCGAGGAAGAGCACGTCGAAGGCGTCCTCGGCGTCGGGCCCGGACTCCAGCGCGCGCCCGATCCGGCGCAGCGCGCCGGTGGCGTCGGTGGCCCCCTCGACCTGGCCGACCCGGGCGTCGGCCCGCAGCAGGTACATCAGCTCCGCGAGCGCGGGCTCCTCGTCGTCCACGGCCAGTACGCGCAGCATGCGGCTGGAGTGTAGAGGTTCGCGACACGGGTGTGCAGGCGGCGCGAGCGGGCTACTTCAGCAGGCGCGACATCCGGCGGTCGGCGAGGATCTTCCCGTCGGTCTGGCAGGTGGGGCAGTACTGGAGGCTGGAGTCGCTGAACGACACCTCCCGCACGGTGTCACCGCACACCGGGCAGGGCTCGCCGGCCCGGCCGTGCACCCTGAGCCCGCTCTTCTTCTCGGCCTTCAGCCGCCCCGCGGCCACGCCCCGCGCCCGTTCCACCGCGTCGCCGAGCGTGCCGCGCATCGCCTCGTACAGGCCGTGCACCTCGTCGGCGCCGAGTCGCGCCGCCAGCTTGTACGGCGACATCCGCGCGGCGTGCAGGATCTCGTCGCTGTAGGCGTTGCCGATTCCGGCGATCAGGCTCTGGTCGCGCAGCGCGCCCTTGATCTGCCGCCGCTCCCCCGCCAGCAGGGCGGCGAGGCGGGCCTCGTCGAAGCCCACGTCGAGCGGGTCGGGGCCCAGCCTGGCGACGCCGGGCACCTCCGCGGGGTCGCGCACGACGTACACGGCCAGGCGCTTCTGGGTGCCCTGCTCGGTGAGGTCGAAGCCCTCGCCGGTCTCCAGCGCGACCCGCAGGGCCAGGGGGCCCTTGCCGGGACGCATCAGGGCGAGGTCGCGCGCAGCGCGTCGATGAGGGGTGGTGGCCGGGTGACGGGCGGGACCGTCGGGCAGCCGGTCGCGCCAGTGCAGCCAGCCGGCGCGGGCAAGGTGGACGACCATGTGCAGGCCGCCGGCGTCCAGGTCGAGGAACTTTCCGTACCGGCGCACCGCCATCACGCTCCGGCCCTCCAGGGCGGTCACGGGCGGTTCGTAGGTCTTCAGCACGCTGATGGCGACCGGCAGCACCCGCACGATCTCGTGCTCGGTCAGGTGGTCGCCGAGGAAGCCGGTGAGCGCTTCCACCTCGGGGAGTTCGGGCATGGATCCAGGGTGCCACCCCCGGAGTCCGATCACTGTCCGTCATTCTCGCCGTGGCACCACGAACTCGCCCCAGACGCACTTGCCGCTGCCGCGCGACTCCACGCCCCATACGTCCGCCATCCGGTCCACCAGCAGCAGGCCCCGCCCGGACACGCCGATGTCGCCGGCGTCCCGGCGGCGCGGCAGGGCGCTGGAGCCGTCCTCGACCTCGACCCGCAGCCGGCGGTCGAGCCCGGTCAGCACACGGAGCGTGACGATCGCGGGGCCCTCGGTGTGCGTCAGGGAGTTGGTGATCAGCTCTCCGGCCACCAGCTCTATCTCGTCGGTGCGCTCGGCGGCGCCCCAGGCGTGCACCGCCGCGCGGATCATGTGGCGGGCCTCGTGGAAGGCGTCGGGGTCGCCCGGTTCGATGTGCTGCTGGAGCCGGCCGCCGCTCTGCGGGGCGTCGACTCCCCTGCGGCGGAGCAGCAGCAGCGCCACGTCGTCGCGGCCGCTCAGCTCGTCGGCGGCCACGCAGAGCCGGTCGGCGAGCCCCGCCAGGTCGCCGGGGCCTGTGTCGACCAGGGCGGTCAGGTTCTGCATGCCGTCGTCCAGGTCCCCGCCGGGCTTCTCGACGAGGCCGTCGGTGCACAGCAGCAGGGTCTCGCCGGGGTCCAGCTCCATGATGCCGACGGGGTAGGCGAGCTGGTCGAACTCCGCGGAGAGGCCGAGCGGGAGCCCGCCCTCCACGGGCAGCCGGCGGCAGGCGCCGTCCGCGTGCCGCAGCAGCGGGTCGAGGTGGCCCGCGCGGACCAGCTGGGCGATCCCGGTGGCCAGGTCCACCTCGGCGTAGAGGCAGGTCGCGAAGCGCTCGGTGTCCAGTTCGTGCAGGAAGACGGAGGCCCTGGCCATCAGGGCGGCGGGTGAGTGCCCCTCCATCGCGTAGGCGCGCAGCACGATGCGGAGCTGGCCCATCACCGCCGCGGCGTGGGTGTCGTGGCCCTGCACGTCCCCGATGACCACGCCGACCCGGTCGCCGGGCAGGGGTATCACGTCGTACCAGTCGCCGCCGATGTCCCGGCCGAGGGCTGCCGAGCGGTAGCGGACCGCGACCTCGGCGCCGGGCACCTCGGGGATGGTGCGCGGCAGCATGGCCTGCTGGAGGCTCTCGGCGAGGTCCTTCTCCTGCTCGAAGAACATGGCCCTCTGCAGGCTCTGGCCGATGCTGCTGCTCAGGGCGACGAGGAGGTCGCGCTCCTCCTGGGAGAAGCCGAACTTGTCGTGGTACAGCAGCCCGAGTGCGCCGATCGGGCGGGCCTGCGCGATGAGCGGCAGGTAGGCGCCGGCCGTGATGCCCAGGTGCCCGAACCGCTGCCAGAGCAGCGGGTAGGCGGAGGAGAACTCCTCCGGCGACTCGACGAACCGGGGCTTGAGCGTGCGCACCACCTCGCTCATCGGATACGGGCTGTCGGTCCGCAGGAGCGTGGCGTCCGGCATGTCGCCGCCCACGGGGCCCCGCCACACCAGGTTGATCCGCCCGGCCTCCACGAGGCCCATGACGAGGCCGGCGGCGCCCGTGTGCAGCAGGCCGCGGGTGTCCTCCAGTACGTCGATGACGTCCTGGACGGTCCGGGCGTGGGCGAGGGCCGCGGTGACGCGCTGCACGATGCTCGTGCGCCGCCTGCGCTCGTCGCCGGACACGGCCTCCCGCGTCCGCTCCCGCGGGGTGGTCTTGTCGGCGAGTTCCTCGGTGGCGTCGCGCACGATGCCGAAGATGCGCCGCGGCCGGCCCGCCTCGTCGCGGCGGATGTAGCCCTGGGCGTGGGTCCAGCGCAGGCTGCCGTCGTGGCGGCGGACCCGGAAGTAGGTGCCGTAGTTCTCCGCGCCGGTCTTCAGCGCCTTCGAGACGACCGCGTCGAGCCGGGACGCCTCGTTCGGCGGGAGGCGCGAGCTGAGGCTGTGGGCGACACCGTCGTACTCACCGGGCCGCAGGTCCAGTACCTCGTGGCCCTGGTCGTCCAGGTGCAGGCGGCCGCTGTCGAGGTCCCAGTCGAAGCTGCCCATGCCGTTGAGCGCCAGGACGGGGTCCGGATGGACGGGCCAGTCCCCCGGGAGTGACGGCGCCTTCGCGCCCCGCTCGATCATGGACCACCTTGCCACCAGTTGCCGACTTGCCGGCGTCCCCGCTGTTCCGGCGCTCCCGCGCCGGCCCACCGATATCTACCGGTCCGCCCCGATTGTGAAGCCTATATATCTTTCGCACCAGGCGCCGCCTCCAGTGTGCCGCCGCCCTCCCTCCGGGAGCCTCCATGCATGACTCAGCGTCACACTGGTGACATGGAATGGTTCACGGCCGACGGCTACTGGATGAGCCGGCTGATCTTACAGCGGGGCCTGGCCGCCCTCTATCTGGTGGCCTTCCTCGCGTCAGCCCTGCAGTTCAGGGCGCTGATCGGCAGACACGGCATGCTGCCGGTGCCCGATCACGTGGCCCGGGTGCCCTTCCGGCGGGCGCCGAGCGTCTTCCACGCCCACTACTCGGACCGGTTCTTCGCGGGCTGCTGCTGGCTGGGCTGCGCCGTGGCCCTGGCCCTGCTCGCGGGCGCCGGCGACCTGGTGCCGCTGTGGGCGGCGATGCTGCTGTGGGCCCTGCCGTGGGCGCTGTACCTGTCGATCGTGAACGTCGGGCAGACCTGGTACGGCTTCGGCTGGGAGACGCTGCTGCTCGAAGTGGGGTTCCTGGCCATCTGGCTCGGCAACGACCACGTGGGGCCCCCGATCGTGGTGCTGTTCCTGCTGCGCTGGGTGCTGTTCCGGGTGGAGTTCGGGGCGGGCCTGATCAAGATCCGCGGGGACGCCTGCTGGCGCCGGCTCACCTGTCTGGACTACCACCACGAGACACAGCCGATGCCGGGCCCGCTGAGCTGGTTCTTCCACCGCATGCCGAAGCCGCTGCACCGCCTGGAGGTGGCGGCGAACCACGTCACGCAGCTCGTCGTGCCGGTCCTGCTCTTCACTCCCCAGCCGGTCGCGTCGATCGCCGCCGCGCTGATGATCGCCACCCAGCTGTGGCTGGTGCTCTCGGGCAATTTCGCCTGGCTGAACTGGGTGACCATCGTGCTGGCCCTGGCCGCCCTCGACCTCGCCCCGCTCGCCGGCGACCGCGCCCAGCCGCCCGCGCCGCTCTGGTACGAGGTGGTGGTGCTCACGGTCGCGGCCACTCTCGTGGCCCTGAGCTACCGGCCGGCGCGCAACCTCCTGGCCCGGCGGCAGCTGATGAACTTCTCGTTCGACCCGCTGCACCTGGTCAACACCTACGGCGCCTTCGGCAGCGTCAACCGGATCCGCCTGGAGGTGGTGCTGGAGGGCACCGAGGATCCGCGGCCGCGGCAGGACGCGCAGTGGCGGGAGTACGAGTTCCGGGGCAAGCCGGGCGATCCCCGGCGCTGGCCGCGCCAGTTCGCGCCGTACCATCTGCGTCTCGACTGGCTGATGTGGTTCGCCGCGCTCTCCCCCGCCTACGCCCGTCCGTGGTTCGGCCCGCTGGTGGAGCGCCTGCTCACCGGGGACCGGGACACGCTGCGGCTGCTGCGCCGCTCGCCCTTCCCCGCCGAGGACCCGCCCGGGGCCGTCCGCGCGCTGCTCTACCGCTACCGGTTCACCACCCCGGCCGAGCTGCGCGCGACGGGCGCCTGCTGGGACCGCACCTACATCCGCGAGTACTGGCCCCCGACCCGGCTGGAGGCCGGGCCTCCGGAGCCCTGAGCGGCACGGGAGCCCCGAGCCAGGGGACGACGGCGGGCCGGCGCCCCGCGAGCCCGCGAGGCTCGGGAGGGCCGGCGCGTGCGGGCCGCGGGAGCGCGCGAGGGCGGCACCCCGCGGCCCGTACCGCTACAGCCCGTAGACGCGGGTGGCGGTGCCGGAGAAGACCTGGGCCCGCTCGTCGCCGGACAGCTCCTCGGCGAGCAGGTGCGCGGTGTCCACGACCTGCCCGTAGTCGGCCGCGAGATTGCACACGGGCCAGTCGGAGCCGAACATCACCCGGCCGGGCCCGAAGGCGTCCAGCACGGTCTCGGCGTACGGCCGCAGGTCCGCCGCCGTCCAGGAGTCCCAGGCGGCCTCGGTGACCATGCCGGAGAGCTTGCAGACGGTGTTCGGCTGTGCGGCCAGGGCACGGACCTGGGCGGCCCAGGGCTCCAGCGTGCCCGCGGCGATGGGCGGCTTGCCGAGGTGGTCCAGGACGAAGGTGAGCTGGGGCAGCTCGGCCGCGGCCCGCACGCAGGCCGGCAGCTGGTGCGGCAGCACCACCAGGTCGTAGACGAGGCCGGCGTCGGCGACCGCGGCCAGTCCGCGGCGCACGTCCGGCCGCTGCAGCCACTGCGGGTCGTTCTCGCCCTGCACCTGGTGCCGGATGCCGACCAGGTGGCGTCCGCCGGGCAGGGCGCGCAGCCTCGCCAGCGACTCCTCGGCGTCCGGCCTGGTCAGGTCGGTCCAGCCGACCACGCCGGCGACCAGGTCGCTGCCGTCCGCGATGGCCAGGAAGTCCGGGGTCTCGGCGGCGGCGGAGACCGTCTGCACCAGCACGCTGGCCGTGACGCCCTTGGCGCGCGCCTCGGGCGCCAGGTCGTCCACCGTGAAGTTCCGCCGGATCGGCGCCATGGCCTGACCGGTGATCCATTCCTGGTCGCGCACCGACAGGTCCCAGACGTGGTGGTGGGCGTCGACGATCCCCGGCCCCGCCGGCGCGGGGGGCGGGCTCCCGCCGGTGGCCGCGCCGTTCCCGTCGTGAGTGTCCGAGGGTGTGGTCATGGCAGCTCCCATACGACCGGCAGGCCCGCCTCGGCGCCGTCCGGCGAGTAGTCGTGGGCGGTGTCGAGGAGTTCGGCCATCCGGGCCTGCCAGGCGACGTTCACCGGCAGGTTCTCCAGCTCGGCCAGCAGCCGGGCGTAGTCCTCGCACTCCAGCAGGTGGAAGAGGTGGGTGCCGCTGCGCCAGATGGTCCACGAGGTGGCGCCCGCCGCGCGGATCGCGGCCGTCAGCTCCCTGGGGACCTCGCGGTGCGCGGCCTCGTACTCCGGGACCTTCTCGGCACGGACCGTCGTGTGCAGTGCGACCCTCATGACGTCCTCTCCACGGCGGATGCGCCCGGCACGGGCACGTCGGGCGGCAGCAGCCGCTCGGCGCGCAGTTCCGCCCAGAAGTCCGCGGGCACCGGGCTCGCGTACTGCCGCACGCAGTCCGCCACCTCGTCCGCGGAGCGTGTGCCGACGAGCACCGACGCGACGGCGGGGTGGGCGAGCGGGAAGGCCAGGGCCGCGGCCCGCAGCGTGGTGCCGTGCCGCTCGGCGAGGGCCTTCATCCGCAGGGCGGTGTCGAGCAGGTCGTGCGGTGCGGTGGTGTAGTTGAAGGTGGCGCCGGGCTTCGGGTCGGCGAGCAGCCCGGAGTTGAAGGCGCCGCCGACCACGACGGAGGTGCCGCGGCGCTCGGCGGCGGGCAGCAGCCCGGTCAGCGCACGCTGGTCCAGCAGGGTGTAGCGGCCCGCGCAGAGCACCGCGTCGACGTCGGTGTCGCGGACGAACCTGGTGAGCATGTCCGTCTGGTTCATGCCGGCGCCGATCGCGCCCACCACGCCCTCGGAGCGCAGCCGCTCCAGCGCGGGGTAGGCCTCGCGGAACGCCTGCTCGCCGTGGTCGTCCGGGTCGTGCAGGTAGACCACGTCCACCCGGTCGGTGCCGAGCCGGGTGAGGCTCTCCTCCAGGGACCGGCGCACGCCGTCGGCGCTGAAGTCCCAGACCCGGCGGTGCGTGGCGGGCACCGCGAAACCGTTCGCCAGGTCGTCGCCCGCCGCCGTGGCGGCGTCCGCGGGCTCCAGCAGGCGGCCCACCTTGGTGGACAGGGTGTACCGGTCCCGGGGCCGGCCGGCGAGGGCCTCGCCGAGCCGCCGCTCGGAGAGGCCGATGCCGTAGTGCGGCGCCGTGTCGAAGTACCGGATGCCCGCCTCCCACGCGGCGTCGACCGCGGCACGCGCGCCCTGGCCGGTGACCGGCGTGTAGAGGTTGCCGATGGCCGCGGCGCCGAACGCCAGCTCGCTCACGCCGACCGGGCCGCGGCCGAGGGTGCGGGCCGGCATGCTGGGCACGGCGCTCACCGTCCGGCCGGGCGGAGCCTGAGCCCCTGCATACCGCCGTCCACGGCGAGTGCGGTGCCGGTGGTGGCGCCGGACAGCGGACTCGCCAGGTAGGCGATGGCGGCGGCCACCTCGTCCGCGCTCACCAGCCGCCCGGTGGGCTGCCGGGCCTCCAGCGCGGCACGCTCGGCGGCCGGGTCGTCGGCCGCGTCCAGCAGCCTGCCGACCCAGGGGGTGTCGACGGTGCCCGGGGTGACGCAGTTGACCCGGACGCCCTCGCGGACGTGGTCCGCGGCCATGGCGAGCGTCAGCGAGTACACCGCGCCCTTGCTGGCGCTGTACAGGGCGCGCTGCGGCAGCCCCGCGGTGCCGGCTATGGAGCAGGTGTTGACGATCGCGGCGCTCCGGCCGACCTCGGCGCCGCGGCGCAGGTGGGGCAGCGCGGCGCGGGTGGTGCGGACGATGCCGAGGACGTTGACGTCGAGCACCCGCCGCCACTCGTCGTCGTCGTTGTCCTCGACGGTGCCGCGGGCGCCGATGCCGGCGTTGTTCACCAGGATGTCCAGGCCGCCGAGGGCGGCGGTGGCGGCGGTGACCCCGGCGCGCACCGAGGCGTCGTCGGTGACGTCCGCACGGTAGCCGAGCAGGGGCCGGCTGCCGCCGTCCAGGTCGCCGGGGTCGAGGTCCAGCACGGCGACGCGGGCGCCGCGCGCCGCCAGCAGCTCGGCGGTGGCCCGTCCGATGCCGGAGGCGCCCCCGGTGACCAGGGCTTTCAGTCCCGCGAACTCCTGAGAGGCCGCCGGGTGCGGCGACGTGGTTTCCGTCATACCGCTGCATCCTTTCGCTCGGCCAGGTCGGCGACCCAGAAGGTGCCGTCCGGGTAGGTGTACTCCGCGATCGACTCGGGACGGATGGTTGCCGAGAAGCCGGGTGCGGACGGGGCCCGGTAGTGGCCGTCGCCGATCACCACCGGGTCCTCGAAGTGCTCGTGGAGGTGGTCGACGTACTCGATCACACGGTCCTCGGTCGTGCCGGTGAGCGCCACGTAGTCGAACATCGACAGGTGCTGGACCAGCTCGCACAGGCCCACCCCGCCGGCGTGCGGGCAGACGGGGACGCCGAACTTGGCGGCGAGCAGCAGGATGGCGAGGTTCTCGTTGACGCCGCCGACGCGGGCCGCGTCTATCTGGAGGACGTCGATGGACCCGGCCTGGAGGAGCTGCTTGAAGACGATGCGGTTCTGCACGTGCTCGCCGGTGGCGACCTTGACCGGTGCGACGTCCCGGCGGATCGCGGCGTGGCCGAGGATGTCGTCGGGGCTGGTGGGCTCCTCCACCCAGTAGGGGGCGAACTCGGCCAGCGCGCTGGTCCACTCGATGGCCTCGTCGACGTTCCAGCGCTGGTTGGCGTCGATGGCCATCCGGATGTCCGGGCCGACGACGGAGCGCGCCACGCGGCAGCGGCGGATGTCGTCGGCCAGGTCGGCGCCGACCTTCAGCTTGATCTGGGTGAAGCCGTCGGCGACGGCCTGCGCGGCGAGCCGCGTCAGCTTCTCGTCGTCGTAGCCGAGCCATCCGGGCGAGGTGGTGTAGGCGGGGTAGCCGCGCTCGCGCAGCCGGGCCGCGCGCTCGGCGGCGCCTTCGCGGCCCCGGCGCAGCAGGTCGAGCGCATCGTCGGGGGTGAGGGCGTCGGTGAGGTAGCGGAAGTCGACCTGGCTCACCAGCCACTCGGGCTCGGCGTCGGCGAGGAACTGCCACAGCGGCTTGCCCGCGGACTTCGCGGCCAGGTCCCAGGCGGCGTTGACGACGGCGCCGATCGCCATGTGCATCACGCCCTTCTCGGGGCCCAGCCAGCGGAGCTGGCTGTCACCGGTCAGGTCGCGGGCCAGCGAGCCGGGGTCGGCGGCGAGGTCGGCCACCGGCCGCCCGAGGACGTGCTCCCTCAGGGAGTCGATCGCGGCGACCTGGACATCGTTGCCACGCCCGATGGTGAAGGTGAAGCCATGCCCCTCGGGACCGCCCGGGGCGTCGGCGCGCAGCACGACGTACGCCGCCGAGTAGTCGGGGTCGGGGTTCATGGCGTCGGAGCCGTCGAGCTCCCTGGACGTGGGGAAGCGGATGTCGTAGGTGTCGACCGCGGTGATGCGGGCGGCGGAGGTGACGTTCTCGGTCACGTAAGGCCTTTCGGTGTGGGTCAGTCCTGGGCGCGGCCGGTCGTGACACGGGCGATCATCAGGGCGAGCAGAATGATTCCGCCGTAGATGGCGTCGATCCAGAAGGACTGCACCTGGGCGAGCGTCAGCATGTTCTTGACGACGCCGAGCAGCAGCACGCCGGTCACGGCACCGAACATGGTGCCCTTGCCGCCGTCGAGGCTGATGCCGCCGATGACCGCCGCGGCGAAGACCGTGAAGATCATGTTCTGGCCCTGGTTGGCGCCGATCGCGCCCACGTAGCCCGTGTACATGAGTCCGCCGACCGATGCGAGGACGCCGGCGATCACGTAGACGGACAGCCGCACCCGGTCCACCCGGATGCCCGCGGCCCGGGCCGCCTCCACGTTGCCGCCGATGGCGTACAGCGCGCGGCCCCAGCGGTGGTACTTGAGCATCAGCCCGGCGATTGCGAACGCCACCGCGGCCAGCCACACCGACATGGGGATGCGCAGGAACGTCGTGGTGGCCAGCGAGAAGAAGGCGTCGGGCATGCCGAAGAGCGTCTTGCCCTTGGTGGCGCCGACGAGCAGGCCGCGCAGCACGATCAGCATGGCGAGGGTGACGATGAACGCGTTGAGCTTCAGCTTCACCACGAGCAGCCCGTTGAAGGTGCCGAGGACGGCGCCGACCACGAGGATCGCGAGGATGGCCACCCCGGCGGGCAGCTCGGTGCCGAAACCGGACTGGGCCGCGGGCAGCACGAGCAGCGCGCCGACGGCGGGCGCGATGCCGACGACCGACTCCAGCGACAGGTCGAACTTGCCGGAGATCAGCACCAGGGACTCGGCCAGCACCAGCATGGCGAGCGAGGCGGACGCGCCGAGGATGGAGACCAGGTTCGACTCGGTGAAGAAGGCCTCGTTGAGGACGCTGCCGAGGATCAGCAGCACCACCAGCGCCGGCACCAGGGAGAGTTCGCGGGCCTTGCGCAGCAGAACGGACTTGGCGGCCCCCTCGCGTCCCGCCCGCCCCGGTGCGGGGGTCGGGGCCGACGGGGCCTTGGTGTCAGCCATCGTGTTCAGCTCCTTGTGAGTGCGTGTGCTGTGCCGCGTGCCCTTCGGCGGCGATTCCCTCGATGGAGGCGATCAGCTCGTGGTCGCTCCAGCCGGCCGGGTGCTCGGCGACGACGCGGCCGTGGAAGAGGACCAGGACCCGGTCGCAGCGGCGCAGGTCGTCGAGTTCGTCGGAGACGACCAGGACGGCGGTGCCGTCCTCGCGGGCGTTGTCGACCCGCCGCAGCAGGGATTCCTTGGACTTGACGTCCACGCCCGCCGTGGGGTTGATGAGGACGAGCAGCCGGGGGTCGGACGCGAGCGCGCGCGCCATGACGACCTTCTGCGCGTTGCCTCCGGAGAGGTCGGAGACGGGCTGGTCGGGGCCCTCCGCGTGGATGTCGAGCCGTTCGATGAGGTCGACCGCGAAGGAGCGCCTGCGCTCGGTGCCGACGAAACCGCCGCGGCCGATGCGGTCGAGGACGCTGAGGGTGGCGTTGTCACCGATGGTGAGACCGGTCACGAGACCCTGCTCGTGGCGGTCGCGGGGCACCCAGCCGACGCCCGCGCGCAGGGCGCCGGTCACATCGCCGAACGGCAGCTCGGTGCCCTGGAGCGTGGCCGTGCCGGCGGTCGGGCGGTGCAGGCCGGTGAAGGCCTCGGCGAGCTGGATCTTTCCGCTGCCGCTGGATCCGGCCAGCCCGACGACCTCGCCGCGGCGGATGGTGAGGTCCACGTCGTGGTAGGTCTCCGAGCTCAGCCCGCGGACGTCGAGGAGCACCGGGGCGTCGTCGGGGACGCCGGCGCGGGCCGCGGACTCCTCGCGGGTGACGAGCTCCCCCGCCATGGCCTCGACCAGCGCCGGGCGGTCGAGTTCCGCGACGGGTGCCGTGACGATCCAGCGGGCGTCGCGCAGCACCGTGACGGCCTGGCAGACCTCGTAGACCTCCTGGAGGTGGTGGGAGATGAACAGGAACGTGACGCCCGAGTTCTGAAGTCCCCGCATCCGCGCGAAGAGCCGCTCGATCTCGCGGTTGTCGAGCTGTGCGGTCGGCTCGTCGAGGATGATGAAGCGCGCGCCGCCGCTGAGGGCGCGGGCGATCTCCACCATCTGCCGGTCCTCGACCTTGAGCTCGGCGGTGCGCGCGTCCGGGTCGACGTGGATGTCCCAGGTGTCGAGGAGCCGCGCGGCCTCGGTGCGCAGGGTGCGCCAGCTGAAGAAGCCGCGGCGGCCCGCCGGCTGGCGGTTGATGAAGAGGTTCTCGGCGACGGTCAGCTCGGGGACGACGGTGGGGTGCTGGTAGACGCAGGCCACCTTCTGCCGCCACGCGTCGCGGTCGCCGAGCGCCGGCGCGGGCTCGCCGTCGAAGAGGACGGTGCCCGCGTCCGGCGCCTGGAGACCGGTCAGGATCCGCACCAGGGTGGACTTGCCGGCGCCGTTGCGGCCGACGAGCGCGTGGGACTCGCCCGGCAGGACGGTCAGCCGGCCGTCCTGGAGGGCGACGGTGGGTCCGTAGCGTTTGACGATGCCGTCCGCTTCGACGAGCGGGCGCGGTCCGGTCGTGTCACTCGTGCTCATTTGACCGTGTTGCCCCAGAGCTTGGGGTCGTCGACGTTGTCCTTGGTGACCAGCGGCGCGGGCAGCTCGTCCTCCAGGATGCCGCCGGGCAGCTCGACGATCTTCGAGTCGTGGTCCGTCGGGCCGGGCTTGAACGTCTTCCCCTGCATCGCCGCCTTGATGTAGTACATGCCGTACTTGGCGTAGGAGTCGGCGGGCTGCGAGACCGTCGCGTCGATCTGGCCGCTGCGGATGGCGGCGAACTCCTGCGGGATGCCGTCGTTGGAGACGATGGTGATGTGGCCCTTCTGGCCCGCCGCCTTCAACAGCCCCTTGGACTTGAGCGTCTGGAGCGTGGGGGCGAGGTAGACGCCGCCCGCCTGCATGTAGATGCCCTTGATGTCGGGGTTGGCGTTGAGCAGGGTGTCGAGCTTGGAGGCGGCCGTGTCGGCCTCCCACTTGGCGGGGATCTCCAGCACCTTGAGCCCGGGGTACTTCTTCTTCGCGCAGGCGCGGAACGCCTCGGAGCGGTCCCGGCCGTTGACGGAGGCCAGGTCGCCCATGATCTGCACGACCTTGCCGGTCTTGACGTGCTGGCCGAGGTAGTCGCAGGCCTTCTGGCCGTAGGCCACGTTGTCGGCGCGCACCACCATGGCGACCTTGCCCTTCTCGGGCGCGACGTCGACGGCGACGACCGGGACGCCCTTGCGCTCGGCCTGGTCGAGTCCCGCGGAGATGGCGGCGCTGTCGATGGGGGCGACGACGAGGCCCTTGGCGTTCTGGTTGAGGGCGTTGTTGATGTCGGTGATCTGCTGCGAGGGGTCGTTGTTGGAGTTGACGGTCTTGAGCGCGTCGACCCCCTCGGACTTCGCCATCTTCGGCACGTAGTCGTTGTACGACTGCCAGAACGGGGAGGTGAGCAGGGGCAGGATCACCCCGACCTTGCCACCACCCTTGCCGTCACCGCCCGCGCCGGCGGCGCCGGTGTCGTTGGTGCTGCCGCATGCCGTGAGCGCAAGCGCGACGCATGCGGCCGCAGCCGCCGTACGCACCGCCTGCGATGTGAATCGCCTGTTCCGCACTGTCCTGCCGGCCATCTGACGGCACTCTCCTCGCATAGCGGTGAACGGGATGTACAGGGATGTACGGGAGTGCTGCGACCGAGCGGAGCGTCCCGCCGGCCGGGCGTCCCGTCCCCGGCCGGGACGATATTTATCAGACCACTTGGCGCCGCAAAACCCTCTGTCGCAGATTTCCCCTCGACTTTTCCCATGTATTGGTCGGGCCACTGTCGTGGTGGTCCGACCACATCGGTGGTTACACTGCGGCGACCTCAGCCGACGGAGAGGCGAGCGAAGCGACGGAAGGACACAGGGTGAACGACAGCGCCGAGAGCGCCCCGCAGAAGGGCACGGTGACGCAGCGCGCCATCGAGCAGATCAAGGCGCTGATCGGCGAGGGCCGCCTGGAGCCCGGGGAGCGGCTCCCGACGGAGCGCGAACTCGCGGTGCAGCTCGGCATCTCCCGCAGCTCCATGCGCGAGGCGATCCGGGCCCTGACGGTGATGGGCGTGCTGGAGGCGCGGCACGGCTCGGGGATCTACGTCACGCGCCTGGAGGCCGGCGACCTGCTGGAGACCTTCGGGGTGGTCGCCGACCTCTCCCGGGGCATGGGCCTGGTGGAACTGCTGGAGGTGCGGCGGATCCTGGAGTCGACGGCCACCTCGCTGGCCGCGGCCCGGATCACCGACGAGCAGCTCGCCGAGGTGGAGGGCCACCTGACGGCCATGAGGGCCACCGACGGGTGGGAGGACATCGTCACCCACGACCTGGCGTTCCACCGCGCCATCGCGACGG
The DNA here is from genome assembly GCF_018327685.1 of Streptomyces sp. TS71-3. Lineage (NCBI taxonomy): Bacteria > Bacillati > Actinomycetota > Actinomycetes > Kitasatosporales > Streptomycetaceae > Streptomyces > Streptomyces sp. TS71-3. Next base: position 3,150,191 of record NZ_BNEL01000003.1, on the reverse strand, counting down.
CGGCGGGCAACCACACGATGGCGGCGATCCTGGAGGGCCTGTCCTCGCGCACGTTCCGCGCCCGGGTGTGGCGCGGCTACCAGCAGGAGGGGGTGTTCGAGCGCACCAAGCGCGAGCATGAGCGGATCCATGCGGCGCTTGCGGCCCGGGATCCGGAGGCGGCGCGGGCGGCTGCGGCCGCGCATGTCGCCGGGGTCGAGGAGTGGCTCAGGGGCCGGCTGGCCCCGTGAACCCCGATGTGTGCGTTCGCCCCCTTCTCCTCGTCCTTCGGACGTTCGCCCTTCGGGCGCGGCGCTCGCCCAGCCCCTTGCGGTGTCGCGAGAACAACCGCAAGAGGCTGGGTTGAGCGGATCCCGCGCAGCGGGGATCAGGCGCGGCGGCGCAAGCGCAGCGTCATCAGCTGGAACGGCCGCAACGACACGGCAACCGAGTCCCCCGTACGCTCCGGCGCCGGGACGCCGGACAGTTCACGCTCCAGCAGGTCCGTGACGGTGACCGAAGCGACGGGGAAACCGGCCGTGAGAACGGCCCTCGCCCGCCCCCCGTGCGCCTCGTGGAACCGCACCACGACATCACCGCTGCCGTCGTCGGCGAGCTTGACGGCGGTGACCACCACCGCGTCGTTGTCGACGGCGACCAGCGGTGCCACCTCGCCGGCACCGGTGATCTCGCGCTCCGCCAGGTTGATGCGGTAGCCCTCGCGCACCGCGTCACCGACCGTCGCACCCGGCACCAGGGCGTGCCGGAAGCGGTGCACCCCCTGGTCCGTCTCCGGGTCGGGGAAGCGCGGGGCGCGCAGCAGTGACGCCCGGAGCGTGGTGGTCGTACCACCGTCGTCGGCGCGCACGGTTCGCGTCACGTCGTGGCCGTAGGTCGAGTCGTTGACCAGCGCGACGCCCCACCCGGGCTCGCCCAGGTGCACGAAGCGGTGGTTGCACGCCTCGAACTTGGCGGCCTCCCAGCTGGTGTTGGTGTGGGTGGCGCGGTGGAAGTGCCCGAACTGCGTCTCGGACGCGTACCGCTCGGCGTGGACGTCGATCGGGAAGGCCAGCTTGAGGAACTTCTCCGTCTCGTGCCAGTCGACCTCGGTGGCGATGTCGAGCCGCGGCTCGCCCGGCACGAGCGACAGCACCTGGGTGACCCGGGAGTCGCCGAAGCTGCGCACGATCCGGACGGACGCCCCGGCCTCCCCCGCCTGTGCTGTCACCTCGTCCGCGTCGACGAGGTCCGTGACCGAGTTCCGGTAGAACGCGTCCACGTCCCAGGCGTCCCACTTGTTGGGGAAGTCCGGGTGGAGCTGGAGGAGGGCGGCGGGCTTCCCGGGGGCGACGGTCTCGCGGTCGGCCGCCAGGTCGCGGGCGGAGACCACCAGGCCCCGCTCGTCGATCTCCACCCGCAGCAGGCCGTTGTCCAGGACGTGGCCGCCGCCCGGCCGCTCCCCGAGCGTGACGGTGCCCTGCGCGGACGGGACTCCCGCACCGCCCGCCGGCACGCCGTCGCGGGTGTGCGGGGTGGCGTTGAACAGCAGCGGGGTGTCGCCCTCGCCGGCCAGGGCGTGCTGGGCGGCGGTGATGACGGCGGTCAGCTCCTCCGCCACCTTCTCGTAGGTGCGGCGGGCCTCGCGGTGCACCCAGGCGATGGAGGAGCCGGGCAGGATGTCGTGGAACTGGTGCAGCAGCACCGTCTTCCAGATCCTGTCGAGCTGCTCGTACGGGTAGGCGAACCCGGCGCGCACGGCGGCGGTCGCGGCCCACAGCTCGGCCTCCCGGAGCAGGTGCTCGCTGCGGCGGTTGCCCTGCTTGGTCCTGGCCTGGCTGGTGAGCGTGGCGCGGTGCAGCTCCAGGTAGAGCTCGCCGACCCAGACGGGCGCCTCGGGGTATTCGGCCTCCGCCTTCTCGAAGAACTCCTTGGGGGTCTCCCAGACGACCTGTGCCGCACCCTCCAGATCGCGCATCCGGGCGGCCTTGGCGACCATCTCGCGGGTGGCGCCGCCGCCCCCGTCACCCCAGCCGGTGGGGGCCAGCGAGTGGCTCGCCCGGCCCTTCTCCTTGAAGTTGCGCACCGCGTGGGCGATCTCCCGGCCCTGCATCGAGCAGTTGTAGGTGTCCACGGGCGGGAAGTGGGTGAAGACGCGGGTGCCGTCGATGCCCTCCCAGCGGAACGTGTGGTGCGGGAAGGAGTTCGTCTGCGACCACGAGATCTTCTGGGTGAGCAGCCACTTGGCGCCCGCCGCCTTGATGATCTGGGGCAGACCGGCGGCGAAGCCGAAGGTGTCGGGCAGCCAGGCCTCGTCGTTGTCGATGCCGAACTCGTCGATGAAGAACCGCTTGCCGTGCACGAACTGCCGGGCCATCGCCTCCGAGCCGGGCATGTTGGTGTCGGACTCCACCCACATGCCGCCGGCCGGCACGAATCTGCCGTCCGCCACGGCCTTCTTCACCTTCGTCCACACCTCGGGCCGGTGCTCCTTGATCCAGGCCCACTGCTGGGCCTGCGACATGGCGAAGACGAAGTCCGGCTCGTCCTCCAGCAGCGCGGTCATGTTGGCGGCGGTGCGCGCCACCTTGCGCACGGTCTCGCGCAGGGGCCACAGCCAGGCGGAGTCGATGTGCGCGTGGCCGACCGCGCTGATGCGGTGCGCCGAGGGTACGGCGGGCCGGGTGAGCACCCCCTGGAGGCGGGCACGGGCCTCGGCGGCGGTGCCGTTCACGTCCTGCAGGTCCACCGCGTCGAGCGCCTCCTCCAGGGCTCGCAGCACTTCCCACCGGCGGGGCGAGTCGGCGGGCAGCTCGTGCATCAGCTCGCCGAGCACCTCGAGGTCGTTGACCAGTTCCCACACGGTCTCGTCGAGGACCGCGAGGTCCATCCGCGTCAGGACGTACTGGGGGTCGGTACCGGCGGTGTCCTTGTCACCGAGTGCCGTGGGCTGGAACGGCCGGTGGCCCATGATGACCGGGTTGGAGGCGGCCTCGATGTGCAGCACCACCTCCTCGCCACCGGACACCGGCGCGCCGACGCGGACCCACTGGTTGCGCGGGTTGAGGCCCTTCACCGGGGTGCCGTCGGGGCGGTAGACCAGGCCCTCGCACTGGAAGCCCGGCATGTTCTCGTTGAAGCCGAGGTCGAGCAGGGCCTCCACGGTGCGCCCCGCCCACGCCTTCGGCACGGTGCCGTTGACCCGGAACCAGCTCGTCCCCCACGGGGCCCCCCACCGCTCGCCCACCGCGATCGGCTGAGTCTGCGCGGCGAGGCCCTCCTCGACGGGCACCGGCTCGCCGGGCGCGTGCCACACCGCCACCTGAAGGGGCACGGACTCCGGGTACACGGCGGGCCTGATGCGTTCCTCGAGGACACGCTCGAGCCGGGATTCGACCAGGGTGCGGTCGTCATGCATGACGGGTGCTCCGTAGTGATTCGGGGGTGTGTTGCCGGGTGGGTGCGGCATGGTGCGGCCGCGGGACGTGCCCTCTGGGGGCCGCGTGGCGGTCGGTACGGACCGGGCACGGCGGCCGGACGGATGAGTTCTGCCAGGGACCGTACTGCCCGCCGCGCGGCACGCTCATCCTGATTCCGCCGGATTCCCTGGTCAACGAGGGGGCGGGAGCCGCTCCGGGACGACGGGTTCGCGGCTCCGGCTCGCGGGCACCGCCGGGGCCGGGCGGGGACCTCGGCGGGATTCCGGGCGGGGACGCGTGACTCCGCGCGGGGCCTCGGCAGGAACTCCGGGCGGGAACGTCCGCGGGACCATCCGTCGCCGGCGGCCCGGGTTCGAGCGCACGCGAACAGGCGGCCGGGGCCGGGCCCTCGACGGGGCACGGGGCCCGGCCCCGGATTCGCTAGCGGTGCTCCGGATTCTCGGAGCCGGGGCGCATGCCGGCGTCCCAGGCGGAGCGCTGGTTGCCGTAGGCCGGGATGCCGCCCGCGTCCTTCAGGAGCCGGGCCAGGTGGAGCAGGTTCCAGGTCATGAAGGCGGTGTTGCGGTTGGTGAAGTCGTTCTCCGGACCGCCCGAGCCTGGGTCCAGGTAGGACGGGCCGGGGCCGGCCGCGCCGACCCAGCCGGCGTCCGCCTGCGGCGGGATGGTGTAGCCCACGTGCTGGAGGCTGTAGAGGACGGCCGTCGAGCAGTGCTTGGCGCCGTCCTCGTTGCCGGTGATCAGGCAGCCGCCCACGCGGCCGTAGTAGGCGTACTGGCCGCGGTCGTTGAGCTCGCTGGAGCAGGAGTAGAGCCGCTCGATGATCTGCCTGGTCACGGAGCCGTTGTCGCCGAGCCAGACCGGGCCCGCGAGGACGAGGATGTCGGCCGCCAGGACCCGGGCGTAGATCTCGGGCCACGCGTCGCTCGGCCACCCGTGGTCGGTCATGTCGGGCCAGACGCCGGTGGCGATGTCCTCGTCGACGGCCCGGATCAGCTCCGTCCGCACCCCCTGCGCATGCATGATCGCCATGCTGCGGTCGACGAGGCCCTGGGTGTTGCTGCGCTCCGGGGACCGCTTGAGGGTGCAGTTGATGTAGAGCGCCCGCAGGTCGTCGTAGCGGGCGGGCGGTTCGGCGGCCGGCTCTGTCGGGCTGGTCATGGAGGGCTCTCCGGGCGTCGGGCCGCCGTGCCGTTCACCGCGGCGGAACGCTGACCATGGTGCTGGCCCGGCGACCGCCGCCGCGGCAGCGGCGCATCAGGGCGCCGACGACCACCCCTACAGCCGAACCCCCGGCGCCGGTCCCGAGCCCCCCTGACGTTCCGGTGTGCCGCCCGCGGCAGGGGAGGTTCCGCGGCCGGCGCGAGGACACGTCCGGCGGGGCCGGCGCCGTGGAAGGGCGCCGGTCAGTCGACGCTTTGCAGGATGTGCGGCTCGGCCAGGTCGTCCTCGTAGCCCGCGAGGCGGATGGGGGCGGACCTGGCCCAGACGTCCAGGCTGCCGAGCTGGTCCGTATCCGGGACACCCGGGACCAGCTGGTCCGTGCGTTCCTTGGGGGGTTGTTCTGCCGTGGCCTTCTCTGGTGTCACCGCGCACTCCTTCTGTGTCGGGTAACCCTCGGGGCAGGTTCCGCCCGGTCCGGCGACCGGGCGCCTGACGCCCGGTGGGGCTTGGGACAAGGGCAGCCGGGACGCGGTGGCGCCGACAGTTCGCTGGGGAGCGGGGCGGTGGTGGCCGGCCCTTCCCTGGACGGACCATGGATATGGATGTGGTTCCCAGAACCGTCCGTCCGCTCCAGAGTAACCATGTGAGCGGACATCCGCTCGATCGGGAAGAAAAATAAGGCTATTTGTCCGCGGCCATCCGCTTCCATTCGGCCATGATCCTCCGCCGAACGGACGCGCGCAGCCCGAACGGGGCGCACCCGTCCGCCGAGTCCCCAGCGCGCAGGGCGAGTCGGGCCCGCGCGGAGCCCGGCGCGCTGCTCTGTCCGGGTGACGGCTACCAGGGACGCGGGGCGTAGTCCTTGAGGAAGACGCCGTACACGTCCTCGCCGCCCTCCCCGCGCACGACCGGATCATAGACGCGTGCCGCGCCGTCGATCAGGTCCAGGGGGGCGTGGAAGCCCTCCTCGGCGAGGCGCATCTTGTCCGGGTGCGGCCGCTCGTCGGTGATCCAGCCGGTGTCCACCGCCGTCATCAGGATGCGGTCGGCCTGGAACATCTCCTGGGCGCTGGTCCTGGTCAGCATGTTCAGGGCGGCCTTGGCCATGTTGGTGTGCGGGTGCCCCGCGCCCTTGTAGCCGCGCCCGAAGACGCCCTCCATCGCGGAGACGTTCACGACGTAGGCGCGCCGGGCGCCCGCCGCGACGGCCGCCGCCATGGCCGCGCGCAGCCTGCTGATGAGGATGAACGGCGCGGTGGAGTTGCAGAGCTGCACCTCCAGCAGCTCGACCGGATCCACGTCCTGGACGGCCTGCACCCAGCTGTTGTGGTCGTGCAGGTCGGGGACGAGCCCGCCCGCGTCGACGGCCGTGCCCGCCGCGATCCTCGCGGGCGTCGCGGAGCCCGAGACCAGCGCCAGCTCGGTGATCTCCTGGGCGCTCAGGCCGCTGCGCCGGGGCGCCGGCAGCGCCGCCACGGCCCCGGAGCCGAAGGAGCCGATCACCTCGGCCGCGGGCAGCGCCCCCGCGGGCAGAGGTGCGGACTCGGCGGCCTCCAGCTCGCTGTACGCGCCCCGGGAGCGGCGCACGGTCTGGGCGGCGTTGTTGATCAGCACGTCCAGGGGACCCGCGGCGGCGACCGAGTCGGCGAGGGCCACCACCTGGGCCGGGTCGCGCAGGTCGATGCCGACGATCTTCAGCCGGTGGATCCACTCGTCGCTGTCGGGCATCGCCTTGAAGCGCCGTATCGCGTCATTGGGGAACCGGGTGGTGATCGTGGTGTGGGCGCCGTCGCGCAGCAGCCGCAGCGCGATGTACATGCCGATCTTGGCCCGGCCGCCGGTGAGCAGGGCCCGCTTGCCCGTGAGGTCGGTGCGGGCGTCGCGGCGGGCGCGGTTCTCGGCGGCGCAGTCCGGGCAGAGCTGGTGGTAGAACGCGTCGACTTCGACGTAGCGGGTCTTGCAGACGTAGCAGGACCTGGGCCGCCGCAGGACGCCGGCGACCTCGCCGCGGGTGGCCGAGGAGGGCAGCACGCCCCGCGTCTCGTCGTCGATCCGCTCGGCGGAGCCGGTGGCGGTCGCCTCGGTGACGGCCCTGTCATGGGCGGTCTTGGCGGCCCGCCGCTCCTGGCGGCGGCGCTGCTTGACCGTGCGGTAGAGCCCGGAGGTGGCGCGGCGGACGGTGATCGCGTCGGGGTGGTCGACGTCGAGGGTGTCCAGTTCCGCGAGCACGCTCAGGGTTGTGGCGAGCCGCTCGGGGTCGATCCCGGGGCCGTACTGGCGGGCCTGCCCGTCGGGCTGTGCGGATCCGCGCCTGTGAGCCTCGGGGCCGGGCCCACCGGGGCCCGAGTCCATCGCCGGGCCGCCGGGCTCCCCCGCCTCCGCGGAGCCCGCTCCCGGCGTCCTCGGGGCATGCGTGGGGCGTTCGGCAGCCCTGCCGGGCCGCTGCACCGGTCCGTCGTCTGTCACCGTCATCGCCGCCGTCTGGCCCCTTCGTCCGCTCGAACTGTCCGGGCGCCTACCCGGCCGGCGGCGCACGCGGTGCGACCGGCCGGCCGGGTGCCCTCGGAAACGGCCGTAAACGGGCGCTCCAGAAGCGGGACTCTACGTCAGGCACCGCGTGCCATGCCAAACCGCAGGCGGGAATACCTGCCGCTTCCGCGGCCTTGCACCGACGGCGTCCCCCCACGGTCGCCAGTCCGGGGGATGACAGTGACTCCTGTTGTACTCCGTTGGCAGTAGGACCCAATGCGTGCTCAGGGACGACGACGCGAACCGTATTGCGAGGCATCGTGGAAGGTATGGACCCCGACGGGACACACCACCGACCGGACCGCGCAGCGCCGCGCCCTGACCACCGCACGCCCGGACCCGCGAGGTGCGCGTCATGAGCGCTCTCACGCTGGCCGTGCTGCTCTCCCTTGTCTCCGCGGTGGCGTACGCGGGTGCCGCCATCGTCCAGGAGCGGGTCGCCGCCGCCGAGCCCGGCACCGGCCCGCATTACGCGCCCATGCACCGCCCCGTCTGGTGGGCCGCGGTCGGGCTCAACGGCCTGGGTGCCGTGCTGCACGTGGCGGCCCTCGCCTTCGGGCCGCTCAGCCTGGTCCAGCCGCTCGGCGCGCTGACCATAGTCTTCGCGCTGCCCATGGCGGCCGTCTTCGTGCGGCGCCGGGCCGGTGCGACCGCCTGGCGGGGTGCGGTGATGGCCACGCTCGGCCTCGCCGGGCTGCTGGCGCTGACCGGCGCCTCCGACAGCCAGTCGCTGAGCGGGCTGCAGCGCGTCGGCGTGGCCTCGGTCACCGCGGGTTCGATCGTGGCGCTGATGGTGACCGCGCATGCGCTGCACAGCCGTCCCGCGGTCCGCAGCGTGCTGCTGGCCACGGCATCGGGTGCCGCCTTCGGCATCGCGTCGGTGTTCACCAAGACGGTGGCGCTGGACTGGTCCGGGGGCAGCACGCTGCCCGTCCTGCTGCCGACGCTGGCGGTGACCGCCGTCATGGCGGTGGCCGGTCTGCTGCTGTCGCAGGCCTCGTACCGCGACGCGGGCCTCGCCGCGCCGCTGTCCACGCTCACGGTCGTCAATCCGGTGGTGGCCGCCGGGGTGGGCCTCACCATGTTCGGCGAGAGCTTCCAGCACGGCACCGCGGGCGCCGTGCTCGCACTGGGGTGCGGGGCGGTCGCCGCGGGCGGCCTGGTGCTGCTGACGACGGAGCGCATCCACCCCTCAGGCCCGGCGGCCGGCGACCGTGCCGTTCCCGCGGTCGCGGACGGGCGGCCGTTCGCGGCCGGGGGCACGGTGCCCCACCCCGTGATCGTGCTGGAGGGCGCGGCGGCAAGAGCCGGGGAGCGGGCGTCCGTGTCCGGGCGCCTGACGCCGTTGCCCGACGACGCCGCGCAGCAGGTCCCGGGCCGCCAGGCCGCGGCACCGGGTGCCGCTTCCGAGGTGCCGCAGCAGCCGGCCCCGGTGTTCGAGGGCCTGGAGCGGTTGCAGCGCGAGGAGCGGCTGCCGGAACTGCGGCAGCTTCCGGGTGTCCGGGAGCTGCCCGGGCTGGACGCCCTGTCCGACCCGCGGGAGGAACCGCAGCGGAGCACGCTGCCGCATCGCCTCCCCCACCAGCCGGGGGGCGCGGAGCGGAGCGCCGGCGGGTGGCTCGCTCCCTGCGGTCGCCTCAGATCCTGACGCCGCCGGCCCGCAGATAGGCGAGCGGGTCGATGTCGGATCCGAATCCGGGCCCGGTCCGCACCTCGAAGTGCAGATGCGGGCCCGTGACGTTCCCGGTGGCGCCCGAGCGGCCGAGTCGCTGGCCGGCCACGACGTTCTGCCCGCTCTTCACGGAGATCGCCGACAGGTGGGCGTACTGGCTGTACCTGCCGTCGGCGTGCCGGACCACCACCTGGTACCCGTACGAGCCGCCCCAGCCCGCGGACACCACGTGGCCGGCCGCGATGGCCTTGACGGAGGTGCCGGTGGGCACGAGGAAGTCGACGCCGGTGTGGTAGCCCTTCGACCAGGAGCTGCCCTCGGCGTGGTACGGCGTGCCGATGGAGGCGGCGACCGGGGCGAGCAGGCCGTGGTGCGCGGGGTGCGCGGCCTGGTGGTGCCTGGTCGCGGGCCTCGCCTGCGGCTTGGCGGGCTTCGCGGCGGGCTTGGCGGCCTTCGACGGCTTGGGCTTGGTGGCGGTTCCCACTGACTTCGCGGTCTTCGCGGTCTTCGGGGCCGTCGGGCTCTTCGCGGCCTTCGACGGGGCGGGGGCCTTCTCGTGCTCCGGTGCGTGGTGCTCGGGCGCGGGGTGCCGGGGGCGGGTGTGGCGCTCGGTGTCCGTGGGGCTCTTCGGCGCGGGTCTCGCCGCGTTGCGGTGCGCAGCCGTGGCGGCTCGCGATCCGTCGAGGGAGAGCCGCTGGCCCGGAATGATCAGGTCGGGGTCGGCTCCGACGGTGCTCCGGTTGGCGGAGTAGAGGCGCTGCCAGCCGCCGTCGACGTGGTGGTCGTCGGCGATCTCCGAGAGGGTGTCGCCGCGCACCACCCTGTACATCTCGGCGGTGCCGGCGCGGGACTGCGGAGTGGTCTCCGGCTTGACGTCCACGGCCGTCTCTTTGACCTGCCTGGTGCCGGTGTCGGTCTTCGGGGCGGCGGTCCGGGATCCGGTGCCCGCGGCGGCGGGGGCGGCCGGAGCGGGTCCGCCCCGGGTCAGTCCCGCGCGCTGCGAGCAGGTGGGCCAGGCGCCGGGGCCCTGGCTGTTCAGCACCCTCTCGGCGACGGCGATCTGCTGGGTCTTGCTGGCCTGGTCGGCACGGTGCGCGTAGGACCGGCCGCCGTAGGCCTCCCACGTGGACTGCGTGAACTGGAGGCCGCCGTAGTAGCCGTTGCCGGTGTTGACGTCCCAGCGGCCGCTCGACTCGCAGGCGGCGACCTTGCTCCAGGTGTCCACGTCGGCTGCGTGGGCGACCGTTGCGCCGATGAGGGGTATCGCGAGGCCGGCGCCGCCCGCGGTCACGGTCAGCGAGGCGCGGTTGATCCGGTTCGGCTGGTACCTGCGGTGCCGACCGCGTACGGCCATGGGGGTCCCCCCGTCGACTGGCCGGGGGCGCGCCCCCGGGTCCCACAGCATTGGGCGCCGCAAAGTTACGCGCTGCGACAGGACGGGACAAGAGCGCAATCAGTCGCTCATATCGGTGTTCTGAGCGCTCAACCACCCCAGAGTCGGCGGTGTCGGACCCCGCCTGTCCTGCGGATTCCGGCTGTCACCGGGAGCGGGCCGCGGTGGCGTGGCACTGCGTGCCGCGGCCGAAAGCGACACTCCGTTCCGGCAGTTGCCCGAAGTGCGGCCGCCGTCCCCGGATACGCCTTCGTCGAGAGGAACCGCCCTGCACGAGTAATACTGGCGATCACGGTTTCCTTAACTGATCCAGGAGTTTGGCATATGAGCAGTTCGGCCCAGATCGGCGTAACGGGGCTTGCGGTCATGGGGCGCAACCTCGCCCGGAACTTCGCCCGCAACGGCTATACGGTCGCCGTCCACAACCGCACCGCGTCCAAGATGCGTGCGCTGGTGGAGGAATTCGGCGACGAGGGCACCTTCGTACCGGCCGAGACCCCGGAGGAGCTCGTCGCCGCGCTGGAGCGCCCCCGCCGCGTGATGATCATGGTGAAGGCCGGTGCGCCCACCGACGCGGTGATCCAGGAGTTCGCACCGCTCCTGGAACCGGGCGACATGATCATCGACGGCGGCAACGCGCACTTCGAGGACACCCGGCGCCGGGAGCACGAGCTGCGTGAACGGGGCATCCACTTCGTCGGCACCGGGATCTCCGGCGGCGAGGAGGGCGCGCTGCACGGGCCGAGCATCATGCCCGGCGGCTCCCCTGAGTCGTACGCCTCGCTCGGCCCGATGCTGGAGAAGATCTCGGCGAAGGCCCCGGACGGCTCGCCCTGCGTGACCCACGTCGGCCCGGACGGCGCCGGGCACTTCGTCAAGATGGTCCACAACGGCATCGAGTACGCGGACATGCAGCTCATCGGCGAGGCCTACCAGCTGCTGCGCAGCGTCGCCGGCTACACGCCCGCGCAGATCGTCGACATCTTCCGCACCTGGAACACCGGCCGGCTCGACTCGTACCTGATCGAGATCACGGCCGAGGTGCTGTCGCAGACCGACGCCCGTACCGGGTCCCCGTTCGTGGACGTGGTGCTCGACCAGGCCGAGCAGAAGGGCACCGGCCGCTGGACGGTGCAGGTCGCGCTGGACCTGGGCGTGCCGGTGTCCGGCATCGCCGAGGCCGTCTTCGCGCGCTCGCTCTCGGGCCACGGGGCGCTGCGCGACGCCTCCCGGCACCTGGCCGGCCCGACGGCGCGGCCCATGAGCGAGAAGGACGCGGCGGCCTTCGCGGACCAGGTGGAGCAGGCGCTGTACGCGTCGAAGATCGTCTCGTACACGCAGGGCTTCCACCTGGTCGCCTCGGGGAGCGAGGAGTACGACTGGAACATCGACGAGGGCTCGGTGGCGGCCATCTGGCGCGCCGGCTGCATCATCCGCGCGGCGTTCCTCGACCGGATCCGCAGCGCCTTCGACGCCCGCCCCGACCTGCCGAGCCTGCTCTCCGACAAGGGCTTCGCGGACGAGATCGCGGCGGCGCAGGACGACTGGCGCGCGGTGCTGGCGGCGGCGGTCCAGCAGGGGGTGCCGACACCCGGTTTCTCCGCGGCGCTCGCCTACTACGACGCGCTGCGCGCCGACCGCCTGCCCGCCGCGCTCACCCAGGCGCAGCGGGACTACTTCGGTGCGCACACCTACAAGCGCACTGACGGGGAGGGCACCTTCCACACCCTCTGGGCCGGTGACCGCTCGGAGGTCGAGGCGTAGCGGGACGGTCGCGTCGGACCGTCGTCCGACCACTCACGGGCCGGTGGCTGCGCGGCCGCGGCGGGGCACCCGGCGCCGCCGGCCGGCCCGCGCCTTCCGGGCGCCGGTGAACACGGCGTGTCCGCGACGGCCCGGTTATGGCGGAGAACGCCCCTCCCGGCCGGTGGCCGGCCGGGAGGGGACGCGCTGTGGCGGGTCGCTCGCCCGCTGCCTTGACGGCGTGGAAGGCATCCCCGTCTCGCGCCCCTGACCGGGCGCCGAGCGCCGATGAAAGGGGCGCGGGGAGCTGCGCGTGCGACCGCCCACGCGCCGGTGCTCCGGTGTCAGGACACGGGCCCCGGCTCGGGCTCCGGCGTGGGTTCGGGCCCGGGCGGCTTCGGAACCGGCGACGGCTCCGGCATCGGCCGGGGACCCGGGGCCGGCGTCGGGTCGGGCGGCATCGGGTCCGGGGGCCGCGGCGGCCCTGGGCGGTCGGGCCCGGGCGTGGGGGTCGGAGGGACGGGGTCGGGGAACGGAAAGGTCATGTCGGCCTCCGGGCCGGTTGTCCGGACGCCTCTGTCTGCGGTCCGGACGCGGCTGCTTCTGGACTCGACCCTCGCGTACCCGGCGCGTACCCGCCCACTCATGTTCGGCGCCGCTCAGCGTGCGCCCGGACGCGGAAGGGTGCATACTCCGCGCCCGGGTGGAGTGCTCACGCCCTGGCCACGGCCCCCGGGCCGCGCACCACCTCGCCGCCCGGCACGGGCTCGGAGGGATCGGCGCCCGTGGCGACGATGCGGTTCGCGCGGTCCACATGGACGACACGGGGACGCAGCGCACGCGCCTCGGCGTCGTCGACCTGCGCATAGCTGATGACGATCACCAGGTCGCCGGGGTGCACCAGGTGCGCCGCGGCGCCGTTGATGCCGATCACACCGGAGCCCCGCTCGCCCTCGATGACGTAGGTCTCCAGGCGTGCGCCGTTGGTGATGTCGACGATGTGGACCAGCTCGCCCGGCAGCAGGTCGGCGGCGTCCAGCAGGTCGGCGTCGATGGTCACGGAGCCGACGTAGTGGAGATCGGCCTGGGTGACGGTGGCACGGTGGATCTTGGACTTGAACATGGTACGCAGCATCGAGATACTCCCGAATCAGGCTCCCTGCCCGCACTTTTGCAGGTCAAGGGCGATTTCCACACTCTACAGCGAGCCGCGTGCCCGGGACGGTCAGGTCAGCTCCTCGCCCTCCGTCTCCGGCAGTGGCAGGGCCAGCACGAGGGCGACGACGAAGAACGCCTCGATGAACGCCACCGTGCTGGTGAACCCGAACGCGTAGGAGACGAAGAGCCCGATGACACCGGGCGCGATGGCGTTGGCGACGCGCTGGGCGGCGATGCCGAGGCTGTAGCCGCGGCCGCGGTTGTGCGTCTCGTACACCTCGGCCATCCAGGTGTCCCAGACGCCCCAGGAGCCCTGGGCGAAGATCGACATCATGACGTTCCCGGCGTAGAGGAACGCCATCGAGGGGGCGAACGCGAACAGCAGCCCGCCGGCGGTGCCCAGGAAGACATAGCTCAGGTAGATGCGCCGCCGGCCGTAGCGCGCGGTCAGCCAGGCAGCGCTGAGGTAGCCCGGGATCATGCTCAACGCCGAGACGGTGATGAACAGATAGCTCGCGGGCAGCGACAGCCCCCGGTCGGCGAGCAGGTTCGGCAGCCACGTCTGAAGGCCCCAGTAGCCCCAGGACAGCGCGAAGTTGACGACCACCTGCAACAGCGTGATCTTCGTGGCCCTGCCCTGGAACAGCGCCCGGGCGCTGGAGCGGGGGCCCACCGGCACGTACAGCTCGCGGGTCGTGTCCACCTGGCCGCGTGAGAGCCGCTCGATGGCGGCGCGTGCCTCGGCCTGCCGCCCCTTGGTGACCAGCCAGTACGGGGATTCCGGCACCCATCGCCAGATCAGCAGCGCCCACAGACCGGACAGCGCGCTGATCAGGATCACCGCGCGCCAGCCCAGGGTGTTCACCACGCCCGCGGTGACGCCGACGGCGATCAGGGTGCCGATCGGCCAGCCGCCCGCGAGGAAGACCGTGGCGCGGCCGCGGTGGCGCACCGGCAGCAGTTCCTCGAAGTACACGAACACCGCGACCAGGATGCCGGCGAGGGCGAATCCCGAGCAGAAGCGGGCGGCGCAGAAGCTCCAGTAGTTGGGGGCGAGCGCGGAGGCCGCGCAACAGAAGCCGTAGCCGGCCAGGCTCCAGATGCAGGTCATCTTGCGGCCGATGCGGTCGGTGACCGCGCCCCACAGGAGCGCGCCGGGGATCATGCCGAAGTACATCGACGACAGGAGCAGTCCGACGGCGGCGGCGCCGATGTGGAAGTCGGCGCGGATGGAGGAGGAGACGTAGGAGACGATCAGCATCTCCCACGCCTCGATGACGAAGGCGAAGAACAGCGCACTTCCGGCTTTGACGTGTTCCCGGGTGAGGCTCATGGTGGCGAACGCGTGGCCCACGGGCAGCGGGCCACCGGCGACGGGGGCGGCGGAGGACAGGTCGTGACCGGCGCCGGACGCGCCGATCGGGTCGGGAGACATGGCAGTTCACCTCCGGGGGTGCGGGTCCGGCAGCAGCGGGGCGGCGGGCCCCGCCGTGCCCTGGACACCGGTGGCACGCGCCGTGGGCGGGGCCGTCAGGCGGGGTCGGGGAGGCCACCGGGTTCGAGGGGGATGCCGTCGTGGACGACCAGGCGCGGCCTGCGGTGGTCCCACAGCGCGGCCGGATCGTCGAAGGGGTTGCCGTCCAGGAGCAGCAGGTCCCCGCGGGCACCCACGGCGACGGTTCCGAGGTCGTCGCGGCCCAGCAGCCGGGCGTTGACGGAGGTCGCCGAGCGCAGGCAGGCGAGGATGCCGGCGGCCTCGGTCTGCAGGCGCAGGCCGAGCAGCTGGTCGTCCTCCAGGTCTCCCATCAGGTCGGTTCCGAAGCCGACGGGCACGCGGGCGGCGTGCGCCCGCTCGACGGCCACCCGCCCGGCGTCCAGCACCTCGCGGTTCTTCGCGCGGCCCACCGCGGGCAGGCCGACCTCCTCGCCGCGCCGGTCCATCGCGTCGTAGGCGGCGAGCGTCGGGACGAGGAAGGCCTCGTGCTCGGCCAGCAGGGCAGCGGTCGGCTCGTCGAGGAGGTTGCCGTGCTCGATGGAGCGCACCCCGTTCAGCACGGAGTGCCGGATCGCCTCGGGCGAGTAGGCGTGGGCGGCCACATAGCTGCCGCGCCGCGCGGCCTCGTCGGTGACGGCCGCGACCTCCTCGGCCGAGTACTGCGCGGGCCGCAGCGGGTCCGTCGGGGAGACGACCCCGCCGGAGGTCATGATCTTGATGGCGTGGGCTCCGGTGCGGAACCGTTCGCGTACGGCCCGGCGCAGCGGCTCCACCCCGTCGACGACCTCGTTCATGTGCCCGCCGTGCAGGCAGATGTCCAGTTCCGCGGGACGTGCGTCGCCGTGCCCGCCGGTCTGGCTCAGCGCGGGCCCGGTGTACAGGTAGCGGGGCGCCCGCAGCAGCCCGGCGTCGATCGCCCGTGCCAGGCCGATGTCGCCGCCGGCGACGTCGCGCACGGTCGTGAAGCCGCGGCCGAGCGCCCTCTCCAGCCGGCGGGCACCCGCCAGGGCGAGGTAGCTCGCCGGGCCGGCCTGGAACTCCAGGCCCAGCAGCGAGATGCCGTAGGCGTGGAAGTGCGCGTCGATCAGGCCGGGGATCAGGGTCCTGCCCCGGGCGTCGATGACGTGCCCGCCCCGCGCGACCCCCTCGCCGATCTCCTCGACGATGCCGTCCGCGATGCGCAGTGAGGCCTCGGTGAGCTCCGCGGAGTGGCCGTCGAAGACCAGCGCGTTCTCGATCGTCAGATTTCCGGGCACGAGCGTCTCCCTGGGAGGTGGGGCGGGCGGGATCCGGGCGGTCTCACCCGGGTGTACGGGCGGCGGCCCGCAGGTCGGCAGTCCTGTCCTCGTCGACGGCGAAGTCCTCGGGGTCGACCTCGACCCCGTACTCCCGCGCGGCCGCCGCCACCGACACGAAGCCGTTCCTGACGTCGTCGGCCACGCGCTGGGGCTGGCGCTCGAAGGGGTCGCCGAAGCCGCCTCCCCCGCCGGTCTCGTTGGCGAGCACCTCGCCGGCCTCCAGGCGGTTGTAGCTGCCGCCCTGGACGCGCTCGCGCTCGGTGCCGCCGTTGATGACGATGCGGTTCGGGACCCCCTCGCCGCCACCCGCGATGGACCAGGGGCGGGTCCTG
Source organism: Streptomyces sp. TS71-3 (assembly GCF_018327685.1). NCBI lineage: Bacteria > Bacillati > Actinomycetota > Actinomycetes > Kitasatosporales > Streptomycetaceae > Streptomyces > Streptomyces sp. TS71-3. Next base: position 3,133,994 of record NZ_BNEL01000003.1, on the reverse strand, counting down.
GTCTTGTAGACCAGGCAGATGCCGGTCGAGGGCGCGGTGAAGCGGTAGACCCGGCTGACCCCGCAACCGCCGCGGTGCCGGCCCGCTCCCCCGGTGTCGGGCCGGTAGCCGTACGACTCGATGACCATCGGGGACTTGGTCTCCAGCACCTCGACCGGGTTGTTGCGGCAGCCGGGCTCGGACAGGTGCATGATGCCGTCCTCGCCGTCCGCGGTGGCGGTCGCGCCGAAGCCGACGGCCTCGTTGGTCGCCTCCAGCCAGGGCTCGCCGGTGCGCGGGTTGACGCCGAGGCCCATCATCGAGCAGACGTCGCCGCCCGAGCAGGCGGGCACCAGGTCGGGCATGCCCTTGGCGAGCGCCTTGAGGACGACCTCGCCGGCCAGCAGCCCCGTCCACAGCGTGAACGTCGGCATCGGCGGCACCGCGTGCATCACGCTGCCCGGTTCGGTGATCACCCGCAGCGGGGCGAAGTTGCCCGCGACCACCGGCGTGTCCGGCGTGGTCAGCGCCTTGAAGATCAGGCTGGACAGGGCGTGGGTCTGGCCGACGGGGAGGTTGATCGGGCCGCGCACGTCGCGGGCGCTGCCCGTCCAGTCGACGGTCATCTCGTCGTCGGTGATGGTCACGGTGGCGCGCAGCTCGACGAGCCGGTCGGTGTCGACGCCGTCGCTGTCGACGAAGTCGGTCGCGCTCCAGGTGCCCTTGGGCAGCTTGGCGAGGCCGAGCCTGGCCAGCGCCGCGCCGTGCTCGTTGATCGCCCGCATGGCGCCGGTCAGGTTCTCGCGACCGTGCTTGGCGGCGATGTCCTGGGTGCGCCGCACGCCGGTGACGCACGCGGAGACCTGCGCCTGGATGTCGCCGATGGTGCGCTCGGGCAGGCGGGAGTTGAAGCGGATGATGTTGAAGACGTCGGTGTTCTGCTCGCCGCGCCGGTAGAGCCTGACGGCGGGCAGCACCAGGCCCTCCTGGGAACTGTCGGTGGAGTCCAGGACGTAGCCGGGGTCCTTCTGGTTCAGGTCCAGCACGTGCACGCGGCAGGAGGCGAAGCCGACCAGCTCGTCCCCGACGTGGATCGGCGCGAAGACCAGCGGGTCCAGGGTGTGCGCGCAGGCCCAGTAGGGGTAGTTCAGGATGAACACGTCACCGGGTTCCATGGCGCCGGCGCCGAGGAACTCGACCGCCTTCTTGATGCCGTGGTCGTTGCCGCGGGTGAAGACGGCGATGCCGGGGGCGTCGGCGACGACGTCGCCGGCCGCGTCGTGGATGCCGATGCCGTAGTCGTGGATCTCGTACACGACCGTGTTGTAGGCGGTGCGGCACAGGTTGCGGGCGACCTCCTCGGCCGCGGACAGCAGCGCGTGCCGGATGATCTCGATGGTGATCGCGTCGGTCATCGGGCCTGCTCCCCCGTTTCGGCGGCCTCTTCGGCGACGGTGACGAGCAGCTCGCCGTACGGGCCGACCTCCAGGCGGTCGCCCTCGTGCAGCACGGTGGTGGCGGTGTGCTCGGCGATGATCGCTGGTCCCTCGATGCGGTCGGACCGCCGCAGGTCCTCGCGCACGTACAACACGTAGTCGGTGACGCGGCCGCCGGCCCCGTGGACCTTGCGGCTGCCGGCGGCCGGGACCGGCCCGCCCGAGCGGTCGGGGAGGCGGGGCAGTTCGGGCTTGTCCACCACGCCGACCGCCCGCAGCCGCAGCGCGGTGATCTCCGCGGGTTCGTCCATCACGTGGCCGTACTGGCGCAGGTGCAACGCGGCGAACTCCGCGCCGATGGCCTCGACCAGGTCCTCGCTGCCGGTGGGGAAGGGCATGGTGACCGAGTGCTCCTGCCCGACGTAGCGGACGTCCACGCCCCGGTGCAGCAGGCGGCGCCCCGCGTCGAAGCCCTCGTCCGCCAGTTGCCCGCAGGCTTCTTCCTCCATGGCTCCGTAGGAGGACTCGACCGCGTCGCGGTCCAGGTCGGACAGGGCGATGACCGCGGTGCGGGACAGGTCGTGCTGGACGTCGGCCATGAGCATCCCGAGCGCCGAGAACGCGCCCTGGCCGGGCGGGACCACGACCGAGGGGATGCCCAGCTCGCGGGCCACGTCCACGGCCACCAGGCCCCCGGCACCCCCGAACGACAGCAGCGAGAAGTCCTTCGGGTCGTGGCCGAGTTCGACCGTGATCGCCCGTACCGCGCCGACGATCTTGGTGTTGGAGATCCGCAGGATCCCGCGGGCCAGCTCGGTCGTGCCAAGACCCAGCGCGCCGGCGATCGGTTCCAGTGCCGCGGCAGCCGCCGTGCCGTCCAGGGCGAGCCGGCCGCCCAGCGGGGTGTCGGCACCCAGGTAGCCGACGACGAGCGCGGCGTCGGTGAAGGTGGGCTGCGTCCCGCCGCGGCCGTAGGCCACGGGCCCGGGTGTGGCTCCGGCGCTGCCCGGGCCGACCTGGAGCGCGCCCGCGCCGTCGAGGTAGGCCAGGGACCCGCCGCCGGCGCCGATGGTGTGGATGTACAGCGACGGGGTGTTGATCGGCAGGCCCTCGAACTGCGCGCCCTGGTGGACCACCTGCTGGGAGTCGAGGATCAGCGAGGCGTCCAGGCTGGTCCCGCCCATGTCGACGGTGATCAGGTTCTTCCGGCCGATCAACCGCGAGAACGCGGCGGCGCCCACCACTCCCCCGGCCGGCCCGGACAGGATCAGGTTGACCGGCTGCTCGCGGGCGGCCGCCGCGGTCATGGCGCCGCCGCCGGAGCGCGACATCAGGAAGCGGCCGGCGAAGTCCCGCCCGGCCAGCTCGGTCTCCAGGTCCCGCAGGTATCCGCGGACGACGGGCTTGATGTAGGCGTCCAGGACCGCGGTGCTGGTCCGCTCGTACTCCCGGTACTCGCGGGACAGCTCGTGAGAGACGGTCACCTGCAAGCCGGGCCGCGCCTCCTGGAGGATCTCCCGCATGCGCAGCTCGTGACGCGGGTTGGCGTAGGAGTGCAGGAAGGCGACGGCCACGGCCTCGTAGCCGCGCTCCGCGATCAGAGCCGCCACCCGGTGGGCGTCCTGCTCGTCGAGTGCGGTGGCGACCGTCCCGTCGAAGTGCGCGCGCTCGGTGACCTCGAACGTGTCGTAGCGCTGGAGCAGGGGCGCGGCCTTGCGGTAGGCGATGTCGTACATCGCCCGGCGGTCGGTCCGTCCGAGCAGGTACACGTCGCGGAAGCCGCGGGTCGAGACCAGCGCGGTACGCGCGCCGGAGCGGGTCAGCAGGGAGTTCAGGCCCAGCGTGGTGCCGTGGTGGAACATCGCGACGTCCGGCATGGCGACCGCCGCCTGCTCGAAGGCGTTCATCACACCGCTGGTCGGGGCGTCTGGCGTGGTCGGCACCTTCTCGAAGGCCAGCTCGCCCGTGGCGGGGACCAGCTTGACGACATCGGTGAAGGTCCCTCCCACGTCGATGGCGACCCGGGTTTCCACACTCATCTGCGAGATGCCTTTCTCTCGTGCCTGGTCCGCGACGGGGCGCGCGTGCGACACAGCCCGGCAGCGGTCCCGTGCGGGGCGGCAGGATCGGAGGGAGCGGCGGCGGTGGGCAGCACGCTCGCCACCCCGTTCACCTCAGGCGGCGGCCTGTGCGAGGAGGTGGGCACGTAAGGGGGGGCGCTGGGGCCGCTGGGGCCCACCGCGGCCGACGGGATTCCACGGGGCAGACCTCCGCATGCGTTCGTCCAAGCGAACACCGGTCACGCTAGGGTCCGGCTCCGGGGAGTGTCAACGGTCACGCGGCATCCCCTCGCGGACGGCCACTTCCCACACCGGTCGAGGTGACAGCGGCACTCTGGCAGGCGCGCCGGGCGTGCGAGCGGGCGCAGGCCCGGGCGGTGACGCCCTCACGCACCGCCGGACGCCCATCTCGTTCGTTATACGGAACGGGAGTGGTGGGCGCTTCGCGCGGAGCGTCCGGCGTCACGGACGGATCCTCAGGTACGCCTGGCGTACTCGCCGATGCCGTCGCCCACCATCTCCCGCGCCACACCGAGCCAGTCGTCGAAGGCCTTGCGCCTGCGGTTCCTCGGCTGCGCACGGACGTGGGCCATGGCCTCCGGCGAGGCCATCATCCGGTAGACCATCACGATCTGAGCGGCGGCGACGCGGGGACGGGGAGAGTGTTCCGGCTCGCCGGTCTCCGCGGCGAGTTCCGCGGCCACGGCCAGTTCGAAGCGTTCCCACATCAGCCGCATGCGCGACAGGAGATTGCCGTTGTCGCCGACGGTGCGGTGCAGGCGTTCGAGTTCACCGACGGCGCCGATGGCGCTGGCGGTCATCGTCCGGCCCAGCATGTCCACGGTGGCGTCGAGCGGGGTCGTCCCGGCCGGGCGGTTCCTGATGACCTCGACCAGGGTGCGCAGCACCTCGTCCTCGCCGTGGAAGACGAGGTCCTCCTTGGTCGGGAAGTACACGAAGACGGTCTTGGCCGCGACGTTCACCGCATCCGCGATCTCCGCCACCGTGACGTTGTCGAACCCGCGCTCGGCGAACCTGGCCTCGGCCGCCTCGATCAGGGCCCGGCGGGTCAGCAGCTTCTTGCGCTCACGCAGGCTCAGCCGCGCGGCGCCCTCTTCCTGATCACCGGCCATCCGGGCACGCTAGCACGCCCTCACCGCATTTCCACACTCGGTGACTTTTGTATGTGAGGCAGGTTACCACCCGGACGATAAGGTAACTGACTTACTTTTGTGTTTGACTGTGAATGCAAGGCCGGAAGGCGTGAGGCAGGGAGGGTGCGTAATGGCAGAGGACCGGACGGGCCGGGTCGCGGTGGTGACCGGCGGGAGCAGCGGGATCGGCCTGGCGACGGCGGCCGAGCTGGCGAAGCGGGGGTACGCCCTGGTGATCGCCGGGCGCGACGCCGCGAAGCTGGCGTCGGCGGCGAGCCGGATCTCCGGGAGCGCCCCGGTGCACACGGTGGCCGCGGATCTCGCGACGGTGACCGGGGTGGAGCGCCTGACCGAGGAGGTCCGTCAGCGGTACGGGCACATCGACGTGCTGTTCGCGAACGCGGGCAGGTCCGATGCCCCACCCGTCCTCGACACCCGTGAGCAGGACTTCGACCTCATGGTGGACACCAACGTCAAGAGCGTGTTCTTCACCGTGGTCCGGTCGCTGCCACTGCTGCGCCGCGGCGCTTCGGTGGTGGTCACCGGTTCCGTCGCCGAGGCGAAGGGCCGTCCCGGTGACCCGCTCTACTCGGCCAGCAAGGCGGCGGTGCGCAGCCTGGTGCGGACGCTGGCGCTGGACGAGGAGGTACTCGGCCGCGGCGTGCGCGTCAACGCGGTCACCCCCGGGTGCATCGCCACCCCGCTGACCGCGCAGCAGGACCCGGCCATGCGGGACGCGATCGACGCGTACGTGACCGGCACCGTACCGATGGCCCGCTGGGGCAGGCCGGAGGAGGTGGCCCGTGCCGTGGCCTTCCTCGCGTCGGAGGACTCCTCGTACATCACCGGCTCGGAGATCGTCGTCGACGGCGGCCTCGCTCAGATCTGACCGTGAAACCACTCATGACAGGAACCTGGACATGACCGAACTCCCTCCCGTCCCCTCCTCCTTCCCCTCCTCCGAGCAGGTCGCGCGGGCCTCGGACGTCGTCGTTCTGGGCGGCGGCCCGGCGGGGCTCGCGGTCGCGCGGCTGCTGCACCTGCGCGGAGTGACCCCTCGCGTCCTGGAACGGGACGCGGGACCGCATGCGCGCTCCCAGGGTGGCAGCCTGGATCTCGGCGAGCGGGGCGGACAGCTGGCGCTGCGCGAGATGGGCCTCCACGAGAGGTTCGAGGAACTGGCGCGCCCCCTGGGGCAGCGGCTGTGCCTGATGGGGCCCGACGGCGAGGTCCGTATGACCGTCGACGAGGAGGCCGGCGAGTACCGGCCGGAGATCGACCGGGTGCAGCTGCGGCACCTGCTGCTCGATGCGCTGCCACCGGAGACGGTCACCTGGGGCGCTCGCGTCGACGAGGTGACGCCGCTGCCCGGCGGCCGCCACCGGGTGAGCCTCGCGGACGGCAGCCGGCTCGACGCCGACCTGGTCCTCGCCTGCGACGGCATCCGCTCCCGCGCCCGCCCGCTGGTCACCGCCGCCCGGCCCGCCTACAGCGGGATCACCTTCGTGCACGGCGATCTCCGGGACCCCGGTCCCGGCTCCTTCGTCGCCCGCCACACCGGTGAGGGCATCCTCCACGCGCTCGGGGACAACAGGGCGATACTGGCGCAGCGCAGCGCCGACAGGTCGGTTCGCGTCTACTTCGCGATCCGGGCGGCTGAGGACCCGACGCGCTCCCAGGGCGAACGCTTCGAGGACGCCGACGCGGTGCGGGACCACCTGCGCGGGACCTTCGCCGGATGGCACCCCGACCTGCTGGCGGTGCTCGACGAGATCGACGGCGACTTCGCGTACTGGCCCCTCTACGGCATGCCCGCGCACCAGCGCTGGCGGCCCCGTTCCGGGCTCACGCTGCTCGGTGACGCGGCGCACGTCATGCCGCCTTTCTCCGGCGAAGGCGTCAACATGGCCCTCCTCGACGCCGTCGAACTCGTCCGCGCCCTGTTCGCGCCGGAACACCGGGGTCTCGACGAGGCGATCGCGGCGTACGAGCGGAGCATGCTCGACCGCATGGTGGAGGTCGTTCACCGCTCCTACGCGGGCGCCGATCTGCTGCTGAACCCGGAGGGTACGGCGCCCCTGCTCAAGCACTTCGCCGCCGCGGGGGCGTCCGTGCCCGGCGAACGGTGAGGCTCGGGCCGGGCGTTTGCCGGACGGCTGCGTCACCCGGCTCGCCGACCTGCCGCCTCCCCCGAGGTCTGGCACCGGCCGGCTGCGGGACGGCCGCTGGACGGCCGCCCCGCAGCGCGGGTCAGTTCCCCGGGGCGTCCGGGCCGGTGAGGATCTTCAGGTCCGTCACCGTGTAGGAGAGGGAGCCGCGGAAGCCGATGCCCGTGCGCTGGATCTTGAGGTCGGCCAGCTCCTCGCCGGGCGCCGGGAAGAAGCTGAGGTCACCGCTGCCCGTCCAGACGTTCGCCACCTGCGGCGTGTCGAGTATGGACTGGGTGAGTTCGTGGACGGCCGGGTTGGCGTACTGCCCGGCGCTCAGCCGCGGGAAGTGCCGCAGATTGACGATCGGCCGGCCCAGGGCGGGCAGGGTCGTGCCGCTCTGCTTCAACGTGATCTTCGCCTCGGCGAGCCGGTGACCGGCCGCGGACATGCTGGCCCCGAAGGCGCCGCCGGCGCCCACCACGGGCCCGGCCTGGCTGGCGACGGAGAACGCGCGGGTCTGGCGGATGGTCCCCATCTTCTTGGGGAAGCCCTGGAACCAGCCACGGGCCAGGGCGGCATCGTTGTCGACGTAGATGAACGGGCACCATGCGACGGCGGTGTCGTCGAACCGCGCGTCGAGCAGGATCAGGAATTCCGAGTACTGGCTGCGGACCGGGTCCAGGTACTCCTGGTGGTCCCCGGAGAACTGCCAGTCGATGAAGCAGGCGTAGCCGTGGCCCGCGGTGGACGGGTCGGAGATGAGACCGGCGGGCAGTGCCGCCTCGGCCGCGTCGGGAGAGGTCCAGAACTCCACGCCGACGAGGTCGCCCACGTAGTGCCACGGCGGCGCGGCAACGATCTGGGCCGTGCCGCGTGCGCTGAGCGGCAGGCTGTAGCCGAGCAGTTCACCGTCGGGAACGGTGACGTCCGACCGCGCCGGAGCCGTGGGCTTCCCCTCGGCGGCGGACGCGGGTGCGGCCATCGCCGTGGCGGTCATGGCGGCGAGTGAGCCGCCGATCAGGTGGCGCCGTCCCAGTCCTGCCTGAGGAGCTTGGCGTTCAGTCATCAGTTGTCTTCCTTGGTCCGTGCTGCGATGCGGATGGCGCCGCGGGTGCCTGAGCCCGGCCAGGGCTCCGGCACCCGCGGCCCGCGGACGGGCGTGGGGGGCGAGAGGCTCGCCCGGGGTGCCTGCGGCACGCCTCGTGCGGTCCTCACGCACGGAACACGAGGGGAAGGGACCGAACCGTTCACGCTTCGGGTGGAACGTGCAGCGGCAGAGCCGCGGCGGCTACCTGGTCACCGTGCACGTCGATGTCGCCGACCTGGACGGGTCGCTGACGGAGGTTGCCGTCAGGGTCACCTGACCGGTGCGGCTCGCGCCGCCGGCCGCGGCGACGGCCACGTCGACGCCGGCGCCGCCGGCGAAGCGGGCGGTGGCCAGCTCGTTCGGCAGCGAGGCCCGCCAGCCGTCGCCCTTGACGTCCGCCGTGAGGCGGTAGACGTCGGAGTGCAGGGAGGCACGGGTGTCCGCGGGCTGTGCACCGTCGTCCCGGTACCGTCCGGTGTTGGTGAGGCCGAACCGGCACGTCCCCATCCCCTTGCCGGCGCCGGCCTCCTTTCCACGGCTCAGCGCGACACCGTGCCGGGACGCCCCGGCACCGTCCAGTGACTGGACCGCGACCGTGTACACCAGCTCGCCGCCGGCATCCATGTGCTTCCCGACGACGTAGAAGTGCAGCCGGTTGGCCTGGTCGACGTACTCGTACGCGCTGCCGGAGTGCGTGCCGGCGTGGAAGAGGCCGTCGTTCAGCTGCCGGTAGTCCCCGATCGAGCGCATCACGGGAGTGCCGTTCGGCTCGTAGTAGTCCACCTTGTGGATGTCCTGCGGGTTGGCGTCGATCATCCAGCTGAAGCAGAGGTAGCCGCAGCTGTCGTCCTCGTCGCCGAACGGCTTGTTCTTGGTCAGCATGACGCCGTGGTCGGGTGTGAACGAGTCGGCGCCGATGCGCTGCACGGTCTCGATCGTGTAGTCGGTGAACCCGGGCCCGGAGCAGAGCGGGTCCTTGCCGATGTCGCAGGCGGGCGTCCGGTCCGTGCCGAAGTCGACCTGGACGCCCAGGATATCGCCCTTGCCGGGCTTCGCGGAGCGCGCCTTGACGTCGAACACGGCGAGACCGCTCGTGCGCAGCGCGTCCTTGGACAGGTGGAGTATCTGGCCGTCGTCGACGAAGCCGAGCTTCGTCTTCGTGCGCACCGTCTGGCCGGCCGGCATCGCGGCGCCCTGGGTGGCGGGCACCACCCAGCGCATGTGCGGCCCGCCGGGGCCGTTGAACGACCCACGGTCCATCAGGTCGAACGGACCCGTCCCGGCACGGTGGTACGGCTCCGCGTAGGGATTGTTGTTGTTGTCGCCGATGTCGAACGTGTGCGAGATCTCGTGCGTGATCGTCCCGGAGCTCTCACCCTGGCGGATTCCGGAGTTGCCCCAGAGCTGGGAGCCCGCTTTCCAGGACGTGAAGTCGGTGTAGCGGCTGCGCACCGCGTTCGGCAGGGCCGGATCCGGCGGCCCCCACTCGTCGGGGACGTCGTCCTTCGTCTGGAACTTCATCGGACCGAATTCCTGCCAGACGGAGGTCTCGTCGTACCCCGCGTACACCCTGAGCACGCGGTCGAACTTCTCGTCCCCGACGTCCTTCTTCCACATCGGGTCGACGTCGTGCTCGATCGTCCCGTCGCAGGTGTGTCCCGACGGGCAGCCCGCCTTCTCCTGCCCGATGTCGTTCAGGCCGTACTCGTACGAGGGGCGCGGCGCGCGGTACTCGCCGACCGGCACGAATTCCACGCCGATCCGGCCGTTGGTCTGTTCCATCCAGTACTCGTTGACGGTGTGCTCGTGGTTCAACGTGCTGGGCTTGCCGTAGAAGTCGGCGTAGAACTGGGCGATCTGGTCCCGCTTGACCGGGTCGATCTGCGGGTTGCCGAAGTCGTCGCTCTTCTTGGGCTCGGTCATGACGAACGGCTGGTCCGGGAAGTCGACGGCGACCACGGCTATTCTGAGCTTCTGCTTCGTGGGCTGCCTGTCGGGATTGGCCCAGTCGGTTCCCGGTACGTGGTGGTAGTCCGCCCACGTCATGTCCTGCTGGTCCTGCCAGTGCTGGGGATCGATGGGGTCGAAGGGGCTTTCTGGGGCGGCGCCCGCGCTCTGCCCGGAATCCGGCCGCGTCGCCGCGACACCCGCGTTCCCGAGCAGCGTGACACTCGCGAGCAGTGCCACGGCCGCAACCGTTCGAGTGGTCGTTCGCTTGCGTTTCACCATCACCGCTCCGTCTTGTCGATGAGTTGGCGGACTCGACGTGCACCCGGCTCGGTCATTCGGCTCCTTTCATGCCGCGTCGCACCGCGGGCGCGAGGAAGAAAAGGACGATCCCCATGAGCAGCACTCCGGCGCCGAGCCCGCCGAAGTACGCGGTCTCGGTGCCGGGGTCGTACAACTTGACGACCTGGGCGCTGATGCCCTGCCCGACCGCGTCCGCGAGGAACCAGATGCTCATCATCTGCGAGGCGAGGGCCGCCGGCGCCAGCTTCGTGGTGGCCGAGAGGCCGACCGGTGACACACACAGCTCCCCGAGCGTGATCACGACGAACACCGCGACGAGCCACAACGGGTGAGCGGGCGTGCCGGTCCCGTTGAGCAGGCCGGGCAGCATCATGATGAGGTAGGCCAGCCCGGCGAACACCAGTCCTGCCGCGAACTTGCGGGGCGTGCTGGGCTGCCGGGGTCCGAGCCGGGTCCACATCTGCGCGAAGACCGGCGCGAGCACGACGATCGCCACCGCGCCGATGGACTGGTACCACTCGGGATCGATCCCGAAGCCCAGCGCGTCGAGGTCGGTCCGCTGGTCCGCGAACCGGGCGAGGATGGTGGAGCCCTGCTCCAGGAGCATCCAGAAGAGCGCCGCCGCGACGAACAGCGGAATGTACGCGCGTATGCGGGCCCGTTCGACCGCGGAGGTCCTCGGGCTGCGCAGCATGAAGGCGAAGTACGCGACGGAGAGCAGCACGCCGAGGACGCTCACAGCGTTGATGACGAGCTCTATGGTCAGCAGGCCGGTGGCCGCGAGGGCGGCGACGAGCACCGCCACCAGCGCCACTCCCGAGCCGATGCGTGTGAGGGCCCGGCCTCTTTCCACCGGTCCCAGCGGATTGGCGGGGCGCCACCCGGCGTCGCCCAGCGCACGGCCTCCGAGCAGGTACCAGACGATGCCCAGCGCCATGCCGACGGCCGCGACCGCGAAGCCGGCATGGAATCCCGCCGCGTCCCGCAGCCCGCCGACGACCTTGGAGACGTTCGTCTTGAGCAGGCCGGTCCCCAGCACGATCAACGCCATCGACCCGTACAGCGCGGCCTTCCCGCCGCCCGGGACCGCGAGGCAGAGGTGCCCGAACATGATCGACATGAGCGACGCCGCGAGGCCCTCGTCCATGCCCAACCCGCCGTCGCGCACCGAGTTGTACATGTAGTACAGCAGGATGGCCCGCATCCCGTAGTACGAGAAGCGTTCCCAGAACTCGGTGAAGAACAGCGGCGAGAGCCCTGCCGGGTGACCGAGGAAGCCGCGGTTCGCACGTTCGCCCGTGCGCTCGGTGGTGGTCACGTGCATGTCCTTCCTTCGAAGGGACGCTGCGTTCGAGCTGGGGCCGCTCGGCGGGTCGACCGCACCCGGCACTCGGAGCGGCACCGGCCAGGATGTTCCGCTCGTTCTACTCATCGAACACCGATCGTTCGATATAGAAAACGATGGCAGCGTAGGATCCGACATGCACACTGTCAACGGTGGTGGTTGACTGCCTCTCACATCGCCTGGCGCTCCAACGTCCGGGAAACTGAGGCTTGTTACCCGGACCCATCCGATAGTCGCCTTCTCGACTCGTTCGACATAACGAACGAATCCTGTTCGGCGTGCAGAACCCATCGGAGCGGCTGCGCCCCGCGGTGGCCTGCCGCCGGCCGGTTTCGACGGCCGGACGCGTCCGCTCACCCCGCACCACAGATGCAGATGCGGATGCAGAATGAGCGGCGTGATCGACGTGATGACACTGGGGCAGGACGACTGGCGCCTGTGGCGGGAGTTGAGACTGGCAGCCCTGGCCGAGGCACCGTACGCCTTCGGCTCGACGCTGGCCGAGTGGCAGGGGGACGGGGACCGCGAGGAGCGGTGGCGGGCGCGGCTCGCCCTTGCGGACTCGCACAACGCCGTCGCGCGCGTGGACGGCAGGCCCGCCGGGATGGTCAGCGGTGTCCCCACGGGCTCCGCGGACGTGGTGGATCTGATCTCGTTGTGGGTCAGCCCCACGGCCCGGCGTCTGGGAGTGGGAGGGGTTCTGATCGACGAGGTCGCACGGTGGGCCGCGAGGCGGCGGGCCACGGCGGTGCGGCTGTCCGTCGCGCCGGACAACGCCGCGGCCGTCGCGCTCTACGAGAGCCTGGGCTTCAGGGACACCGGGGTCCCCGGTGAGCCGCTGCGCGACGGCGCCGGCACGGAAGTGGTCATGGAACGTTCCCTGTACGGGGGACCACGCTGAACCGGAAGTGTGGGAACACGGAAACGGGCGGCTGGAAAAGACCGCCGGGGAGGCTGACTCATCATCATTAAGGGCATGCACCTGTCATGCCAGCGAATATCGCCGGCACGTCCCGTGGCCCAGATGACGGATGAGGCAGGAGAGTCCCGCATGATCGATCGAAGGGCCTTTGTGCTGGCCGGCGCGGCAGGACTGGCGGCGACCGCCACCTGGACGGGCGCGGCCGCCGCGACGGCAGCGCCCCGCACCGCGGGAGTCGCGCCACGCACCCCCGGAGCCGGCCTCCGCACCGCCGCGGCCCGTTCCGGTGCCGCCCCGAAGAGTGCCGGCCCCGCGGCCTCGGGCGACCGGTTCGACCTCAACGCCCCCGCCGTCCAGTACCTCCGCGAGAAGGCGCTGTTCAACTCGACGATCCTGCAGTCGTTCGCCTTCGACGACGTGAACCGCTGCCTGTACGCGGTGCAGTTGATGGAGGGCGGCATACAGCTCCCGGGTGAGCCGGGGCCCGTGTCCGGTGCCGACCGCAGCGCGCACGGCGACCTGTGCCTCACCAAGCTCAGCCTCTCGGGGGACCAGCTCGGCCATATGTACCTCCGTGGATTCGGCCACGGCGCCTCGATCGGCGTGGAGCCCGCCGGGCGTACCTCGTACATCTGGACCGAGGCCGACGCCAATCCGGACAGCGGCTACGGCATGGCCGTCGCGCGATTCGCCTACGCGGACGGAGGCGTCGTGGACAGCGGCTCCGGTTCCGTCCACAAGCTCTACGTGGTGCCCGGCTCGACCAGTAACCGGCCGGCTGTCGACATGCGTCACCGCAGGCTGCTGGTGCAGTACATGCTCGACGACGGCACGTATCGCTACCGCGTCCTCGACCTGGACCGGGCCGAGCGGGGCGACGTCCGCCCGATCTTCGACATCCCCAGGATCGGCATCGACGCCGCCGAGACCCCGCAGGGCGTGGCCATCCTGGGCGACTACGTCTACCAGATGACCGGCACCCACTACACGGACGAGTCCGGCGACAACCCGCCCTCCGGCCACGGCAACACGTACCTCACCAGGCTCCACCTGCCCACCAGCCAGGTGGAGCAGCGGGCGCGCTCCGAGGCCGCCTACACCCTGGACTACCGGGAGCCCGAGGGCCTCGCCTTCCAGCTCGGCTCCGCGCCCCGCCTCCACCTGGGCTTCGCCTCCGGCGCCGCCGGGGCGCGCAAGTACACGCTCTACTACAAGCCGCGGTCGTGAGCGGTGGCGGAGAGTCCATGCGCCGGATTGCAGCACGCAGCGCTTCTGATGGCCACCTGCCACCGCCTCGCCGTGGCGCCCCGCATACGACACAGACAGCCGGGACGCGCCAGGTGCATGGTCAAACGGTCGCCGCCACGTCCTTGCGCAGCTGCGGGAGCATGCCGTAGAGCACGTCACCCGGGCACTGGGTGTCGTCGAAGTCACGGTGCCCGTAGATCTCGCTGGGGTCGAGACCGTACTGGGAGCAGATGTACGCGCAGAAGGCGACGAGGCTCGTGTACAGCACCTGGGGCGGGGTGGCGGTGATGTAGGTGCCGTTGTTCTCGATGCCGATGCCCTGGCTGTTCTGGCCGACGGTGTGGGCGCCCACGACCATGTCACTGCCCGCGCGGAGGCGTTCGAGGCTGCGGTGGCGCCCCTCCATGACGAGGCCGCTGCGGCTGATGGTGAAGTGCTGGCCGGTGTCGATCCAGCCGTTGGTGTCCATGTGCAGGTCCTGGATCTCGTGCGCGATGGCGAAGGAGCCTGCCTGCCCGGTGTCCGGGGTGTTCGCGAAGGCGGTGTGGTGTACGACGATCTTGTTCGGGTCGTTGCCGGCCAGGCTGACCGGTGAGGACGGCGGCCTGGCACCCCAGGCCGTGGTGTCGTAGACGGTCGGCGCGGCGGCGGCCCGCGCGTTCGGGGATCCGATGAGTACGGCTCCGGTGCCGAGGCCGGCGGCGGCCGTCGCGGTGAGGAATCTGCGGCGTGACATCCCGAAGGTCCTGGCGAACGAGGACATGCCTGCTCCTGCGAAGTGGGGGTCGGAGTACAACGGTGGCCTGTTCGATCGGGGATGAAACTTACTGCCACTCAGTAACCCCCGGATAGAGCCGGGATGAAAGTTTCCGTCATGCGGGGCCTGAGCGGGGCTCTCGGAAACGGGATACACGGCGTGGCGGCGGCACGACCACGAGCGCCCGGCGGCGGCACGGCCCCGGGCATCCGACGGCGCCGGACGCGCCCGGGCCCTTGACACGGGGATGCCGTTGCAGCATGAAAGTGGGTGACAGCACCGAGAGGCGGACGGGGCGTACCGGGGGCGCAGCATGCCCCGCCCTGGTGCGAAGGCGGAGGTCGTACGCGGAGGATGACGAGGTGGATCGCGCCACCGCGTACGACCGCTCCCCGCACGAGAAAACTACTAGTCAAGCAAGGGTCAAGAAAGACCCTCTTTGAGTCAATGGCTCTTTGCCTGGTCTTGACATGCGTAGCCCGAGGCCAACGACCGCGCCGCCCGGCCGGCGCGCTCCGCGACGGACTCGCAGACCTCCATGGGCGGGCCGAACGACCCGTCCAGCAGGAGGGCCGCGTAGCCCCGCGACAGGCAGCGGAGCGCCTCCAGCAGGGCGACGGCCGACTGCGGCTCCGCGAGGGCGAGCGCGCTGGGGAGCTGGAGATCCACCAGCGAGCGCGTGCTCTCCCTCAACTCCGGGCGATACGACCGCAGTTCTGCATCCATCAGCAGGTCGAAACAGCTCTGGAAGCGGGCCGCGGAGCGGACGTAGGCAGTGGCCACCGCGGCGAGCCGGTCCTCGGGTCGGCGGGCGGCGGCGGCCGCCTCCCGGCAGGCGGCCTGCAACTGGTGCGCGATCGTGTCGGCGGCCGCCGCCAGCAGGGTGTTGCGGTCCGCGAAATGGCGGTAGGGCGCCGCCGGGCTGACGCCGGTGCGGCGTGCGGCTTCTGCCACCGAGAAGCCGTGCACGCCGCACTCGGCGACGATCTCCAGCGTGGCCCGGACCAGCGCCGCCGGGAGGTCCCCGTGGTGGTAGGAGCTGCCCGGCTGCCCGGTGGCCGACATACGCCCGCTCCTACCGTGCGGCTGCCGGCGCCTGCTCGCCCGGCGCCTGTCGCAGCGCCCGCCGGGCGTCCTCGATGCGCAGCGGAAGGTCGCGGACGCGGACGCCCGTGGCGTGGTGGAAGGCGTTGGTGAGGGCCGCCGCCGCGCCCACGATGCCCAGCTCGCCGATGCCCTTGCCGCCGACCGGGTTGATCCGGTCGTCCTGCTCCTCCAGCCAGTGCGCCTCGATGGCGGGCACGTCGGCGTTGGCCGCATAGTGGTACCCGGCGAGGTCGTGGTTGGCGAAGTCGCCGAAGCGGGGGTCCAGTTCGCCGATCTCCAGCAGCGCCATCGACAGGCCCATCGTCATCGCGCCGATGAGCTGGGAGCGCGCCGTCTTCGGATTGAGGATGCGGCCGGCCGTGAACACGCCGAGCATCCGGTCGACCCGGATCTCACCCGTGTCCGTGTCCACCCGCAGCTGCACGAACTGCGCGCCGAACGCGTGCCGGGAGAGCTCCTGCTGCCCCTCGATGTCCTCCGAGGTGTCCGCCTGCACCTCAAGGCCGCCCTCGGGCACCACGCCCGCGAACGCGTCGAGCTTGTCGACGAGCGCCCGGCAGGCCTTGTCCACGGCCCAGCTCCACGACGCCGTGCCCATCGAGCCACCGGAGAGCGGCGCCATGCCCAGCGAGCGGCGGCCGATCTCCAGGCGCAGCCGGTCAAGCGGGATGCCCAGCGCGTCGGCGGCGACCTGCGCCATGGCGGTGCGCGCGCCCGTGCCGACGTCCATCGCGCCGACCCGCACCAGGAAGGTGCCGTCCGCCTCCGCGCGTGCCACGGCCGTGGACGGGCGGACGTAGACAGGGTGGGTGGAGGAGGCCATGCCCGTGCCGACCAGCCAGCGGCCCTCGCGGCGGCTCGCCGGCTTCGGGTCGCGGTACTGCCAGTCGAAGCGTGCGGCCCCCTCGCGCAGGCAGGCGGTCAGATTGCGGCTGCTGAACTCCAGGCCGGTGAAGGGGTCGACCTCGGGCTCGTTGCGCAGCCGCAGCTCGACGGGGTCGATGTCGAGCGCCTGGGCCAGCTCGTCCATGGCCGACTCCAGCGCGAACATGCCCGGGGTGTGGCCGGGGGCGCGGAAGAAGCCGGGGGTGGGGATGTCGAGCCGGGAGAGCCGTGAGACGGTGCGGATGTTCGGGGAGGCGTACATCATCCGCGCGTCCGCCGTGCTGTTCTCGCCGAAGTCCTTCAGGCGGGACGTGTGGTTCAGCGAGTCGTGCACGACGGCGGTGAGCCGGCCGTCCCTGCCGGCGGCCAGGCGGACCCGCTGGATGGTCGGCGCCCGGTGCGTGACCAGGGAGAACATCTGCTGGCGGGTCATGGCGAACTTCGCCGGGCGCTCGACGACCCGGGCTGCCATGATCGTCAGCACGACGGACGGGCGGGGGGTGCCCTTGGAGCCGAAGGCCCCGCCCACGTACTCGGCGACGATCTCCACCGCGGAGGAGTCGATCCCGAACAGGGCGGCGAGCGTCTCGGCGTGGCCGAACGGTCCCTGGTTGGCGTCGTACAGCGTCAGCCGCTCCTCGTCCCACACCGCGATGGTGGCGTGCGGCTCCATCGGCATGGCGTGCTCGGCCGGAGTGGTGTACTGGGCGTCCACGACGACGTCCGCGGCGGCGATCGCCGCGTCCGGGTCGCCCAGTTGGAGGCTGGCGGGGATCATGCCGTTCAGCAGCTCCGGGGAGAAGACGCTGTCGTCGTCGCGGAGCAGCACCTCGTGGGGCTCCTCCTCGTAGGTGACCGGCAGGGCCTCGGCGGCGGCGCGAGCCGCCTCCAGGGAGGTGGCGACGACTCCGGCGACGATCTGGCCGCGGTAGGCGACGTCGGGCGACTGAAGGACCATCAGGTCGGCGTCGACCCCGGACTTCAGCTTCGGGGCGTTGGTGTGGTCGAGCACGGCGAGCACGCCGGGGCGGCCGAGCACGGCCGCGGCGTCGACGTGGGTGACACGGCCGCGGGCGACGGTCGCGACGGCCGGGAAGACGTAGACGACGCCCTCCACCGGGTACTCGTAGGCGTACTGCGCCTCGCCGGTGACCTTGGCGTACCCGTCGAGGCGGGTGACCGGTGCACCCAGGGTGTGGGTGAGGGTGCTCGTGCTCATCAACGGTCCTTCCTTCCGGCCTCGTCGGCCAGGTCACGCACGGCGGCGGAGATCAGGTCGGCGGCCAGGTCCACCTTGAACGCGTTGCCGGGCAGCGGGCGGGCTGCCGCGAACTCCGCCTCGGCAGCGGCGCGCAGCGCCTCGTCGGTGGGCCGCGCACCGCGCAGCACCGCCTCAGCGGCCCGGGCGCGCCAGGGCCGGACGCCGACGCCGCCGAGCGCGATCCGGACGTCCGCGAGCGAGCCGTCCTCGGCCACCTCGACCACGGCGGCGATGCTGACCAGCGCGAAGGCGTAGGACCAGCGGTCGCGCACCTTGCGGTAGCGCATCACGGCCCCGGCGGGCGGGGCGGGCAGCTCCAGCGCGGTGATCAGTTCGCCGCGTTCGAGCACGGTCTCCTGGTGCGGGGTGTCGCCGGGCAGCAGGTAGAGGTCCTCGACGGGCAGGGTGCGGGTGGTGCCGTCCGGCGACCTCAGCTCGGCGACGGCGTCCAGCGCGACCATCGCGACGGCCATGTCGGAGGGGTGGGAGGCGACGCAGTGCTCCGAGGTGCCGAGCACGGCGCTCTCGCGGTGGGCCCCTTCGACGGCGGGGCACCCGGAACCGGGCTCGCGCTTGTTGCAGGGCTTGGTGACGTCCTGGAAATAGCCGCAGCGGGTGCGCTGGAGGAGGTTGCCGCCGATCGTGGCCTGGGAGCGGAGCTGGCCCGAGGCCCCGGCGAGCAGTGCCTGGGAGAGCGCGGGGAACCGGGCGCGGATGCCGTCGTCGCCGGCGAGCGACCCGTTACGCACGGTGGCGCCGATGCGGGCGGAGCCGTCCTCGCGGTGCTCCACGGTGTCCAGCGGCAGGCGGGAGACGTCCACCAGCAGGCCCGGCTCCGTCACGCCGAGCTTCATCAGGTCGACGAGGTTGGTGCCGCCGCCGAGGAAGACCGCGTCGGGGCGCTCGGCGACCAGTTCCTGGGCCTCGGCGGCACCGGCGGCCCGTACGTAGGCGAACTCCTTCATCGGGCCTCTCCGTTCGCGGTCGCGGGCGAGGCGGCCGCTTCGAGGACGGCCTCGACGATGCCGCCGTAGGCACCGCAGCGGCACAGGTTGCCGCTCATGCGCTCGCGCACCTCCGCGGCGTCCAGCGCGGCTGCACCCCCGATCCCTGCCGCTGTGTCCTGCGTCACCACGCTGGGCCAGCCGCGGTCCGCCTCGCCCAGGGCGCCGACGGCCGAACAGATCTGGCCGGGCGTGCAGTAACCGCACTGAAGGCCGTCGTACTTGAGGAAGGCCTCCTGCACCGGGTGCAGGTCGGATTCCGCCTGCGCGGCCGGCAGGTCGGCGACGCCCTCGATGGTGACGATGTCACGGTCGTCGGCGGCGACGGCCAGCAGCAGGCAGCTGTTGGCCCGCTCCCCGTCGACCAGAACCGTGCAGGCCCCGCACTGGCCGTGGTCACATCCCTTTTTCGTGCCGGTCAGCCCGAGTTGCTCACGCAGCGTGTCCAGCACGGTCGAGCGGTTGTCCACGGTCACCTCGTGACGTTTGCCGTTGACACGCAGGACCACGTCGCTGCTCGACGATGAATGTGAGAGGCTCATACATCTGAATGTATCAAGCTCTTACATTGGAGTGGGGGCCGGTCCGCTTCTGCGGACCGAGGGTTGGGCGGAAGGGAGCATCTCGCCCATGCGTGGCCTGGTGATGGAGGAGATGGAGCGCTGGTGGCGCGCCGGCGAGCCGTTCGCGTGCGCGACCGTGGTCGAGACGTGGCGGTCGTCGCCGCAACCGCCCGGGGCCCAGATGCTGGTCGGTCCGGACGGCACGGTCGTCGGCAGCGTCTCCGGCGGCTGCGTCGAGGGCGCGGTCTACGAGCTGTGCGAGCAGGTGATCGCCGACGGGACTCCGGTCCTGGAGCGGTACGGCGTCAGCGACGAGGACGCGTTCGCGGTGGGTCTGACCTGCGGGGGCATCATCGATGTCTTCGTTGAGCGGATCGATCCCGCGTCCTTCCCCCGGTTCGACGAGCTGGCCGCCACGCTGCGCGCGGGTGACCCTGTGGCCGTGGTCACATGCGTGGCCGCCGCCGCCCCGGGCCGGCCCGCGGCGGACGGCGAGGGGGAGGACGCGGGCGCCTTCGGCGGTGACGACCCGAGCGGCCGGGTGGGCCGCCGCCTCGTGGTGCGCACCGACCGCGCAGAGGGCTCCCTCGGCACCGACCTGCTGGACCGCGCGGCCACCGAAGCGGCCAGGGGCATGCTCGCCGAGGGCCGGACGGGCACGCTGCGCCGCGGCTACGACGGCAGCACCCGCGGGGACGACCTCACGCTCTTCGTCTCCGTGCACGCCAGGCCGCCCCGGATGATCGTCTTCGGCGCCATCGACTTCGCGGCAGCGACCGCGCGCATGGGCAGCTTCCTCGGCTACCACGTCACCGTGTGTGACGCCCGTCCGGTGTTCGCCACCTCGCGCCGCTTCCCCGACGCCGCCGAGGTCGTCACCGACTGGCCGCACCGCTATCTGCGGGCCGAGGCCGAGGCGGGCCGCATCGACCGCCGCACGGTGGTGTGCGTGCTCACCCACGACCCGAAGTTCGACGTTCCGCTGCTGGAGGTCGCACTGCGCCTGCCGCTCGGCTACATCGGCGCCATGGGCTCCCGCCGCACCCACGACGACCGGCTGACCCGGCTGCGCGAGGCCGGCCTCACCGAGGCGGAGCTGGACCGGATGTCGTCACCGATCGGTCTCGACCTGGGAGCCCGCACACCGGAGGAGACGGCGGTCTCGATCGCCGCGGAGATCGTCGCCACCCGGTGGGGCGGCAGCGGGGAGCGGTTGACGGAGCGGTCGGGGCGCATCCACAGCGCTGGATGATTCGGAGGTGCGCGCTCAGCCGCCCACTCGCAGGAGCAGCTTGCCCGTGCTCCCCCGCGCCCCCATCAGCCGGTGCGCCTCCGCTGCCTCCTCCAGAGCGAACTCCGCCGTGACCGGCAGCGACACGGTGCCGTCCGCCACCGTCGCGAAGGCCCGCTCGGCCAGCGCCCGCAGCTCCGTCGGGGCCGTCCGCGCCAGGGTCAGGATCGAGAAGCCGGCCACCGAGACGCCCAGCGGGTAGAGCTCCGGCTGCCCCACGCTCCACGGCTGCGCGGAGCTGGCGTTGCCGAAGGAGACCAGGCGGCCGAAGGCCGCGAGGGAGGCCAGGCTCGCGCTGAACGTCTCACCGCCGACCGGGTCGAGGGCGAGGTCGACGCCGCGGCCGCCGGTCGACGCCCGCACCGCCTGCGTGAACTCGCCGACGAAGACCTCGTCGTAGCCGTGCTCGCGGGCGTACGCCGCCTTGCCCTCGCCCGACACCACCCCGTACACCGCCGCGGCCCCGGCCGCCTCGGCCAGTTGGCCCACGACCGTGCCGACGCCGCCGGCCGCGCCCTGCACCAGTACCGTCTCGCCCGGCTTCAGCCGGCCCACCGCGTGCACCAGGGCGTACGCCGTCGGCAGCACCGCGGGGAGCGTGGCGGCGGTGCGCAGGTCGACGCCCCCGGGGAGGGAGAAGACGGTCGCCGCGTCGGCGATCGCCACGTCCGCGTACGCGCCGCCCTCCGTCAGGGCGGTCACCTCCTGCCCCACGGCCAGGCCCTCCACGCCCGGCCCGACCGCCCGCACCCGCCCGTACACCTCAACTCCCGGCACGTACCCCAGCCGCGGCACCCGGTAGCCATCGGCGCGGGCCTTGAGGTCGACGAAGTTCACCCCGGTGCAGGCCACGTCGATGCCCACCTGGCCGGGGCCCGGCTCGGGGGCCGGCGCCTCGACCACCTTCAGGACCTCGGGACCGCCGTACTCCTGGAACTCGACCACGCGCATGGCACAGCACCTCTCGGAGAGTGTTCGATGAAAAGCGAACACGTGAGAGCGTGTGGTTTTCATCGAACACCCACAAGCGGGGCGGCGGCACCGACGCGGGAGGGCGACATGGCCCAGGCCACCGGCACCGGTCACCGGATCGCTCCGGAGCACACGCACCCGGACGACGTGCCCGTCCTCGCCGCGCTCGCCGCACTCGCCGACCCCGTACGGATGAAGCTCGTACGGGAGTTGTCCGGCTCCCTTGGCTGGACCCGCAGCTGCGGCAGCTTCGACGTGCCCGTCGGAAAGGCCGCCCTCAGCCATCACTTCGCGGTGCTGAGAGGCACGGGCCTGATCGAGCAGCGCGACGTGGGGCCCAAGCGGGTCAACCGGCTGCGCCGCGAGGAGTTCGACGCCCGCTTCCCCGGGCTCCTTGCCCTCGTGCTGAGTCCGGACCCGCGCGACCGGTAGCACTCACCGCCGCATCCCGGCAGCGCTCACCGCCGCGCCCGCGCGCGGCTCTCCGGCCCGCCCCGCGGTTCCTCGCCTATCCTTCGGCTGCCGCCGCCACGCTCCACGGCCACCGGCGGCCGCACGCCCGGGATCTCCGTTCCCGGCACCGGAAGAGCAGAGGGAGCCGACATGCCCGTCCGCACCGAACGCGCGGGACACGTCACCACGGTCGTGCTGTCGCGGCCCGAGGCCCGCAACGCCGTCGACGGGCCGACCGCGGCCGAACTGACCGCGGCCTTCCGCGCCTTCGAGGCGGACGACACGGCGCGGGCGGCGGTGCTCTGGGGTGAGGGCGGTACGTTCTGCGCGGGCGCCGACCTCAAGGCCCTGGGCACCGAGCGCGCCAACCGGGTGGTGGCGGACGGGGACGGGCCGATGGGGCCGACCCGCCTGCGGCTGTCCAAACCGGTGATCGCGGCGGTGGCGGGGCACGCGGTGGCCGGCGGCCTCGAACTGGCGCTCTGGTGCGACCTGCGCGTCGCCGAGGAGGACGCCGTCTTCGGGGTGTTCTGCCGCCGGTGGGGCGTGCCCCTGATCGACGGGGGAACGGTGCGGCTGCCCCGGCTGATCGGCACCGGACGGGCCATGGACATGATTCTCACGGGCCGCCCGGTGCCCGCCGCTGAGGCCCTGTCGATGGGCCTCGCCAACCGTGTCGTCGCGCCCGGCCGGGCCCGCGCGGAGGCGGAGGCGCTGGCCGGGCGCCTCGCCGGCTTCCCGCAGGCGTGCCTGCGCGCCGACCGGGCCTCCGTCCTGGACCAGGAGGGGCTGGACGAACAGGCCGCGATGGCGGCCGAGTTGCGGCACGGCACCGGCGTCCTCGGCGCTGCCCTGGAGGGCGCGGCACGGTTCGCGGGGGGCGCCGGGCGGCACGGGGCCTTCGAGGACTGAGGCCGCGGACGCGACCGGCCGGGGCTCAGGACCCGGAGCCCCGGCCGTCCGCAGAGCCACCCATGACGTTCGTCTGCCGGCCGCTCAGTCCACCTCCACCCGCACCGCCCCGCCCTCCTGGTCCACCTGTGCCGTCCAGGTGCCCGACAGCGGCACGGGACGGCCCGGTACCGCGGTGCGGTGGAGCCGTTCGCAGTGCAGGGTGCGGCCGTCCTGGCTGACGCGGAGAAGCGGCCGGGCGAGGAAGCGGTCGGTGCGCAGCAGGAAAGTGCAGGCGGTGGGCGCGCCGGCAGTCAGGCGGTTCGGGGCGATCCAGCGCAGCGGCGGCTCGACCCGCACCGTCGCGCCCGCGGTGGGCCAGCGGCCCGGCCCGGTCAGGTGGCACAGCACCGAGCGGGCGGCAAGAGCCCCCTCGTGCGCCGCGACCCGGGCGCTCTCGGCGGCGTGCAGCACGCTGCCCACCGCGAACACGCCGGGGTGCGAGGTACGGAACGCCGCGTCCACGGCCGGCCCCCGGGTGCCCGCGTCGAGCGCGATGCCGCCCTGCCTGGCCAGCACCTGGTCCGGCGTGAAGTCCCCCGTGAAGACGACCGTGTCGCAGGCCAGCACGGCGCCGCGCCCGTCGTGCCGGCGCAGCCGCAGTCCGGTCAGCCGCGGGCGGCCCAGTACCTCGACGACCTCGGCGCCGGTCAGCAGCGGCACCCGGCCCACCAGCCGGGCCCACTGGGCACGGGCCGCGTGCGCCTGGGACCGGGGCAGGCCGGTGACCATGGCGACGGTCTCGGTGCCGGCCCGGCGCAACGCGTCCAGCGCCACATAAGCGACCGGTTCCGCGCCGACGACGACGGCCCGCCGCCCGGCCTGCTGGCCGTAGAGGTGCACGGTCTGCTGGAGCTCGCCGGTGGTGAGCACTCCGGCGGGGCGGGTGCCGGGGACGAGGCGGGCGCTGCGCGGGCGTTCGCGCGCGCCGGTGGCGAGTACCACCGTCCGCGCGGTGATCCGCTCGGGCCCCTGGGGTCCCGTGGTGTCGAGGGTGGTGGGCCCGGCCCAGCCGAGCGCGGTGGTGCCGCAGCTCAGCTCGGCGCCGGCGCCGACCGCGGCCTCGGCGGCCCGTGCGGCGTACTCGGGGCCGGTCCACCAGCGGCCCGGCGGCCCGAAGCCGCGCTGCTCGCAGTGGCGCGGCACGCCGCCGGGCTGCTGCTCGCGGTCCAGCACCAGCACCCGGCCCGCGCCGCGCGCGGCGAGCCGCGTCGCCGCGGCCAGCCCGGCCGGGCCGGCGCCCACCACCAGCACGTCGACGCTCCGTGCGGACGGCTCGTTCATACGCCCTCCCGCACCGGCGAGCGCTCCAGCAGGTCGCGGAGCGCGGCGCCGCACCAGGCGCCCTGGCAGCGCCCCGCGCCGGCCCGGGTGCGGCGGCGCAGCCCGGCCGGCGAGCGCGGCGGCACGGGCGCGGCGAGCGCGTCGCGGATCTCCCCTCGGGAGACCAGCTCGCAGTGGCAGACGACGGTGCCGTACTCGGGGTCGGCGGCGACGAGGCCGGACTGCCGGCAGGGCCGGGCGGCGGTGCGGCCGAGCGGGGGCATGCGCAGCGGGGGCAGCTCGCCGGCGGCGCCGAGGTCGAGTCCCACCTCGGCGAGCAGGCCGGTGACATGGGCGGCGATGCCCATGGACGCGGTGAGGCCGGTGGAGCGGATGCCGCCGGCGGTGACCGCCCGCTGCTCGGGGTGGGCCCGGATCCGGTAGTCGTCCTGGCCGGTCGCGGCGCGCAGGCCGGCGTACACGGCGGTGACCTCCTCGTCGAGCAGCGCGGGCAGGATCCGCCGGCCCTTGCCGGTCAGCGCCGCGAGCCCGCCGGCGGTGGACTCGGTGGCGCGCTTGTCGGGCAGGTCCTCGGCGGTCGGGCCGAGCAGGACGTTGCCGTACACGGTGGGCGCGACCAGCACGCCCTTGCCGAGGGCGGTGGGGACGGGCAGCAGGATGTGCCGGACGAGGTCTCCGGCGAAGGTGTCGAAGACGATGAGCTGGCCGCGGCGCGGGGTGACGGTGAAGTCGTGGTGGCCGAGCATCGCATCGACGGTGTCGGCGCTCAGGCCCGCGGCGTTCACCAGGTACCGGGCGCTGAGCCGCCCCCGGGCACAGCTCAGCTCGTGCCGGTCCCCGTCCTGCCGGATGCCGTTCACGGGGCAGTTGAGGTGGAGGTCGGTGCCGGCGAGCACGGCGTGGGTGGCGTAGGCGAGCGTGGTGGTCCAGGGGCAGATGATGCTCTCCCCCGGCACTTCGAGGGCGCCCAGGGCGCCGGGGCCGAGGCGGGGTTCGAGCGCGTGGAGCTCGTCGGCGTCGAGGAGGCGGGTGTCGTGGTAACCGTTGCGCTCGGCCTTGCCGGCCAGTTCGGGCAGGCGCGCGAGCTGCTCCGCGTCCCAGGCGACGAGGAGCGCGCCGACGCGTTCGACCGGGATGCCGACCTCGGCGGCGTACCGGGCGAGGCGCCGGGAGCCGTCGGCGGTCAGCCGGGCATCCAGGGAGCCGGGCGCCGCGTCGAATCCGGTGTGCAGGATGGCGGTGTTGGCCTTGGAGGTGCCCTCGCCGACGTCCTCGGCCGCCTCCACCAGCGCGATCCTCAGGCCCCGGTGGCGGGCCAGCTCGCGGGCGATCGCGGCGCCGACGACACCGGCGCCGATCACCGCGACGTCGTACGTCTCCTCGGGCAGCGGCCCCGAGCTGGTGACGGTCACGGTGCCACCGCCGGGCGCTGCGGCAGGGCGTCGACGGCCTCGCGGAAGCGGGCGCGGCGCTCCTCGGCCTCCGCGGGCCCGATGCGCGGTTCGTGGACGGTGGCCGGCCGCCAGGCGGGGACGGCCTCCTCGACGGTGAGCGAGGGATCGAGGCCCAGGCGGGCGGTCGCGGCCACGCCGAGGGCCGTGGCGTCGGGCACCGCGGACACCTCCACGGGACGCTGCGACAGGTCGGCCTGAGCCTGCATCAGCAGCGCGGAGCGGGTCAGGCCGCCGTCCACGCGGAGCGTGTCGAGAGGGGTGCCGAGGTCGCGGGTGGCGGCGTCGGCGGCCTCGGCGACCTGGGCGGCGATGCCCTCGCACAGGGCGCGCACCAGGTGCCCGGGGCCGGTGTCCAGGCCGAGGCCGGTGAGCGAGCCGCGCGCGTCGGCGCGCCACCAGGGGGCGGCGAGGCCGGCCAGCGCCGGTACGAAGGTGACGCCGCCGCTGTCGGCCACCGAGGAGCCGACCCTGTCGAGGTCCCGCGCGCCGGAGATCACGCCGAGGCCGGCGAGCCAGGCGACGGCGGACGCGGCGGCGTAGACCTGGCCGTCAAGGCAGTAGGACGCCCGGCCGGCGAGCCGCCAGGCGACACAGCTCACCAGGCCCTGCTCGCTCCGGCGCGGCCGGTCGCCGGTGGCGGCGAGCAGGAACGCGCCCGTGCCGTAGGTGCACTTGGCGGTGCCCGGCTCGGTCACGCGCAGCGCCAGCAGGGCCGCCTGCTGGTCGACGAGCAGGCCGGTGAGCGGCAGCGGCGGGCCGAACGCGGCGGTGGTGCCCGCGTGGCAGCCCGCGTCGACGATCTCGGGCAGCCGCTCGCCGCCGAGCCCGAAGGCGTCCAGGGCGGCCGGGGACCAGGCGACCTCGTCCAGGTCGAGGAGCTGGGTGCGCCCGGCGGTGGCCGCGTCGGTGACGAACGCTCCGGTGAGGCGGTGCACCAGCCACGAGTCGGTGGTGGTGACGACCCCCTCGGTGGTGAGGTGCCGCCGGATCCAGGCCATCTTGGGGGCCGCGAAGTAGGGATCGAGCGGCAGGCCGGTGAGGCGGCGCAGCTCGCCGGCGCGCGCGGCGAGGCCGGCGCAGACGGTCTCGGCGCGCTTGTCGTGCCAGACGATCGCGTCGGTCAGCGGCTCCCCGGTGGCCGGGTCCCAGGCGAGCACGGTCTCCCCCTGGTTGGCCAGCCCCACGGCGGCGACCGGCTCACCGGCCGCGGCGAGCGCCTGCCGGCCGGCGGCCAGCACCGAGGCGTACAGCTCCTCGGGGTCCGCCTCGGCGCGCGAACCGGCCAGCTGGCGTACCGTCACGGGGGCCGAGCCCGCCCCGAGCACGCCGCGTCCCGAGCAGACCACGAGGGCCTTGGTCCCCGAGGTGCCCTGGTCGATGGCGAGGACCGGGCCCGTCATGGCACACCCCCATGGAGTCGTCCGCCGGGTGTTCGTGATCACGTGCCGTCAGCCTTGTGCAGAGCGCGGGGCACCGTCAAGCGCACCCGCGGGAGTTCGAGGAGGGGCCGGAGGAGCCCCGGTGCTCACTCTGAATCGCCGGTGAGCCACTATGCGTGGAGAAAGATCCTCGATTTCTTCCACCGATCGGAAGTACCCCCTCTACACTGGCCGCCGACTGCCGCACACCCCCCATGCATTCCGCGGAGCACCGCTTGCGAGTTCACCTGGCCATGTCCTGCCGCACCGGGGCGAGAGACTGATGTCACCTACGGGATTCCGCCCTGCCTACCACCCGGCGGGCCACGACGCCGACCTGCGGGTCGCGTTGCAGGACCTGCGTGTCGGGCGCTGGATGTCCATGCGGAATCTGCTGGAGGCGACCACCGGCCACGCGCTGTGGACGCAGCGCACGCAGGTGCTCGCGGCCGCGGCGGCGGGCACGGACCTGGTGCAGGCGTGGCGTGCGGAGGAGCCGCACAGCGTCGCGGCGGCGGTGATGCACGGCCGCGTCGCCGTGGAGCGCGCGCTGCGGGCGCACCGCGAGGGCCACCGGCACACCCAGGACCTGTGGCACCAGGCGTGGGACGCGTGCCGGATAGCCGCACGCACCTCCGAGGGGGACCCGGTGCCCTGGGTCTGCCTGCTGGCGCTGGCCCGGCTGGACGAGCGGCAGCAGTGGGACGAGCACCGGGTGGCGCCGCCCGAACCGATGCTGCCGCCGGGGCCCTGGGGGCTCCTCGCCCAGGCCGACAAGCGGGATCCGTACAACCGCGAGGCGTACCACCGGATGCTGCAGTTCCTGTACGCCAGACCCACCGGGGGGCGGCTGACGGAGGCGGTCAACTTCGTGCAGTGGGCGGTCTCGTCGGCCCCGACGGGCTCCTCGCTGCACATGCTGCCGCTCTACCTGCACGTCGAGCGGTACCGCAGGGGCGGCGGCCGTGACACGGCGCTCGACCTGCACTGGGTGGCGGAGGACGCCACCCGCGACGCACGGCGGGCGCTGTACGAGTGGTTCGACCACGTGTCCCCCACCGAGAGTTCCCTGCTGGACCTGAGCCATCTGGCGCACGGGCTCTGGGGCGCCCTGCAGTTCCGCGAGGCGAGCTGGGTCTTCAAGGCCCTGGGCCCGTACTACACCCCGGTGCCCTGGCTGTACCGCGTCGAGGGCACCGGTGGCACCGCCGCGGCGGCCGAGCTCTACGTGCAGGCGCGGGCCCGCTGCCTGTCCGCGTTATAGGGCACGCGCGGCGGCCGAAGCCGCCGCGCGTGCCCCGGCACGGACGCCCGGCGGGGCCGGCGCCCCAGCCGACCCGCCGCCCGCGCCCCACCGAGCGTCCGCTCCCCTTCCCGCCGCCGCACGTGACTGTTGCTGAACGTCCCTGTTGCTGAACGTCGTTCTACGGAGGTAAGCGCGTGTCCCGCTCCACATGGTCGAGTACGACCACCGACGACCGCCCGCGCGACGAGGAGCAACGGCTCCGGGAACTGGGCTACCGGCCGGTGCTGGCCCGCCGCATGGGCGGTTTCGGCAACTTCGCCATCAGCTTCTCGGTGATCTCCATCCTGTCCGGCTGCATGACCCTCTACGGCTTCGGGCTCGGCACGGGCGGACCCGCGGTGATGCTGTGGGGCTGGGCCGGAGTGGGGCTCTTCGTGCTCTTCGTGGGCATGGCGCTGGCGGAGGTGACCAGCGCGTACCCGACGTCGGGGGCGCTGTACTACATGGCGGACCGGCTCGGCGGCCGCCGCTGGGGCTGGTACACGGGCTGGCTGAACCTGCTGGGGCTGCTGGGTGCGATCGCCGGGATCGACTACGGGGCCGCGCTGTTCACCGGCGCCCTGCTGAACCTCCAGTTCGGCTTCGACCCGACGCCGGGTGCCACGATGCTGATCTTCTGCGGGATCCTGCTGCTGCACGCCGTGCTCAACCTCTTCGGGGTCCGCCTGGTGAGCCTGCTGAACTCCGTCAGCGTGTGGTGGCACCTGGCGGGCGTGGCGCTGATCGTGGCCGTGCTGGCGATCGTGCCGGACCACCACCAGTCGCCCTCTTTCGTGTTCACCAAGTTCGTCAACGACACGGGCTGGTCGAATCCCATCTACGCGGCGGCGATCGGGCTGCTGCTCGCGCAGTACACCTTCTGCGGATACGACGCCTCGGCGCACCTGTCGGAGGAGACCTCGAACGCCTCGGTGTCGGCGGCGCGCGGCATAGTGCGCTCGATCTGGGTCTCCTGGATCGCCGGCTTCGTCCTGCTGGCGGGCCTGACCTTCTCCATCCAGGACTACGCGGGCACGCAGGACAGCGCGACGGGGGTGCCGCCGGCGCAGATCATGCTGGACTCCCTGGGCACGGACGGCGCCACGGCGCTGCTGCTCGTCGTGATCGTGGCCCAGCTGTTCTGCGGGAACGCGGAGGTGGCGGCGGCCAGCCGGATGGTGTTCGCGTTCAGCCGCGACAACGCCCTACCGGGCTCCCGGCTCTGGCGCAAGGTCAGCAGCCGCACGCAGACGCCCGTTCCGGCGGTCTGGCTCTCCGTCATCGTGGCCTGCGTGCTGGCGCTGCCGTCGCTGTACTCGACGACCGCGTACGGCGCGGTGACGGCCATCAACGTCATCGGGATCACCCCCGCTTACGCCCTGCCGATCCTGCTGCGGCTGCGCGCCGGCGAGAGCTTCAAGCGCGGGCCCTGGCACCTGGGCCGGTGGAGCCGGCCGGTCGGCTGGGTGGCGGTGAGCTGGGTGGTCGTGGTGACCGTGCTGTTCTGCCTGCCGCAGTCGTCGCCCATCACCGTCGACTCGATGAACTACGCGGTGATCGCGCTGGCGGTGGTGCTGATCCTGGCCAGCGTCTGGTGGTACGTCGCACGCGGCACGTACGGCACTCCCGACACCTCCGCCTACGGCTCGGACCAGGAGCAGGCGGAGATCGCGGAGGGGATCGTCTGAGCACGGCACCGTTCGCACGGCCGGAGGGCCGCCGTCCCGAGGGGATGGCGGCCCTCCGGCCGTGGTGGTACGGGAAGCGGCCCGTGGGGCCCATGGGAGTTCAGCAATGGCTCATTCCCCACCCCCGCTCGACGGCGACGTGGCTCTAGCTTCGTGTCCCCTCGTTTCGCACCGAGAAGGAGTCCACCATGACCCGCAGACCCGCCGCCGCGGCGCTCGCCGCCGCGGCCGCCCTGACCCTCGCGCTCACCGCCGCCGGCACGGCCTCGGCCGCCGGCGGCTCGACGGCGGCGCCGGCCAGTTCCCTCAGGCTCACCCTGCTCGCCTCGGACATCTCGCAACGCCCCATCGACCAGGCGACACTGGAGTGCGACCCGGACGGGGGCACGCACCCCGACCCCAAGGCCGCCTGTGCCGCACTCGCCGCGGTGAAAGGCGACTTCACCCGGCTCCCCAACGTGCCGGGCCGCACCTGCCCCACCGTCGTCGACCCGGTGACGGCCGTCGCGACCGGCACGTGGCAGGGCGCGCCCGTGTCCTACCGTGAGGACTTCATCAACCGGTGCGCCGCCGAGGTCGGCACATCCGACGTCTTCAAGTTCTGACCCGGGGGCGCCTGCG
Source organism: Streptomyces sp. TS71-3 (assembly GCF_018327685.1). Taxonomy (NCBI): domain Bacteria; kingdom Bacillati; phylum Actinomycetota; class Actinomycetes; order Kitasatosporales; family Streptomycetaceae; genus Streptomyces; species Streptomyces sp. TS71-3. The sequence continues at coordinate 3,103,369 of NZ_BNEL01000003.1, read as the reverse complement.
CCCCGCACTCCGGCGTGCCGGCCGGCCCCGCCCGGTGCGGGCCCCGGCACGCCCGGCGGAGCAGGCAGGTTCAGCCGGCGGGGGCCGGCAGGCTCCGCCCGGGGCGAGGGGCCCGGTCCCACCCCTCCCCCCCCACCGGGCGCCGTCGCACCGTCCACGACCTCCGCCTTCACCGAACCCTCGGACTTCATACGGGTGTTACAACACCGTAGGTGTGGTGTCACCGCCGCGAGCGAGGCTAAGGTGACACACTGCCGTTCGGCTCCAAGGGTTGAACGGTTGCGTACACAAAAGCTCGGTCCTCCCCCCACAATCCGAACAGGATGGGACCACTCATATGTTTTACGCGCTGACGCATCGCCCGCCGCCCTGCGCTCCTGCCGCGGGGTCCGCGTCCAGTTGGGAGCCCGCGGATCCGGGCGCACACCGGCCACCCCTGCCGGACGTGCCCGCGGCCGCCGGTTCCCCCCATCGGACGCTGCCGGCCGATTCTTGAACGTTCGGCCCTGTCCCCTGCCGGGACGGGCCGTCGGCGTACCACCCTCGTACCTCGCGATGAGCGTCGCACTCCCCCAGGTCGCGGCGCCTGACGCGTGCCGGGCGCAGCCCACCGGGCTGCCCTCCCCTGCCCGGCCGAGACGGGCCGCCGTCTCCCGTCCGCTACCACCCTCGGGTGCGCCCGCCGCACCCGCCTTCCGGCGCGACCCCGGCCGCCGCAGACGCCCGGCCCCGGTGCCGGGTGCCACAGGCGCCCCGGCGGCGGTCCGGCGCTGACCCGCGGACGCCCCACCACGGCCTGCGCGACCCCCACCCGCGCACCGGCCGCCCGTCCCCGGGCCCGTCGACGGCTCCGCCGTGCCCGGCGCCCCTTCGGCCCTGCCGTCCGGCCGGGCCCGCCCTGTCGTGCCCGTCCGCGGTCCGCACCGCCATGGGCCGGTCCGGGCTGCCCTTCCGACCCCGCCTCGACCCCCGCCCGACGCGCTCCGCGGCAGGGCGACGTCGACGACCCCCGAGCCGGACCACAGCCGGCGGCCCGCTCACGCACCACCCGTTTGCCATGGGACCTCCCGCGCTGACCACGCGCCCATGGACCCCCCACCGGTAAAGGAGACGCAAGGTGCTCATCACGCAGCACACCACCTCATCCCCGTCTTCCGCCCCACCACCGACCGGCCGGCCGGGCCGCGGCGACCCGGCGCCGGCGCGCGTCCTCGCCGTAGGCAACCCGGGACCGCGGCTCGACAGGCTGCTCGGAGCGCTGAAGTCCACCGGGCACCCGGTGGCGCACGCTCTGCCTCTGGAGGCGGGCTCCCGGCTGCGGCAGGCGCCGCCGGAAGCCGTCGTCGTCCTGGAGGAGGCCGCCGCGGGGCACGGTGACGGCCGCGCGGGCCGGCAGCCGGGCAGCGCCGCCGTGATCGCCGCGATCCGTGCCGTACCGCCCGGCAGCGCGCTGCCGCTGCTGGTGGTGACGGCGGCGTCGACCGGCTCCGGCGCGATCGCCGACCTGCTGGAGCACGGCGCGGACGACTGCCTGCGGGACGACTCTGAGCCCGCCGAGCTGTCCGCCCGCATCGAGGCACGCCTGCGCCGGGTGCCCGTGGAGAGCCTGCCACTCGATCCGCGCACCGGCCTGTACTCGTACCACCACTTCCTGGGCGAACTCGGCCGGGAGCTCCAGCGGGCACGGGCCGGGCGGCGCGGCGGCGCGCTCGCCGTGGTGGCCGTCGCGGAGATGGCGGGGCTCCAGGCGCGGCTCGGCCCCCGGGTGCACCGCGAGGTCGCCGAACGGCTCGCCGGCGTCGCGGAGAAGCTGGGCAACATCTGCGACCGGCTCGGCCGGGACGAGGACGGGCACCTGCTGATGCTCATCCCGGACGTCGACGAGGAGACCACCCGCCGGCGGTTGGAGCAGTTCGCGCACGCGGTGGCCGGCACCCGCTTCGTCGTCGCCGACGAGAACGTCCGGCTCACCCCCGCGATCGGCTGGCTGCCCATCGAGCGCACCACCGAGCGCGAGAAGCTGGTCGGCTCGGCCGCGCTGGCGGCCGACGAGGCGCTGAACCACCGGGATCTGCGGCCGGTGCGCCACGCGCTGTGGATGGACGGGAAGACACACCGGCGGCCCCGCCGCTCCCTCGTCAGGCCGCTGCTGTCCAGCATGACGCCGCTGCTGGTGCTGCTGCTCGGACTCGGCGCGCCCTTCGTGCTCTACCAGCAGCTCTACCTGGCGGGCTTCGACCTCGGCTCGGCGATGTACTGGGTGGTGGTGGGCGGCCTGATGGTCTCCGCCGCGCTGGTCGCCCTGGAGTGCCTCTTCGCGCTGGACGCACCGGTCCGGCCCAAGGTGCCCGGGCAGCCGTATCCACCGGCCAGCGCGGTGATCGCGGCGTACCTGCCGAACGAGGCGGCCACCATCGTCGACACCGTGGAGTCGTTCCTGCGCCTGGACTATCCGGCGGATCTGGAGATCGTCCTCGCGTACAACACACCGCGCCCGCTGCCGGTGGAGGAGACCCTGCGCGACATCGCCCGGCGCGATCCGCGGCTGGTGCTGCTGAAGGTGCGCGGCTCCACCTCCAAGGCGCAGAACATCAACGCCGCGGTCAGCCGGATCCACGGGGAGTTCGTGGGCATCTTCGACGCCGACCACCATCCGGAGCCGGCCGCGTTCCGGCACGCCTGGCACTGGCTGTCGAACGGCTACGACGTCGTCCAGGGCCACTGCGTGATACGCAACGGCGACAGCTCGCTGGTCGCGAGCCTGGTGGCGGTGGAGTTCGAGTCCATCTACGGGGTGAGCCACCCGGGGCGCACCCGGATGTACGACTTCGGCGTGTTCGGCGGCTCCAACGGCTTCTGGCGCTCCGACCTGCTCGCCCGGACCCGGATGCACGGCACCATGCTCACCGAGGACATCGACTCCAGCCTGCGTGCCCTCGAAGTGGGGGCCAGGATCGCCATGGACCGGGCCCTGATCTCGCGCGAGCTGGCGCCCACCACCCTGCGGGCCCTGTGGAACCAGCGGGCCCGCTGGGCGCAGGGGTGGTTGCAGGTGTCCCTGAAGCACCAGTGGCGGGTGCTGCGGACCGGGCCGTTCACCCGCAAGCAGCGGCTCGGCCTGACGGTGCTGCTGGGGTGGCGGGAGATCCAGCCGTGGCTGGGGCTTCAGATCGTGCCCATCCTCGCCTACACGGCATGGCGCGAGGGCGGTGTGGACAGGCTGCACTGGCTGGTGCCGAGCTGCCTGCTGGCGGTGCTGTTCACGATGGTGTCCGGGCCCTTGCAGGCGGCGTTCGCCTGGCGGCTCTCGGTTCCGGAGATCCGCCGCCGCAAGGGGTGGTTCTGGCGGTACATCGTGTTCTCCACGTTCTTCTACAGCCACCTCAAGAACATGGTGGCCCGTCAGGCCCATCTCAAGGAGGCCCTGGGCGACCGCCAGTGGCGGGTCACCCCGCGGGCGCAGGCCAGGGCGGCGCGGTCATGAGCGCCACCGTCACGGCGAACGGCGCCGGGGGCCGGGCACGGGCCCGCGGCCAGCATCCTCCGGAAGGGGCGCCGCCGCGCAGCCGCGCGCAGGAGATCGAGGGGTTCCGCGGCATCGCCGCGCTGAGCACCGTCATCTTCCACGTCTGGCAGATGTACATGCAGTACGGGCCCGACGGTCCGAAACCGCCGGTGGACGGCATGGCCCTGGGGTCGCTGATCTCCCTGGAGGTGGTCGACCTCTTCCTGGTGATGTCGGCGTACCTGCTGACGCTGTCGTACGCGCGGGCGGCCATCGACGGCGGCACCGTCCGCCCGGCGCGCTCCTTCATGTACCGGCGGATCATCCGCATCCTGCCGCTGTACTACCTGATGGTGCTCGTGGTGTGGGTCAGCAGGAACCCGGTGCTGCCGGGCAACTGGCTGGACCTGGTGGAACACCTCACGTTCACGCACCTCTTCGACCGGCAGCGGATCTTCTACACCCTCGGGCCCACCTGGTCGCTCTCCCTGGAGATCATCTTCTATTTCGTGCTGGTGGCGATCGGGCCGCTCGCGATCCGCTTCTGCCGGCGCTTCGCGAAACGCTCGACACGGGTGGCGATCAGCGCCGGCGGCTGCGTGCTGCTGTACGTGCTGCCGCTGGTGTGGATCTCGGTGGCCCGGTACGCGTACCACGTGGGGCACCTGGACTACCCGGTGTACTTCGGCCCGCAGGCCCGCTTCGGCGGGTTCGCGGCCGGGATGCTGCTGGCGGTGCTCGCGGTGGCCCTGAAGGACCGCGGCACGGTGCCCACCTGGCTCGCGGTGCCGCTGCGCCTGGCGAGCCTGGTGGCGCTGTACGTGCTGTCGTGGGTGTCGGTGCCGGAGAACTTCGCGTTCACCTTCTTCCACCCGATGTCCTCGGTGGTGTGGGGGGTGCTGCTCTACGCCACGCTGCGGAGCAGGAAGAAGGGTGCCTGGCACCGCGCGCTCCAGGCCCGCTGGCTCACCTTCGTCGGGCTGATCAGCTACAGCCTGTACATCCTGCACGAGCCCGTGATGCTGGAGCTGGACAAGCACGGGCTGCTGCCCGGCGGGACGTACGGCTACCCCCTGGGCACGGTGCTCGTGCTCTGCCTCGCGATACCCGCCTCGGTGGTGACGTACTGGCTGATCGAGTACCCGGCCGGGCTGCTCGGCCGGCTCCAGGACAAGTCCGGGGCGAAGCGCGACTTCTATCCGGAGCTGGTGAACTGACCGGACCGGACGGTCACCCGGCGCCCCGCCTGCGCGGACGCCACGGCACCTGGGCCCCCGCCCCTGGCGGGGGCCCTTTCCCGTGCCGCTCCATCCGGCGCCCGCGTTGCCTCGGGTCTTCCTCCGGCGGCACGCCGCTGGCGCGTCCCCGGCCCGTTCCCTGCGTGATCTGCCCGCTCCGGATGCGCGATGTGCGCAGTCCGCGCAGATCAGTAGCGCGTCGTGATGCGCGTTCCAAGCATATTGCGCGAAACATGCATACAGGTCTAGCGTCGCCCCAGGCGGAATGCACGGATCCTCTTGCTGCCGGAAACGGTGCGCAGGCCGGTTCCGGTACAGGGAAGGCAGGAGCCGCACATGTCCATACCGATCAAGAGGAGCCTGGAGCGCGTGCCCGGCGGGATGATGCTCATCCCGCTGCTCGCCGGCGCGGTGATCAACACCGCGCACCAGGGCACCGGCGAGTTCTTCGGCTCGTTCACCGGCGCGCTGTTCTCCGGCTCCCTCACCATCCTGGCGGTCTTCTACGTCTGCATGGGCGCCACCATCGAGCTGCGCACCACCCCGTACGTGCTGCGCAAGGGCGGGGCCCTGCTGCTGGTGAAGGTCCTGATGGCGGTGGTCGTCGGGGTGGTGCTCGGGCACTTCCTGGGCGAGGGCCCGGTCAGCGGTGGGGCCTTCGCGGGACTGTCCACGCTCGCGGTGGTGGCCGCGCTGAACGACACCAACGGCGGCCTCTACATGGCCCTCATGGGGCAGTTCGGCAAGGCCAAGGACGCCGCCGCCTACTCGCTGATGAGCCTGGAGTCCGGGCCGTTCCTCACCATGGTCACCCTCGGCGTCGCGGGGCTGTCGTCGTTCCCCTGGCAGACCATGCTCGGCGCCATCCTGCCCCTGATCGTGGGCATGGTGCTGGGCAACCTCGACCCGCAGATGCGCACCTTCCTCGGTGCCGCGGTGCCGGTCTGCATCCCCTTCTTCGGCTTCGCCCTCGGCGCCGGCATCGACCTCTCCACGGTCTGGACGGCCGGGCTGCTCGGCCTCGGGCTCGGCCTCTTCGTGCTGGTCTTCAGCGGTGCCACCCTGTTCGCGACCGACCGGATGATCGGCGGCAACGGCCTCGCGGGCCTCGCCGCGGCCAGCACCGCCGGGAACGCCGCCGCGGTGCCGGCGCTGGTCGCCGCGGCGAACCCCGCCTACAAGCAGGCAGCGGACAAGGCGACGGTCCTCGTGGCGGCGTCGGTGGTGGTGACCTCCCTGCTGGTGCCGGTGATCACCGCCGCGTACCACCGCAGGCTGCAGCGTCAGGCGCCTGCTTCACAGGAGCGGAGTGCGGGCCGGACGGTCGCCGATGGAGCCGGAGGGCGGCTGGCAGGCAGCACCGGCGAGCGGCCGGCGGACGCCGCACCCGGTACCGCGGCCACGCCCGGCACCGGCACCGCGCCGCGCCCGGCCACCGGGGAGCCCGCCCAGCAGAGCGCGCAGGAGTCCGCCCGGGGAACCGCCGAGGGGACCGGGCACCCGTGACCCCGTACGCCCCCGTCCTGCTGATCGTCGCCGACGACCTGTCCGGCGCCGCCGACACGGCCGCGGCCTTCGCGCACCGCGCCGGCACGGCGGTGCTCCTGGATCCCGGTGCCCGCCCGGCGGGCGCCACCGTGGTCGCCGTCGACACCGACAGCCGGTACCTGCCGCCCGGCGAGGCGGCGGCCCGGGTCACCCGCGCCCTGGCCGGGTACGGCCCCGGCACCCGCGTCTACAAGAAGATCGACTCCACCCTGCGCGGCGCCGTCGGTCCCGAGGTGCGCGCCTGCCTGTCCGCACTCCGCGACCGCGACGGCGTCCGCCCCCTCGCCGTGGTCGCCCCGGCGTTCCCCGCCACCGGCCGGATGGTCGTCGGCGGCCGGGTGCTCGTGGACGGTGTCCCGCTGGAGGACGTCCGCCCCGGCCATGTCCCCCTCGCCGAGCAGCTCGCGTCGGCCGGGCTTGCCGTGGAGTCGCTGGGCCTCGACGCGCTGCGGCGCGGTGACGGTGCCCGGCTGCTGGCGGAGGCCTCCCGTCGGGCGGACGCGGTCGTGGTGGACGCCGTCACCGACGCCGACCTGGCCCGCGTCCTGCCTGCCACGGCGGACCTGCCCGTGTTGCTGGTCGGCTCCGGCGGCCTCGCGCACCATCTCGCGCTGCCGGAGGTGGCGGGGCCGGAGCCCGGGCCGGAAACGGCGGGTCAGGACCCGACTCCGGGAGCGGTGGGTCATGGCCCGGCCCCGGAAGTAGCGGGCTCGGCCCCCGATCCGGAAACCGGGACTCCTCCCCCGGCTTCCGGGCCGGCCGGCACCGGCCCGCCGCGCACCCCGCCTCCGCTCCTCATCTGCGTCGGCAGCCGCACCGCGCAGGCCCGCTCCCAGCGCCGCGCGCTGATCGACCGGTTGCCCGCCGTCGCCGTCACCGTCGGCACGGGTCCCGGCGCACCCCTGGCCGCCGGGCGGGCGCTGCGGGCCGCCCTGCTGGCCGGGCACCACGTGGTGCTCTCCCCCGACCCCCGCGAGGAGGTGCGGCCGGCCAGGGCCGGACAGTTCGCCCATGCCCTGGCCGAGGCAGCGGCCGGCGGGCTCCCGCTGGCCGGGGCGCTGATCGCCACCGGCGGGGAGACGGCCCGCGCGGTGCTGCGCGCCGCGGGCGCCGGCTCCCTCGCCGTCCAGGGCGAACCGGCCCCCGGCGTGGTGCGGATGCGCACGCCCGGCGGACTGACCGTCGTCACCAAGGCGGGCGCCTTCGGCACCGAGGACACCCTGCTGAACGCCGCCCGCGCCCTTCTGGACCGTCCCTGCACTGCCGCGGAGGGCACCGGCCCGGCCGCCGCCGGCGCGGGGAGCGTCCCGTCATGACCCGAACCGATTGCGCCGCCGGGATGCGGCTGCGGAAGGATGTCACCATGTCCGAACCTGTTGTTGCCATCACCATGGGCGACGCCGCCGGCGTCGGCCCCGAGGTGATCGTCAAGGCGCTGGCCGGCGCCGGCGGGCGACTGCCCTTCCGGCCGCTGGTGGTCGGTGACGCCGCCAGGCTGAACAAGGCCGTCGAGCTGTGCGGGGTGGAGTTGGCGATCGACCCGGTGGACTCCGTCGCCTCCGCGGCCTGGCAGCCGGGCCGGGTGGACTGCCTGGACATCGGCGGCATCCCCGCGGACCTGCCCTTCGGGCGGCTCTCGCCGGTGGCCGGGGAGGGCGCGTACCGCTACGTGGCGGCGGCCACCCGGCTGGCGTCCGACGGCGAGGTCGACGCGATCTGCACCGCGCCCCTGAACAAGGAGGCGCTGCACGCCGCGGGCCACCGCTACCCGGGGCACACCGAGCTGCTCGCCGAGCTGACCGGCACCCCCGAAGTCTCCATGCTGCTGTCGGCGCCCACGCTCCGGGTCATCCACGTCACCACGCACATCGGTCTCGTCGACGCGGTGGCGAGGATCGAGCCGGGCCTGGTGGAGCGCACGATCCGCCGCGGGCACGCCACGCTCACCGCGTCCGGGGTCGCCTCGCCGCGCATCGCGGTCTGCGGCATCAACCCGCACGCCGGCGAGAACGGCCTCTTCGGGCACGGCGAGGAGGAGGCCAAGGTGGTCCCGGCGCTGACGGCGGTGCGCGCCGACGGGATCGACGCCCAAGGGCCGCTGCCGGCGGACACCGTCTTCTTCCGCGCCGTCAGGGGCGACTTCGACCTCGTGGTCGCCATGTACCACGACCAGGGCCACGGCCCGGTCAAGGTGCTCGGCCTGGACGCCGGGGTGAACATCACCGTCGGACTGCCGGTGATCCGCACCAGCGTCGACCACGGCACGGCGTTCGACATCGCCGGCACCGGCCGCGCCGACGAGGCGAGCATGGTGGAGGCCCTGCGGCAGGCGGTCGAGCTGGCGCCGCGGCGCGGTGCGGCGGGCGCGGGAGGCCGGCGGGCATGAACGGCACCGACCGCCGCGCGACCATCCGCGACCTGTTGCAGAGCCGCCCGCTGAGCGTGGCGGACCTCGCGCGGCGGTACGGCGTCTCGGAGTCCACCATCCGGCGCGACCTCTCCCGGCTCTCCGCGTCGGGCGAGATCGTGCGCACCTACGGTGGCGCGCTGTCGTCGGCGGTCGGCGAGGAACAGCCGCTCCAGGAAAGGGAGTTGCTGGCCCGCAGGGAGAAGGCGGCCATCGCGAGGGCGGCCGAGGAGCACACCACGGGTGGCGGCCTGCTGCTGCTGGACGCCGGGACGACGGTGGGGGCGCTCGCCTCCCGGCTGGCGGCGCGCGGCGGGGTGACGGTGGCGACGCCGGGCCTGACGTCCATCAACGAGCTCGCGGGCGTGCCGGGCGTCGAGCTGATCGTGCTGGGTGGCACGGTGCGGCAGCTCAGCCTGGGCATGGTGGGCCCGCTCACGGAGGCGGCGGTGAGCCGGCTCACCGCGGCGGCCGTCTTCCTCGGCGCGGACGGTGTGGTGGCCGGGCGGGGGATCTGCGAGGCCCGCCCGGAGCAGGCCGCGCTGAAGGAACTCATGATCAACCGCTCGGGGGCGGTGTACGTGCTCGCGGACGCCGGCAAGCTGGGCCGCGAGGAGTCCTACTGGTGGGCGGGGTTCGACGCACCCTGGACCCTGATCACCGACGACGGCGCCACTCAGGAGCAGCTGGCGCCCTTCCTCGCCGACCCGCTCTGCACGGTCGAGGTCGCCGAGGTGGCGGGCTGACACGAAGTGGCGGGCTGACCTGCGGCCGGAGAGGCACCTGGTGCCTGCGGGCCGGGACCGAACGGACCTGCGCCCGGGCCCTGCCGCGCAACGTCCGGACAGCCCCGGGACAACTCCCGGGGCCCGTCGGGGATCTGCTGGCCCGTCAGGGGTCCCCGGCCCGGGCCCGTCGGGGAACGGACCCGCCGTCAGGGCCTTCGGCCTTCAGTGGGTCGGCATGGCCGTCGTCCTGGCCATGGCCTGCGTCCGGGCCACGTCCAGCAGCGCCAGCAGGACCTCCTTGCTGGACTCGCGGTCGCGGGCGTCGCACAGCATCACCGGAATGTCCGGGTTGAGGTCGAGCGCCTTGCGGACCTGCTGGGTGGTCCACCCCCGGTGCCCGTGGAAGCAGTTGATGCCCACGGCGAACGGGGTACCGCGCTTCTCGAAGTAGTCCACGGAGGCGAAGCACTGCTCCAGGCGGCGGGTGTCCGCGAGCACGACCGCGCCCAGCGCGCCGAGCGCGAGGTCGTCCCACATGAACCAGAAGCGGTGCTGGCCCGGCGTGCCGAAGAGGTACAGGACCAGTTCCGGAGCGATGGTGATCCGGCCGAAGTCCATGGCGACGGTGGTCGCCGACTTCTCCTCGACGCCGGCGAGGTTGTCGAGTCCGACGCTCGCCACCGTCATGCGTTCCTCGGTCTCCAGCGGAGGCACCTCACTGACGGAGCCGACCATGGTGGTCTTGCCCACGCCGAAGCCTCCGGCGATGAGAATCTTCAACGCCGTCGGCATGACTGGGTTAGAGGCGGCGTATGCCATCCATGACCCTTTCGATCAGATCCACACTCGGGGCGTCGCCCTCCTTGGGAGGGGCCTGGACGAGGACCAGTTCCGAATTCAGTAAATCGCCGCAGAGCACTTTCACGACGCTCACGGGAAGATCCAGCTGAGCGGCGATCTCGGCGATGGCCACGGCGCGATCCCGGCAGATATCCAGGATCGCCGCCGCCTCCGGTTCGACGGGCTCACCGCCGAATCCGTCCGGAGACCGGGTGACCACGAGCGTAATCAGCGAGAACGAGTGCTCGCTGTGCCGTGTGCGTCCCCCGGTGATGGCGTATGGCCGGACATGATGGCCGACCCCTTCGGGTTCGGGCCACTGCCGGTCAGGCACCCTTACCGTACCGCACGAAGGGGGTCTCGACGCGAGGTGCGGCGCTCAGGTACTGCCCCACCTGCTTCACGAGCGTGTTCATCTCGAAGGCCATCATGCCCACGTCGACGCTGTCGGAGGCGAAGGCCGCGAGTCTCGCGCCCTGACCGGCACTGGTGACGAAGAGATAGGCGGTGTCCATCTCGACCACCGTCTGCCGCACCTGGCCCCCCTGGAACCGGTTGGCGGCACCGCGGGAGAGGCTCTGCAGGCCCGACGCGATCGCGGAGAGCTGCTCGGCGTCCTCCCTGCCCAGCTCCTTCGACTTGGCGAGGGTCAGGCCGTCCTCGGAGAGGACGATCGCGTGAAGGATCTCCGGGATCCTGTCCACGAGGCTGTCCAGGAGCCAGTCCAGCCTTGGAAGAGTCTCCACCTGCTCAGACATTACGGATTCATCCCTCACAGTTCGTCGGTGCCGTTGTGACGCGACTCTGCCGGGCCGTTCAGCTCGGCGGCCGGGGAGTCGTTCTCCCGGGCCCGCCTGGTGGCCCTCTGAATGGCCGTCATGTTGGCAGCAGACCTGCCGGGTGTGAAACTGCGCATGCCTTCCTCTACGTTCTCTCGGCCCGAGCGCGGGGGTGCCGCCTCCTCCCGCAACTGCTTGGCGAGACTTGCGCCCCGGGTCCTGGTGGGAAGGACCTGGGGATCCTTCAATGGCTGCGGCGGCATACCCTGCCCCATGGGTTCGACCGGCGGAACGCCGTAGTCGGCGTAGTCCTCCGAACGCTCCCGGTACCGGTCCCCACGGGCGTGGGGGTCGGTGTGCGCATACATGTCTGCGTGCGCATGGAGATCGTGCTGCGGCTGGGGCTCGTGGTGGGTCGGCACTTCGTGGTTCATCCCGAGGTCGGGCTGGTCCGGCAGGGGCGACCAGGCCGACGACGGGGCGGCGCCGGTCCACTCCTGCTCCATGGACGGCAGCAGGCCCGCACCGCCGTAGTCGGGGAACCCGTGCGTCTCCAGGTGCGGCTCGCGCGCCCCGGCCGTGACCAGGCCCGTGGAGCTCGCGACGGCCGGCACGCCGGAGTCGTCGATCAGGCCGCCGCCCCCTGTGGTGATCGGCTCCGGCGCCCTGGGGCTCGGGATGTGCACCGGGATGGGCGGCGCCGGCGGGGCAGAGGCGGCGGACTGGGGCGTCGGAACCGACTGGGCCTCGATCACCTGGGCGAGCGTCGCGGAGTGGCTCGCCGCCGCCTTCAGCTTGTCCGGCAGCGACGACTCGTGCTCCTCCAGGAGCGCGGAGGGCACCAGCACCACGGCGAGCGTGCCGCCGTAGTCGGACTCGCGCAGCGACACCTTGAGGCCGTGCCGCTCGGCCAGCTTGGCCACCACGAACAGCCCGAGACGCGGGTCCTTGCCGAGGGCGTCCATGTCGGGCTGCGGCGGGGCGGCCAGCAGCTGGTTCAGGTGGTCGTACTGCTCGGGCGGCATGCCGAGGCCGCGGTCCTCCACGTGCAGGGCCAGGCCCTTGGCCACCTTCCGGGCGCTGATCTGCACCTGGGTGTCCGGCGGCGAGAAGCTGGTGCCGTTCTCAATGAGCTCGGCGAGCAGGTGGGTGATGTCGGTGACCGCACGGGCCGTCACCGACACCTGGCTTCCCGGTGCGAGCGAGTGGACGGTGACCCGGCGGTACTGCTCGGTCTCGGAGACCGCGCCACGCACCACGTCCATGATGGACAGCGGGCGGATGCCGCGGCGGCCCGGGGCGGAGCCACCGAGGATCACCAGGTTCTCGGAGTGCCGCCGGACACGGGTGGCCAGGTGGTCGACCTTGAAGATGTCCTGGAGGAGGTCGGAGTCCTCGTGCTTGCGCTCCAGGTCGTCGAGCAGGGAGATCAGCCGGTGCACCAGGATCTGGGTGCGGCGGGTGAGGTTGGCGAAGACCTTCTCGGTGCCCTCACGGCCGCGCGCCTGCCGCACCAGCGCGGTCTCGAACTCGCGCCCGAGGCGGCTCACGGCCACCCCGAGCCGCTCCACCTGGTCGGCGTCCGGACCCGCGGGCAGCACCTCGCCCGGGGTGACGTGCTCGCCGCGTTCCAGTTCCTGGAGGATCTGCGGCAGCCGCCGCTCGCCGAGGTCGTCGATCTGCTGCTGGAGTTCGCTCAGGCGGCCGGTGGCCGACTTCGTGGCACGGCGCAGCAGGACACCGGTGGCGAGCAGCGCGGCGATGACGGCGAGGGTGCCGAGCACCGACTGGAGCAGCAGGACGTCGGCCCGGTCGGAGCCGTCGTCCGCGATGGCGGTGAGGGAGTCGCCGTCGATCTCGGTGAGGTCGGTGCCGACGGCGTCGGCGGCCGGCCGCCACCCTTCAGCCCGCGCCGGGAGGTGGGTGGAAGCGCTCCCGGTCACGGCGTCCTCGACGGACGTCAGCGACTTGAGCTTCGGGTCGGAGAGCAGGCGGTTGTAGGCGTCGGACTGGCTGCCGGGCAGGTCGCCGGAGTGCACCAGGGCGTCACGGATGTGCCGCTGGATGGCGGCGTACTGGACGAACTGCGTCCGGGCAGTCTCGGACATGCTGCCGGAGGCGATCGCGCTGGACAGCAGCGCGTCCTCGCGGGAGATCATCTCGGAGACCTGCACGAGGTACGTGGTGGCCGTGACGGCCGGTGCGGGCTGCCCTTCGCCGGTCTGCGTGGCGGCGTCGATCACCGCGGCACTGCTGGCGATGGCGTCCGTGTAGTACTGGAAGACCTTCGCCTCGCTGAGCGTGCGCCGGTCGATGGCGCTGCGGTTCTCGGAGAGCTTCTCCAGCTCCGCGTGGAGTGTCTTGGTGCGCTCCTGGAGCGTCATGGAGTCCGGGGTGGACCCCATCGTCTTGTGGAACGCCTCGATGGCCGCGTCGGTCTTGGCGCGCGCCTGCTCCAGGGCGGAGCGGGCGGGCTCGGCCTGGTTGGCCTGCCAGGTGGCGGTCAGGCGGCGTTCGATCTGCAGCTTGGCGAAGACGTCGTGGGCCGGTTCGCCGAGCGTCAGCGCCAGGGACGTGTCATCACGTAGCTGGGACTGGTCGGCGAGCAACCCCGCCGCCGTGGTTCCCCAGAGACCGACGAGGAGCACCGCCGGGATCGCCACCGGCAGAACGGACGCGGATCGAGGGGACTTGCGGTGGGCTGCCCTGCTAGCTGTGTGCCGGTCGCGTATGGGCATCTGGTTCCTTGAACTGCAGCGAAAACTGGTAGCGGTAGCAAATGGTGCGACATGCCTCGTTGTTCCCGCGTTGCCACTCTGACGTGCCGTCATCTCCCGATCACGACCCGGTGAACCGTACCAGGACCAGCGCTAAATAATCATACGAGTCTGGCGCTCGAGTGGAACCGCTCCTGCGGGCCGCCCTGGACCACGGAACTGCATGGGGAAGGGGGCGCGGGGCCGGAGCGGACTTTACCCGGTTCCCGGCGTTCCGCAGCCCGTCGAAACGAAAGTGACACCTGGCCAGGGGCATCGTGGCGGCCCGACGGTGGGAAACGTCACATGCCAACGGCGCATGCCACACCTTCAGAGCAAGGAAAGAAGTTTCGGGACGTAAAGGGCCGTAACAGGTTCGATCCCGGCGTCGGCGGCGAGCTCGGAGTATGCGTGTGGCGGCGCCTGCGGGCCCGGCCCAGGGCCATGCACACCGGCCCTCGTACGGGCCTTACGCGGTGCGCGTGTGCGCCGGAAGAGGCGCGGTGAGGGGCACACGTCGGCGGTCAGTGCGGACCACTCGATGCCGATGGGGTGTGAGCCCCATTCCGTGCGGGAGGATGCGACCGCATTGCCGGCGGTGGGCCGATGTCGGAATTCACCCGTGGAGACATCCCAGTAGGAAGCAGCCAGGCTTCCGCTGCCTGGGGTGCGCCTCGAAGCACACGAGACTGCCAGGCAGGAGACGACAGTGCCGGAAAGTGCCGGAAAGCCCCACCATCGCGCCAAGCCGGCGAATGCTGGGGCTCTCTGGGTGCTCGGCGATCCACCCTCGAATCGCACGCGTCATCTGCACGTGTCACCGTGCAGACTCCGCGATGGCCGTGCTCAATCGGCGAACGTCTGCTCGATCTTCTTGACCAGGGTACGTGCCCAGGAACCGCGGCTCCTCGGCGCCTGCGCGGGCAGCGGGATGGCCCGGGAGGGCGCCGGACGCGCGGGTGCCTGCCGCGGCGCCCCCGGATCGTCGAGGATGCCCGTGGCGAGCAGGCCGAACTCCCGCTCCACGCCGCGGATGTCGGCCTTCAGGAACTCCAGCGCCGCCCTGGCCCTGACGGGGGTTCCGCCACCGCCGGG